>CAZVHP010000033.1:0-2572 GCA_964627305.1 uncultured Ignavibacteriales bacterium | reverse complement strand
TACCGGACTTCAAGGGAGCCTCTCCCCCGCCGGCTCCGTATTTGTGGGTAACGCCCAGTGTCGGCAAGCTGCATGTACGGTTCAACGGGACACGCTCGGAGACCACACCTGATGTGTTTTCGCGCGAGATTGATTTCGAGGGGTACCGGGTCTACCTCGCCCGAGACGATCGTGCGGCGAGTTTCTCGGTGGTGGCATCGTATGACATCGAGGATTACAACAAGTGGGTCTACAATCCTGACCCGAGGATTGAAGACTTTGAATTGCTGGAGGCGCCGTTTACGCTGGAGCAGTTGCGCTGCACGTACGGTGATTCCTGCAATGACATTTCCTTCAACCCGCTGCAGTTCACGCGGAGCAATCCGCTGCGTGTTGGTGATTCGACATTCTATTTTGAGAAGCAGGACTACAATGCATCGGAGTTCGGTGTCTCCACACCGATTCGCAAGCGTTATCCGGACCAGCCCTACCCGAGTTCGCTGGTGGCGGATTCGGCCCGACCGGAGGAGCTGACCGAGGATGGGTATCTTAAGTATTTCGAGTACGAGTACACAATCGACGGGCTGTTGCCGACCGTACCGTACTGGGTGAATGTGACGGCCTTTGACTACGGTTCACCGCAGTCCGGGTTGCCGTCGCTTGAGACCTCGGTTACCGTGGGCAACATCATGGCGTATCCGCTGGCTTCAGCGGCTGAGGTGGCCCTGGGTGACAAGGAGGTCTATGTCTATCCCAACCCGTACCGGATTGACGGCAACTACCGCCAGCTCGGTTTTGAGGGGCGGATAGGGATTGATCGAGAGCGTCCCGATGACCGGGTACGGGCGATCCATTTTGCCAATGTGCCGCCCAAGTGTACCATTCGGATATACACGCTTGACGGTGACCTTGTGCGTGAACTGACGCACGACAGGGACCCGGCTGATCCTACCGCTACTCACGCGGAGTGGAACCTGATCACACGCAACACGCAGTTGGTGGTGTCCGGGCTGTACTACTGGACAGTTGAGGACGAGACCGGCGAGGTCCAGATCGGCAAGCTGATGATTATCATGTAGAATGGCACCATGACTCGACCTTTTGCATTCGGTTTTCACACGGGCCGACAATCCCTCGGGGGCTTGTCGGCCTTGTGCCTTGCATTTGTCGCACTTACATTCTGCCCGCTCACGTACGATTGGCGTGAGCCGCAGGCGCATCAACGGCCCTAACCAGAGCGCACATGGGGCCGGCAGGCAAGCTGGTAACCGACGCCGCGCTTTTGCGGCGAAAGTGCTTGCCCGCATCTGACAATTTTCGTAGTATTCCTGTTCGTTTTTCGGCCTGATCGCCTGGGCTGTTGTTTGATCGCTTAGCGACAAAGGCCGCAGTTTGTGCCGATTTGGTTAGGCAAATTGAGCCGTGGATTCTTCAGAAGAACAAAACCTTAAGTATCACAGAGTACAGGCTATGATAAGCAGGTTTGCAACTACTCTCGTAACGTTGGTCTTGATGTGCTCACTTGTGGCCCCAACCATCGAGGGCCGCCAGAGTATCCAGAAAAAGCGCGACACCGACCAGGATCGCACCAAAGCAAGCTTCACCCCCGCGTGGATGATGACACAACACAAGGTGGGCCGTATAGTACTGGGAATCAGCAATACCGGTGTCTTTGGTGGCCCTGATTTGACTCGAGCTCAGGGAACTGATGTCTTCAGCTCGAACCAACAGGTACTGGCCTGTGAGTACCCCAAAGGCAGCGGAACGCGGTATCTCTTCGGCGCCGCTTTCTGGATCGGCGGCGTCATCGGACGCGACACCCTCGTGTCCACTGGAGCTGACGGCTGGGCCCGCTCCGGGTATGAGTTCGCACCTGACGAGAAACCGTTTGGCGATCTGATAAGACGCTCCATCATTGACCCCGAATCCCCTGAGTTCGATGGGGCCGTGTCTGAGGAAGACTACATTGCTGTCTACACCGATACCAGCACTGAGGGAGTAGACCCCGACCACTTCGGCCGTGCCCATCGACCTCTCAACATTGAAGTGACACAGGCATCCTACGCCTGGTCGTATGAGTATGCCGAAGACATCGTCCTGTTTGACTACAAGGTGAAGAACATTGGCCGACAGATTCTCAACGACATGTACATGGGCTTCTATGTCGATGCCGACATCCATTATGGTCAGGATGACGGCGGCCAGGGTGCCCAGGACGACCTGTCAGGGTTCCTTGAGACCTATCCGGCTGAGTGCGGCTCGTGCCAGTACGAAGACACCGTGTTCATGGCCTGGACCTTTGACAACGACGGTGATTTCGACACTGACAATCCGGTCCCCCATGTGACCGCAACCCGCATCGTTCGCACGCCCCGCAAGGGACAGCTTGAGGTCTCCTACAACTGGTGGGTCTCCAATATGAATGCCGCCTACGATTTCGGCCCCCGTGAACAGCCGTTCAAAGGCAAGTGGAAAGAGCCGTTGCGCGACTTCCGCACCGGCGGCACCGGTACGCCGGAAGGTGATGTCAACAAGTACTACCTGTTGCGCAACCAGGAGTTCGACTATGACCAGGCCTACACGGCCTCCATCA
>CAZVHP010000032.1:0-2577 GCA_964627305.1 uncultured Ignavibacteriales bacterium | reverse complement strand
GGTCCACGTGGCCTGACTCAACTAAAACAGTCTCCGGTATAACCGGGGCGATTCAGACATTGAATTCTAACACCACTTGTGAATGTGCCTCTCTACAAAACACGGTTCAAAGTGTCGGCAGATTGTGAATAATTGCCGACATTTTGGAATCCAAGTCCAAGCATGCGGGCAGATTCTTCCTGAGGGAAATGGAAGAGAACCAATGGCTTGAGTCGAAAGCCAGAATCGGGTGAGCGGGACTTACCGTTTTCCGATTGCCCAATTGCTACCAATTGCTTTCATTTGCTAATGAGCGCTAATCGCTGGTCATGGATGGTGATCAATGACAAACTGGCTAACCTTGAAAGAAGCTGCCAGGTATCTAAAACTGGGCAAATCAACAATATATAAACTGGCTCGTGACCGTAGGATTCCGGCCCATAAGACCGGGCGGCATTGGCGTTTCGACTCGGATGAATTGGATGATTGGGTGAAACGCCAGCATACATCGCCGCCCGAGCAAAGGTGAGGCGATATGACGACTCAGATGAAAGGCCTTCACGTTAGAAGATGGTCAGATGACAATTGAACGATCATCATTGTCAAGGCGCGTCTGTTTAGTAAGTGACCCGACTAGGATAGGCGTACTTACCGGCCGCGAGCAAATGCGGAGAAATCGAAGGCTATTACAGGTACAATTCCCTGATACTCTCAATTGGATTCCCGAGAGCCAGATCCAATTTCTATCCGAACGATTGTCGCCGCTCGACATGCTCGAATCCAAGAGACTCGGTAGGCCGATTGATCTCCGGCGTACTCTTACCCACGTTAAGTTATCCGGTAGACTCGCTGATGTGATTTACAGCATGGAGGCAACAAATACAGACTTTTATGCCTACCAGTTCAAACCTGTCATAAAAATACTGGAGTCGCCATCAAACGGAATACTAATCGCTGATGAAGTAGGGTTGGGTAAAACTATTGAAGCTGGTCTGATCTGGACTGAGCTACGTAGCCGATTCGATATGCGCCGCCTTGTTGTGCTCTGCCCGGCAGCACTTAGAGAAAAGTGGCGAAGAGAACTCTCGACGAAGATTGGAGTAACCGCACACATTTGCGATGCACGTCAAACATTAGACTGGCTGCAAGATCCCGAGGCCGGCGCTCGTGGATTTGCCATAGTAGCAAGTATTCAGGGGCTGCGGCCAGTCAAGGAATGGGAAGACGAACGAAGCAAACGGGCAACCGCAGAACTTGCCCGCTTTCTCCAATCAATGGAAAGCGAGGATCACCTACTAGATCTCTTGGTAATTGACGAGGCGCATCACTTGCGCAATTCTGAAACGCAGAATAACGAACTGGGTAGACTGTTCAGGAAGGTATCAGCATACACGACTCTACTGACGGCAACTCCGATTCACAACCGCAATGATGATTTGTTTGCTCTGCTGCAAATTCTGGACCCCGATACGTTTACGAGGCAGGACGTTTTATCGCAAGTTCTGAGTGCTAATGCCCCCCTGGTTAAGGCAAGGGACCTTGTTCTTACCCCCAACTTCGATATACAACAGCTGCGAGCACTAATCGAGGAGGCTCGTTCACATCCTTTGCTATCTTCCAATAGACAGTTGTCCATGGTTGAGGAGTCGGAGCTCAATGAGACACTACTTGAGGTGCGAGAAGCTCGGAGTCGACTTGCTTACCGATTAGAAACTGTGAACCTCTTGGCTCATGTCGTTACAAGAACTCGGAAGCGTGATGTCAACGAGTGGCGAGTAATCAGAGAGCCAATACCAGAATTTGCCGATCTGGCACCAATCGAAGAGCGATTCTATCAACTTGTAACCGAAGTTGTCATCAAGTATGCATCGGAACGAAACGCCAATGAGCGCTTCCTATTGGCGCAACCGCAGCGACAGATGTCAAGTAGTATGGCGGCTGCCCTACGATGCTGGCAGAGAAGACTGATCGAATTGGAAGAAACTGAGGCTACAGGTGACGATGAAGTAGACGACCAAACGCGAACTTCGCTCGGCCCGCTTGCCACAGAAATTGTCAGTCGCTCACACAACTACGTTGAGCTTAATCTACTTATTGAAGCGGACACAAAGTATAGGCGTTTTAGGGAGGTTGTTCGCAGCTATTTGTCAGATTTCCCCACTGAGAAGATTGTGGTTTTTTCCACATTTCGTGCGACCTTAGAATATCTTTCGGAAAGACTTACTCAGGATGGGGTTTCATCAATAACTTTGATGGGTGGTCAGTCTCTTCCCAAGGATGATATTATCACTCAATTCAGGAATCCCAGCGGTCCTTGTGTCTTGCTGTCTTCAGAGGTCGGCGGCGAAGGCGTGGATCTTCAGTTTTCTCGAGTCGTGATCAATTACGACTTGCCATGGAATCCCATGCGATTAGAGCAGCGTATAGGGCGCGTAGACAGGTTGGGCCAGGGGGCAGATCGCGTATTCATTTGGAACATGCTTTTGGCAAACACTATTGACGCGCGTATTTACCAGAGGTTGTTCGAGAAACTTGAACTCTGTCAAACGGCGCTCGGCGATTTCGAAGCTATACTTGGGGACGAGATTCGCCGACTAG
>CAZVHP010000031.1:0-2599 GCA_964627305.1 uncultured Ignavibacteriales bacterium | reverse complement strand
TCAAAAAGGCCGATAACATGCTGTACGAGGCCAAAGCCAACGGCAGAAACCGTGTCTGCGTAGCCGTCGGGGAACGGTCAGCCGCAAGGTCCATCGGGGCTTTCCACAGGTACACAGTCCGAACAGCAAAGTCCTCTGTTGCAGGAAACCGACCCGAAACCCCGAAAAAATCCCCGTAACCTTACTATTCTTTTTTGAAAATCTCCTCAAAAAACATCAGCAGGGCGCCCCAGGACCGCCTGTCAGCCTTCTCGTCATAGGCTGCTCCAGCCGACGGGTCGTTTCCCGCGTCGGGATTGGTGAAGCTGTGCACGGCGTGGCCATACATGTAAAGCTGCCAGTCCACCCCGGCCTCGTCCATTTCCTCCTTAAAAGCCAGAACCTGTTCCATCGGAACGTGCGGGTCCGCGGCACCGTGGAGTACCAGGATCTTCCCCTTGATGTTTTTTGCGTCCGACGGGTCCGGGGTGTCCAGGTTACCGTGGAAGCTCACTGCGCCCAAAATGTCCGCGCCGCTTCTGGCGTGCTCCAGAGCGACACCACCGCCGAAGCAGTACCCCATGGTGACGATCTGTGCCGGGTCAACCTGGGGCAGTGTGCGAATCTTCGAAAGGGCCGCGTTTATACGTCCCCTCATCAGTGCCCGGTCGCTTCGGTAGATACCCGCCTGACGCGCCGAATCCTCGGGGGTCTTGGGCCGTACATCCTTGCCGTATATGTCCGCCGCAAAGCCCACATACCCTAACTCGGCCAGCATCCGGCAACGCTTCAATATCTGCTCGTTGATGCCGTTCCACTCGTGGACCACGATGACGCCCGGGCGCTTGCCATCAAGAGCCTCGTCCCAGGCTACGAAAGCCTCCAGCATCGTGCCCTCGTGCTCGTATTCGAGGTACATCTCCCTTATATCGCTCTTTTCAGCCCCGAAAGCCTGCGCCGTGAAAGTCAGGCAGACGGCGACCAGGACAAAAACCATCATGTATAATCCCTTTCCCATCACAAACACCTCCTCCTTCGCTTCATTATCCATCTAATTATAACAATTACAAACACCATAGGGTTCAGATCTGACCCTGATGATGTTTGGGTATGGTACTATAACGGCGAAAACATGACAGGGGGAGTGAGGCCATGAAGATAGTGGTAACCGGCGGTGCAGGGTTCATCGGGTCGCATATTGTGGACGCCCTCATCGAGGGAGGTCACCAGGTTCTCATTATCGACGACGTCTCCACGGGCAAGTGGGAAAACGTAAACTCCAGGGCGGCCTTCGAACGATGCGATATCCGTGACGAAGCGGCCATCGACAGAATCTTTTCCGACTTCAAACCCGACCTCGTCGACCACCATGCCGCCCAGATCGACATACGAAAATCCGTGGCCGACCCGGCTTTTGACGCCCAGGTTAACGTGGTGGGCTCCATAGTACTCTTGAACGCGGCGGCCAGGCACGGCGTCAGGGGCTTCATCTTCGCCTCCACGGGAGGCGCCATCTACGGCGAGACGCCCGCCCCGGCCAGGGAAAGCTCCCCCAAGGCCCCCATCAGCCCCTACGGAGCCGCCAAAGCGGCGGTGGAGCAGTACCTTTACGTCTACGGCAAGACCTTCGGGCTTCCCACGGCGGCTCTGAGGTACGGCAACGTATACGGCCCCAGGCAGGACCCACGCGGTGAGGCAGGCGTGGTCTCCATCTTCGCCCAAAAGCTTCTCAAGGGCGAAAAGCCCACCATCTTCGGCACGGGCGAACAGCTTCGCGACTACGTCTACGTGGGCGATGTGGCAGCCGCCAACCTCCTGGCCATGGAATACCTGCTCGAAAAACCCGGCCCCTGCGACGTCCCCGACGACGGCGCCTTTAACATCGGAACGGGGATCTCCACATCGGTCAACGACCTTCACCGCATCCTGGCCCAGGCCACGGGCGGCCCCAAAGAAGCCCTGTACGGACATGCCCGGGCCGGCGAACTCATGCAAAGCCGCCTTGACATAACAAAGGCCAGGGAGATCCTGGGCTTTCGGCCCAGGACCGGCCTCGACGAGGGTATCCAAAGCGTCGTCGCATGGCTTGAGGGCTCCAAGGTGCGTTGACATGAAACTTGACGCCCAAAAGCCTTGGCGTTATATAATTTAAAAACAGTACAAACTAGAACCACAAATAAAAAGGGGGAATTGCAATGTCTGTCAAAAACGCGATGACCGCCGAATTCCTGCGTTCGGCCTATGGAGGCGAATCCATGGCGCACATGCGCTACCTCACCTGGAGCGAGACAGCCAGGAAAGAAAACATGCCCAACATAGCCAGGCTCTTTCAGGCGATAGCCTATGCCGAACAGGTACATGCCAACAACCACTTCACCGTTCTCGACGGCGATGTGGGCGACCATGCCGTCACCGCCGGAGGCGTCTTCGGCCTCAAAAATACGGCCGAAAACCTCACCGGCGCCATAATGGGTGAAGTCTTCGAAGTGGAGCAGATGTACCCGGTGTACCTGGAAACGGCCAAATTTCAGGGCGAAGACGAAGCCGTAAGGTCTTTCACCTACGCCCACGAGGCCGAAAAAATCCACGCCGAGCTCTACAAAAAGGCCCAGGAAGCGGC
>CAZVHP010000030.1:0-2903 GCA_964627305.1 uncultured Ignavibacteriales bacterium | reverse complement strand
GGATAGTAACATAACCCTATCCTTTCAATGTGTCCACTAATCCGGGGGAAGGGCAGTCATATGCGTTTTGTCTTAGTGGATAAACGATCCCCTTTCTGGCGGATCTCTTCGCGCAATGAATCAAACATGCCAAAAAACAAAATCTCGACCGGGCACTGAATGATGGCAGAGAGTTTCAGTGCATTTTGCAGCGACGGGACCTTTCGCCCTTTTTCCCAATGGGCAACGTTGGACACGTCTGCCTGACCAGTAGCAAAAGCCACCTCCCGCAAAGTGAGGTTGCGTTTTCGCCGATACGTTCGGATTTGATTCGGGATTGATATTGCGTTTGCCCTGGTCATAGACTTCTTGATTCATTTCGACCCGGGAAGCATAGAAGCACTTGAAAATCCGCTCAATTGTCGAAGTAGACAACTCCTGTGGACAACGGATAGCTTAGGGTCGATCAGTGGCAAATGCCTTAAAATGACCAGTGCATGAGGGAGGCATCTGTCGATTGATAAATGAAGTCTTTATTGAAAGACCGACCACCCTAGCCCAAAATGCACCGTTTGTCAATCCGCTTTGTACCCATCAGGTTGTCTTTATCGACAAGTTTTCCTCCCTGCCGGAACTGGGCTGGCCAGCGTAAGGTAGACGTATGCCAATTCAAGAACGCCAACTTCGACAGCTCCAAGCGATTTATAAAAGGCACTACGGCCGGCGGCTTTCGACAGCCGATGCTTCGGCGATGGCTCATCGACTCGTTACGCTTTTTCGCGTTCTGACAAAACGAGATGAGCGCCGCCGGAAAAAGGTTCGAACAGTCACTACCTTGCCCCATTCCCGCCGTGACTGGTAGTATTAATCAGATTTGCAATTTGACGGTGCACACTCATGTCACAAATAGCTATTTATGCCCGAAAATCAACCGAATCTGAGGACCGGCAGGTTCTCTCGATCGATTCTCAGATAAGGGAGTTGCAGGACTTCGCCGCGCGCGAACAGTTGGGGCGTGCCGTGATCTTTACCGAATCCAAGTCAGCCAAAGCACCTGGCCGTCCGGCATTCAACGAACTTGTTACACGCATTGGCAAGCGTGAATTTGATCGGATTCTCTGCTGGAAGTTGGATCGGCTCGCCCGAAATCCGGTAGACGGCGGAGCTGTCATTTGGGCGGTTGAGGAAGAAAAACTCCGACACATCTACACCCCTCAACGCCGCTTTGATAATAGTGGCAATGATAAATTCTGGATGCAGCTTGAATTCGGCATGGCCAAAAAGTACGTCGATGATCTATCAGATAACGTGAAGCGCGGACTGCGAGCGAAGATTGAGCAAGGCTGGAGACCTGGCAAGCCGCCACTCGGCTATCTGAATGATCTCGCAACGAAACAGGTCGTGAAGGACCCGGAACGGTTCCCTTTGGTTCGCAAAATGTGGGACTTGCTACTTACAGGCAATTACACACCGAATGCCATTGTGGACATTGCTACCGATCAGTGGGGGCTTACCACGCGCAAATTCAAACGCCAGGGCGGCGGTTCAATGCACTACTCCACAATCTACTCAATCTTCACGAATCCGTTCTACTATGGCAGGTTCCTCTGGAACAACGAGTTGATGGATGGTGCTCACGAACCGATGATTACCCTCGATGAGTTCGAGCGGGCTCAGTACCTGATGGAACGCCGGACACAACCCCGACCGAAGGAGAAGTTCTTTGCTTATACCGGTCTCATTACCTGCGGCGAATGCGGAGCCGCCGTAACAGCGGAGCACAAAGTCAATCGCTACGGACACAAGTACGTCTACTATCACTGCACCAAACGGAAACGCGGCGTCCGGTGTTCACAGAGAGTTATCGAAGAAAAGGAATTGGAATCCCAAATACAGGCATTTTTGGAATCGCTCTCAATTCCTCGTGACTTTCGGGACTGGGCTTTGCAGGCGATTGATTCACTTGGTGAAGAGGAAGCGCGTGCGGATGCGGCCAAAACCCAGAGCATGAAAAACCGGTTGGCTTCCATATCATCCGAGTTAGATTCCCTGATCGACATGAAGTTGAGAGATCTTTTATCCGATGACGAATTTACACAGAAGCGTGACAGTCTCAGCCGGCAGAAGATTGAGCTTCAAGACGCACTTGAATGCGATTCCGAGAACATTGATGACCTCGCGGCAGCGGTCTTTGATTTTGCCTATGAAGCTGGCCGTGTGTTCAGGCAGTCGACACGTGAGAAGAAAAGGGAGATTCTCCGCCAAGTCGGTTCGAACCTCACATTAAAGGACAAAATCCTTCGTATTCAAGCACACGAACCGTTCGAACGGATAAAAAATGTAGATTCTTCGCCTACGTCCAAATCGACTCGGTTCGAACCCGTCTTTTTCCGCTCATATAAGCACAAAAACCCACTTCAAAAAGTGAGCTTTTGTGCAAACCTCGGGCTAGTGAAGGACGTTCGAACCTTTTGCAGAAAATTGCGTCATAAACTGGATTTTCGTCCGTTGTCTCATAAGAAGAAGTCTAAACGATCTCGACGGACATGACCAGGGAGGTAAAGTTGTCGGGATCGACAACCAGTGTGGACACTCAGACGGTAGACAGCATCTCAGGAAGCACTCGATTGGCGGCGAATTACTCACACCCCCAGTATCTTCTCGCAGAAGTCGGTCATTCCAATCTTATACGGAAGTTGTCCCAGGGGTCCTTTAACTGCGTACTTCTCGCGCCGCCTGCGTACAACACTTACCCACTTCGTGGCGTCTGTACCCAAATCAACTATATTGCCGAACTCCTTACTTGTGAGGCCGACAACTCCATCGTCGCGGCATACAAGCAGAATGATAATTTCTCCAAAGCGTGAGTTCATGTCAAGAGTTGTGTAAATTGATTTTTCAAGCAGCGTGCTTTTCGGCCTGAT
>CAZVHP010000029.1:0-3161 GCA_964627305.1 uncultured Ignavibacteriales bacterium | reverse complement strand
TCGGCCCGCCTGCGCTCGGTGATGTCGGTAGCGAATATGAGACTGGCGGGGCGACCGTCCCACTCAAACGGAACACCACTGATCTCACAGCAGGCAGTCTCACCACTGCTCTTGACAACCCGAAGCTCGTAGCGATCAGGAACTGGCTGGCCGCTGAGTCGTCGCTGATACATCTCACCGGCCAGTTGCCGATCCTCAGGATGCACAAAGTCGAGAAAGCTGCGATTGCTCAATGACTCAACACTGTAACCAAGCGACCGTGCCGCATGTGGATTGATGTAAACAACACATCCATCCTGCACCACCAGCAGGAACTGCGTGGAACTATCCAGCAGCGAGCGGTACTTCCGCTCCGAAACGCGCAGGGCCTGTTCCAGTTGACGCTGTTCGGTAACATCATGACAGTAACCCAGAATGGCGGTCGGTTGTCCCTGCTCATCCGTGACTGCCCGAGCCTGAGCCAATACCATGCGCTGCCGGCCATCGGGCAGTTGTATCACCAGTTCTTCCTTCTGCGGCTTTGCTTGCTCCCACGCCGCCACCAGGGCACGTTGAGCAACCTCCCTCGACTCGGGCGTGAAACGCTGCCACACCTGTTCCATCGTGGGCGGTCCCTGATCTGGATCAAAACCAAGCAGACGCAACAGCCCCGCGCTCGCGATCACGTCGGAAGTCGGGTGCGCAAATTCGAACGTGCCGAACCGGCCAAGCTCTTCCGCCTCGTTCCATGCGGCGCTGTCAACTGACCCCGTTGCTGTCTGTGTCTCTGTGTCCGCCAGCCCCGTCTGCCCCTGATCCGACTGATCCCTGTGTCTCACGGTCATTGATCCTTCTTCAGAGTTTCGGCGCTGCCTTGTGCCGGGGAGCAAGTACTACATCTGCGTGGCCGGCTGCCTTAATACGAAACGTCCGACCATCGCACCCAGGACATCCCCTGCCGCAGGCTGGAATCGAAGCGTATCCCCGGTGTGCTCCGTAAAGTCACTTATTACTGTGTAGATCGGACTTCCCACGAGATGATTAACCAGCCTGTTCTCCTTCATTTCACGTAGTGAGCGACACAACCGTCACCCACAGAGCACCGCCCCGCCATTGACATTGAGAATCTCACCCGTAATGAACGTCGCCAGGTCTGAGGCAAGAAACACCACGGCACCCGCCAGTTCCTCCGGCCGGCCTATCCGCCCCAGCGGAATCTGGGAGGCGACACGCGCCATGCCGCCCCCTTCCAACGCGGGCCTGGCCATATCCGTATCAAACCACCCAGGCGCCACGCAGTTGACCCGGATACTGTCTCGGGCCAGTTCTGCCGCCAGCGATTTGGTCAGCGCGATCACGGCTCCCTTGGTGGCGCCATAGGGCGAGTAGAACGCCTCCCCGCGCTGCCCGGCAGTGGATGAGATGTTGATGATAGTACCACGGCGCTGCCGTTTCATGTGTGCTACCACGGCCATCGTGGGCAGATAAGTACCGATAAGGTTGATATCGATCGTCTCGCGCAATCGTTCTTCGGTGAGTTCTTCAATCGGATTATGAATCCAGATACCGGCATTGTTGACCAGACAGTCGATCCGCCCGAATGTCTCCACGACCCGTGCCACCATGTCATCGACTGCGGCCTTGTCAGCGACATTGGCCTGCACGGCCTGAGCCTCCACCCCCAGATCGCGAGCCTCACAAACGACCTGTTCGGCGGCACTCCTGTCTGAACGGTAATTGATCACAACAGCGGCCCCGGCACGAGCGAACAACACCGCTATAGCCCGCCCCAATCCCCGAGAGCCCCCGGTTACCAGCGCAACCTGACCGGCCAGTGAGATCATATGCGACTCCTCAAACTTGCAGTAAGCTGACAGACTCGTGGGAACGACTCCCGTCCCTGTACCTCACATGATGAGAAGCCACAAGACAAATGGCAAGCTTGTTGTAATGTCCGTGAGTCCTCAAAGCCGGGGACTACTATTGCAGAGCGTAGATCGTCAGGACCACTGCTCCGATAACGGCCAGCACGCCGACCACGATAATCAGCGCCACAGCCCCGCCCGAGGGACCAACACTGGTACGATAGGGATCAAAATCAAGGTTCGCATCCTGGGCGCGACGGCCTACTCGGCGTTTGAAGCGAATGCGATTGTCATCGAACTTCTCCAGCATCTCCCACCCGGCCCGGGCCTCCTCCTGACAGACCTTGCGGACGAACTCGCGATCGCGGAACTTGCCCAACTCGCTGCGGACAATCTTGAACTCCCAGCCCGACAAGTCATCGGAATCGTATGATGCCAATTTCTCCTCCTCCTGCTCACGGCGCTTCCTTGCAGCAGCAATTGCCGCCGCAGCGGCTGCTCCTCCGGTTGGTGACATCTTCGGACCTCCTGCTTTTGAGACAAAATACTCAGCGGGATCGAAGGAATTCAAGATTTGAGTCGGACAAAACCGGATATTCTGAAGATTTGCACATCAACCGTCACCCTCTGCCGCACTACCCTGCGGAACGCTAATACGGAAAGACATACTGCCCACGCAGGAAGTAGGTGTTCACGCCCGGATTCTCACCGCCAAAATCACAGCCGTGATCCACGCCTTCAAAGAGCAGCAGCGTGTCAGCGTAATCGGTCAACCAGAAGGCTGACACCTGTCGACATCCGGATGAACTCCAGCCCACTTGCCAGGCAAACCAGTAAAGTGTGTCCCCCTTGCTGGCCCGGATTGTCCACGGATCGCTGAGCCCCATGGAAACACCATAGAAACCACTCACATTGTCCCAGGAGAAGGCGAGGTGGTCAAAAGCCATAATGTAATCGTCTCGGCCCCCCCAGCTGATATCTCCGAACAGCTTGTACTCCCTCGGGCCGCCGATGACGACCACGGCGCCGTGTTGCTCCAGATGCACGAGCGAATCCCCCTGCTGCTGGTAGATATCCAGCCACACCGAATCTTTGCCGTAATCGTTGTAGCGCGAGGTATAGAGGGCCGTACCGCTCGTGTTCCAGAACTCGTTGAACTCCCCGGAACCGGGCTCATCAGCCAGATCACCATGCTCTGCCGAACACGGCCAGTGATAGTGGATATCCTCAATACCGCCCGGAAGCGTGATGTCGACCGCAAACCGACGTGATGGTATCGTTCATCGACGAGCATAAGCCGATTCATGGGGTCGAGTC
>CAZVHP010000028.1:0-3219 GCA_964627305.1 uncultured Ignavibacteriales bacterium | reverse complement strand
GCTGAAGAAGCCTACAATTCCATCGGCGACAAGATCGCCGAGGCCGAAAAGATCATGCGCGAAGAGGAGGAACACGAAGCAGAGCTTGTTAACCTCATAGACGAGGAACGACTCAAGTACGTGGGTTCCATGGTCCTGGGCCTCAACGACGCCCTGGTGGAACTCACCGGCGCCCTGGCCGGGTTTACCTTTGCTCTGGCCGAAAGCTCCATCGTCGGGGTGGCCGGCCTTATCACCGGGGTGGCGGCCACGCTTTCCATGGCGGCTTCGGAATATCTTTCGCAGCGTTCCGAAAAGGGGGAGCTTAACCCCGTCAAAGCCGCCGTCTACACGGGCATCGCCTACCTGATCACCGTCACGCTTTTGGTGGCCCCTTACTTTATCGCCGACAACGTCTACCTGGCGTTGATATGGGCTCTCTTCGACGCATTTTTGGTTATCCTCTTCTTTTCCTTTTTCGTCTCGGTGGTCCAGGACAGGCCTTTCAAGCCGGCCTTTATGGAAATGGCTGTCATCAGCTTCGGAGTCGCCGCGGTATCCTTTATTATCGGCCTGATCGCCCGCCGGTTCCTGCCGGTGGACCTTTAAAGATTACGACGTTTGGGGAGGTTTCTGTTCCATGTCTGGATGTGCCATTTCACCTGAATTAATCGAAGCGACCCGGAAGTTTCACGGCCACTGGTGTCCCGGTTTGGCCACTGGCATCCGCATCGCCGAAATGGCCCTGCGGGAAATCGGCTCAAGCGAAGACGAAGAAATCGTCGCCGTCGCCGAATGCGACAACTGCTCCGTCGACGCCGTGCAGTTTCTGACGGGCTGCACCATCGGAAAGGGAAATCTGAGGATCGAAAATCTGGGGAAAACGGCCTTTCGATTTTACAGAAGGCGTGACGGAAAGGCCGTCCGTATCGTGCGGAAGCCACGCCCCCCGAAACAGGAAAGCCCCCGTGAAACCGACCTCAGGAACAGGTACGTATCAGGGACGCTCACACCGGATGAACAAAAGGAGTACGCACGGATGCGCGAGAGGCAGTGCGACTCGATCATGGCCTCGAAACTAGACGATCTTCTGGAATGCAAAACCTGCGACATACCCGTGCCCCCCAGGGCGCTCATGACGGACAGCCTCGTCTGCGACTGCTGCGGCGAGGAAGTAATGGAAACAAAAACCCGCAATTTCAGGGGGCGCACCTTGTGTCTGCCCTGCTTCCAAAAAGAAGGCGGCCTCTGACGGGTTCGTGCCCTCACAAAAGACAAGAGGCCGGGATGCCTTCAACGAGAGGCAGTTCAGTCCGCAAACTCTACCTTGACATCGTCACCGTCTTTAACGTTTTTTAAGGCCGACAGGTCGCCGGACATTCCGCCCACCACCGAGACCGGGCCGGCAGGTCTTATCTCCCCCGGCGCACTCATGGGCGTGGGACCAAAAAAGAGGCACAGAGCACGCCCCGGCGGCCAGTAACCTATATCGCCTTTCTCTACGGTTTCTTTTCCATTTTCGATCTCGCGATCCAAAGGGATGGGAAAGTAAATCTCGTCCCCCCAGGTTCTGGCCCTGCCGACAAGCGGGATCAGCTTTTCTATCTCCGAGGCGGTTTTTGAATCGTTGAGCTTTCCCTCCACGACTACACCCTTCGATACGATGCGAATCGACCTTCCCATGCGCGAGCCTCCTTTCGACACACTTTTGGATGTGCCTTACAATCTTAGTATAAAAACTCTTCGAAAGGAGTCAAAGAAAGGAGTCGGCAAAATGGAAAAACCAGCGGAAACACGCTTTCCGGTACAAGAATTGATAAGGCGCAGGTGGAGCCCCCGCGCTTTCAGTGACGAATTGCCCTCATGGGAGGACCTCGGGGCGATGCTCGAAGCCGCCCGCTGGGCGCCCAGCTGCTTCAACGGCCAACCCTGGCGTTTTATCATCGCCCGCAGGGACCAAAAAGACTTTTATGACAGGGCCCTGGGCTGTCTCAGAGAGAAAAACCAGCTCTGGGCACACCAGGCGCCCGTAATAGGGATACTGGCTATACGCCGGGACTTCGAATACAACGGGAAACCAAACCGGTGGGCCAACTTCGACGGGGGCCTCGCCATGGCGCAGTTCATCATCCAGGCCGAGGCATTGGGCTACTCCGTACACGTCATGGCCGGAGTTCTCAGGGACAAGGCCACCGAGGTCTTTGGCATTCCCGAAAACTTCGAGCCCCACGTAGCCTTCGCCGTTGGTAAAAAGGGCGACCCCGACACGCTCCCTGAGGAGTTCCGGGAACAGGAGAAAGCACCTCGCGAGCGCAAGGCCCTGGAGGAAATCGCCTTTTGCGAGTCCTGGGGAAAACCTGCCGAGTGGTTGACCACAAGAAGATAACGTGGCTTGACTAGGTAACCAAAAAGACATATTTTTATATTCGTTCGGCTGGCGGGCAAAAGGTTCCGTTAGTCGAACGAACCGTCAGATACGGGAGAAGTCCTTCGGGAAGCCGGTGAAAATCCGGCACAGCCCCGCCTACGGTAAGGATGACGAAGCATGCATATGCCACTGGCCCAAAGCCGGGAAGGCGCATGCCGAGGATGATTCCGAGTCCGGATACCGAAGCTTCTCCAGGCGCTTTCCCTCCGCGAGGGCCAGGAGGAGAGCGTGCATTTCAGGCATGGGCCCGCGAGGGTCCATTTTTTTTGGCCCCAAACCACCTTACAGGAGGGGCGTAACATGTTTGGGAAGGCTTTGAAAGGGAAAACGGCGGAACTGTTGGTTTTTGTGCTCTCGGCGATACTGCTTTCCGGGGCGGTGTCTGCGGCGGAGGAAACGCTTGTCCTGGAACCCGAAGTCGTAACGGGCTCGAGGATCTACACGAACCTCGAAGAAGTCCCGGCACCCACCTACGTGATCGACCGGGAGGAGATCGAAAGAAGCGGCGGTAAGAATCTGAGCGAAATCCTTTCACAAATCCCCGGGATCTATGTAACTCCCAGAAACGGCAGAACCCAGGAGGACAACATAAAGGTTCGCGGGTTAGTCACGCAGGTCCTGCTGCTTGTAGACGGGGTGCCTTATTACAACGCAACCCACGGGGCCGGGGCCATAGCTTTTGATCTCAGGTCCATACCGCTCGCCGAGATCGAACGGATAGAAATTGTCAAAGGCGCGGGGTCGGCTTTATATGGTTCCATGGCGGCGGCCGGTGTCATAAACATAATCACGAAAAAGCCCGAAGGAGAAGG
>CAZVHP010000027.1:0-6024 GCA_964627305.1 uncultured Ignavibacteriales bacterium | reverse complement strand
CTGCGCAAGATTCCCGGCCTCGAAGCCGTCGAAGAGGCTGTCGGACGCGCCACCGTCAGCCAGAACAACGACTCGACCCCCCAACACATCACCGATGTCAGGCCGGTAGTGCTCACAATCCACGACTTCACCCGCCCCGTCCACATCAGGCTGTTCACCTTATGAGTCCGTCTCCGTTACAATTCGCCCGTGAATCGGAGCGGTTCACCTCCGACGTTTCCGGCAGCGGATCGGCCGACCAGCGTCTGCTGCTGGCAACGGACTTCTTGCCGACACTTGCCGAAGTAGCGGACAAGACCTGAAACGCGAGCTATCGCGAGGAGTACCTCAATCTCCTGCCGAAACTGATCGCCGCGAATCGCCCTGCCCTCCTTGCATCCGGCCTTAAGCGGTAACTTTGGGCCTATTGCACTCCGGGCACTCTCCGGACGAACCAGCCAGGCATAATAACCGCTGCGTGAGACCCCCAACACCCGGCTCATCAACCTGATCCTAAACTGTGATGCATGATCCCGCATGAAGGCATATCCCACTTCGACCGGCGACTGAAGACGGCCAGCGCTATTTTTCAGAATGTCACGCTCCTCGGTCACATCGGCCAATTGCCGACGCAACCGCCGCAGTTCCTCTTGCTCCGGACTCTGATGACCCTATTCCCGGGAACACCCTTTCGCCCTCCTGGGCAAACTGGCTGCGCCATTGATGCAGTATATTCTCGCTGGTCCCCGGATCCCGCGCCACTCCGGCCACAGTCCGGCCTGCCTCACGGCCCAGCCGCACCTGTCAGCCTGGCGACGGCAACCTTGAACTCGTTCACGGTCACGCCGACGGACTGCTCAAGCTCGGCCTGCTCGATTTGCAGGGTGCGCAGATGATTGAGGCGGGGGAGACGCGTATTGTGGAGATCGCCGGAGAGTACGAGATCGTCCACGCCCTCGACTCCAGTCTGGATCACCGCCCGCCCGGTATCAACCTGGCTGCCAGCGCGACCCCAGGGGTACCGCACAGCTTCGCGCTGAACCAGAACTATCCCAACCCGTTCGACCCGACTACCAGTATCAGCTTCGACAGCCCCGAAACTGCCGACTACACGCTGACCCTGTACAACACGCTCGGCCAGGTGGTCAAGCGCCTCAAGGGCACCGCCCAGCCGGGCGAGAACGAGATCGTTTGGGATGCCTCGTCAAGCTCCAGCGGCGTGTACTTCTGCAAGCTTGAAATCGGCAACAACACCGACACCAAGAAGATGGTGCTGCTGAAATAGCGGCTGCGTGTGGCTCTTAGAAGTGGGCCATCCCAACACGCGGCTCGGCGGTTAGTGCTCCATCGCCGGGCCGCTTCTTTGCTTGCGCCTGCTCGTAAGAGCAACCAGTATACCATACCTGAAGACCAGAAAGGACAGAGGGACAACCATGAACTTCGAATCAACAACGGCCGCTGTTGATGCGACGGGCAGAATCTCTTTGCTGGTACCGCCCTCAAATCAATACCTACTGCTGATCAAATCACTGGAAATCGAAACCAAAGCCAAGAGTCAAACTGTGTGTGTCATAGTGCGACAACTGCCACGTGAACGTGAGCTTGAAAGACAACGGTGGTATACGGCCGATACCGAATCCAATCTCGGCGTACGGCCGCGACGCGATTGACAGGCGCTCATTGCCTGGATCCGGCACCTGGTTGTGAAAGTCTGTCCAGAACATACCGCCGTACACGATGATGGACAGCGGGATTTTCTCGATCAGCGGCAGTCCGCTCTTGCGGAAGAGCCACGACCCGAAGTTGTTCGAGGCGTACCATGCTGCCACTCTGTTGCCCGAGAAATTGCGTGCACCGACAGTCTTGTAAAACATGCCCTCTCCCAGCAAGTTGTAGGTGAAGTCAACCGTGAAATACCGCTGGGGAGGGAGATCTCGGTCCGAGCCACCAGCATACACCTCTACTGTTGTCACGCCGGGGAAAATGGTCCGTCCGGCATGCCTCACGTGCAGGTAGTAGCGCAGATAGTCGAAGTCGTTGTCAATCAGTTTCGGGGAGGCTATTTCGACACCAATGGTCAGTTTGGTATACAGGGAGGATAAGATGCCTGTGTAGTCTCTTCCCTTGATCTTGTAGCGGGGACGCGAGTCATAGCTGATTCTTGCCTGAAACGAGCGGTTGGTACCATCACGAATGGCCGGATTCTCGCGATAGTCCTTACCTCTTGCAAAGATGCTGTATTCGGTAGTATTGGTTTCTGATCTCTCACGAGCATCTCTGTACATTACAGTCAGATCGGTCTTGTTTGTCACGCCAATTTTCACAGACGAAACCAGATCTTCCTCGTGATAGTAATCCAGGGGATCGGTCTTGCCGAAGAGATTCCATGAGGTAGGATTAAACTCGCGGGAATTCAGAATGGTCGGCCGGCTGCGAATCTCATTACGGTAGCCGAAGCTAACCCATAGCTTGGGTTTGGCTGTAAGCCGGTAGGAAGCAAAGCCCCGAAACTGCCATAACTTGCGCGAGAATGCGTAACCAACCTTGAGCTCCGTTTGCATCCGCGGTGTCGGTCCTAACCAGTGATGTCCGTAGCCCAGATAGGCTCCCTCGACCCGATTGAAATGAAATATCCGGGGATCGATCCTCAACAGTGGCAACAGCATATCTGTCATGACTCTCGAGAGCAGAGGTTTGGGAGCACCGGCTATCGAGTCGATACGCCGGTAAGCGTCGTGCTCTTCACCAGTCAGCAGAATGCTCTGCCCGATGTTCCATTGTGTCGAGTCGTAGTCATCGGCGTCCTCCGCGATTTCGAGCGCATAGGCGAAGTCACTCTTTTCCAACTCGACATCAAACTCATAGTCTGCCAGTGCTGCCACGTACTCAAAGGTCAACTGCACCTCAACCGGGAACGCGAGATTCATGGTCGATGTCATATGGATCTCGTTGGGCATCCAGTACGTGTTCTCATACAGCAGATAGCGTTGACTGTACCGGAAATCACTCTGCATCGGGACGTATATCGCCGGCCCGAAGCCCCCGTCGACCCCGACCACGGCGAAGCTCGAATCGGCAATGTCCACCGTACCCTGCACGAGCGGGTCAGTCGTGTTCTTCGGCTCGACTTCCAGTCTGAAGACCGTCTTGCCATCAATGAACACAGTGTCCAGCAGGTAGTAGTTGTAGTACTTGAGCGCATCCTCGGCTACCGGAGAGACAATCGAATACTGCCCGTATGCTATGCGGTTCATGTTGAAGTTGGGAATCGTTTCGACATTCAGAATAGCCAGTTCAGGCACATTCTTCGTCTGCCGACGGGCTTTGATGACTTCCTTGTACTTGTCAGGCTGTTGCCACAGACATTCGAGTTGTGATTCCATGATCAGGTCAATCTCGCTGGAGTCATTGGTGATCTGCTTGTGAAGAACCCCTTTGACATACGCCTGGCATCGATAGCTGCGGAGAATGGACAGTATCTTCTGCTTACGCCGAATAGCCTCCACGATTATGGCCTGAGCGGGATCGTAGGCTCTCTCGTAGACCTTCATGCCGGGAAGCTCGATAACGGACCCTTTGAGCGCCACATCAAGCGTGTTGACCGAATCTCCGATCGTGACCCGCTTCACCGCTGAGAAATGGGCAACGTGGCTGAACTTCAGGGAGTAACCACCCGATGTCAACCGCAGGCGATACTGCCCCTGGTCATTGGTAAGGACAGATTGCCCGGTGCCCACAACATAGACGGTGGCAAAAGAAATAGGGTCTCCGGTCTCGTTGTTACTCACGGTGCCGGTGACAACGCCGGCCATCGCCGACGCCACTGACAGCAGCAAGAATACTACAGCGACAGACACTGCAACAACTGGTCTGTATTTCAACATCACTCACTTCCCTCGGTTGGCCCAACTTGCGCTGGTAATCCGCTTCATTGTGGAGGATGCAGGCTCGCCTCGACCCCTTTCCGTCGTGCTGCCACGGTCCCAGATGGTAGCTCCTGGTTAACCTGCTTCTTGCTCAGCATGAGATGATAATCCATCCACAGAAGCCATTTCTCCGGTGACCTGAGTATCTCCTGTTCGATTGTGCAGTAGACAGCCTGTGTATTATAGTCCACCTTCTGTGGTATGTCCAGTTCCAATTGATCGAGCACTCCGAAGTATCGACCGCCCTGGGCGCGTCTTTCCATTACAGGGAAGATTGGAGCCGCGGTCTTCGCATGCAGCCATGCAATCGCACGTCCTGGAACAATCTCGTGCCCCATGAACCTAACGCGACGCGCCTTGCTGGTTAGCCTGTCCCCGTGGTAGTCACCCATCATGAATACGAGTTTTCCGTCTCGCAGGTGCCTGACAAGCTTCTTTAGGAGGAGATCGTCGTAGGCCATCTCTGTTTCGAGCATGGTGCGAGTTAGACTTCGGTTGAGCCGTCGCACCTGTCTTGCGACCAGAGCACCCTCTACAAGTCCGAGCTTCTCGACGACGACGGTCCGATATCCCGCAAGGCTCAGCAGTGCAGGGACGAGCAGATAAGGACCCATGTGGCATGAGAAGACAATGGCCCCTCGACCGGACTCCAATGCGCGGTCTAGTTTGTCGCATTCCACGATTGCCAGACGATTCAAGACCAGGAGCTTTAGCAGGCTGTTGAAAAATGTGCTCGGGAGCCGGTTTTCTCAATATTCTCAGTCATCACAGGCTTATGTGGTTGTTAGCGGGCAGGGTTGACGACCCGTATTCGACGCTGGGTGCGCCGTCACGGAGTCCGTGATCACCGTCTGCCGCCGTTCGGGCAGACTACTCCCCCGACTCATGGCCCCGCCTCCGTTAAAATGGTTCGCAGGCGCACCAGATTGTAGGCCGCCGCCGTGAACGTGAACATCCAGGCCACCCGATCCAGGCCGCGATGACGAGTCTTCCGCAAGTTTCCCACCGTCTTGATCCAGCCGAATATCTCCTCGACTCGCTTGCGCACCCGTTGACTCACCTGGTAGCCCGGATGACGAACCGTCCGACCATCGATCGCTGAACGACGTCGTGTATTGTTCTGCGTCACGTGTGGCGTGACATGCAACGTCCGTAGCGTGCCAACAAACTCGGTTGTGTCATAGCTCTTGTCAGCAGCCAGGGTCAGACGCTTGCCACCCGACACCGCCGACATCATCTGCGCTCCCGCCTCCCGCTCCGCTGTCCCGGTCGCCTGAGTCAGACGCGTATCCACCACCAAACCGTGCCGGTTCTCCATCAAGGCATGACCCATATAGCTTAACCGCGATTCCTTACCCTGACCCTTGCGATACAATCGCGCCTCCGGGTCGGTCGTCGATTCATGGGTATCGTTGCGTCGCTGCTCACCATGAAAGTCCACCGGCGTATTCTTCCCTTTTCCCGACGACTCATCATCATCCTTCCGACGAAAACTCTTCAGTGACGCCCAGGCATCTATCAACGTCCCGTCAACCGTGAAATGCTCGTCCGACAACAGACCGGCCTCATCCGCCAACGCCACCACCTCACGGAAAAGAGAATCCGCCACATCAGACTGTAAAAAACGCTCCCGATTCTTCGTAAAGGTCGAATGATCCCACACCACATCGTCCATCGACAAACCCACAAACCACCGAAACAACAAGTTGTAATCCAACTGCTCCATCAGCATACGCTCACTGCGAATCGTATACAGCACCTGCAACAACAACGCCCGCAACAGACGCTCCGGCGCGATCGACGGACGACCCACACGCGAATACATCGCCGCAAACTCCTCGCTCATCCCGCCCAACACCCGGTCCACCATCCGACGAACCGGACGCAACGGATGATCTTCCGGAATTCGTGATTCCAATGATACATAACTGAACATGGGCTGCTGAGTAGCATCATTGCCGCGCATCGCTGACTCCTTCTTGCGGGGGGGAACATCTCCTGTGATCCAACATACCACCATCACATCTATAAATCAGCTAAAACAACGAGTTTTTCAACAGCCTGCTAGTGTACAACTCTGATTATTTTAACGACCGCGGTGATCTTGCGGTCCGTCAGC
>CAZVHP010000026.1:0-8062 GCA_964627305.1 uncultured Ignavibacteriales bacterium | reverse complement strand
CGGTCCTAAGGTAGCGAAATTCCTTGTCGGGTAAATTCCGACCTGCACGAATGGTATAACAACTGTGGCACTGTCTCAGCATGAGGCTCGGTGAAACTGTAGCAGCGGTGAAGATGCCGTTTACCCGTACCGGGACGGAAAGACCCCGTGAACCTTTACTGCAACCTGACATTGGCGTTGGGTATCGTATGTGTAGGATAGGTGGGAGGCGTTGAAGCTGGCACGCTAGTGTCGGTGGAGCCACCGGTGAAATACCACCCTTGCGCTATCGAACGTCTAACCTTGAGCCGTGAACCCGGCTTTGGAACAGTGTCAGGCGGGTAGTTTAACTGGGGCGGTTGCCTCCCAAACTGTAACGGAGGCGCGCAAAGGTTCCCTCAAGCCGGATGGTAATCGGCTGTAGAGCGCAAAGGTATAAGGGAGCTTAACTGCGAGACCTACAAGTCGAGCAGATACGAAAGTAGGCCTTAGTGGTCCGGCGATTCCGAATGGAAGGGTCGTCGCTTAACGGATAAAAGGTACTCCGGGGATAACAGGCTGATCTCCTCCGAGAGTCCATATCGACGAGGGGGTTTGGCACCTCGATGTCGGCTCATCACATCCTGGGGCTGAAGAAGGTCCCAAGGGTTTGGCTGTTCGCCAATTAAAGTGGTACGTGAGCTGGGTTTAGAACGTCGTGAGACAGTTCGGTCCCTATCTGGTACGGGCGTAGGAAACTTGAGGAGAGTCGATCTCAGTACGAGAGGACCGGATCGAACCAACCTCCGGTGCACCTGTTGTGGCGCCAGCCGCACCGCAGGGTAGCTGCGTTGGGAAAGGATAAGCGCTGAAAGCATCTAAGCGCCAAGCCCACTCCAAGATCAGGTTTCCCAGACTTCGGTCTCTGAAGGGCCCTGGAAGAGAACCAGGTTGATAGGTCACAGGTGTAAGGATAGCAATATCTTCAGCCGAGTGATACTAATCGCCCGTGAGGCTTAATCTAAAAATTCCTAATGTCCTACTTGCTGGTATCCTGCAATCTGCCAATTGCAGCGCAGCCTGTTGGGTTATGCCTGCCCACGCGGCAACGGCAATCACTATGAGAAAAGTATTCTCGGTGGCAATAGCGACGGGGTCACACCTGTTCCCATTCCGAACACAGAAGTTAAGCCCGTCAACGTCGATGGTACTGCATGGGAGACTGTGTGGGAGAGTAGAAAGCTGCCGGGGTGAAACAAACCCCTTCTCGGAGCAATCCGGGCAGGGGTTTTTTACGTGATTCTTCGCTGATCACGATGACGTCCACTGAGCACGTCGCGCCGAACTCAGCCGCGACCCCTCCGCGAGTCCACCGCCTGCATCAGCTCATCCCAGCTCACAACACCCTGCATCCGCCCAATCTCGTGTCCGTGATGAAAGACAAGCACCGTCGGGGTGCCACCAACCCGAAGTCTTCGCGACAAGCGATCGTGGAAGTTCGCGTTGATGGCGTAGACAGCGATCTCATCCGCCCGGCTTACGGCCAGGGCCGAAAGCATTCGGCGCATCACCAAACAGGACGCGCAGGCAGTCGAGTAGAACTCCGCCACCACTGTCTTGCCGGAGGTGCTGACAATGTGTTCGAATTCACTGGCACCGATCGGTCTTATGAGGCCGAGTGACCGGTCACGGGCGGAGTCCCTGCAATGGTGCTGATCGCTTTCGCACATCGACAGTGATCCTCATGGTGACGTGACAATCGTCCCGCCGCTGCCGACAGCAATGAAGGCCTCGCCGGTCCACACGATGTCGTTTAGGTTGCGATCAGTCGGAGAGTCGATCTCGCGCCACAGGATGCCGTCCTCGGAGACGATGATTGTTCCGGCGCTGCCGACCGCGACAAAGCGCAGCCCGGACCAGGCGACAGCGACCAGGTCCTGCGCGGTTGGTGATGTTCGGTCGGTCCAGTTGCGGCCATCGGCGGAGGTTGCGATGGCACCACTGCGGCCCACCGCGACGGCGAGATATCCGTCAAAGGCAAGGTCCAGCAGGTCGCCGGCGCCCTCCTGCGATATCCAAAGGCCGACTTGCCACGTGGTACCGTCCTGGCTGCGGGCGGTTCGGCTGGACGGACCTACGGCGACATAGGTGCCATACAACGAGGTCACTGAGCTCATAGGTTCACCGATCTGGGAGGCTGTCCAGTCGCGGCCGTCAGTTGACAACGCAACTCCCCCGGCCTCACCAACGGCAACATAGACGCTGTCCAGCCAGACCAGGGAGACTATGGCCTGTCCGAGTTCTGTGTCGGAAGCTGACCATTGCAGGCCATCGTCAGACAGCCGCAACAAACCGGATGTGGCGCCAATGAGGAATCCATGATCCCCGGACACCGCAGAACTCCAGGTGGAGTTGCCGACAGGGGGGCCGTTCACCCAGCCATCAAGGCTATCTGCCAGCAGGAGGGTGCCCTTGAAGCCGGCGGCGACATGGCGACTACCGGAGCTGGCGACGGCAAACAGATTGTTGGAATTTGGCGCGTCGCGCAGGCTCCACACCTCGCCAGCGACCGGAATCTGCGGCACCGTGGTTGGCTGTCGGCTCTGGTCGCACGAGCCGAGCACCAGCAGGCTCACCGCAAGCAGTAGCAGGCTCCAGGTGGCCCATCGAGTGTATCTAACGGTCTTCATACGATTGAGAACAGTGTAGCTAATCTCGGCGTTTCCGGCAATGCAAAGCAACGGGGTAATTGACATGACATGGTCATGGTGTGTACTTTGGAAGAACGATGAGGCAGCGCAAACCAAAGGACACTTTACCGCGCCAGCGATCAGGCCGGCGGATGAATCCGCATTCTGATCTGTCGGCCGGTGCTGTCGAACTGGACGAAAACGAACTGCTCGGGCTGGTGGAGCGTCTGGATCATGACCCGTTGCTGCTGGTGCTGGACCAGGTGCAGGATCCGCAGAATCTGGGGGCGTGTTTGAGGACGGCCGATGCTGCCGGGGTGGATGCCCTGGTTGTGCCGAAAGATCGATCAGCACCAATGAGTGCTGTTGTTCGATCAGTGGCGTCCGGTGCGGCGGAAGCGGTGCCGATGGCCCGGGTGACCAATCTGGCCAGAACACTTCGAGCCATGAAAGAGCTGGGGGTGTGGATTTTCGGGACCTCGGACCGCGCTGAGAAGAACCTCTATGAATCCGATCTGACAGGCCCGGTGGCACTGGTAATGGGGGCTGAGGGGAAGGGATTGCGGCGGCTGACTTCAGAGACCTGCGATCTGCTGGTGAGAATCCCGATGGTCGGTAGTGTCGAATGTCTAAATGTCTCGGTGGCTGCCGGTGTGTGTCTGTTTGAGATCGTTCGGCAGCGTCGGCTGGGGTTGTGACGTCCGGGGGCGAGCAGGCTGCGGTGCAGAGTGGTACAGGTCCTTCGAGGCTGCGTTCCCTTCGGGGAACCTTTCGCGTGTCCGCGCCGTTTCTAAGACATAATTGATCCAATAACAATTTGTTATAACAAGGAAGGGAGAACGATTATGTTGAAACGTTTTGTGGCCTTCGCGCTGGTGGCATTACTCGGGGCGGGCTCGGTTCCGGCGGCGACCTGGAATGTCGATGTCAGTCATTCGAGTATCGACTTCAGCGTCAGTCATCTGGTTATCGCGAAAGTGCGCGGTGGTTTTGATCAGTTCAGCGGTGTGATCGAGTTCGATGGTGAGAACTGGGACAAGGCCAGCACCACGTGGACTGTTGATGTTGCCACAATCAACACGCAGGACGCTGATCGCGACGCTCATCTGCGCAGCGCGGACTTCTTCGAGGTGGAGAAGTATCCGTCGATGACCTTCACGTCGAAGAAGGTGATCCCCGGCGAAGGGAACAGCTTCAAGCTGGTTGGTGATCTGACGATTAAGGGTGTTACCAGAGAGGTGACATTCGATGGTGAGTTCCGTGGCGTGATTGCAGATCCCTGGGGCAACACCCGGGCCGGGTTCTCGGCAGAAACGACCATCGACCGTAAGGACTTCAATATCACCTGGAACAAGGTCCTTGATGCTGGCGGTCTGACTGTTGGTAACAAGGTCGATATCAAGATAGAAGTTGAGGCAATCAAGCAGCAGTAACGCGCCCGTTAGTTTGAGTTGAGAAGGCCCGGCCAATGAAGATGGTCGGGCCTTTGTAGTTGGTGTCGCAATTGTTGGATTAGCCTGGCCAGGGCAAACTCATAGCCGCCGCAGAAGGCCAACTACTTTCCCGGCAAGGCGAAAATCTCCGGAGCCTCGACTGACAACGATCGGCTCGAACTCATCATTCTCAGGCTGCAATCGAATGCGACGCCCCTCGGGGAAGTAGCGCTTGACAGTGGCTTCATTGTTGATCAGTGCGACGACAATGTCACCCGGATTTGCGACAGTCTGCTTTCGGACGAGCACCATGTCGCCGTCGAATATGCCGGCATCTTTCATAGAGTCACCATCGACCCGCAGAACAAAGGAATCACCAGCGGGGAGGAAGGACGAATCGACGGCTATTTCCCCTTCGGTGTTTTCGATAGCATCAATGGGAAGACCTGCGGGTACGGTGCCGACGATGGGAATCCGGGCCACCTGACTCGCCACTGACTGAGTAAGCTCAAGGCCCCGAGAGATGAATCCCTGCTTCTTGAGAAAGCCCTTTTTGATCAAGGCAGCAAGATGGGTGCGCACGCCATTGGTGGAGCTAATACCGAATCGTTTGCCGATCTCCCTGATCGTCGGAGGATGACCTCGTGAGGCGATCTGCTCGCGGATGAATTGAAGGACATCGCGCTGCCTTGATGTCAGCTCCTGCTTCATGCCGATTTCACTCCCATTAGTGTGCCAGCCTGCCTGCGCACGGCGGTTTGTACATGTCTTCGACTCAAGGGTACTGCCCATCCGTTCAGGTGTCAAGCGTTTTTGGCTGTGTTGGCTCAATCCCATATCCGATTCGGTCGATAAGTGATACAGGTGCTGATGATAGCCAGCAGACAGTCAGCAACCGGACTGAGCGCAGCACGGCAGTGCTACAAGTTGTGCAAATTGAGAGACAGGTATGGTATCATCTCGGCGCAGTGAACTCACGACGATTCATGGTGAACGTGCGTCAGCGGACTGCACTCTTGGTAGTGTGGGAGTCGCCCTTGTATTGGCCGTAGTGGTTGCTTTGGCTGTTTTGATGTGGCCGGGAAAGGGTGGTGCCGAACGGCCTGGGCTGAATCAGCGATCGGGGGGTGGGGGAGACATTCGAATTGAGGCCTGTCTGGCGCTTGATGTCCAGAACCGGGAGCCAGTGTGGCGGTCGGACGTCTTCGAGGAGTATGTTGGAATCGTGTATTGCTGGACACGCGTTATGGGCGTCACTGATTCAACCACCGTCACTCACATTTGGGTTCATGATACCACTGAGATGGCGCGTGTGCCTTTGAGGGTGGGCAGTCCCAGTTGGCGCACGTGGAGTTTCAAGAGCATACCGCAGTGGGCGAAAGGTACCTGGACGGTCTATGTCGCCGACACCGATGGGCGGGTGCTGGATTCGCTGCCCTTCCGGGTTCTGTCGGAATCGCAAATGTGGAATGCTCCGCTGGTGCCGCCCGGATACACCGGTCGCCGCCCCAGCTCGTCTGCGGGGCCGGCAAATCCTTAGTCGGCTGCGCGTCAGGTCGGGAAGTAGTATGAAAGAGGCCGACTCGCGGGGGCGGGAGTCGGCCTTCCTCGTGCTCTGGTGAGCACCTGATATCTGTCTTGATGCCTGTTCGGGTCAGGCCTCTTCGGCTTCCTCACGGGCTTTGGCCTCGTCAATCACCTTCTGAGCCTGATCGTGGGGCACCTCCTCGTAGTGGGAGAATTCCAAGCTGTAGAACCCCTGGCCGGAGGTCATAGAGCGCAGATCGACCGAGTACTGGTACATCTCTGCACGAGGAACCTGAGCGCGAATACGCTGATAGCGACCTTCGGGTTCCATGCCACCAATTTTCGCACGACGTGACGACAGATCACCCATGATGTCGCCCGTGTAGTCATCGGGCACGATAACCTCAACATTGTAGATCGGCTCAAGGATTACTGGTTTGGCTTCCATGAAACCCTGTTTGAAGGCTTGAGAGGCAGCGATCTTGAAAGCCATGTCGGATGAGTCAACCTCGTGGTAGGAGCCATAAAACAGGGCAGCCTTCAGGTCAACCACCGGAGAGCCGGTTAGCGGTCCATGCTGCATCGATTCCACAATGCCCTTCTCGACAGCGGGGACATACTTGCCCGGCACTACGCCGCCCTTAATCTCATCAAGGAATTCGAAGCCTTTGCCGCGTTCGTTTGGCTCCAGCCGAATGTGAACCTCACCGAACTGACCCCGACCACCGCTCTGTTTCTTGTGACGATACTTGGTTTCAGCTTTGCCTCGGATGGTTTCCCTGTAGGCAATTCGCGGACGGTCCAGATCGACCTCGGTATTGAAGCGGTTTTTGAGCTTCTCGCAGAGCACTTCGATATGCGTCGAACCCTGAGCGAACAGCACCATCTGCTTGAGAGCCGGATCAGAGATGACCTTGAAGGTCGGATCTTCCTCGCGCAGTTTCTGCAGGCCGTTGGCGACCTTGTCTTCATCGCCCTTGGACTTGGGCTTGATGGCGACATCCATGACCGGGTTGGGGTAGTCCGGTGCCGGAACCGTGACACTCGTGCCGGAGCACAGTGTGTTGCCGATATGCGTATCTTTGAGTTTCACCATGACGCCCAGGTCACCTGCGGGTGCCGCGGAGATATCCACCCGGTTCTTGCCCTGGAAGGTGTAAAGCTGCGTGCTTCGCTCGACAACGTCCGTGCACTGATTCCTTAGTTCCGCACCCGGCTTGGCCGTTCCAGACATCGTTTTGAAGAACGACATATCACCGAGGTGACCCTCGGCATGCACTTTGAAGACATAGGCGACTACCGGGCCGCTCGGGTCTGGCGGGAGCGTGATCAACTCCTCAGTGCCAGTTTTGAAGACGTTGGCTGGCGGCATCTGACTCGGTGAGGGGAGGTAGTTGACGATGAAGTCCAGCATTAGCTTAACGCCCCAGTTTTTGGCTGCCGAGCCGCACAAGATCGGGAACACTTTGCCCTTGATGATGCCGTTGGAGAAACCCTTCATGAAGTCATCCTTCTCCAGCGTCCCGGCCTCGAAGAACTTCTCAAGTAGGGCGTCATCGGTTTCGGCAGCGGTTTCGATAAGCTTCTCACGTTCGCTGTTGACCAGGTCCTGCATGTCGGCGGGGATGTCAGACTCCTGCGGGTCGCCCTTGTCATCGAAGGTGTAGGCTTTCATACGAAGCAGGTCGACGATGCCCTTGAAGGTTTCGGCCTGCCCGATCGGCAGGTGCACTGCCGCTGCCTGGGTGCCGAAGGCATCACGGATGGCATCGACGCACGCCTGCCAATTGGCGTTCTCTATCTCCATCTTGTTGATGAAGAAGAAGCGGGCAATGCCGAGCTTCTCAATGTATTTCCACTGGATCTGGGTACCGACTTCGACGCCGGAAGTGGAGTTGATGATCATGCCGACCGAATCGGCCACCTTCAGGCTGCCAATGAGCTCACCAAGGAAGTCGGAGTGCCCGGGACCATCGAGCAGGTTGATCTTCGTGTTTTTCCATTCGCACGCGAGGAGTTTGGACGAAATCGTCGTCTTCTTGGCGAGTTCGTCTTCCTGGTAGTCCAGCAGCGAGGAACCGTCATCAACACGTCCCATTCGGTTGTTGACGCCCGTCGAATAGGCTATGGCATCCGCGATCGTGGTTTTGCCACAGCTACGCTGACCTGCCAGGACAAGGTTTCTGATCTTATCGGTCGAATACTCCTTCACGTGCGAACCTCCGCAGTCTCAAATAGTGCTTCGGGTTAGGGAAAACAACTCGTACCGCCCGGAAAATCCGGGCAAGTCAGAGCCACATGTTATAACAATAGGCGGTTTTTGTCAAACCGTTTTGTGCCGCAAAGCCCGAATTCGCAGGCATTTCGACCCAGGGCGTGGGGGCGTGGTGGGGTGTATCGGGGGGGCGGCAGTCAGGTGCAGGTGCACAAACGCCCGCCTGTGACAGGCAGGCG
>CAZVHP010000025.1:0-9787 GCA_964627305.1 uncultured Ignavibacteriales bacterium | reverse complement strand
TGTTTCTGCGGTGTTGTCTTGGTCGGTAGCATGTGTCTTCTCCTTTTCTTGTCCTCAAAACGCCGGAGTCTCATTCACGGAGGCTTCGTCCCGCAGCTCTTCATGCGGGGGGACTTTGCGGTAAAGGTTGTCGATGACGTTGGGACTGCCGTCGGAACGGCAGAGCGGGAAATACGCGCAGGGTCGCCGATAGTGGAAACAGAAGGCAGTGTTCTGGTAGAAAATGCCGCGCCGTCGGGCGTCGAGAAACGCCTGGGTCAGCTCCCACAGCTCGGCCTGCAGCGTCTCGAAGCGGTCGCGCGAGATGTAGAGCATCTCCCGGTGGAACATGCCCGGTTCGGCGTACTTGGCGGCCAGCCGTTCCTGGAAAGCGTCATCGCTTTCCGGGAGTTGGCGTTTGGCGCTGGTCTTCCCGGTCTTCGATTTCGCGATCAACGCCGCACAGCGGGCTTGGTACTCGGCCTCGGTCTCGCCGCGGCCTTGTTGAAGGCGCGCTTTGACCAGGATGTTGTAAAGCACCCCGGCGATGCGGATGCCGAGCGCCTGCTCGACGTAGCGGGAATACAGCACGATCTGGAAATCGGTCCACAATCGTTCCAGGTAATCCGCGTCTAGCTGAGAGGCGGTCTTGTGTTCGAGCAGGTAATGCTCGTCACCGGTGCGGACGATTCCATCCACGCGCCCGGCCAGCACGAAGCTCCTTGATGATGCCCCCGTGGCCGGGTTGATGATCTTCCCGTCGAAGGTTCTCTCAAGGGATACGACATCGAATTCCTCTGTCGGGTAGCACGACGCATAGCCCTTCATCATGGCGACAGCCAGGTGCCAATCGCGTTTCTGGGCGTCGTCCTGATTCCGATTCGGGTAGGTCCGGTCGATATTGTCGAGGACCGCTTCCAGATTTCCGGTGCCGTGCCAGACCTCCAGGCATTGATGGATCACCGTCCCGAACGCCAGGTTGTGATCCTGCTCCAGGGGGACCAACTCGTGGATGTAACGCCATTCGCACGCCTTGCGGCAGTTGCGGAACAGGCTCCACATGGAGTAGGTGGTGGTCGTGGTCACACCCATCACGCGGCCCCCGTGGCTTTCAGCTCAGGGGAGACCGGATGCGCGTGTCCCACCCGTTCGACCTTGAACGCCTCTTCACCGAACTCGCGGGAAAGGAACCCGGTAAAAATCCTGGCGATGGCACGTCCGACATCGGTCGCCGCATCCACCACGCAGGAACGCTTTTTCGAGTCCAGGCAGAAAGACGCATCGAGTCGTACCAGGGCGCGGCCGTGCAGGCTCTCGGCGGCAAGCACAGCCAGGAGTAGGGACTCTTCGACATCCTGGATCGGGACCTTGGAATCGAAGTTGTATCGGTAGAGTTCTCGGTTCATGATCTATTCCTCCATTCCGTTCAGTGCGGTCCATTGGAGGGCGCGCCCGGGCCGGGTACTTTCGGCGACCTTTCGGATGCCTTTCGTGTATCCGACCCGGTCAATACCTACCGGAAGCGACCCTGGACCGTCGGACGGTCAGAGGTAGTCCTTCAGTCCGGCGTCCTCGAAGAACGCGCGCAGCTTCTTGATGGATTCGTAGATCGTGCCCCGCGGAATTCCGGTGTCGCGGGAGACTTCGGTGACGGTATCGGTATCTAAGCGCTCGCAAAGTTCTCGAAGTTCGGGTGGCAGTTTCTCGATAGCCTTCTGTACATCGAGGGAAAGATCGCGCAACTCCCACGTGGGTCGTGAGGACTTGCCAGTACGGCGCAGGTAGTCTTCCTGGTCGATAGTCTCCATGCGCTCCACGGAGCCGCCTTCTTCGTCCTCGAACCGGTCGTTCAGGGAACACCGGCAGAGGCGGTAATCTCGCATGGCGGCTTTCTGTGATTCGATTATGGTGGCGATCTTGTGCTCTACCACCCGGGCGATGAAGGTATTGCGCTGTGCACGTTTGGGATTGTATTTCGGGAGTCGTCGGAGCAGGTCCAGCAACATTTCCTGCTCCAGGTCTTCGCGGTCGGACTCGGTGAATCCGACCCGTCCGACCAATTGTCTTGCCTTGAACTTGATGAGTTGAACGGCATACTCGTCGACTGCTTCGGGGTGATTATCGAAACCCATTTGGACCTCCTCGTGGCCGAGGGGGTGTGGGTGCCGATGGAAGCAGTGACCACTATGAGAAGAGGCGTTGCAGGCTCACCGCGTCAGCGGCACCCACAACGCCTCCACTTCGTGGCCGGTTAGTTGTCTGGTGACTTTATCTGATGGTCCGGGAACTACACCCGAACCGTCTCTTCCAGTATTATGCGGAAGGGGAGTCCATGTTTGATTTCCAGACTCTTCACCGTTCCGTTACCCAAGCAGTCGAGTTGCGCAAAGAACTCGATCACCTGGGATTTCAAGGCGAAGTCTTCGACCGACATTTCTTGTCTGGGGCCGTTCTCTCCACCAAATTTGATCTCGCGAACCACCTGCGGGGGCGAATCGAAATCCGGCTCGCCATCCTTCACGGCTAGGTTCTCTATCCGTCCGAAACTGATCTCCTGCATCAGCTCGATCAGGCGTCTCCTGGCAGGAGTCAGGGTTGCCTTTGTCGCTACATCCGTCATGTCACACCTCCGGTCTGTCTCATCAGGGCAAAGAGAAACCCCCGAGAGGTTGGCCCGGCGAAAGGCTCTCTCGGGGGTTGCTTCAGCGCCCTGTGAGCGTTGTTGCCTGAATTGATCGGTCGCCGGACCAAGCCTTCATGTTGAAGGCGTGACAACCGGCGTCGCGGGCGCGACAGGAGGTGTCGCGGAAAGAAAAATCAAATAACTATGTGGTCCAGGATGTGGGTTGATCGGGTTGGTAGGACAAGAACTCCCCGATCTTCAAAGCGTTATTCAGATGCTGCCAAAGAGGCTGGTGCTCTTTCTTGATGGCTTTCAAGGCTCGGTGGATGGCAATAGAAACCGCTTGGCGATGTCGTTCTCGGTCGCTTGATGCTTCTCGGGTCCTGCCACCAAGACTGTGCGCACGACCGAGTTCAGATAGGATGATATCCCGCTCCTCTATGAGGCGGGCTTTACGTTCGAAATCGTTGTTGGTTTCCGCTTCGGGTAGTTCTTCGTCAATCTCGGAGATTCGCTTGCTGTATTCCCGGCGCGCTTGGTCGTCGACGACTTCGCCAGCAGAGCCGAGAACTATAGTGTTGTCCTTGCCGATACCTACGTCCCTCAGCGCTGCGGCGTGAACGTCTTGGCCACCGCTTTGAAGAAGTCGGCAGATGTAGGTCATGCCCACGGAATCCCCGACGCTTTTCGGGACGCCATCATAGACGACAAGCCAGGTCTTTCCCTGCTTCTGGAATACTCGCCGGTCTTTCGGATATTCCTCGGCCAGTAGGGACCTAGCGCCGCCCACGATGCCAGTCCAATTCATCGAGAAAGTCCCTTGGTCGAGGTCACTATCCATGGCGGCAACAATGATTCCCGACGCATCCAGTATCCTCCGCCCTTCGGGCGAGAGCGCAATGCCCCGGGTCGTCAGCACAACAACCTTTTGGGCGTTTGGGGATCGTTCCAGACGTTGGCACTTAGAGAGGAAATCCATTTCGTCTGCGTTCATAATCGAGAAGTAAACATTCAGGCTTCCGATGCCATCGACTAGCTTTTGGCCCAACGGAATCAAACCGTCGTGATTCTCAAAGCCGCTTCCGCTGATACCATTCTCACGACGGATCACCGCAGCGAGCTTTGGCAGGGAGATTTCGTACTGCCGAACGTCGTCCTCGGTGAGTGGTATCGGATCGAAATAGTCGTCCTCATCCGCAACCCCGAACATGCCTCTAGAGGTCTGCCGGACAACTAGGTTATCCCCAGTAGGCAGATGCTTTGGGCGCGGAATTTCCGTGGGTCTGGATGTTTCCCGCAGGATTCCCTCTGCACGAAGAACCCTGAGTTCCTTTTCAGTGAACCGCTCCAGTTCCCTGTGAAGGAAGACGGGACACTCGACTTGGTCGAGGCGCAGGAGCACAAAGTGGAGGAGCGTTTCAGTCAATGACGATCCCCCAGTTTCTCAGATAGCGGAATACATCTTCGGCATGCGTGGCCCGCTTGAACTTGATCTTGTTGGTGCCGGAAAGTTCGATGCGTTTTCCTCGCTGATCGTCCGGGAACATAATCTTGAACACGACTCGCCGGATTGTACCGCCTGCCAAGCGCTTGCGGAGATAGTTCTTGTCTAGAGTCTCCAGCACGTTCTTCGACCGAACCATAAAGGAGGGACCGTGCACTTGTTTCAGGCTGAAATGAAGCTCTGCGAGGAAGGCTGAGTGATCCTCGTCAACCGGCATATCGAAGTCTTCCTCCGCTATCCTGGCGAGATTGAGCCGATCCGCCGATCCAGGTGAGTCGAAGAAGTCACTGTCCCTGAGGCAACACTCCGCAAACACCTTGCGCAGCATGGTCTCCTCCTTCTCAAAGCTGGCTTCGATTTCTACCTGCCCGGTATGATTGTTATAGCTGATGAAGTCTTGCTGCGCTGGACGCAGGATGGTCGGCGACACTTTCAGCCTCGTGCGGGTTCCTTTGAAAATCAGCTCCGCCTTGGTGCGCTTCTCGTGGTATATGATGAAGTTAGTGTACGCACCCTCCTGATAGTGCCGGATGAGAACACGGTCGCTGTTCTTGTGGTCTTTGAAAGCCTCCGCGAGTTTGGCTTGAAAAGCCGTGGAAGCATCGTTGATATCAATAATCGCCGCCGCTGACTTGCCACGAAAGATGGTGAATCGTTCTGCCCGCCAGAGAGTGTGTCGATCATAAGCCAACGTGAATGCATCGTCGTTCTCCGTCCTTACTTTCAAGCTCAGGCATTCGACAGGTAGTTCTCCATTACCGTCAGGCTTGTATCCGTAGTCACTGCATGCCGCGACTAAATCCTCGTGGCCTCTTTCTGTGCAGAGATCGTAAGCCTGATAGAGCCCCTCCAACAAGTCATCCTTGCCATCGCCGTCTCCGTTGACGAGGAAATCTTTGAAGAGGGGAACATCAAGCGATGCTACGTCAAGCCCCAGTCGACCATCCCAGAGGCTTACAAAACTGCGAAGAATGTCTTCTTGTCCCTGGAACTTGTCTAGGAATCTATCCGCATTGAACGTACGATGCTTGAGCTTCCCCATTCTCTATTACCTTCCCCTTGGATTTCTTACGGCGACGACTTTCCCGAGAATTCGCAGCTCGTTTTCGGGCCCGACAGAGATCGGTCGAAGTTTCGGATTTTCCGGCCTAAGTTCAATGATCTCGTCACGGATGTAGAGCCGTTTTACTGTTGCCTCGTCGCCAAGCAAGGCCACCACGATATCCCCGCTCTCAGCAACTGGCTGCTGACGGACCACTACGAAGTCCTGGTTGTTTATGCCAGCGCCAACCATACTGTCACCAGCTATTTCCAGGGCAAAACAACGCCCCGACCTTGCGATCCTGTCTTCGACGAAGATCTCGCCGACAATGTTCTCCTCGGCGAATAAGGGCTGCCCTGCTGCCACTTGGCCGACAACTGGCACCGACAGTAAGTTAGACGTTTCATCTTCTGGTTCGCAGATGACAGCAAGCCCCCGCGCCTTACGTGGTTCCCGCCTTAGATAACCTTTCCGCACTAGCTGGTTCACTTGGTCGTGGGCGCTTGCGTGCGATATCCCAAGGATGTCCGCAAGTTCCTGGATCGTTGGGGGGAATCCTCTTTGTTCAATGAACCGTTGGAGTCTCTGCAATGTCCGGCGCTGGGGGCCAGTTATCTCCTGTGTGGGGCGTCTGCCCCTGGGTCTGCGAATCATGCGAGTCACCCTTCGTAATCCCTTAGAAGGTTGAAATTGTCCTGGTACTTTTCAAAGCGAGGCCGAGGTGTAACCTGCCCCGTTTTCCGGCTGACATTGGTGAACATTATTCGATACTTCCCCGCGTTTTTCCCAGTCTTGTTCATATTTGCCTCCTCGACCAGATTGAGTGAGGGGACGACCCAGTAGTGATCAGCTTGCTCTGAATAGAAGATGAAGAAAAAGTTCAACCTCGGGTTGCGGACTTCCATGGCAGCGAACGTTCCCGCATTTCTTGGATTGCAGTCTTTCGAACGCGCCTTGATCTGGATATCCAGGTATACCGGATTGCCATCCACTTCCTTGCGAACTACGCAATCAATCTGCTGGTCATCCACCAGTGTGAGGTAAACGTCAAAACCACGACGCAGTAACTCTGCGATAGCAACGAACTCTTGGCGTTTGCCGAATGACGCTGAACTTCTAAACGACATTTTCATTCTCCACTAGCAGATCGAACCACGGTCTACCGTAGGCGCATGCCGCGGCCAATCTACACAAGAGATTATTATAAGCCCTGATAGATATCAGGGCAATAGAAAAATGTATATCAAACCAGAGATATTGATCTTACAGAATGCGCGGAGAGAACAAGGCTGCTAGCGGATGGGGAAAGGTCGCTGAACAAAGACTCGAAAACGAGATCGTCACCTTCAACTCGTCAGGTCTCTGACCAGCTTTTCCCACATCTTGCGCTGGCGGTGCCAGTGGGGGACGGCGGCGATGGGGCGGACATCTCTTTCCTTAATCGGATCACGGCCTGTGGTAGTGCGGGGAAGAAACAGGATTTGCTCTTGGATGTCCGGAGCGAGATTCAAGAGGCTCATGATCTGTGTGATGCGAGCGCGCGTCACGTAACCCAAGCGAGCGAGGTCGGCATAGTCACTTACCTCGTTGGTTCGGATTAGGCCCGCGAACCGAATCGCCAGTGCCATCAATCGTGAGAGGCGCGGCACATTGCCAGCCTCGACGTTCCGCCTTTCAGAATCAGGCTCCAATATGCGTTTCACCCTGGACTGGTTCCCCCTCTTGGGTCGGAAGGTCCAAGTCACTTCCAAGGCGCTGGAACCAGAATCATCTTCTGTCAGGTCATTATGTTTCATCGTGATTCCGCCACGTTAGATTGGTCTTTTCTTTCGCAAAGTGCCTTGATGCCGAGCGACCGGAAAGTTACCTTCACACTACCATCTCTGCCGTCATACCCGATCCGTTCGATAAGAAGCTTGATGATCCGAGATTGCTCCCGAGAGTTCAGTGATTCCCAAATTGGCTTGAAGGCCGACAGGGACCGTGCTATGTCGTCTTCGTCTACCGCTTCCCTCTGCAGTGTGATGATCTCCTCTTCGATCTCGGTCATACGCTGTTCGGCGCTACGAATCTGGTCCTGGAGATCAGCCAGTTGATCGATTTTGGGGCTATCGACTGAAATGCTTGCTGGTTCCCCGATGAGCTTCCGCAACCTTAGATGTAGACGCCTAAGTTGTTTCTTCTGGATGAGTCGTTCTCGGTTCAGGTCTGCCAGACGGTTTTCCGTCTTTGCCCGGACCCGCTTCACCGTCTCTGCGATAATCTCCTGGTTTGAGCCGATCCCATGAATATGCTCAACGATGAATGACTCGATGTCGTGGGCGTTGATAGATTTGGTGGGGCATGCCGACCACCCTCGCTGCTGGGCATTGAGGCAGACGTAATAGCGGTAGCGTCGGCTTCCCTTGGCGGTGTAGGTGTGCATCATGGCGGTACCACAGGGGATGCAATAGAGCAGCCCTCTCAGAATTGCTCCGTGCTTGCTGGGCATTTCCGCCCCGCCGCTGCGAGCGTTCTTCCGCAACAGGTCCCGGGCTTGTTGCCACCGGTCCTCGCTGATGATCTGTTCGTGTTCTCCGGGATAAACCGAATCCTTGTATCTTACCTTTCCGGTATAGACGACATTTGTGAGCAGACGGAAGAGGCCATTCTTGGTGAACGGCTTGCCTCCACGCTCATGTCCTTTCTTGGTAATCCAGTGCTTCGTGCGCCAATCACGTCGATTGAGCTCCTGCACCACCGTGAGCAGCCTTTCGTGCTCGAGATACAAGTCGAAAATCGCACGAACCCGTTCAGCTTCCTCAGGGTTGATCACTAGTCGACCAGCTCGTGAATCAACATCATAACCCAACACCGGCATCCCACCGGTCCATTTGCCCTTCCGTCTTGCTGCCGATATCTTGTCACGCGTGCGCTCGGAAATAATCTCACGCTCGAACTGCGCGAAGGACAGAAGGATGTTCAGGGTGAGCCGCCCCATGGAACTGGTCGTGTTGAACTGCTGGGTGACCGAGACGAAACTCACGCCGTGCTTGTCGAAAAGCCCCATGATCCGAGAGAAGTCGAGGAGCGAGCGACTTAGACGATCCACTTTGTAGACCACTACACAATCGATCTCTCCTCTCTCGATGTCGGAGATGAGTCGCTTGAGCGCCGGGCGTTCCATGTTGCCGCCGGTGAAACCACCGTCATTGTAAGCATCGGGTTGACAGACCCAACCTTCATGCTGCTGGCTCTTGATGAACGATTCGGCCGATTCCCGCTGGGCGTCGAGGCTGTTGAACTCCTGGTCAAGCCCTTCGTCTGTGGACTTACGGGTATAGATTGCGCAGCGGACAGTCCCATTGTTGCCCGGGCTTATGCTTCCTGGCGGTGAGTAAGCCTGACTTTCGGTTCTCATTCGAGTTCGTCCCTCCTCTCGGCTGCCTGGCGTCCGCTATCATGTGCCTTGCTTCCATTGAGCCCAAAGAAAACGAAACCGTTCCATCTGTTCCCTGTCACCTCGCGCGCAATAGCACTGAGCGACTTGAAGCGACGATCTTCGTACTCGAATCCCTCGTCGAGGACTTTGACGACAACGGTCTTATCCTTGAACTCGCGCACGAGGAGCGTGCCCGGTAATGGCAATCGGGAATCTCGGGAGGGGCTAAGTCGTCCGCCTACGGTCCGGTTGCGCATCTCGGCTGATCCGTACTTGTATGGATCGCGGGGAGTGCGGATTCTCAGGTCGGAGTCATTGGCTAATTCTTCAGCTCGGCGACGTGCCCGTTCGGATAGGTCGCCTTCCGATAGGGACTGCAGTCGCCAGGCGATACGTTTGCGCAGGTACTCCCGGTGGTAGGATCGTGTCTCCTCACCGAATACGTCGAGGTACTTCTCTCTTAGCTCCCCAACAGTCATCCTGCCTAATTCCTGGACCTCCTTGAAAGTCTCTGTGTTCATACTCAAACCTCCATTCTTCGAAGCGTTAAGTTGCCTCTGAATGAAGGCTTCGGCGGTCCGAACTATCAAGGCGATTCTCCGTAACCGGCTCAGATTCTTTGACTTGCGCTACATCGGCCGCGTTCGCTGAGTCCTCGGACGACACCGATATGCGTCTCGACTTTAGATATCTGAAACAACCTCCGGCCAGGATCGAAGCGATCTCCGTTGCGACTTCGTGGGGTTCCGTTGGCAGGTGACTATCGATATCCACGTATTCCTCCGTTACAGCGGACGTACACGACCATCCCGCTGTATGGTTATCCAAGTCTTGCCGGGTCGACTGTTGATCCGGCATGCGACAGATACATACCGGAAGTGTTCGAGAACCGTCGAGGCGGGTGCGCCTAAGGCCATCGACCTGTTAACCAGCGGGAATCTGGAAATGGAGAAACGGAGAATTGGGAGAGGATATGTGCGGGCATCGAACGCAATCGGTCCGGTTTGTTTCTTACCCCGGAGGGAACGTTTCGGAACGGAGAATCAGGGAAGATGTACCGGATAGCGTAACCCCGCACGACTTAAGCAGAAACGAGAAAGCCCCGACCGGTCATCCTGTCGGGGTTTCGCGTTAAACAAAAACCGCCAGAGTTGGCGGTTATGATTTTGGCTCCCCCGGTTGGACTCGAACCAACGGCCCGCTGATTAACAGTCAGCT
>CAZVHP010000024.1:6341-10245 GCA_964627305.1 uncultured Ignavibacteriales bacterium | reverse complement strand
GACGTTCAAAGACGGAATCGAGGTCAGAAAAACGACAAACAATCAGACCGAAAAGGACGCTGCTTGAAAAATCAATTTACACAACTCTTGACATGAACTCACCACTCAGCAACGGGCTTGACCTGATTATACAGCCAACAGTCGTGCTGCGACAGGGTATCCGTTTCGCTTTCATCCAAGACACTGTACAACCACGTCGCTCGTTCAAAATCATCTTGTGAATCAAACGACAAGGTGATTTCATCGCCATTGAAGATGTAGGTTCTCCACGATCCATTTGCTGCCCATATCTGAGTCAGGGTATCAGGACCTGCGATGTGCGTCATGGTCACATCAGTCCCGAAAGACTCTTGAGCAACGCGGAACTCCAGAAGCTTCTCACTGCGGTCTTTGGTCATGACTTCGTATGCTGTCAGCGAGTGAGAGAACTTGAGAGCACGTTGTATCGGCTGCTTTCCGACCCGCCAGTAGCTGAGATCCAGCACGCTAGAGTTATCGGAAGTGACAACACGGGTTATGGTGATGTTAGTACCGTCTACCAGTGTCATCGATACCGGAAGATCCAGATCGCGTGCATTGTTCAACTGTTCCTCGACAGGAGCAGTCGAGTATCCGTCTGTCGGTGCTTGAGAATTACAGCCCATCATGATCACGAAGGCCGCCAGTGTCATTAGCGCGACCACCCCTTTGAGTGTGAGACTTCGATAAAACCTCCTCGGCAAGCTAATCATGTTTGCTTGCCTGCGCAAGTTTGATTCGTTTTTGGCCCAGTGGCTTGCCCCATTGGTGTGCACCCCGCCAGGCACCGCCACGAACGACCCCAAAGGCCACCCTCTTTGTGTTGTGACTATCGGACTTGAGTCAGGCTGCAGTCCTGAGCGCAGGCCGATAGTCGTTCGCCTTCTGGTATTGCAACCGCTGTGCCAAAGTTGAACAGCCGCCCGATCTGATTTCCTAACTGACAATACCTCAACGGGTTACAAATTGTGACCTCACATCCTTGGCTGTGGATAACCCCGCGCGAATCGTATGACGGTACGCAGGCAAAACGGACGAATTTCGCGGTACCTCTTTATAGCGTAACACATTACGCGCGAATATGGCCGGTACGCAGCCCGGTACGCAGGGTGCGTTACGGACGCTGTATTGTATTGTCGGAGAGTACGTTACGACGGTGCGCGACGGTACGCACCCTTGCTCAGGATGCCCGCCTGTTAGGCGGGCTGCCGGATATGGGGTTATCTTTCGGGCGGGCAGAGGAAACCCACCCCGCCGGAGGCGGGATGGGGCACCCCATGTGTGCTGCTGAACTGTCGGTTGGAGACGATATCGATGGGAGTGACGTTGTGCGGTGATGTTGGGATAGACGAAACCCATTCCCGTGGGCGGCAGGCGTCCCGCCTGCCCCTGACTCGCACACAGAAACGGGCGAGGATACATTCATCCCCGCCCGTTATAAAACAGACTGCAGGAAACAGATTGTATAGGCAGACATGCTCTCACCGGCGCATCTGGTGCCCGCGGTGGGAGATCACATCCTTTGGCTCGTTATCTGTTCTCAGCCCTGTGGCACCTCTTCGGCAATGCCGTACCGCGCAATCCGTTTGCGGATCGCCGCCTCTGACACACCCAGGCGACGCGCCACCTCGCGACGGTTCCACCCCGTCAGTTCCAGCAGTGTCAGCAGGTTTACCCGCTCGCGACGCTCCGTGCTGTCCTCGGCCAGCATCAGCAGACGCTCGACATCGCCACGCGCCAGAAGCCACAACCTTCGGATCTCCGCCTGAAGCTGGCGCACATTCCCCGGCCAGGTCGAGCCGGACATCAGCTCCGACAGCCGCGCCAGCGAGGTCTCGTCGAGTTGCCCGTTGACGCCCTCATCGCGCAGGAACGACCGCACCAGCGGCTCGACATCCTCGGGTCGCTCGCGCAGCGGCGGCAGGTGAATGGGCACCTCGTTCAGACGGTGGTACAGGTCAAGGCGGAACTGCCCCTCACGGATCCACTCCTGTACGTCACGATTGGTGGCGGCGATTATCCGCACGTCCACTGCCCGCGGCACGTTTTCACCGAGCCGGCGCACCATCCGCGATTCGATCACCTCCAGCAGTTTCGCCTGGAACTCCGCCGAGGCATCGCCGATCTCGTTCAGGTACAGCGTCCCCCGGTGTGCCTGAGCTATCAGGCCCAGCCGGTCACGGTCCGCGCCCGTGTAGGCGCCCCGAGCATACCCGAACAACTCCGCCTCGACCATATCGTTCGGTATCGCCGCCGTGTTCACCGTGACGAACTCTCCCGGGCGCCGGCTGCAGTGGTGGATGAAACTCGCCAGCAGGTCCTTGCCGGTGCCCGTCTCGCCGGTCAGCAGTACTGTCATCTCCGAACGCGCGATATGCTCCGCGAGGCTCACGATGCGCTGCATGGCGGACGAACCCGCCACCACCTGAGGGGCATGGCCCGGGCGCGGTGCGGCCATGGGAGCATCTGCTCCGGTGCGGTACAGCTCGCGATCGATCCGCTCCACGTACGGCGTGACCTCTTCGGACTCGAAATACTCCCGCGCGAGGTACAACAGCGCCATCCGTTCGCCCTCGGCGAACAGGCCGCTGACCGCCGCCCGGTACTGGGTCACCGCCAGCTCATAGCGCGCCCCGATCTGCTTGAACAGATCGATAGCACCGCGGTAGTGTGTGCGGGCTGACTCGTGTTCGCCATCGTGCTGCGCCAAGTGTGCCAGCACCCGGCGGCAGGCGGCAATCTCGATCCGCTCGCCCACCTGTTCGGCCACCCTGAGGGCGCGGTCGACATGGGTGCGTGCGGCCTGATAGTCGGCCTGTGCCAGGGCAACATCGGCCTGAAGCCGCCCGATCTGCGAGACGAGAGTCGATTCCGGCGCAATCTCCAGTGATATCGCCATCCCCTGCTCAAGCGCCTCGGCGGCCTTGTCCGGCTGGTTGTCCAGCAGGTAGATCAGGCCGAGGTTCTCGAAGAAGATGGCTTTTTCGCGCGGGAACTGCTCGACGAGGGGTCGGGCCTGCTCGATGAGTTCGAGGGCTTTGGCGGTATCTCCCTTGAGCGCAACCGGCACCGGCCGCATGAAGTGGTAGATGGCGCGGGCTTTGGGGTCGAGGTCTGCAAGTTTATCACGTAGTTCACCATAGAGTGACAAAGACTTGGAAAGTCTTCCAGTATCGTACGACAAATAGGCCAAGTTCACCAAGATCAAGTCGGCCTTCGCTCGCGAATCCGCTCTCAGACACAGCTCTTGGCACAGTTCAAGATTCCTGCTCGCCGCATCCAGATTACCGAGGTGCTTCTCAACAAACGACAACCTGTTGAGAGCATTGGCCGCACTTAGACATGCTCTGCACCTGTTGTAGTGAACAAATGACTCCAAGAGAACCTCACGTGCTTCGGCATAGTGGCCAAGAAGCGATAGGGCCATGCCAAAAAGGAACTTAGCCTTGGCAAACTCGTGAGTGGCGCCATCGTAACGAAGCTGCTCTATCAGGCACTCCAGTCCCGCAAGATCGTACTCGCCAAGCTGCATGTCCGCCTCTGCCAACATCAACCTATAAGTGGCGGTGCTTTCTGGCTCGAGGCACTCCTCCCCAACAGACCTTAGCAACTCCCGCGCTCTGTGTGGCTCTTTAGCGGCGAGTAGAGCTTCCGCTTGGTGCAGAATAGTCTGTTCTTTGGTTGCCATAGTCTGCGATAGCCTCCGATTCAAGTGTTGTGAGGGGAGAGACATTGAAGTAAGTACGGAAATAGACAGAAATGACGCGCTTGAAATCGAAAAGAACGCTCCCGTAGCTGTCCCCTGCCGATTTTAGGTCCACCCAACCACCCTCATCCGCTACTACGGGCAAATGTGGCTGGAAGACTTTATCGGCGGTGGGTTTGC
>CAZVHP010000024.1:0-6241 GCA_964627305.1 uncultured Ignavibacteriales bacterium | reverse complement strand
TCATCCGCTACTACGGGCAAATGTGGCTGGAAGACTTTATCGGCGGTGGGTTTGCCGGGATCGTGGTCAAGCGCATGCGTAGTGGGGACGCATACAACAAGAAGCACGGCACATGCGAGCAATAAGGCTGGTAATCGCCGCATATTGCCTCCTTTGTGTTAGAGGACTATCGATATAGGTTATGTTCTTGTCTACACTGTTGTTGTCGGCTGTCGCCCCGATCACTCAATGCGTCAATGCGAGTGATTCGATGCTTATCTACTACTGGTAGTATAGCCCCGCAGGGGGATGTGTGTCAAGCATTTGATTGGCCCGGAGGGGACTTTTTGGACGCCTTCGGCCCGCCACGCTTTCCCGTCGCGCCGAGGCTGTGTCAATATGTGACAAAAAGAGGCTGAAAGACCGGAGTTTTGTGCCGGTTATGCGCGTGGCAGGCGCACTGAGGTGAGCGGCTCTCGCGGCAAACAGATACCCGCCCGGTCTGGGGATGTGAGCGGGCGGGTTGAGGAAACCCGGACGGCGAAAGCAGATAGATGTTGGTCAACGGCAGGCCTTTGCGCGAGCAGTATCCTTATTGCTAACGAGTTCTTCCGCTCGATCCAATCGGGCTTGGTTGTCTTGTGTCATGGCTCGGCGTCGCCTCCGATTCAAGTGTTTTGAGGGGAGAGGGGGTAGCGCAGCGGTTTCAGATGGTCAGATTAGTCACTTCTTTCTCTTTAGCTTATTCAGATGCAACTGCCGTAGCCAATCCATCTCAGATCCGGTCTTTCGATTGAACAAGAACATGGATGCAAACCAACTGCCTACCGGGCGACCGTTTTCAATCCGGGGTATGAAGTCAGTCTCTAAGAGTGGACGTATCATCTCTTTGGCAAACAATCCGGCAGCCACTCCAGTACCAAGATTCTTGATGTAGATCGAATCCTGGTCACTGCCCACAATCCATCTGGTGAACTGGGCATATTCAAGAGTATCTATCTTATCGCCGTTTTGGTACTCCATGATTTTGGGGCCATTCAGTGGCAAAGGGGTCAACTGGCCTTCCATAACCATGATCGCAATCAACGAATCTCTACCTTCGTAGAGCAGTTCCAGACGATTCATCTTGCCATGGTTGTGGAAACTGGCAGTTGCCTTACCCCTCAGGGTGTCCGGGAATCTTCCGAGCTTACCCTCCTCGTCAACGAACACAAAAACTAATGTCTCACAACAGATTGACTGGTCCGATTTGATGGCATCCGGATACTTCGGATCCCTGATCTCCGACAGGATTCGGAGACCCTGTTTTGCCAATTCTCTTGGAGGAGCGTCAAGTTCTGTGACCTCGAACTCCGGTGAGATGTATATTTCGTCATCAGAACCAGTTCCGGCACCTCGACCAGTTCCGGCACCCTCGCCAGACCAGTTAGGATTCGAGATCACAGGATCAATGCTTGGGGTCAAGTCATAAGCCAGCGGGTCGGTTTTCATATCGGCTATCTCAATGATATGCACTTCATCTGAGACGATCCTGTATCCACTAACCAGGCCGTCATGATTCAGATATTTCGCGGGCAACGGCGGTGAGCCTCTGGAGGACTTTGGAACTATGACTTCTTCGTCTTTCGGTTCGATGCGAAATCGATGTTCAAGATCGCTACCACCGGGGCTCTTCGGGGTAGTGGGTCCCAGTGAGGAGAGGTAAAGAGCGAAAGCACATGCGATCGTGAACACAACAGCCAAAGAGATCAGCATTGAGGGCTGGTATGTCCTCTTCATTACAAGAGTGTGAGGTTCGTTGTCTCTGCCGAGAAAGCACGCCTCAAGCGATCGAAAGATACTCATGGTCTCATCACTCGGTTCTGGAATTCAAGAAGGGACAGGACCCCAAAAGGTCCTGTCCGCTTGGTTGTCAGGGCATATCCTGCTATAGCAGGTAGTCCATCATCGAGGTTCCTGTGCACATAAGCCAATCAAGCAGCGGATCCGGGCTCACGTCCAGGTGAAGGCGCATGCAAGAGCCGCTGGCAAGATATTTGACATTAGCATAATTGGGAACGGGGTTGCTGACCGCCGGCGGAACTACCACCGCAATCAGCAGTCAGTGGTAAGCAACACCATAGTGACGCGTCGTCTCATTGACATCGTCAAACCCCTTTTGTACGGTTAACATATGGGTTAGTGCTGATTCCAAAGGCCCTAATCAGCATAACCACTGTCTTGGTTTCTAAAGTGCCCTCCTCCATACCGGGGTTAGGGAATTGTAGTTGATGACTCCAGCCCGACCTTGTAATCGGACCAGCTCATTTGCTGACTAAGAAGAACCTCTTTCGTCTCAAGGTCGACGGCAGCTACCAGGATGTTTTCTGATATCGAACCGCACGGACACTTGAGGAAGAAGTGGCCCACGAGTCTGTGTTCATTAGTGGAAGGAAAGTACTTCAGTGACACCATGTATGGTCGTCCCCTGTATTCCTCAGGAATATTCGTCGCGATGCCATGTTCAGCTATTAATGCCGTGTAAACGGAATCTGCCGAAGGAGTCAGAATATCGTAGAGCGCTTGATACTCCTCTGGAGAGGATATGAAATCTGGCAGTTCGTACACCCTCTCCTCCTTGTGCGTCACTGCCACGGTCACGGAAAGGATGGTAACACAGCCCACGAGAAACACAGTACCTACCAACAGGACTATCAGACTGATATACCACCGCGATAGCAGTTGTCTCAGGTGGTACCAGGCGCTCTCGGTCTTCACCGTCCCATCTCCCTTTCAGCAGTCTTTCGGGGGATGTATTCATCCACAATACTTCGGACGCGTTCTCTCGCATCTTCGGTTCGTGGTTTTAGGACCAGCAGCCACCCCTTGTCGGTTCTGTTGTCCCCCTTACTGACTTTCACGGCATGTGGAATCCCTCGGTAGAAACCTTCACCAAGTTTCAGGATCTCGATTCCGGTGGTATCCATCTGTGATATGAATCGGCGGAGCTCTCCATGCTTCTTCCCGAGCTGAATCCAACTCGCATCTTCCGGCAGTTCTCTGATAACCTCCAGTTTGATGAAGAGCCGCTCCTGAACAACCGCAGGGTAGAACCGTATGGTGTCCCGGTTGTTGGTGTAGTCGATACGGATGATGCACGTATCCCCGATGTCGCGCCGTACGAAGTACAGGTACCATTGGCCTTTCGGGCCGTCAAACTTCATCAAAGGACTTCTCGGTGGAAGGGATGGTCGTAACCGCGGCGAAATGACATAGGTGATCGATGTGTCGGTCTGTGAAATCTCGTACTTGAGAAACCCCGAGCCGAACTGATTCATATCCTCAACCAGGCGGATTGGCTGCTCTCCGTCGTAGAGGCTGCTGATCATCACGCGAATCGGTCTTATCTCGAGCCTTGGAGGGGGAGTGTATCTTCCCTCCACGAATGTGTCATTCTCCGGATCTACCGGAGACTGACCCAATATCGGTGGAGCAAGTGACAAGATGACTGTGCCTACCAACAGAGCTTTCACTATCAGCTTTATCATCTCGATTCTCTATGACTGAATGCCAAGTCCAGATCCTGACGTTCGTCGACCCGGACGGCAGTACGTTCGATGAGCCGGCCGGGCCTGATCGTCAACATAGCTCACGAGCAAGGCCAGACCGCACAGCCCGATCACGACCAGTTGCGCCATGATCATATTGCGCTGGCGGTCGGCGCCGACGGCAGGCGGGCCTTGATTGTCGACATCCCACTGCTGCACAGGAGGTGCGCCCGCAAGCGTGATCACACACACGGCAATCCGATTACATACATGGTTTGCACTCATACAGCCTGCCTGTAGATGAGTTCACATGCAATCACCTTTGTCTTCATCGGCCAGGCCCGCGAGAGGCGTGCGAAGACGCAAGCGTATGTCAGTCGGAAATAGTGCTGCCCGAAATACCGCGATTGGTTGTTGCCCCAGTCACTCAAGGCGAGTGATTCGATGCTTATCTGCTACTGGTAGTATAGACCCGCAGGATGATGTGTGTCAAGCATTTGATTGGCCGGGAGGGGACTTTTTGGGGGCCTTCGGCCCGCCACGCTTTCCCGTCGCGCCGAGGCTGTGTCAATATGTGACACACCGGCCCGAGAAACCCCGGAAGGCGAAAGTAGCCGCGTGCCGGTCAATCGCGGGAATTGGCCACGGAGGCATCGATAACGCCATAGGCCGACTCCACCCAGTTGACCGAACGTTCCCGGTGCACGATGTAGGTCATCCTGAATGCGGTCGCGACCGGCCGGCCGTGCCGCACGGCGGGTGTGTAGTGGCTGCGCCACAACGACCACTGGACAGCCTGTTCAAATCCCTTGTGCACAGGCAAGGCGGAGTCGATGCTGAAGGCTATCGAACCATCGGCCTCAAGGGTACAGGTAAGCCAGACGACGCCGGAATCCACTCGCGGTGGGAAGGCATCGGCCTTCGCCGGCCATGCTGCCGGCTTTAGATGAAGGCTCGCGCGCCGGTTGACATCAACGGTCTGCCGTTGCGAGAGCGGCAACGGCAGGGAGCCTTGGATCGGCAAGAGCGGCTTTGACGGAGGCAGTCCGAACTCATCGCTCCCGCCAGGCCAGTACTCACCGATACCCTGGCCATACGAACCCGGGCGGTGGTTATCGAGAAGCAATGCGGGCAGATCGCAATCCTGGCTGTGCCGGCTGAGTGCGTGCTGAGGATCAAGGCGGACGTTCGTCACTGCGGGTTGGTCACGGACCACGACAAGCCGACCGACATATCCCGGCGGCAAGTCCATGCCACGGCGAAGGTATGACAGCCAGGAATCGGGGGCAGTTCCCGTATGGACACCGTCAGTACCGGCAGCACCGGCTTGACCGGCACCGCCGGCAGACACTGTCGTGAGTAGCGTCTGCGGGGCGACGTGCGCCACCCCGTCGAGACCATCGCGTTGCCTGAATGACATGAGCACAACGGTCACGGTGCAGACAAGCCCCAGTACCACCAGCCAGCTTATGGCGAAATTGCGGCGGTAGGACCGCTTCAGGTCATGTCCGAGATACCAGTGGCGCATGGGGTGGTTCCTTTCCATCTGCGTGGGTCGAGAGTGAGTTGCCGGGGCCGATTGCTCCTTCACATTGTGGAATATATTACGACACACTCCTCAAGAGCAGATCTTGACAATCAGGATCTGCCCCACGACAGAACCGATACTGAACGATCACGAAGCTGGCAACAGGTCTGCTGTTCCGGACAGCCGGGGCGAACGTCCACTGCGGGAGAACACCCATTAGGTAGTCGGCAAAATGATAGTCTCGCGGTCGCTCAGCCAGATTGACATACAGCAGGTTGTTTTCACGCTGGTCGACGTAGAATTCAAGCGACCCTGTCTTCCCACCCTTCCCGAGCACGTCCAGGCTAAAGGCGGGTCCGGAAGCCTGGGGCGGCCGGTGCTTGCGGCAGGAAAAGTGCTGCTGATTTCCGAGACTGTCCACCAGCAGTAGTACCTCGACGTAGCCCTCCTTGTCATTCCATGTGGCTATTGGCGGCACCTTAGGCTTCACACTATGGATGAGCCGGACGGGGAGATTGACCGAGTTGTGCGAGGTATCCGCCGGTAGGAATTGTGATAGTCGAACACCCTCGGGCAGAAACACACCAGTGTCTGCCCCCGATCTCAAAGAATACGACACGTTGAACTCATCGGGTACAACCTCCGGAACGAGAACAGCCACAGGTTCGGGGGCACTGACAGGCCGGGGTTCAGCTGAAACCGGTCTGAGTGTTGCGAATCCGATGAATCCTTCATGTCGGTACGCGAACGGATTAAACCGGGGCAACATGTGTCGGGCGTGTCGTATCGAATCGCGTTTTATGATGCTGGTGTCGCGGATCACAACCGACGATTCGATGACGCGGACGTGACAGTCGCGAGCCGGCTGGGCCTGATCGGCAACATAGCTCCCGAGCAAGACCAGACCGCACAGCCCGATCACGACCAGTTGCGCCATGATCATATTGCGCTGGTATGTTACCTTCATGAGATGCCGGTTAGTGTCAGTGTGCTGACTCATCAGAGATCACACCCTTTCGACGCCGTGGCTGTTACAGGTATCCCCGCCCGGGATGCCGAGCGAGGATACCCCTGCGATACGGCTTACGCAGCCGTGGATTCTCAGTTGTACAGGTAATGGAGATACCATGTCTGCATCACATCGTTGAGAGCTCATGTCAAGAGTTGTGTAAATTGATTTTTCAAGCAGCGTGCTTTTCGGCCTGAT
>CAZVHP010000023.1:0-12288 GCA_964627305.1 uncultured Ignavibacteriales bacterium | reverse complement strand
GACCGAAAAGCACGCTGCTTGAAAAATCAATTTACACAACTCTTGACATGAACTCAATGCTGATCATGCGGGGTTGAGCATCACAGCGCGAAAATGAACGGCGTTAGTGAACGGCGAAAGTGAACGCAGAAGCGAAATAGTGACTCAAGTATAGACTCTATAGACGTCAAAAAGGGAGAGAAACCATGAGTTGGAAAGACTTAAAAGTAGCCAAGAAGCTCTATTTTGGCTTTGGCATCGTGCTGGTGCTGGCTATGGCCATTGGTTTCGTTGGTTACGACGGACTGACCACAGTGGCCGGCAACACTGCTAACCTCGACGACGCCGATCTGATGGCCATGTATGTCAAGGACGCGGCCACGCTTCGGCAGAAGTTTATGGGTACTCGGGATGTTGCTGTTCTCGACGAGGTCAAGGACGTGATCCAGAAGATCCGCACCCAGTCCCGTGAGACGCAGGCCCGCTTTCATGATCCGGCCGATATCAAGCTGGTCGACGAGTGCAACAAGGACCTCGACGACTACGCGGCCGGCTGGGAGAAAATGGTACAGGGACAGGTGGATATCAACGCTGCCATTGCCCAGATGGACGCCGCCGCAGACGTCTGTGTAAATGCCGTCGATCATTTGGTGGACAACCAGAAGAACGCCATGACGGCAGAGTTGACAGCCAAGACCGGGCATGCGGCTCTGGCCGAGCGTCTTGACAAACTCATGAGCGCAGAAGAACTGGTGAAACACGCGGCAGATGCCCGGATCCAGTTCCGAGATTTCCGTCGCACTGAGGATGACAGATACGCTCGCAATCTGAATGCGGCCTTAGACGGTCTGGTTGCCCGGGCAACGGAGACCCGTGCCACGATGACACACCAGGTCGACATTGACGAATTGACCAACATCATTAAGGCAGCCGAGGACTATCGCAGCAATTTCAATCGGGTGGTTGATCTGAAACATCAGGGTCAGAAGGATACTGAACAACTGGCTGTCGTCGCCGGACGCGTCGTTCAGCAGTTCACCGAGCTGCGGAACGGACAGGATGAGAAGCGCAGCGCCGCCCAGTCCTCCGCCATTACCATGGCAGTCGGCTTCGTGATCGGTGCTGTGCTGCTTGGCGTGTTCGTCGCCTTCTTCATTGCCCGCGGTATCTCCAAGCCTGTTTCCGAGATGGCTCGTGCCGCCGAGGAAATCGCCGTCGGCGATATCAACCAGACCATCGAGCTGCAGTCGCGTGATGAGATTGGTATGCTGGCGGCCTCATTCCGACAACTTATCGACTATATGAAGGAGTTGTCCGGTCATGCTGAATCGATCGCCAACAACGACCTGACTATCAAAGTCGCTCCCAAGAGCGATCGCGATACGCTCGGCAACGCTTTCAAGACCATGGTGGAGAACCTCTCCGGTATGATCCGTCAGCTCACCGAGAACGCCACCCAGCTGGTCTCTGCTGCTACCGAGATTTCATCTTCCTCGGAGCAGATGTCCAAGGGTGCCCAGGATCAGGCCGGTCAGGTCAATCAGGTTTCAACCGCTGTTGAAGAGATGACAGCCACCATTCTGCAGTCCTCAAAGAACGCCGGTGAGGCGAAAGAGACCTCCGAAGGCGCCAGCAATACCGCTCAGACGGGCGGACAGGTCGTCAATGACACCATCCAGGGTATGCAGCGCATAGCCGGTGTCGTCCGTGAGTCGGCCGAATCCATCTCCAAGTTGGCCAGGTCCGCTGACCAGATCGGTGAGATCATTGGCGTGATAGACGACATCGCCGACCAGACGAACCTGCTGGCGCTCAACGCCGCCATCGAGGCCGCCCGTGCCGGCGAGCAGGGTCGTGGCTTCGCGGTTGTCGCCGACGAGGTTCGCAAGCTGGCCGAACGGACCGGTAAGGCGACCGGCGAGATCACCGAGATGATCAAGGGCATTCAGGCCGAGACCAACGATGCTGTCGGTTCCATGGAGACCGGTATTCAGGAAGTCGACAAGGGGCGCGAGCTGGCCGACCAGGCCGGTAACAGCCTGACTGAGATCGTCAACATGTCGCAGCGCGTCATGGATATGATCCAGCAGATCGCCACCGCCTCCGAGGAGCAGTCTGCCGCCGCCGAGCAGATCAGCAAGAACATCGAGCATATCTCCTCGGTCACCAAGGAAACCGCCTCCGGTGCGGAACAGTCCGCCGCCGCCGCCGAGGAACTCAGCCGTCAGGCCGAGGGACTCCAGGCGATGGTCGCCCGCTTCCGCCTTGCCGAAGCTGGATCTATCGAGTATACGGAACAGCAGCAGGAGAAAAGGCCGGCCAAGGCGTCGGTCTGAGCCACTCATAGCATCATGAATTGGTAGCGCAGCACATTGGCATTGCCACGTACGTTAGCTGAGTAAGTAACAGCCGGGCCGTCAGTCGCGGCGACCCGGCTGCAAAGACCTCTTCATATCGAGGTTCTCGACGATCCTCGAGTCTGCTATCAGAGAGGACCGGTCATTCTCGACCGGTCCTCTCTAATGATTCGGGCATCCAGAACCATGCTACCCCGACTTGACACGCGCCAGCCGTTTCAGAAAGCCTGGCGTCGGCAATCCGGACAGCAACAAAGCCACAAAAATCAGCAAGCCGCCCAAGGCACGGTGGGCGATAAGTATCTCACCACCCAGCGTCCAGGCAAAGGCGGCGGCGAAAACCGGCTCCAGTGCAAAAATCAGGGATACCCGGATCGGCGAGACGATCTTCTGCGCCAGCATCTGAATGACAAACGCCGACAGGGTGGGAAACAGCGCCAGAAAGACAACGATAACACCCGCGGACCACGTCTGGATCCCGAATGGCAGATCGAAGAGCACGCCGGTCAGCAACGCCAGCACCCCGACCATGAGGAACTGCTGACAGCTAATGACGTAAGCGTCGATGCCGCTTTTCATGTACTTGTCGGAGAACAACAGGTGCAGGGCGTAGGCCATCGCCGCCACCAGGGTCAGCATGTCGCCGAGGTTGACATCGGTCATCCCGCCGGTGAGCACCCACAGCCCGGCCAGCGAGATCATGGACGCCAGGGTCTCCATGAGGGTCGGTCGCCGCCTGAAGATGGTCAGAAGAAAGAAGGGGATGAAGACCACGAACAGGCCGGTGATGAATCCGGAGTTTGAGGCGGTGGTGTAGCGCAAACCGAGTGTCTGCGGGACGTACAGAAGCCACAGGAATACAGACAAAAAGAGCGAATGCCCCAGGTGCGGGCGCAGCGAGCGGCCGGTCAGCTTCACGAAGATCAGCAGAACCCCGCCGGCGAGCAGGAAGCGATAGCCCACCATAATGATCGGATCGATTCCGCTCAGGGCAGACTTGACCAGGATGAACGTCGCGCCCCAGACAGCGGCGGCATAGACCAGGCCGGTATCGGCAAACCGAAGCAGTCGCGGCGAGGGTGCCACATGGGGCGGTACAATCGATTTGGGCATGGACGGAATGTACTTGCTGGCAACGGCTACAACAACACGAAAAACCCGGCCGCGTGATGCGGCCGGGTCAGCAACCCGGTTCAGGGTTGTGTCGTACCCGATTCTACTTGCCGGACAGCCTGATCACCTCGCCGACGAACTTCTGGATACCGGAGGCGACATCAGAAATCCTGGGGCCGAGCATGTACGCCGGGGTCGAGACAATGCGATTGGCCTCATCGACCACCGCCTCATGTACCTGGGCCTTGACCGGTTGGGCATTGAGCTTGGCCAGTGCCTCGCTGGTGGCCTGATCGGTTCCGATTGTCAGCTTCGGCTTGACACCGGTGTCCTTCAGGGCACGTGCGACCACCACCGGTGCAATACAGATAGCGCCGATGACCTTCTTCTTCTCATTTGCCTCGACAATCACTCGCTGAACTTCCGGATCGATGCTGCAATCAGGCCCGTTCGCGGCGAACGTACAGAGGTTCTTCGCTGCCCCGAAACCACCCGGGAAGACGACCGCGTCGAACTCGTCAACCTTCAGCTCAGACAATGGCCTGATCTCCCCGCGCGAAATACGGGCCGATTCCACCATGACGTTGCGCGTCTCAGAGGTCCCTTCGCCTTTTACATGGTTGACGACATCGGCCTGGTTCTTGTCAGGCGCAAAACTGTGAATCTCAGCTTTGGCCTGGTCCAGATACAGCAGGGTGAGGGTCGCCTCATGGATCTCGCTGCCGTCATTGACTCCGCATCCTGAGAGAACAACTGCTACTTTGCTCATGTGTTCTGTCCCTTCACCTGTTTACACGATTAACGCTGATTGATCTTCTGTATTCCTTAGTAAACCACACGGGCTGCAAACGTTCCCGGCAGCCCCTTGTCCACATCTGTGTAAACTATGGCGTCAACCGGCAGCCGACAAGTGATTTCGACCTGCCAGTTCGCCGCGGTACTTGGGGGTTGCTCGCCGAAGCGCGCTCGCTTAGCTTACAGCAATGAAGACTGAGGGTAGTCAGGCTCAATCCGGCAGTTCCGCCACCTCCAGAGTGCGCTGGCATCACTTGTGGCTGTGGCCCAATGTGATGTCGCTGTTGCGAGTAGTGCTGATTGCGCCGGTGGTGCTGTGTCTCGTGCAGGACGCACCCAGGTACACGACGGCGGCGCTTGTCCTTCTGGCTGTTGCTGCCGCAACAGACTTCCTCGACGGTTTCCTGGCACGTCGTCTGAACCAGCAGACGGAACTGGGGTTGATTCTGGATCCACTCGCGGACAAGGTGCTGGCCATAGCTCTGCTGGTGACACTGGTCTTCACGCGCTCCTTCCCACTCTGGGCGGCGTCGCTGATCATCGGGCGTGATCTGCTGATTATACTGGCGGGAATCGTTCTCTCCAGAAAGCTGCCCGAAATCCCCCCCTCGGATACAATCGGCAAATACTACTTCAGCGTCATCGCGGCGCTGTTGATCAGCTATGTGATTGATTTCTCACACGGCAAGTCCGTCTTCATGGCCGGGTCGATTGTGCTGCTGGCGGTCTCGCTGTTCAACTACGGCTACAGCTTCGTCCGCCTGCTGCGCACCGGAAGACCATCACCGCTGGGTGATCATCGTGTGGTCGTCTGGGCGCTGCGTCTTGGCTTCTGGAGCATTGTCGGGTGGAGCCTCTGGCATCTGGCGATCGCTTGATTGCACCAGCAGTCCCGGGTGCAATCCTATCCCTGCGTTAACTCGCGAAGCTTCTCGTGCACCTTCTGTACATGCCCCTTTGCCTTCACGTTTGTCCATCGATACGCTATCCTGCCACCGGGGTCGATGACGAAGGTCGAGCGGATGACTCCCTGTGTCTCTTTGCCGTAGAGCTTCTTCATTCCCCAGGCACCGTACTTCCGGAGTACCTTCTTGTCCGGATCGGACAGCAGCGTGATTCCAAGGTTTTGCTTGTCCGTGAATTTGCGGTGACTGTCCACCGAATCCGGCGACACACCCAGCACGACGGCATTGAGTTTCTCGAAGGCCTTGAGGCTGTCCGTGAAATCACAGGCCTCGGTGGTACAACCGGGCGTGTTATCCTTTGGGTAGAAGTACAGGACCACCCAGCGGCCCTCGAAGTCACCCAATTTGACCTTGTTATCGTCCTGATCTGGCAGACTAAAGGATGGGGCCTTGCTGCCAACCTCGACTGCTGTTGCGTTCATGTCTGACTCTCCCAATGCTGATAATGTGAAGATAGCGGTGTTTTTCCGATAACCGGTAATTGACTGCCATTGCTCCGAGATTCTTCACCGGCAGACAGAAAAGAACCGGGCCTGCTCTGGGCAAGCCCGGTGTGAGTGCGCGCTCTCATAGATTGCTGTTACTGAACTCCCGGTTCGTCAATGATCTGTTCCGCCGGATCGATCTCCTCTGTAATGATGAGAAACCGGTCGGGATCCTCCTCAAACCTCACCTTCTCGTCCTCTGAGCAGAAGTAGTACACCTCGCCGTCATATTCGACAGCGGGCGTGGTCTCCGAGACCGTGATCGTATCGCCGGAGACCGGGCACGTGACTTCCATGCCGATTTCTTCCGGAGTAATCATATGCTCAGTCACCAGGACAGCGGCGCTGCTCTCCTGCTCCTGTGGGGGTTGCTGCTCACCCGTGTCTGAACCTCCGCAGCCGATTGCCAGCACAAGGGCCAGTAAGCTACCTGCAATAATCAGCTTCCGCATCGTCAACCATCCTCTCGAATAAACGTTTACATTGGGGTCAGTCTTGTCTATAATCAATCGTAACTCATTCAGCTTGTCTGGTCAATAAAATCAATCGATTTCTGCTGTGCGGACTGGCAACAGACTACCGTGTCAGCCCGTCGGGGCCTTCCTCATGCCGGCTAAACGACATAAGACGCTATGCAATAACACGTTACGAGAGCCATTGGGCCGCCGTTCCTCTTGATTAATGGGAAGATGTTCGGGTAGTGTCTTGGCAAATGAATGACGGCAGGAGTCATTCGAATCCTGCCGTCATAGTGCTTCGCTGCAAGTGAACAGAGAAGAGTCTCAGATTGACGTGATGAAGTCGAACAGGTCCGGATTGATCCCGTCCCCGAATATCAGCACTCCGTCGTTGTCGATCTGGAGAAGCTCGTCGGTGTCAAGCTCACCGTCTTGATCCAGATCGGGGATATCATATCCCTGCAGCATGCCGTTACCGGTAAGCCGATTGCTGGCATTCAACTCCATCACAATCAGGTGGGCGTTGGAGTAATAGTTGCTGTAGATAATCCAGGTTGCTATGAGATATCCGGTGCCACCCACGTTCATGTAACCGTATGGCATAGTGAATACCTCGGGGCCGGAGGTCAGCAGGAGCGTGCCCCCGGTCTTGACCTCAACGCCAACTTCCATATCAACCATATCGGCCCCGAAGTAAGGATACTCCTTCTCGGGGTCGTTCCCATCGGTGTCGTGCTCAATCTGGTCGGTCACCGTGCACATGACAGTGTCGTTCACAAACACCGCCAGACGGCTGGACGGGATACAGTGCGCGTCAACATAGGCTGTCGGCGAGGCCCAGTTGGTCGGATCGGGGTCGACAGTGCCGCTCGGAGTCTTCGGCGAAACCACGTAAACGTGCATGAATGTCGTGCTCATGGACAGCACCTCGTGTATAACGGCTTCATCGCTGCCGTCGCTATATATAAGGGACCGCACAGTGCCGTTGTCATCGTAGAACCAGGCACCCTCAATAGAACCATTGGCGGTGATAGTGGCGTTCTCGACCTGCGGCACGGCCAGATCGATGCCGGGAGGAACATAGGCGGTTGCCGCGCGCCACGTCCCGGCATAACTGCCCCAGTTAAGGCGCGGCTTGAGGATTACATGCATGCTGCCGGCTTCCTCGGCGATGCCGTCGAAGTCCGTATCAAACCCAACGAGCACCGATACCTCCCACTGCTGGCCGTCGGAATCCCATGAAACGACATAGCTGTACAGAAACGCACCTGATGGCCCAGCGCTCTCGTATGTACCCGTATAACTGCCATCAGACTGTTTGGTAAGCTGTACTGACTGTGTTTGCCTGGAATCGTAGCCATCGAAGAGTGTCATGGTTAGTCCGCTGGAGATAGTGACCGGGAAGCTCTCTCCTATCAGGCCGATGGCGGTCGGTGGAATCGACGCCAGCGATGAGTATCCGTTGAACTGAATCACACCGACGAAACTCCCGACCGGCGAGTCATCGGTTGGCCCGGTTGGCCCGGAGTCATCATCGCTGCAGCCGGCAACAACCAGTGCGAATGCAGCCAGGAACATGGTGGTGATTAGAAGGTAGTGTCTGGACATGGTGCCCTCCTGGCGCCCGGCTTCTTCACTCATTGCGCGAGTGGCGCACCCGGGAACGCCTCCGGATGCGCTGGGGGGATTGGCGAAATGTCCGGTGACTCGACCATGAATCACTTACAGACAGATCGCGAGGATGTTGCTACTCGTACTTCTGAGCCCAATAGTGGTACTCTTATTCTACAATCGGCAACAATAACTTTCGCCTTATCCGATTCTTCTGCGCACCTACAATCAAGCGCTACCCTGTGCAAATATGGCTCTGTTATTGCTTTGGGTTGAGACGGCACTATCGGTGACGAAAACAGGGGTGCACTGCCCTCGTTAGTCGCGATTCTCATGTGCCTGCGGAAACCCCGCAAGCCCTCCGGCGGTTTCACAGGCATTGGAGGATTGACAGAGTATGGATTCTTTGACACAGGCCGCTCTGGGCGCCGCTGTCGGCGAGGCCACATTGGGCCGCAGTGCCGGGAACCGCGCCATCATGTGGGGCGCCATTGCCGGCACCCTGCCGGACCTCGACGTCCTGGCCAATCCGATACTCGATGAGATCGCGCAGCTTGGCTGGCACCGCGGACCATCGCATGCTTTCTTCTACCTGACACTTGGGGCGCCTGTGCTGGGCTGGATTATCAGCCGCATTCACAGCAGGTATGGCTCGTGGCGACGCTGGACGGCGCTGGTCTATCTCGCCTTCGTCACCCACGTGCTTCTGGACACGTTCACGGTCTACGGAACCCAGCTCTTTCTGCCGTTTTCGAACTACCCGGATGCGTTCAACAGCATCTCCATTATTGACCCGCTGTATACCCTGCCCCTGTTGATTCCCCTGCTTGCAGCAATGTTCTTCCGCAAGACGTGCTCCATCCGCAGACAGCTTGTAGCTATCGGCCTGATTATTTCCACTGGGTATCTCGGGGCTACCGTCGCCGCGAAGGTGCATGTCAACGACGTCGTCGAACGGTCGCTCAGTCAACAGCAACTGACCGGCGCTGAGTACATCACTACCCCGACCATCTTCAACTCTATCCTGTGGCGTGCGACTGTGAAGACCGATGAAGGCTTTCTGGTTGGTCACTATTCGCTGTTGGACCAGGATGATCGGATCGAATTCACCCTTATCCCCAATGATACCGCGCTTATCAGCCGGTACGCGCATACCGATGCCATCCGTCGCCTGCAGTGGTTCTCTCGCGGGTATCTGCTCGCGTACGACGTCAACGGTACTGCCAGACTGCACGATCTTCGCTTCGGCGAAATGAATCACGACAACAGCGCTGATCGTGCGTTTGTCTTTGGCTGGGATCTGGTGCCCTCGGATGAGCGCCTTGACGGCTGGGGTTTGCGGCGCGTGTCACCGAACATCGATGAGCCCGGCCGTGCCCTGATTGCTCTGTGGCAGCGCATGCTGGGAAAGCAGCGATGACCGGTCCGCGGATGATCGTGCCGGCGGTTCGGAATGGTATTACATGTGTTGGAGTTCGGACGAAACTTCTTGCCCGAGCAGCAGAGAAAAGGTCAGGAACGCTGTCGATGGCGCTCCTGACCTTTGCGTGACGATTCGTGCTCTAAGCGACAGCGGACTGCCACCTACTGAGTGATCGACCGGTTGATCATGCTGTATATGCCGGTCAATGGCCCCGTATCGACGGAACCGACCCAGTAGTACACCCGCAGCCCCTCCGGGGTGAACACCGGAGCGGCATCACAGGGCGAGTAGGCTGATCCGTCCACAGAGAACTCGCTGGCGATCGGGCCCGGCAGGACCGTGAAAGTAGTCCCGTCTGTCGAAGTGGCCATGTACATGCCCTTTCGGATTGAAAGCTGGTTGGGACCGCGCACGGTAAAGAACACGCGGATCAGCCCCTGGCCATCGACCACGGCTCCGGGCGAACTGGTGACGTCCAGCACCGGAGTTCCCAGCGCCATGACATCGGACGGCTGCACAGCCACGCGCTTGTTCTCCCAGGTCAGGCCGTCTGAGGATGTGGCCGTCTTGATGCGATACACCTCATCAGCATCAGTGGCATCATAGAAGATCTGATAGGTATCATCCGGCAGCCGCACAACACACGGGTGTCTGATACCGCCTTCCTCGTCCTCGGCATCAAGACTCAGGCGGATTCCCTCATCGAGAGTGAAATCAAGACCATTGACATCGTCCGATACAGCGCTGAGCAGCCCGTCGGTAGCCACGATACCGGCCGACTTGAAGTACAGCCGCACTGTGCCATCGGGCAACTTCACCGAACCGACCATGTTCGCCCCTGCGACCCGTATCCCGCCGTCCTGATCCCAGGTAAGACCATCTGCGGAAAAGTAGCTGTAGATATTGTGTTCACCGGATGATGCCTCCTGTTCGAAGTACATACGGTACCCTCCCGGCACCGACACGATGTCGGGATTCCAGGCATAGGGATCACTGATGCGTATCCCTTCCTCGGGCTCCCAGCCGCTGGCGAACACTTGTGTGACGTTGGACAGGTCAGATCCGGAGCCGTTGTCAGTGCCGCAGGCGATCAGAATACCCGCCAGAAAGGCTATGCCAGCGAATAAACATGAACGCAGGAAACCAGATCCGCGTTTCGTCGTCATCCGTCGATTCATGTAAGAACCTCCCTGCAATCGTTATTGCGATAATCATGAGCGAACCGGTTCCCGACAGGGCCGAAACACCCGTCAGTGCGATTGGAGCCATCTCACCGACACTGCTATGACTGCTCGTCCCGGGGTTGACCCCTGAAGTCCGGTACTGCGGTGACGGCTGCCGGGATTTGCTTTCCGCTGGTTCCAAAAGGGTGACCAGTTACTCTCTGTTTCGGCAGTCAGCCGTGATCCCTTCACAGGATGTATCCACGCTCGCCGGACCCGCCGTGGGCCGCCTCGCCAGATGGCGTGGTACGGGCAGGATCGGTTATGGGCAAAGCAAGAGGGCGGCATGCCGTCTGCACACCGCCCTTCTGAATCTGCGGAAATCGGATGTTAACGGTTGATATTGTAGAACGCCTTCATCCCCGGGTATACAGCTTCCTTGCCGATCGTCTCCATGATCCTCAGCAGCTGGTTGTACTTGGCAATACGATCCGAACGACACATGGAGCCGGTCTTGATCTGGCCGGCGCCGGTAGCAACGACGACATCGGCAATAGTGGCATCCTCGGTCTCACCCGAGCGGTGCGAGACCACCGCCGTGAAACCGGCGCGCTGAGCCATGCTTATGGCGTCCAGAGTCTCGGTCAGTGTGCCAATCTGGTTGAGCTTGATCAGGATGGAGTTAGCCGCCTTCTCCTCGATACCGCGCTTAAGGCGCTTGATGTTGGTGACAAACAAATCATCGCCGACTATCTGCACCTTGTCGCCGAGCTTTTGGACCATCAGCTTCCAGCCGTCCCAATCGTCCTCGGCCAGCCCGTCCTCAATACTGATAATCGGGTACTTGTCGACCAGATCGGCGTAGAAATCGACCATCTCCGCCGAGCTGAGCTTGCGACCCTCGGCCTCAAGGACATACTTGCCGGACTTGGCGTCATAGAATTCGGTCGAGGCCGGGTCAAGCGCGATCATGACATCCTCTCCCGCCTTGTAGCCGGAGTTGCCGATCGCCTCCATGATGACCTCCAGGGCTTCTTCATTGGATTTCAGATCGGGTGCGAACCCGCCCTCGTCACCGACAGCGGTATTGTAGCCCCTGGCCTTGAGCACTTTCTTCAGGTGGCCGAAAATCTCCGCGCCCATCTGCAGCGCCTGGGGGAAGATCTCCGCGCCGACCGGCATCACCATGAACTCCTGCAGGTCGACATTGTTGTCGGCGTGTTTGCCACCGTTGAGGATATTCATCATGGGCACAGGCAGGATCTTGCAGTTGCAGCCGCCGATGTACTCATACAGAAACCGCCCGCGCGACTCGGCCGCCGCCTTGGCCACCGCCAGCGAGACACCCAGAATGGCGTTGGCGCCCAGCTTGCCCTTGTTCTCGGTACCGTCAAGCTCGATCAGGTAGTTGTCGAGCGCGACCTGATCGAAGGGATCGACATCCTCTTTGATCAGGGCCGGCGCGATCTTCTCGTTGACGTTCTTGACGGCCTTCTGCACGCCCTTGCCAAAATAGTACTCCTTGTCGCCGTCGCGAAGTTCCACTGCTTCGTGAGCGCCAGTCGACGCCCCCGATGGGACCGCTGCCCGCCCGATTGTCCCGTCATCGAGGCACACCTCGACCTCAACCGTCGGGGTCCCGCGGCTGTCGAGGATTTGACGCCCGTGAATATACGCAAAATCTGACATGGATTTCCCTTTCCTTGGTCTGTTGTCAACTTTGGCCCAAACCTACCGGTATAGACAACAGCGATCAACTTTAATTTGTGCCGCCTTGGTGAAGGGGTAATTGGAGACCGGTATCCTGGCGCCCTATCCTTTCGCTCTGTCCACTAAACCGGGGAAAGGTCATATTGTCCTCATCGTGGGGTAACAACTATCATAACTTGACAGACGGGGCTGTGTTTGCGTCTATTATTATGCAGGCCAACGCTTTTCG
>CAZVHP010000022.1:0-12517 GCA_964627305.1 uncultured Ignavibacteriales bacterium | reverse complement strand
AACATTTGTGGACCCCAAGCCATATTTTTGCACAGAGTGCGCGCCCAAAATGACGATTTGGCGCGGTTTTGTGGCCGGCACGCGGTTTGATGTCGATATATCCAACAAGGGCGGGCGCGATGCCCGTCGGGATAGGGTCAGCGGATTAAAACAGCCTGACCTGTCGGGGCCGGTGCAAGCCGGCCCCATTTCTTTGGCCCGCAATGGGAGAACTGCCCCTGGGCCAAAAAAAAGGCCGCCCGGCTTAGAGGCGGCCCCGTGAGTACACGCACGCATTCGCCCCGCAAGGGGCGAAAGCTGTTATCCCCATTACTGTCCCCCTGTGGCACGATATCGTGCCCCTGAAACTGATCGGTGTGGTCTCGGGCGGTGAAACTGGCAGACCATCAACTGGACCTGCAGTATGTCACCTCTTACAGCCCGAGTCAAGTTATGTTCCGGTTCAGGCAATGTCAGGTGAGTGTCATTGCCCGGGCTCTCATTGGCCCTTGCGCCTGTTACGGGCAGGCGGCAGGGGAGGGGCCACCACTGAACAGGAAAGCGACAAGATAAGTCATATCCGAGATATTGATAATCGAGTCGCCGTTGACATCCCCCTCCTCGTAACACGGTGGTTCCGCTCCGCCGGAGAACAAGTACGCGACAAGGTAGGTCATATCCGAGATGTTGACCAGATCATTGGGGTCACCATCGACATTCCCACGGATTCCCCGGCAGCAACCGCCACCGTCGTAGCAGATATGATAGAAGACGCTGTTAACCGTAATAACGCCCATTCCCTCGAGCAGCGTGATATGGACTCGCAGCTGTTCGGGGCAATACTCAAGGAAGTGCGACCCGAAAATCTCCCGCAAGTCCTGCGGGCCGATCCAGGTGGTGTCCTTCAGCGGGCTGAACTGCTCGATACCCTGATCGTCTATCCACGAGAAGTTCACAACCACGCGGCTGGTATCCTCGCCGGAGTTGAAGAACCCGCCCACGTACCACATGTCCTTGACAGTCGGGTTGCCCGGCAGCGGGTTGTCCAGAGTGTCCGAACTGACAACATAGCCGGAGCCGAACATGGAGTATCCGCCGAGCGTATCCTGCATAAGGAATTCGCTCTCGGCAACATCGCCGATACCATTGGAGTCGAGATCCTCCTGGCGGGGGTTGTACAGGTAAGGGGCGTTATCCAGCAGATCTACAATGCTGTCGCGATCGGAGTCGGCCGACTCCGAGTGTGCCCATTCGATACGCACGTCATTGCTGCCGAAATTCAGCGGGATGCCGCCACCGAGGCGGACCAGCAGATTCTGCAGGCCCCGGTTGTCCGAAGGATCCTCATCGGTCTGTTCGGCATCGTGAAGCAGCCAAAGGTACCGTACGCCGCCAATATCGGCACATCCCGTCACCCGCACGGCGTGCCCCCCATGGCGTACGCCGTCAGTATCGTAGTGACCGTAACCCAGTTCCACGTCCTCGCCGTTGAGTATCTGCTCGCGTACCCACTCGTAGGTGACGTGCTCCCCATTGTTGGCGGAGCGCATGCGGTTGGCCTCATAGTGGGCCCCTGTCGGGAAGGTGTATGGCTGACTTCCCGTCCCCTGGTGGCGCAGGATGACCTTACCGCGAAGATCGTTGTCATTCAGGTAGGCCATTTTGCCGGAGAGGAACTCCGTGGCCGTGACCCCGCCGCCATCACTGCGGTCAATGACCGTGCGTCCCATAAGTGAGTCGAGCTGCCCAACCAAGGTGGTATCGCCGCGCAGCCCCGGCCCGTGATAGTGCGGAACGCTCAGACCGAAGCGCTCCTTCAGGTACGCCAGTGAATTGGCGGCAGCCATCGGAGCGCACTGGTTATTGGCTGCCTGAACCTGAATGTTGAACGTATCAGGCTGGTTGTATGTCTCCGGACTCAGGCCGGGAACCGGCACTGCCAGTATCGGGCCCGGCGGAACACCGACATAGCTTATGTCACCTCCCACCGCCCCAAGGCTGTGCACGCTGGTTCCCACCGGATAGTCGACAATGAGTGTCCCGTGGAAACTGTCGATCGGGTTCGGTGTGAACTCCACGCGTGCCTGCAGTGAGGTGACATTGGCGCCCGAGGTATCGCTCAATTCGAACCAGCAGTGAATCGTGTCAGGAAGTGCGGCGCTGTCGATCGGTATATTGGGCACTACCCAACCCCGGTCGGACAGTACATTGACGAAGCCAGAGCCGAGTCGCTTCTGTGAGGTCAGCGCAGGAACGTCGATCTCCAGCAGGCCCCAGTCGGAGTTGGTTTGGTACGAGCCATCCGACAGTTTCCAGTCGATCTGTGAAAAAGTGATTCCCGGCAGCGGCTCGTGGGGGAGGACCTTGACATAGAAATCGCACTGCTCACCCTCGCCAAACTGGTCTTCAACCCGGGCATGGAAGGTCACTGTGTCGACATCGGTCAGAGCCGGTACAAAGACAAAGCTGCCGCTGGCAGGATCAATGTCGTAGGTGCCGGCGACTGCCGGGGTTGTGCCGGAAATGCTGAAAATGGGATCATCGCAGTCGACACCGATCGCTCGCAGCAGATGTGTAATGCTGTCGGCCTGGTAGCCAATAACGGTTTCCTGACAACCAGAATTGAAATCCGTGAACTCGGCGGGCAGGTTGGTGGCGATCACCTTGGTGACAGCCGAGTCAGTGCATACGAGGCCGTCGCAGGCGCGCACTGCAAGGCTCAGCACCTGGCCGACATCGGCCGGGCTCGGCTGGTATTGCCACAGTCCGGTGGAGGCACCGATACTCCCCGGACCATCAATCAGTTCCCACGTAACGGTGTCGCCGGAATCAGGATCTATGGCCTCAAACTGATAGCTGAGCACGTCGCAGTGGTTGCCGATAATGGAGTCCGGGTTGTTGGTAATTCCCGGCGGCACATTGGGGACGTCGACGATCGTAAAACAGTGCGGGCCGCTCCAGGTCGGCACGATCTCCGTGTTGCCGGCGTCGGTGGCCCACAACCAGGTACCTCCGGGTGGATAGTAGCAGGAATCCAGGCAAACCTCGGCGCCGACCGCGCTGGCCGGAAACGCGGTGTGGATGCGCCATACCTGACCGTCGAAAGTGGTCGGGATTCCTGCCTCTCCGGCGTCGGATCCATAAAAGGCAACGGTGTCGGCGTTGGATCCATTGGCGGAGCGATAGAGAATGCCGGAGATGAAGGTGAACCAGTTATCCCATCCGAGACTGATCGTGTCAGCTGTAATCGGCTGCCAATTGATGAGCTGGTAGGAATACAGCCGAAAACCGTTGGACAATCCGTTGATATTGGTGCCGGTAGAATTCGTCAGACGAATCACAAACTGCACCTCGCGTTCAGACGCAATGGAATCAATCCCCGCCTGACCAATCACTTGATCAAGGCTTATGTCATGTGCGTTTGCCGTTTGGGGCGCTACGACGACGAGGGCAAAGACGATAACGGGGGCAAGCAAAAACAGGATGGGCCATCCGGCACTTGTGCGCAACGGCATACGATCTACTCCCTTGGTCTGACAGGCCGATTATCCCTCGTAACGGGCGGATCGGCGCGGTGGTCTGGTGTATGGTCTGGTAACCAGTCGGTTAGTCTATCTGAGCAATTGGCTGTAGCAACCTTGATATGTACTACTCTCTTCAAAATACCGGTCCTTGTCAGGTGCGTCAAGCGGTTTGTCTGCTTTCAGTTACGCCGGTTGTGCAGACTTTTTTTGCTTGCTTCGTGGTATCATGGTGCCTATCCGTGGTTGCAGCATGATGGAAACCGTCAACCACTTCCTCGAAACAATCTCCGGCTGGGTCTGGGGGCTGCCTCTGGTCGCCCTTCTTCTGGGCACCGGCGTCTTTCTGACATTCCGCCTGCTCTTCATTCAACTCCGCGGTTTTCCCCACGGAGTGGGTATAATGACGGGTCGCTACGACGATCCCGCCCACAAGGGCCAGTTAACCCACTTTCAGGCCCTCTCGGCAGCCCTGTCCGCTACTATCGGTATCGGCAATATCGGCGGTGTGGCCACTGCCCTGTACTTCGGCGGCCCCGGGGCCATCTTCTGGATGTGGGTTTCAGCGTTCTTTGGCATGGCGATCAAGTATACCTCCTGCACGCTGGCCATCACGCACCGCAAAGTCGAGAAAGACGGTAACATCCGCGGGGGACCAATGTACTTCATCGAGATGGGCCTCCCTCGGTACGCCCGGCCGCTGGCCTATATGTTCGCCTTGTGTACCGCTGTGGCTGCTTTCGGGATCGGCAACATGGTGCAGTCCAACACGGTAGCGCACTCGGTTGTCGATGCTTTCGGAGTCAGTACGGCCGACGAGGGCATGTGGCGCTGGGTGATCGGCATTATCATCTCCGTTTGTGTAGGCATGGTCATTCTGGGAGGTATCAAGCGGATCGGCCAAGTGGCCTCGTATCTGGTACCGTTTATGTCGGTGCTCTACATTCTTACGGCCATAGTAATCCTCTTGCTCAACCTCGAACACATCCTGCCCTCGTTCAGGATGATCTTCTACCACGCCTTCAACCCAACCGCTGCCACCGGTGGCTTCGCAGGGGCAACGGTCTGGTTAACCATATCCTGGGGATTGAAACGGGGGCTGTTCTCGAATGAATCCGGTCTGGGGTCGGCACCTATGGCACATTCGACGGCCAAAGTTGAGCAACCGGTCCGCGAAGGTCTGGTGGCGATGCTGGGCCCGTTCATTGACACCATCCTGATCTGCACGATGACAGCGCTGGTAATCCTGATCGCCGGCAAGTGGGACAGCGGTCTGAATGGTGCCCCGATGACAATGGCGGCATTCAATGACGCGCTCCCGCTCTACGGCCGCTGGCTGGTGGTGGTGGCCATCCTGCTGTTCGCTTTCTCCACCGTGGTCACGTGGTCATACTACGGTGAAAAGGGAATAGAGTACCTGTTCGGCTCCGGTGCCAAGAAACCCTATCTGTGGGTCTATCTCCTTTTCACACTCATCGGGGCGCGGGTGGATCTGCAGGCCGCGTGGACCTTCGCCGATATTGCCAACGGGCTGATGGCCGTTCCGAACCTCGTGGCCCTGCTGGCCCTCTCAGGAGTGATTGCAGGCTATACCCGCAAGTACTTCAAAGAGAAATCACGGGGGATGCACCGACCATACAACGACACCCCACGTCAGCGGCCGGCACAGGCGCCCTGACCCATTCACAGGTGGCTGTTCATTGACAGCCTGATTGCTCAACGCCTATATTCAACTCGTGAGACGAGATCAACGACAAATGGCGATGGCCTTCTTTTTCGCCATCACGGCCCGTATCCTGTTCCACTACCATACTGGTTTTGTAATCGATGATGCTTTCATCACCTTCCGCTACGCCGAGAACATAGCCAACGGCCACGGATTCGTCTACAATCCTGGTGAGCGGGTACTGGGGACCACCACACCGCTTTTCACGTTGATACTGTCGCTGTTTGCTACTGCGGGTATCTCCGTGTACAAGGCCTCACTGGCGGTGTCGCTGCTGTGTTCAGGATTCACCGCCATCATCGTGCTGCGGCTGGCCCAGTCGCTTCGTTTCACACTCTGGTACTGGGTGCCGGTGCTGCTGTACGCGCTTTTCCCTCGCAGTCTGTCGATGGATACCGGCGGTATGGAGACAGCCCTGTTCACGCTGCTGGTGACCTCGGCAATCTACTTCCACCATCGCGGTCAGCACTTCTACGCGATGGCGGCGGCAACGCTGGCCAGTGTGACCCGCCCCGAGGGACTCTGGCTGCTGGGGCTGTTGTTCATCTGGTGGGCGGCACGCGAACCCCGTGCACTGGGCCGTTTGATCGTGATCCCGATTACGCTGATCGGCCCGTGGGTATTATTCTCGTGGCACTATTTCGGATCGCCGGTTCCCAATTCAGTGACAGCCAAACTGGCTCTGTACAGCCACTATGGCACCGAGGGGCCGCTCGCGAATATCTCATTCCTGCTCGGACTGCACAATCCGTTCGGCTGGGCCATGCTGATACTGGCTGTTCCGGGCACCTGGTGGCTGCTGAACAAGCAGAATTTCGGTCGCCTCGCTGTCGTCTGGATCATGGGAATGATCGGTTTCTATACCTTCAATCAGTCGCACATCTTCCTTTGGTATATCGTACCGATCTACCCGGTCTTTCTGATATTGGCGGGCGCGTCGTTGCCGTGGATGTCCGAGCGGATGCGGTGGTCGCGAAACCGTACCGAGGTAGCTTCCAGGGCAGCTCTGGTGATCCTGGCAGTGGTCCTGCTGGCGGGTAATGTCACGCCCGTGAGGTATTACAGCCAGTACCAAAAGCTGCTGGAGCAGGTGCATCAGTCGATTGGCTACTACCTGAAGGCGCATGCGGACCCGGGCGATACCGTCGCGGCGGAGGATATTGGCTACATGGGATATTTCTCGGCCATGAGACTGATCGACCGCGATGGCCTGATCTCGCCCGAGGTGGTTCCGTACAATCGCAAGGGGGATTACTACGGAGTCATTCGAGATTTCAAGCCGGAATGGGTGGTGGCGGCAATGGGCAGCGCCACCAGCGGCTTTGTTGACAGCACGGCCTTTCTCAATGATTATCAGCAGCAGAAAGCCTTTACCTATCCGACCGGCATCGATTTGCGAGTATACCGACGGGTGACAGGCACCGATGAAGCCGCAAAGCAGCCTGTTACCGAGCAGGGCATTGATATCGATAGAGGGCTTCATAAGGGGCTTCGTTCTCAGTAAGACGCATTGAAGAAGGTGGCTTTCGGGCGTTTGGGGGTCATTGGCCATACTTCACAATCTGCCACCGGATTTCACATCCTGCCTCACGGGCCATTGACAGTCCGCGCTTTCCCCTTATTATGATAGTGCACATATGAGCATCTATGCCGATAAAAAAACAGTAGTAACAAGCAGTGGCAGATAATACTTATGGACAGCAATTCCCGCACTACAGCACTTCACATCACTTTCCGGCAACTCCGGCAGTTGCTTGCTGATACCTGGCCGGAGGCTGTCTGGCAACCGGGTGATACCGACAACCCGGTCTTTTGCTCCGATCTGTTGCCGCTCGATACGCTGTTTGCCGGCGGTGGGATTCCGGCTGGTCAGGTGATAGAGATAACCGGTGGTCCGGGTTGCGGCAAGACCAGCCTGGCCCTGCGCCTTTTGGCGCGAGCCTCGACCGTGGGGACCGTGGGGTATATCGACCGTTCCGGCTCGTTCTTTGTTCCGGCGGCAGTGGCCTCCGGCGTGCGTGTCGATCGTCTGGTCGTAGTACGCCCCGACAGTCTGGCCGATGCTCTGCGCTCAGCCGAACTGCTGTTCGATCACCATGCGGCCGGGGCCGTGATATGTGACATAATCGGTGAGACTGCCCCGTTGTCGGAAACACTGCTTCACCGGTTGCGCCGCAGGACAGTTCGGGCGCGTTCACTGATGGTCCTTTTAACGCGCTCTCCGCATCGGTTACTTCCGCCGAGCCTGGTTTCGCTCAGGCTGGAGGTCACCCGCCGCAATGGCACCATGATAATCACGGTCAGCAAGAGTCGTATCTGCCGCGAGGGGCTTATTCTGGAGGTACCCGCCTGTGAATAAGCGTGTCGCCTGTTGCCTGTTGATCAACTTCTCCATGGAGCGCGTCATGGCCGAACAACCCTCGCTCCGCACTCAGCCGGTCGCCCTGGCCGAGGGAGCACACCCGGCAGCACGTTTGACAGCCGTCAACGAACCCGCCGCACAGGCGATGGTACAGCCGGGGCTGACCGTCGCCCAGGCGCATACCCGGTGTGAACATCTGGTGGTATTGCCGCGTGATGACCAATCGGAACTGGGACTCATCCGGAAGGTGGTCCGTACCCTGCAGACGGTGGGGCCCTTTGTCGAGGGCACACAACGTGGGGTCTGTTTTCTGGAGACCGCCGGGCTGATACGTCTCTATGGCAGTGAGACGCAACTGGCCGAACGGATTATTGCTGCGGTATCACCTCTGGGCTATCCGGTTGCAGTCGGAATCGGGGGCAACAAGTTTGTGGCGCAAACAGCCGCCGCCATGTGTCGGGGCGGTAGCTATCACATTGTCTCGCCCGGTCATGAAAGGCAATTTGTCGCCGACCTGCCGGTACAGGCGATGGATATCGATCCTGACACATGCCGGCGTTTGCACCTGTTGGGACTGGAAAAGGTGCATCAGGTGGCGGCAATCGGCAGTAATGAGCTGGTGCGGCGGTTCGAACACGATGGTCGGGCGTTGAGCACACGTCGCACCGGCGGCGATTACCAGCTGTTTGTTCCGGAACGTCCTGTCGACAAGCTCAGTGAACAGGTGGTGCTGGATTTTCCAATTGTCGCGGTCGCTGCGTTGATGGCACACCTCGAGGCTCCCTTGTCCAGCCTGCTGGCCCGGCACTGCCGATCGAGCAACCTTGGCTGCCGGGCACTGCGGATACGGTTAACGCTCGACGATTGCACCCGGCATGACATGATGGTCGCGGTCGAACCGCCCACCATCCGGACAAGACCGTTCCTTCGCCAGATCGCGCAGACATTGTCACGACAGCGACTCCCCTCGGCCGTGAGCGGAATAGAGTTGTTGGTGAGCCGAACCGGCCCGCTTGCAACTGCACAGATGACGCTTGACAGTCACCGAAAAGGTGCATCGCCAGGATGTGCGCCCGGTCATGCGGATACCTCACTGCCGTTCTTGCCTGAGCAGTACGCAACTTGCCTTGCTGATCCTTATAACGTCCGCACAACCTGGAAACATCCCTTTGCGCGCCAGCCTGTCGGTGGTCTGCGATTGTTGTCCTCGCCGCGTCGGGTCACAATTGTGACACAGGCAGGACAACCGGTGATGATTACTCTTGAGCGCCGTCCGCAATCCGTCAGGCGTGTGCAGGGACCATGGGAGTTGTCCGGGGGATGGTGGCATCAGGAATACTCCCGCCGCTATTTCGAGGCGGAAATAACCGGCGGCCGACGTTGTCTGGTGTACCATGATCAATTGTCCAGCCACTGGTTCCTGCAGGGAATGTTTGACTGACCGCGCCACGGAAGCTGCACCATGAGCTATGTCGAGTTGCACTGCCACTCCAATTTCTCGTTCCTTCAGGGTGCCTCGCACCCGGAGCAACTGATTGCCCGTGCCGCCGAACTGGAGTATGACAGTCTGGCACTCACCGATTGCGATGGTTTTTATGGTGTGGTCCGTTTTCATCAGGCAGCAAAAAAATACGGAGTGCGGCCGATTTTTGGAGCAACGGTCACGCTGGACGACAGCCGTCGCCTGGTTCTCCTGATCAAAAACGAACTGGGCTATGCCAACCTGTCTCAAATGCTCTCTACGGCGCACCTGGCCGGCCGGAAGGGACAGGCACCGGTGACGTGGGAAACACTGTGTCGGTATGCCAGGGGACTGATAGCACTCTGGAACGGAACCGGCAGCAAGAGCAATGAGCTTAAGCGCGACATACGGCAGTTTCGTGAGCTGTTCGGTCCCGAGAATTTCTTTCTGGAACTGGTGCACCATCACCTGCCACAGCATGAAGCGCAGTGCGAACAACTGGCCACTCTTGCCGGTGCGTTGAAAACAGGAGTGGTGGCGACCAACGATGTTCACTATGCGTACCCCGAGGACCGCCGATTGCAGGATGTGTTGACCTGCATCAGGCACCATGTCACGCTGGATTCAGCCGGACAGCTTTTGTATCCCAACGGGCAGCGCTATTTGAAATCGGCCCGCGAGATGGACCGGGTATTCGCGCGCTGGCCGCAGGCGCTGGCCAGCACCAGACGAATCGCCGAGCGCTGTCGTTTTGACATGGCACAGTTGTCGACCTCCTTACCGGATTTTCCCCTGCCCGAGGATGAATCGCCCGACAGCTATCTTCGCACCCTCGCCTACAAGGGTGCCCGTGACCGCTACGGTGAGCCCGGTGAACGCGAGAAACGTCAACTGGAGCATGAGCTGGCCATTATCAAAAGACTCCGGTTGGCCGCGTATTTTCTGATTGTCTGGGATATCGTCCGTTTCTGCATGGAGCGCGGAATCCGTTGTCAGGGGCGCGGCTCGGCAGCCAACTCGGTAGTATGTTACTGCCTGGGAGTCACGGCCGTTGATCCGGTCAGGCTGGAGTTGCTGTTCGAACGGTTTGTCTCCGAAGATCGCAGTGAGCCGCCTGATATTGACATCGATATCGCCAACAATCGCCGTGAAGAAGTCATTCAGTATGTCTACGCCAGATACGGTCGCGAACATGCCGCCATGGTGTGCGAGGTGATTACCTATCGCGGGCGATCGGCAGTGCGCGAGGTCGGCAAGGCACTGGGTTTCTCACTCCAGGAAGTGGACCACCTGGCCAAACAGCTCAACCATTTTTCACGTGGTGAGGAACTGGGCGAACGCCTGGCAGAGTTGAGGATCAACCTCAACGATCACCGCGTCAGACTGCTGCTTGAACTGGTGGAACACATTCGCGACTTCCCGCGACATCTGGGGATCCATGTCGGCGGTATGATCATTGCACGGCGACCACTCTCACAGATCGTACCGATCGAGAACGCCACCATGTCCGGGCGCAGCGTTATCCAGTGGGACAAAGACGATGTTGAGGCGGTCGGGATGGTCAAGATCGATCTGCTCGGGCTGGGGATGCTTTCGCTGATCGATATCGCTTTGAAGCTGGTGAAGAAACATCATGAGGTGACAATCGACCCCGCCCGACTGGGGTACGATGATCCCCGGGTGTATCAATTACTGTCGAGCGCCGATACGGTCGGGGTGTTTCAGGTGGAGTCGCGCGCCCAGATGAACACCCTGCCGCGACATAAACCAACCCGCTTCTATGACCTGGTGGTGGAGGTGGCCCTGATCCGGCCGGGACCGATTCAGGGGGATATGGTGCACCCGTATCTTCGTCGTCGTAACGGCGAGGAACCGGTCACCTATCCACACCCCTGCCTGGAGCCGATTCTCAGAAGGACCCTGGGCATACCGCTGTTCCAGGAGCAGGGGATGCGGGTGGCGATGGAAGCGGCCGGGTTTACTCCCAGCCAGGCCGACGAGCTCCGCCGTGCCATGGGGCACAAACGCTCCCGGGAGCGCATGGAAGAACTGGGCGCGCGGCTGATCGGCGGGATGATCCGCCGGGGAATCAGCGAACAGGCCGCCGAACGCATTTTCCACCAGCTCTCCGCTTTCGCCGATTTTGGGTTCACCGAATCTCATGCCGCCTCGTTCGCCCTGCTGGTATACGTCTCCGCCTATTTGAAAGTCTACTATCCGACGGAGTTCTACTGTGCCCTGCTCAACGCGCAGCCGATGGGGTTCTATACACCCGCGACTATCGTTTATGAAGCCCGACGCAAAGGGGTGCAGATACTGGGGGTGGATGTCCGCAGAAGTGAATGGGACTGTACCGTTGAAAGCGGCGCTGTCCGGCTGGGCTTTCGCACGATTAAACATGCCGGCGAATCGGCTCAGGAAGTACTCAATGCGGCTCTGGCTGATCGACCGTTTGTGTCGGTGGCCGATGTTGTCTATCGTTCCGGGCTGAACCGTCGGGCGCTGGAACAACTGGCCGTGGTGGGAGGATTCGCCGGTTTCGGGCTGGATCGAAGGCAGGCGCTGTGGACAGTCATGGGACTGACCGGACGTTCCCAGGCCGAATTGCAGCTAAGTACCCGGGAGACAGGCCAGCACACATTACAGCCAATGTCGATCGGGGAGCAGATTGTGGCTGATTTTGCCGGGATGGACCTTTCGGTGGGACCACATCCGATTGCCCTGATACGTTCGCGGCTGAGAAAGCGGCGCGTACTCAGCGCTGAAATGCTGAATCGCGTACGGGACAACACCCCCGTGACAGTCGCCGGAATGGTGGTCATTCGTCAGCGGCCGATGACCGCCAAAGGCTTCGTGTTTCTCACGCTGGAGGATGAAACGGGGTTTATCAATGTGGTTGTCAAGCCGACCATGCTCCGACGGTTTCGCCGCGAGGTTATCTTCGCCGGAGCACTACAGGTCAAGGGAGTGGTGGAGGCAACCAGCGGTGTGATCAATGTTATCGGTCATTGGTTTGCGTCGTTGGAATTCGACCCGCAGCCGCGGCAATTCAAATCCCGCGACTTCCGATAAGTGCCCGGCCGGCACGCCAGCAGCTCGGTGCGCTGGAGAACGCGTCGGCCGATTACTATCAGATGGGCGTCAGGATTTTAGAACTCGCCAATTCCGCATACGGCAAGTACATGCAGCAATCGGCCCAGGAAAAGGCCAAGTTGCTTCGCAGGCTACTATCGAACTCGACCTTCACTCTTGGAACTCTTTGTCCCACATACAAAAGCCCGTTCGACATACTTGCCGAACGGGGCTCTTTTCAATCAAAGCGGCCCCAATATCACTCTCCCCATACTTTTGTGATTTTTAGGCTTCAGATAATCATTGGCTACACTGCGGCAAGCGGAACACGTTGGAAGACCAGGAGTTAATTTCAAAAGGTGTGGAAATTGATAAAAAAGTAGCGTAGCCTTTCG
>CAZVHP010000021.1:0-13319 GCA_964627305.1 uncultured Ignavibacteriales bacterium | reverse complement strand
ATCACTCTCGAGAAATACACCTTCGATGTCGGCGACGACGGTTACATCTTCATGGGTGGCAATCAGGGCCGCGATTTCAAGACCTTCATCGAGGCCGTCAGCACAATCGACTTTCCTGTGTTCATCGCCACTCAGGCCGAACTCAAGCAAGCCACGGAATGGGCAAAGCCATATCCGCACATAACCGTTCGGGCCGTGACAGCAGCGGAGTTTCGGCAGAAAATTGCGCGCTGTTCCATCTTCGCCGAGGCCCATCCGGTCGACTTCTTCCGCACGGCCGGTCACCAGACCATGCTCAACGCCATGTGGATGGGCAAACCGATCGTCATGGCCGACAAACGCAGTGCCATTGGATATATCGAGGACGGGGTCGATGGGCTGGTGGTGGAAGCCGGTGATATCGAAGGCATGCGCTCGGCGTTGAAGAAGCTGGTCGACGATGTTGAACTTCGTCAGAAAATGTCACAGGCGGCGCAGGACAAGGTGAAACAGCCCTTCTACACCACCCTGAACTGCATGCAACGAATCTACAACCTGGCGCTGAAAGCCCACTTCGAGCGCAAGGGTATCAAGCTGGAGAAGGACCTGATCCAGTTGTACTGAGGGCGCCGAACCTGTCACCTGTGCAGAAAGCTCCATGTGTTCGGGATTTCTACAGGCAGCACGCCTTCCGCTGCCCCAAGCGAGACCCCTAACTCGTTGACTGTCAACCTGATGCAATAACTCCGCGGCTGGCACACAGACTGCTCTTCCACTACTGATGAACGAAACGCCGCGTGCCGGGCTGAAGCGACAACGACACTGAGGACGACATTGAGGACCGGATGTAGCGACCTGACAGACATACCCAACCCTGTTAGGCATGACAAGGGCACGTTAAGGACACGTTGCTCAGTAGCGACATTGATGACACCGCGAAGATACCCTGATGGTATCATGAGGAATCGGCACCGACTGGCAAACTTTAGTTGATATTTACCGGGAAACGGCTTGTATTCGGCAGCGTTAGTGTCTTAATATTCGGCTCGATCCATCCGATTACTACAACAAAAGGCACTCACCGCCGCCACAGCCACTTGGGAGGTCAAGGGATGATCGGGATACTACGATACTGGCAACACGGTTCTACGCGTGCGGGATCGGCGGTGCTGACGTCGGTCGTGCTCGCCCTCATGTGTGTGTTTGCGGCGACCCCCGGCGTTCGGGCGGCACTCAGTGTCTCGTACATTGCCGACAATGCCGTGACGCTTCAATGGCGCGCTCCGGGCGATGACTCCACCGTCGGTACCGCGGCCCAGTACGACATCCGCTACAGCACCAGCAGCATTACCGATGCCAACTGGAACACCTGCACACAGGTCAGCAACGAGCCGACCCCACTGGTTGCGGGAACCCAGCAAAGCTATACGGTGCAGGGCCTGAATTCCGGCACACGGTACTACTTCGCGCTGAAGACGGCTGATGAAATCCCCAACTGGTCGATGCTCTCCAATGTTGTCACCGCTACCACCACCGGTGTCGGCGGAGGCGACCCCGATCCTGACCCTGCGGATACCATACCGCCCAGCCCGGTCTCGGCGATGACGTTACACTCAAAGACAGATACCAGCATAACCCTCAGATGGATGACGACCGGCGATGACGGGGTCTACGGCCAAGCCTCTGTTTATGACATCCGCTACAGCACCTCGCCGCTGACAGCAGCCAACTGGACCGCCGCCATCCAGGTCGCCAACCCACCAACTCCCGGGCAGCCGGGAACACCGCAGGTGTTCGAGGTGACCGGACTGGCACCCGCCACTCTCTATTACCTGGCGGTCAAGATCGGTGATGAGGTCCCCAACTGGTCGGCCATGTCAACCGTGGTGAGCGCCACAACCGACTCAGAGCCGCCGCCTCCGGATACTGTGCCCCCAGCGACTGTCGCGGATTTGGATGCTGTCGCTTCCTCAAGGACCTCGGTCACCCTGAGCTGGACTACCCCGGGCGACGATCTGTGGAACGGCTATGCCTCTGCCTACCAGATTCGCTACCATACCAGCCCTGTCACAACAGCCAACTGGAACTCAGCAACCGTCGTTGTCGAGGTGCCGGAACCGGGAACCCCTCAATCGACCCAGCAGTTCACGGTCGAGGGTCTCACGACGGGGGTCACATACTACTTTGCGATCATGACCGCCGACGAAGTCCCCAACTGGTCCGGGATCTCAAACAGCCCGAGCGCGACACCCGCGAACGCCCCGCCAACTGCCCCAGTACCAGTATCGCCTCTTACCGGCGACACCCTGAACCTCGGCCAGGATGTGACCCTCATCATCTACAATTCACAGGATGCCGATGGCGACATTCTCACCTATGACTTCTGGATAGCCACCGATGCCGCTTTCAACGAATCGGTTGCTCAGCGCACCAATGTACCGAGCGGCACCGGGACCACCGAAGTGACATTCGCTGCTGCTCAGTTTACTGCTGGCGTCGATTACTGGTGGCGAGCACAGGCATATGATGGCCTTGCACGATCCTCAATGCCTGCCGCTAATCGATTCCGTCTGCGGGCACCGTGCGAGCAACCGATGACAGCGCCAACAGCGATTTCACCCACAGACTCTGCCGGTGTGTCCACCCTGGCGCCAACCCTGACGTTTTCCAATTCCAGCCCCAATCCGGACTGTGAACTGGAGCGTTTCTACGAGGTAGTGATACTGGCCGATGCCGCTGGATTCGATACCGTCACCGTCGATACGGTGGCCGAGGAATCCGGCTTCACGCGATTCGTGCAGATAGATTTCCTTCAGACTGGCCGGTACTACCGGTGGAAAGCGCGTTGCTTCAATGGTGTTGTGGCCTCCCCCTGGAGCGCGACTGCGGTCTTCCATACGCCCAACAATCCGCCAACCGTGCCGGCGCTGTATCAGCCACGCGGTGATGATACAGTGACATCCCGCACACCCACCCTCACCGCCTATGAGAGCACGGATGCTGACGGCACCCCGCTGCGCTACCAGTTCCAGATCTCCAAACTGGGCAGTTTCTCGACCGCCGACTCTTCATCGCCTGTCTCTCCCGAAGGCGGCATGGTGTCCTGGCAGACTCAGGACAACCTCGACAACGGCGCCATGTACTCCTGGCGAGTGCGCGCTTTCGATGGTATCGACTTCTCTGCTTTCAGCGAGATAGGAACCTTCATCGTCTATACCGGCGGCACTAACAGCGCTCCGGAGAGCCCCGTCCCAGTCTCCCCGGCGCATCGTGCTGAAGTGCAGACAGCCACACCCGAACTGGTGGTGGACAACGGCCAGGATGACGACAACGATCCGCTGACATATCAGTTTGAGGTGTACCGGGTGTCAACGAGTGCTCTGGTCAGCAGGGTGTCGGGTCTGGCTCAGTCACCGCTGCAGACCTCGTGGGTCGTGGCCGACTCGCTGCAGGATACGGTGACGTACAAGTGGCGGGCGCGCTGTCACGATGGCAAGGAGTACTCCGCCTGGAGCAGCTACCGCGAGTTCACCGTGCTGCTGCCTTCAGACAATATCAACCTGCCGCCCTCATCGCCAATTCATCTGGTGCCGAACCACAGGAGCATTGTACTTGTGGCGCCACTCTCGCTCCGAGTTATTAACGCCACCGACCCCGAGGGCGACCCCCTTGTGTACGACTTCTGGCTGTACGCCGACTCCGCCATGACGCAACTGGTGGAGGCGCAATTGAACGTGCCGGAGCAGATCTCGCAGACGAAAGTCACGTTGTCGGTCAACCCGATCAACGGCCAGCGCTATTGGTGGCGCTGCCGGGCCCGCGACAGCGCCAACTTTGCAACCGAGCCAACCCGTGCCACCTGGTTCATCTACAGCAGTATGGCCACCGGGCAGGAGGATTTCATCCCCGCTCTGGCTATGCCGGAGGACGGCGCCGATGTACCCAGTGAGCGACCCGAGCTGTACGCCAGGAACATCGCCGCCGGCAGCGGCAGTGACTTCTATTACTTCGAGGTCGCTCGTGACACCATGTTTATCGACATGGTGGTCACCTCCCCGCCGGTACCCGAGCAGGACCTTGACCATGAGTACACTCGCTGGCAGGTCACCGAGGATCTCGCCGCGGGCACTCGCTACTTCTGGCGTGCCCGGGCCAATAACAACCCGTACTCGGCCGTGTCCAGCTTCACGGTCACCCGGAAGATCCGCGCCTATCCCAACCCCGTCAGCTTCCTGCAGGGTGGGCAGGTGACGTTCAACCTGCCGGACGAGCCGGTCGATCTGCTCATTCAGACCATTTCGGGCGAGACCGTTCTCGAAAAATCCAACCTCTCCGGCGACTGGACCTGGGACGGGCGAAACGCCAATGGCCACATGGTTTCAGTCGGCACCTACCTCTGGTTTGCAAGCAGCCCGGGGCAATATGGCAAGATTGTGGTCAAACCGTAGGTAGCAGAAGCATCACCCGCGCCGACATATCATAAATACATCAGTCTGACAGCGGCCGGAAACGCAGCTTTCCGGCCGTTTTGCTGTTGCACCCCCCCGATCGGCGCACGACGTGACGGCAATCCCGGGGGCGCTGTGCTCCTGACGCCTCGGGAACAATCTGCCAACGGGACCTCTTCAACAATAAAGACCGACAAAACCGTCCACTGGAACCACAAGGAGTGTGAACAGATGAGACTTTCTGATATTCCGTTGTTGTTGCTGAGCATGTGCTGCCTGTTCATCGGGGCATGCACATCCGAAACCGAGCCGCAGTTCGATTATCAACTGACCGAGATTGCCAACAGCCCCTATCAATGGACCGGGATCGCGGTGGCGCCTGACGGCAGGATGTTCGTCAACTTCCCCGAGTGGGCCAACAAAGGCCCGCTGTCAGTAGCGCGCTTGGACAGCGAAGGGGGGCTTAGTGCCTATCCCGATCAGAAGTGGAACGATTGGTCTCCCGGCAAGAATCCGGCCGAACACTTCGTATGCGTCCAGAGCGTTGTCATGGGCGACGATGGTTACCTGTGGATCCTTGATCCGGCCAACCCACGCTTCGAGGGCGTTGTCGAGGGTGCTCCCAAGCTCGTGAAGGTTGACCTGGCAACCGACAGCGTTGTTGCCCGCTACAGCTTTACGTCGCCGACTGTCCTGCCGAACAGCTATCTCAACGATGTCCGAATCGACACCGCCAACAACGTCGCCTACATCACCGATTCCGGCGAGGGTGCCCTGATCGTTCTTGATCTGTCCAGCGGCCGGGCCCGACGACTCCTGTCTGATCATGAGTCCACCTGGGCCGATACCATTGTGCTGGTGATCGATGGCGAGCCGTGGCTTCGACCTGATGGCAGTCGGCCCGAAGTCCACGCCGATGGTATCGCCCTCGATGCTGAGCGAGGATGGCTCTATTACCAGGCCCTGTCATCACGCCGAATGTACCGAATCGGGACCAACTTTCTGATTGATACCACCATGCCGCCGGAGGAACTGGCCGACAAGGTACAGCCGATAGGCCAGACCGGCGCCGCCGATGGGCTCTTGTTTGGCAGCGATCGTCGAGTGTATATTTCGGCACTGGAACACAATGCCGTTATGGCATTGGAGATGGATGGCCGAGTAGTGATGTTGGTACAGGATTCGCTGCTGGCTTGGCCGGACAGTTTCGCTGAGGGACCCGATGGCGCTATCTACGTGACCTGTTCACAAATCCATCGCGGCCCCGATCCGGGAGAACCATATCGCATCTTTCGTATGACGAAAGCAGAGTGATCCAGAAAGAAGCACAAAGCAACGCCTGGACAACAGAAAGGAACAGCAACATGGACAGCCTCAAGACAAAAGTGGCCCTGGTGACCGGGGCCAGCCGCGGCATCGGCGCTGCCACCGCCAAAGCGCTGGCGCGCGAAGGAACATCGGTCATTGTCAACTACTTCAGCAGCAGGGAGGCTGCCGATAGGGTCGTCGACGACATCACCAGCACCGGTGGCAGAGCTATCGCTGTTCAGGCAGATTGCCGCAACCGACGCGAGGTCGAGGACATGGTGCAGCGGGGAGCAAACGAACTGGGGCCGATCGATATCCTGGTCGCCAATGCCGGTATGTCGGTACCCTTCAAACCGTTTGCCGACCTGACCTACGAGGAATTCCACACCAAGGTCATGGGCGAGATGGACTGCTTCTTCTTTCCCATCAAGGCCACGCTGCCTGAGATGATCAACCGCCGGACGGGATGTATTGTGGGGATCAGCAGTACGCTCTCACGCCATGCAGTTCCAAGCTTCAGCGCTCACACGACCGCCAAATCCGCGGTCGACGGCCTGATGAAATCGCTGGCGCTGGAACTCGGACCCCTGGGGATCAGGGTGTTCACCGTCGCACCGGGACTCACCGTGACCGACGCCACCTCCGGAAACCCCAAAGAGCAGTTCGAAATGGTCGCGCGCATGACACCGCTGGGAAGAGTGGCGCAGCCGGAAGATATCGCCGATGCAGTGGTCGCCGTTGCCTCCGATCACATGCGGTTTGTCACGGGAGCCTACATTCCCGTATGCGGAGGGGCGTTGATGCTGTAGCGCGCGCTACCAGACACCCCGCATGACCAGGGCTTCTGCGCAGCCGTCCATCCGTGCCAGTCGCTCGCTCCGCTGGCAAACCGCCTCCGGCATTCGTGGTCTGTATCTGCATCTGGGTCGATCAACGCTCGGGGATATCGTGTCCGCGCCCGCGTCTCTGCCTGCCACGTGCATAAACGGCACAAAACGCCGGTCTTTCAGCCTTCTTTGTCACATATTGACGCAGCCCCGGCGCGACGACCACGGGGACTAAGAAAAGAACACCGGATTCGCTCCATTTTGGCCAAATAAGCACTTGATGTTCACCGCTCTCAGGCGTCATACTTATAACAACATCAGGGGTGTATCGACAGTATCGCTCACTATGCAAGCGATCAGGGCAACAACCAATCGCGGTATTTCGGGCAGCACCATTTCCGACTGACATACCCTTGCGTCTTCGCAAGCCTCTCGCGGGCCTGGTCGACGAAGACAAAGGTGATTGCATGTGAACTCATCTACAGGCAGGCTGTATGAGTGCAAACCATGTATGTAATCGGATTGCCGTGTGTGTGATCACGCCTGCGGGCGCGGTTGCCGCTCAATGGGAGGTTGACTTGGACGCGCCGACGCGCCCGCCCGTCGATGTCTCTCTGTTCCTGTCGGGCCGAAATCTGCCGTCGGTTGAGGTCTATGACTCGAATGACAGACTGATATCGCTCGAGAGCATCCTGCGCGATGAAACCCCGGCACTACTGATACTCTTCTCACCCTCTGACTGCCCCACTTGTCTGAACGAGGCCGTGCTGTGGGATTCGCTGGCCAGAAGTGGTCACTGCCGGGTGCTGCCGGTGGCGTCAACAGCTAGTCTGATGGAGTATCGACAATGGGAGCGGATCGTTGCCCTGCCATTTCCCGTCTATGTTGACACGTCGTTCGCACTCATTGATAGCCTCCGTCCGACGATTATGCCGATCAAGATTCTCTTGAACCCGCAATTGGTCCCTGTCTGGGCAGATCCCTCCCGATTAACCAACAGGGACATTCAGGCTTTCTGGGAGGAATGGAGCCATGCGTTGGATTTGGTCTATTGAGTGCTTGCCGATCACGGTCCTGTTGATGGCCGTTCAACTTGACGTGTACGGCAGCAGTGATCTTCGTTCGATCAGTGTCCCATATGCCGAGACAGCGCCCGTGATCGATGGGAATCTTGAGCTTGTCTGGAGAGATGCCGCTGCGATCAGTGGCTTCGTGCAGGAATTCCCTGATGAAGGAGAGCCAGTGTCGGAGCCAACCACCGTGTATATCCTGCAGGACGACTGGGCCCTGTACTTTGGCTTCCGGTGTGACACACCCTTGCGGCATCCCGATGCGCGGGAGGGTAATCGGGAGACCCGCGAGGGTGACTACGTTGAGATCTACCTTGATCCCTTTCGGGATGGCCAGAACGCCTACCGGTTTTCGGTCAATGCCGCCGGAGTCCAGGCCGATGCCGTGCTCTCTGCGGGCGGGGGCGAGGAGAACACTGCCTGGGACGGCGTCTACTATGCGATGGCAACAGCGCTGGACAGCGCCTACACAGTCGAGATTGCCGTTCCGTGGACAACGATTCGTCACCGCTCAGACCAGACGCAGTGGGGCTTCAACTGCAAACGGAGTATCCCCCGGCGTGATGAGAGTGCCTATGTAGTGCCGGTTCGGCGAAATGAGGGTTTGGACTTCACCCGATTCATGGTCCTGGACAATCTTCAACCACCAGGATCCCGTCTGGGACTTGACCTGTACCCGACTGCCTTCGTTCGCACTGAGGATAGCTATGGCGATAAATCGTCAACTCTGCAGCCGGCGGCGGATATCACCTATCGCCCCTCCAGTTGGATGCAGATCCAGACCACCTTCAATCCCGATTTCTCCCAGATCGAAGCCGACCCGTTTGCACTCAATCTGTCCAAATACGATCTGTACTTCAGCGAGCGGAGACCGTTTTTCGTTGAGGGGCAGGAGTTCTTCCGTCCGTCAGGGGGTGTTGCAGGAAACTTGATGGGAGTTTTCTATTCACGCCGGATAGGGCGCAAGCTCGCTGACGGCAGCGAGGTGCCACTGCACGCGGGCGGTCGCCTTACTGCGAAGCGGCAGGGTCTGGAGATTGGAGTTCTTACAGCACTCACCGGCAGCGAGGAGTACCTCGGATGGTGGGGACCTGAGCAGGAAGCGAGCGCCCTGTTCCAGGTCGAACGAGTGGCATGGCTTCCTTCCACCCGTGCCATGCTTGGCCTCATTCATGCCGGTCGATATGAAGCGGACCATCACAATCATGTCGTCTCTGCCGACGGAACGCTGAAGACCGCAACGTTTCAGACGAGCGCTCAGGTGGCCTACTCCCAGTTCGATGACATCGCCGACTTTGCCGTACGCGCAAGCGCTGCCAAACACGGGCGCTCATTTGCGGTCTCTGCCGGCGCAACCGTGATCGGTGACGACTTCGATGTTTCTGAGATCGGATTCGTCCCCTGGTCTGGTTATCGTGCCTACAGTGCCTCCGCTGGGCCGGTCTTCTATCCAGGCTCCGGGCCGCTGTCCTATGGGTCGGTCTCTGTGGGGGCCGGCGCCCACCGCGAATATGGAGAAGACCTGTTCTCTCACTCCTATTCACTCAGTGTCGGAGTGAAGTTCCGCAATGCCTGGGGAGCCGGCGGAACAATCGAATCAGGCAGAGAGTATGAATTCGACACAGATTTCAACCCCCAATCATATTCGGTGTTCCTGCAGACCGATGTCAGCCGCCGGGCGTGGGCGATCATGTCCTACCAGAGCTCTTTGGGCTACAACTATTATCGTGGCTATGTCGGACGTGACGATTACGCGGACTACTACCTCTCATGGCGGCCCAGCGACAATGCCGGCGTCTATGTCAGTGGTTCTGTGTGGGTTGAGCGCGATGGTGGCGGGGGCATCGAGGATATCACCTGTCGTGTACGCCCCGGTGTCCGCTACGCGTTGGGCAAGAATCTGAATATGTCGCTTTATGAGGAAACGCCATTTACACGGAAGGCCGGTATTCTATCGCTGCGGTTTGGCTTGTCGTTTTCCTGGAACTTCCGACCCAAAAGCTGGCTGTATCTTGCTGTCAACGAGTACCAGCGCCGCAATAACCACCGTTATGAATCGGCTCAGCGGGTTGTGGCGCTCAAATTCCGCCACCTCCTGTCATTGTGACGGGCAACCACGATGCCGCCGTGACACTGAACCGCTTGCCGAGCCTTGAGGAGTCTTCTCATGGACAGGGATCTGCAGCGAACCTACCAGCCGAGTATGCTGCTGGCCCAGATCGTGATGGTGACACTCGCAGCCCTGTTCGCGATGTGGCTGCGATCCTTTGAGACCGCGCCGCCATCCGCTCATGACCAATACGCCCGGGCCGACCAGCAGCTCCGACAGACCTCTGCCGGCGGCCCCGGCCGGAATGACACCCGGGCGCAGCTCGGTTTCACCGGCGGGTTTCTTGATCGGGGGCGTCTGCGAATCGTCTCCGACTCAGCCGTGGCTGCTCCAGCCATGACCCTGACCGGTTATGCAGCCCTGCACAGCATCGGCCCGATCATTGTCGACAGTGCCCCCGGCGGCATCGGCACCCCCGGTGGCATCGGCACACCCGGTGGCATCGCCACCGCCGACGGCCTCGCCTCTGGAGGTGGCGACTTCGGCCTGCCCGAAGCGCCCGGCTTCATGACCATCAGGCCCGCGAGAATCCCCGACTTCCCTTTGGGCGGGCAGTCGATCACGAAGACCAAGCCCGACCGTCCGCTCACCATCAGCCGCTTCGAGGCTCCGCTGCCGCCGCGCCGGGCACGGTATGTCAACGGGACCGCAACCGTGAGAGTGCGCGTCGATGGTCAGGGGAGAGTCGAGTTCATCGTCATCGAACGTGAAGATCCACAGGGCCTGGGACTGGGGCCAGCCCTGATCGAGGCACTGAACGAGTGCTACTACGAGCCGGCGATTGTCGATGGTCGCCCGACCGCCATGGAGGTTGTCGTGACGTACGAGTTTGGGATCAACACAACGCCGATGCTGCATACCGCCGGAAACGTGACTCTCCTCATGCGATAACGCATGAGGTGCCGTCAGACGCTCGGTGATATCGTGTCCGCGCCCGCGTCTCTGCCCGCGGTGCGTATAACCGGCACAAAACGCCGGTTTTTCAGCGTTCTTTGTCACATATTGACGCAGCCCTGACGCGACGGGAAAGCGCGGCGGACCGAAGGCCCCCAAAAAGTCCCCTCCCGGCCAATCAAATGCTTGACACACATCATCCTGCGGGTCTATACTACCAGTAGCAGATAAGCATCGAATCACTCGCCTTGAGTGACTGGGGCAACAACCAATCGCGGTATTTCGGGCAGCACTATTTCCGACTGACATACGCTTGCGTCTTCGCACGCCTCTCGCGGGCCTGGCCGATGAAGACAAAGGTGATTGCATGTGAACTCATCTACAGGCAGGCTGTATGAGTGCAAACCATGTATGTAATCGGATTGCCGTGTGTGTGATCACGCTTGCGGGCGCGGTTGCCGCTCAGTGGGATGTCGACAATCAGGGCCCGCCCGACGTCGGCCCCGACCGCCAGCGCACCCCGACACGCCCGCCGTCGCTGGACTATCCGTGCACACTCCTGATTTCAGGCGACAGCAGCCGTATCGCTATCGAACTGCGTGTCGACGAACGCCAGCCCGGTCCGGTCGCATGCACGTTCGATGCCTGTGACACGCTCGTAATTGCCACAATCAGCGTCGGCGAATACACAGCACGGCCCACCAAGAATACAGCCACCATCGCCGCGGAATCCGATCACCTGCGGCTGAAGATCTGCTATCTATCCGAGACGGCCGTCTACCGCATCGTCCGGAGTGACACCGGGTGGCAGGCGCAGGCATTTCAGGTTCAGCCGTTCGTGAGATTCGAGTTCGGTGAGCCAGTGTCTCGAACGGCACCTTCCCGGGACCATCCCTCTGTGTCAGATTCAGGGCACGGTAGTCGCGCAGGCTTGCGAGATCACACCCGCAAAGGTGATCGATGAAACGACGAGAGATACACGATAATTGTTGGCTCAATATCGAGTGGGGCAAGGGAGTCACACAAATGACCGGCGTCTTTGAGACGAGCGGTGATCGCGGTGGACTCTACCGGCTGATTGTCCTGTCACTCCTGTCTTCACTTGCGATCATAATCTGCTCATGCTCGGTTGGCTCCGAGCCTCCAACAGAAGACGCCCTCCGCTATCAAGTGATGAGCAACGCCCAACTGCTGGATATCAGGATTGACTCGCTGGCTGTGGCAACACCGCCCGCGATGTGGCCGGACTGGACTGCTCAGGTCAGCCAATTCCGGCTGTACGTCAATCACGATCATCAAGCAGGTGACACGGTCCCTCGTATCGATGTTCTCGATAGAAGTGGTTCGTGGCCCTTCACAATGCTCTACGCGCGTGATACCCTGTATCTTCACATCCTCCCGGCTGGTTGCACGCTCAGTGAGCGGTCGTCAATTGAGCACCTTCCTCCGGAGTTTCCACTGGTGGTTCACGCCGGAGTCCAACGCGCGCTGTATCGGTTCTCATATATCAGGGGGCGGACCACTCTTGATCCCCTTGCCCCCGCGGACTTTCTCACGACGGTACCGGTACATCCGCTACCGGACAACACCGTCTTTCTGCAGTTGCCACCATCGAATAACAACGCCGGGCTGATTGCCGGCATCGTGGCTGATATTGGCGAGCGGGCCGAGCTGATCCAGCTCGAGGCCGGATTCTATCAGAGCGTTTGGTACTATGTCAAAGAGACAACCATTCGGCGATGGAAAGTCAATGAGACGGCCGCGGGTGTCATCCTGTTCTTTCGACCTGAACACAGCGATGCCGTCCTGACCGTACGCGATATCCTGGCCAACTACCAGAAGAGGGGCCATGCAGATGCAGCTGATAAGCAAAAGTGAAGAGCGACTGATCCACCGCCATCGATCGCGGATGCATACAATATTGCGTCGCATATGGTATGTGGTATCAACGCTCTGTACTCTCATCGCAGTGGTCATGGTGGCCATTGTCTTCACTTTCGCTTCGCAAGAACGGAAGTATCGGAATTCACTTGGCGCAGTTTCGGCTGTTTCCGGCCTTGATCGTCCTTCTACCTTCACCATTGTGGCTTCGCAATATTCTGAGAGGGGTGATGACTTGGAAGAAGAACGTATGGTTGAGGATCAGATGAGGCTATTCCGACGAACGTTGGACAGCCTCGGTCTGTCACCCACCGTAATGGGATTCGATCTTCATATCACTGCTGTTCCTTTTGGCGAACCGAACCTGCGACGCTGCACCAGCCGATACAGAGTATTCTCTACATCGTGTGGATGTGAAAGAGACACTCTAAATGTCATTGCTCTTGAGATCGACTCGACTGGAACCAGAGCCCATGCAATCTATGTAAAGACCCTTGCGTCTAAGGATATCCAGCCTTGATAAGTCGCTCTGAAGCTAATCCCAAACCGGAAGTCACCGGCTTCAAGAAAGGGGGTGATCCAGACATGAAGAAACCGATGATGCTAATCAGCGGGTGGGCACTGCTACTCACAGTAGCACTGACTGGCAACGCGCAGGCAATGGCAACGCCGTGCGAGGCGCTTAAGTATACAGTCACCAACTCATTCGCTCAAGCATGGTACTATGGGCTGTGCACATTCAACGATGGAGTTAATTTCAAAAGGTGTGGAAATTGATAAAAAAGTAGCGTAGCCTTTCGGT
>CAZVHP010000020.1:0-20695 GCA_964627305.1 uncultured Ignavibacteriales bacterium | reverse complement strand
ATCAGACCGAAAAGGACGCTGCTTGAAAAATCAATTTACACAACTCTTGACATGAGCTCCACATCCTCGGCGGATGTTATACTCCGTCAGATTTCAGTAACTTTGTCGTAAAGGGAAGGAAATGCGTTTTGCCGCAATCGGAACTTCGTACCATGGTTGTGTCCTGTTCTTGCATCAAAATCAATCAATACGTCCCCCGTTTCAATTGCGTGTAAGAATTTATCGAGCGAAAACTTTTGTAGCATCAAAATACTGGAGTATCGGAACTGTTCTCGTCCCTCGACTCGCCTAACATCAGCTTGTATATAGAAACAATTGAGCAGCTTTGTCCCAGCCTTATGAAAAAGGTCGTCAAAGCCCCAATAAGGTTGAGGATTCAACTCCCCAAGACCCACTCGTTCCTCAACAGTGTTCAACCATTCGGTATGCCTCGCATCAACCTTGTTTGAATCAAATGACACAACAACCTTCCGCGACTCGCGATCAATGACAATCCCAAACCCTCTATCAGTCCGAGACAAGCCATTTATTGTCTGCCTGAAACTCATTTCGCTTTGAGGGTAGCGGTCACCTGCTTGTTGATGTACCCAGCCATATTTAGGCAGAAGAACAGCAGGAACAAAACGGATCGCCCGAGGGGAGGGTTCCATATGGAATAGTGTTGTTAATGAGGCTGAACCAGCACGTTGACATTTGAGTTCCCACTCCGCTGCATTGGGAATTGGTAGATTGTTCTCTTCAATTCCAAGCAGGTCTTCCAAAGTGTTCCCGACGCCTCCGGCGTTTCCATGCCTGGCGTTAGGTATCCATCCTCTGTTGCGTATATCCCGAAGAGCTCTTATCAAATCTTCTTTGGTTACAAGTTCCATGAACGTCACCCTCAAACAGTTGTTTCTGGTCGCCAGAAATCAAGAAGATACTCGAAAGTGACGCCCATAGTGATATAATTACTCGGCCATCCGAATATACCTATTTGATTAACAATGTTGGTCCTGTCCCATATGATAATGTTCCGCAACTCATATCCGCGCTTTCTAAGCTCTTCTATCAATGATACATGTATGGTTATTCTTTGATTTTCCCACCACATATCAGGTACATTTATTACACAATGCCCTTTAGGACGGAGAAGTTGCAATAGCTTTTCATAAATATCCCCCATTGTTCTTGCGTACTCTTCAAGTTCAAGGGTACCAAGGTCACGTTCATCCTGGGAATATTGTTCGATCTTCCCAAGTTGGTCGTTTTTTCTATTTCTACGTGATTTATTCTTTCTCTTTCGATTGAGAAGATTGGCATAGGGAGGTGAAGTCCAAATCAGTGCCACCGATTCTTCTTCAAGATAAAGCGGAATGTTCCTTGCATCATCTTGTATGGCTATCTGATTAGCATGATTGAACATGTTTGTATTTCTTGCCAATCGTTCTGCGCTTAAATTGATGTAATCTTCCTGCAAATCAAATCCAACGGCATTACGACTCAAATCACTGGCAGCAATTAGCGTTGTTCCGCTACCCACAAACGGGTCGAGAACAAGTTCACCAGTATGTGTGAACAGCTCGATTACCTTTTTTGCAAGCGAAATAGGGAAGGTTGCAGGGTGAACTTTCTTGTCACGAATATCCCTTTTCTCGTAGAAAAATTGCCAAACCCCTAATTGGCTTTTTAGCCACTCCTTAGCTGTCATGCAGTTTATATGTGTTGGTTTGCAATCACAAGAACGCGAAAAATCAATTTGAAGTTTCCGGCCATACAGGGGATCACCCTCAAGAATTTTGGGAGGCAAAGATTTTGACGTTGTTTCTTCCCCAAGAGTAGTCGAGTCTGTCATCTATTTCTCCTGTTTTATGGTACTGAATCGCCCCGGGGTTGCCGGAGACTGTTTTAGTTGAGTCAGGCCACGTGGACCTGTGTCTTCTGAGTGCTGTAATATACATCTTCAAACTCGGCCGGGGGAACGTTTCCGATCGGCTCCAGCAGCCGCCGATTGTTGAACCAGTCGACCCACTCCAGGGTCGCGAACTCCACTGCCTCCAGATGCTTCCACGGTCCGCGCCGATAAATGACTTCCGTCTTGTACAGCCCGATCACCGATTCTGCCAAGGCGTTGTCGTAGGAGTCGCCCACCGAACCCACCGAGGGTTCAATGCCGGCCTGAGCCAGTCGCCCGGGTGCCCCACCGCTTGCGGTGGGTTCAGTCCATATCACATCCGGTCCCTTGACCCACCGTTCACAACTCCCTCCTCCCCCCTAATCAGCCTTCGTCCACGGCTGCGTCCACTCACCCAATGACCCGACCTCCCGCTCCACCTCCTCAAGAATCTCACACGAGGCCACCACATCACGCATCTTCGTGTGATCCGGGTACAGCGGACGGTCGACATCGAGGAAGGCCACATGCCGACGCACCACCTCATGCGCCTTCGTCGTCCCGCGTCCGAACCCGTAGTCACGGAAATCCAGCGCCTGCGCCGCCGCCATGAACTCAATCCCCAGCACACCCCAGGCGTTCTCCAGAATCTGCACATTCTTAAGCGCCGTGTTCATCCCCATCGAGACGAAATCCTCCTGGTCCGCCGCCGCCGGAATCGACTGGATACAGGCCGGCGCCGACAGGATCCGCTGCTCCACAATCTGCATATCCGCCGTGTACTGGCTGAGCATCAACCCCGAGAACATCCCCGCCCCCTTTGTCAGAAACGGCGGCAACCCCACACTCAGCGCCGGGTTGTTCAGGCGGTTCATGCGACGCTCAGACATCACCGAGATCATGGTCACGCAATACCCCACCATATCCATCGGCACCGCTATCGGCGTCCCCTGGAAATTGGCCCCGGAAAGCTGAAGGTTCTCATCCGGGAAGAAGATGGGGTTATCGCCCACCCCGTTCAGCTCGATTTCCACCTGCGAGCGCGCGTACGCCAGCGCATCGTGCGCGGCGCCAATCACCTGCGGCGTCGACCGCATGGAGTACGCATCCTGCACCTTGCACTTGATACGTCCCTCGTACAGATCTCCCCCCTCGACCATCTTGCGAATCGCCTCCGCTGAACGCACCGCCCCGTTGAACCCGCGGAGGCGGTGCAGCTTGTCGGTGTAGGGCTTCATATTCGCCTTGAGCGCCTCCAACGACATGGCGCAGGCAATCTCGGCCTGCTTGAGCCAGCGGTTGGCATCATAGAGACACAGCGCCCCCATCGCCGTCATGAAATTGGAGCCATTGATGATCGCCAAACCATCGCGCGCCTTCAGCCCCGGCACCTCGATCCCGGCTTTGTCCAGCGCCTCCTTGCCCGACAGCAGTTCACCCTTGTAATACGCCTGCCCCTCGCCGAGCATCACCAGCGCGATTTGCGACATCGGTGCCAGGTCACCGCACGCCCCTACCGAGCCTTTCTTGCACACAAACGGCGTGACGCCCTTGTTGAGCATGTCCACCAGCGTCTGCGTGATCGCCGGCCGCACCCCACTGTTGCCGTGGGCGTGCACATTGATCCGTGCCGCCATCGCCCCGCGCACCCACTCCAGCGGCATCGGCTCCCCGATCCCGGCCGAGTGGTTGTAAATCAGATACCGCTGAAACTGCTTCACCTGCTCGTCATCGAGCACCACTTCCGAAAACTCGCCGATTCCCGTGTTGACCCCGTACATGATCTCGCGCGCCTCTATCTTCGCTTCCAGCATGTCGCGGCACTTCTGCATGCGCGCAATAGCCTCAGCGTCCAGCTCCACCGGCTCGTTATGCCGTGCGATCCGGACCAGCTTCTCGATTGTCAGCCCTGATCCGCTCAAAGTGATAGCCATGTCATCCTCGCTCTATCTGATGTTGTTCGACTTATCGTTGAAAACCCGCCTTCTCGGGTGAACGCTGTCCGGAAGGGCGGCAATGAAGATCGGGCCACCGGCTACGTATCCTGCAGTCCTTTGGCCGAATTGGGAAGATACCGGGTGGGCACGGTCGTTCTGACACCGTGACGCCTTTTCAGGGGGCAGTTCTGTCTGTTCAACAGCATACGTTGATACCTCCGAGTCAGAAGATAATCATCACAGGCAGCTTGTCAATCGGGATCGCCGGCCGTACCTTACCACCATGTTTGTACCGGATCAGAACGGAGACAGGCTGACCGACCAGACGTTTGTCGCTTTCGACACCGAAACCACCGGAGTCTGGGCACCGGCCCATCGTCTGGTGGAGATTGGCGCCATCAAATTCCGACTCGGCGATAACCATCTCGAGTGTTTCCAGTCGCTGATTCACCCGGAGCGGTGTATCCCTGCCGAGGTGATCGAGATTCACGGTATCACCGACGAAATGGTGGCCTCGGCCGCGACCGCCGAGACGGTGCTGGAGAATTTCATCGCCTTTTGCGGACCTGACTCAATACTGCTGGCCCACAATGTGACTTTCGACATCTCGTTTCTGGCATGTGAACTGGAGCGCTGTGGCAAGTCATTTGGTGATAATGTCTTTCTTGACACACTCGATATCTGTCAGCACGTCTTCCCCGACCTTCCGTCCTATTCTCTGTTGTCGCTGGCACAGCACTTCAGCCTGGCCTCGAAACAGGAGCACCGGGCGCTCGGCGATGCCGCCCTGGTCCATCGGTTGTTCATACTTGCTGCCGAGCAGTCTGCTGTTCCCTTCAACCCTCAGAATCTCATCAAGCAGTTCAAGGCCTACCACGCCCATGAATGGCGCGACGAGCAATGCCCGGTGCCGGATCAGTACGCCCCCCTGCTGACCGCTATCCACGACGCCGCGCGGGTCAGGATAGCCTACCGGCATCGCACTCTCGGTGACCAGTGGCGGGTAATCAGACCGATCGGCATCTACTCGCTCGGTTCGCGCTTCTACTTGCACGCTTTCTGCGAGAAGGCGGCTGCGGAGCGGACTTTCCGCCTTGATCGTGTCTCGGCCTTCGAAATCCTGCCCACGGCCCGGCTGGGCAACTAATCTGTTGACACACAACGAACGATAACGTAGAATAAGAGTCCTGAACGGCCATACCATGGGGCCATAGCTCAGTTGGGAGAGCGCATGACTGGCAGTCATGAGGTCAGGGGTTCGACCCCCCTTGGCTCCACCAAATAGACGAAGCCCGCCGACTGGCGGGCTTTTCGCTTGTCGTTCGAGGTGGCACAGGCCCGACTACGACAATCCCGGCGGGACCCCCTCGGGCTTTTTGACGCGATTGGCACGGAGGAACGCCAGCGGCACACCGGCCAGCACTATCCCGATCGAAATCAGGATCACCTTGCGGTAGGCCATCACAAACACTTCGCTGGCAGACCCCTCCCCCGCGTAATACGATTGGAAATGCGCGAACAAAGCAGTCGTCATGGCAATCCCCAGAGCGAAACCGATATTCCTCGTGGCTGATATTATTGAGGATGAAATGGCGCGCTCGCCCGTTCCGACCGAACCCATGAGGGCCGATGTATTCGGTGTGTTGAACACACCCACTCCCACCGATATCACCAGCAGCGACCACGCCACATAGCCCGCCGGAGAAGCGGCCGTCAGGCCGTGCAGCAGGTACAACCCCAGAGCCGTCATCAACAAACCAAGAGTCGTCAGCAGGCGATAACCGATCTTGTCGGACAGCTTGCCGGCCAGCGGGGCCAGAACGAACATCACCACCGGCATAATCATCAGGTACAACCCCACGTGACTGGGCGCAAATCCCTTGACCCGCTCCAGATAGAAGGGGACCAGGATCAGCACCCCGGCAATCGACACAAACAGCACCAGCATCCCAATCACTGCAATAATCACTTGCCTGTTGCGGAAAATGCCCACTCCGATCAGGGCCTTACGCGGATCCGACTCCAGACGCACAAACGACACCAAAGCGATCCCGGCCAGCAGCAACACTCCCCACACCCGCCAGTCGGTCACCGGATGGTCTGCAAGTTGGGTCAGCCCGAACACGCCGGCCCCCAGCACGATTGAAAGCGCCACCGCCCCGCCGAAATGCACGGAGACCCTGAGGGATGGTTTCGGCAGCTTCCTCAGATACCGGTAGGTCAGCCAAAGCCCCACCAGGCCGATAGGTATATTGATCAGGAATATCGCCTGCCAGGGGGCCACCGACAAAATGAATCCCCCGGCCGGCGGGCCGGTCATCAACCCGGCAGACACCATCATGACCATCAGTCCGATCCCTTTGCCACGCTCCTCCGGCGGAAACACCGTCGTGACCAGCCCCACCCCCACCGCCTGAAACATGGCCGCCCCGACCGCCTGAACCACCCGCGCCCCGATGAGCATAAACACTGTCGTTGAGGCCGCCGAAAGTATCGATCCGAGGATTAAGAACACGTAGCCAAACCGATAGGCAAAAAAGTACCCCCGGCGCTGTGTCACCGACCCGAACACCATCAGCAGCGATACGACAGTGAGTTGAAACGCTAAAATGACCCAGGCAACGACATCGATACTGGCCGACAGGGAGTCGGCAAGAGTCGGCAGGGCAACATTCAGTATGGAGCCTTCCAGCGTCCCCATAAACGTTCCGATAGCCCCGACGGCAAAGAAGCGGTAGCGATGAGACTGTATGAAGGCTTCGGACACAGTTGACGAATCCGGCTAAGTCGTTGGCAAAAAAAGAATTGACAAATTTCAACGGGTAGCATAGCCTATGCTGACCGGGCAGTCAACTCATTTTTGCCTGCCCTTTTCGTTGAACAGTAACCGGACTGAAACGTCTTGCTGGTAAGAGAGCCAAGTGGGGAATGAAAGAGAATACCCACGACCTCGTACAGAAATTCATTGATGGAGACCACAAGGCCTTCGCCGAGTTGGTCAGGCGGTACCGGGAGAAAGTCTACGCTATTGCTTTCAACGTCCTCAGAAACCACCTGGATGCCGATGAAGTAGTTCAGGAGGCCTTTGTAAGGGTCTATAGAAGAAAGGAGACGCTTCAGGGTGTCGGCTACTTTCCCTCCTTCCTGATGAAGGTGGCCACCAATTACGCAATCGATCTGCTGAGAAAGAGAAAAGGGCACAGCACCGTCGGCGAGGACACCTCATCCCTCCCCGGCGAGGTTCAACTCGACCTGGCACGACAAATCGACACCCCCAGCGAGAGATATCAGCGCAAGCGGTTAATGGAGCAGATCTACAAGGCCCTGGACCAACTTCCCCCCCGACAGCGTGCCACCGCCGTATTGCACGATATCGAGGGGTTCAGCAAGGCCGAGATCGCCCGCATCTTCGAATGTCCCGAGGCGACGGTACGATCGAATCTCCACATCGCGCGCACCAAACTGAGAAAGATACTTAAGCAGCGTTTGAGATCTAAGGAGTAGCTATGAGCGTCCGCCATACTCAGGCTCTCCTTGAGGCTTACCTCGACAATGAGTTGAGTAACTCCGAGCGCCGGGAGGTCGAAAACCTCCTGGACACCTCACCGGAGTACCGTCGAGACTACCAGGAGCTGGTTCGACTCAAGGAGATGCTTCACGACGCACGGGTTCCTGACCCTGGTCCGGATTACTGGTCCGAAACGACCGAACTGATCCTGGCCCGCACTGTTGACAACCCCACACAGGACCTGCAAAGAACCGCCGTTCGGCCGAATCAGGCCGACCGCCGCCGCGCCTTCGTTCGCGCCCTGGCCTCTGCGGTCCTGTCTCTGGCTATCCTGATTTCGGCTGTCGCTATCGGATCGCAACACCAGAGACAAGAGCAGGCGGCTACCATTACAAGTGTCAACCAAAGTCCGATCCTGGTGACCGCGCCGCTGCGACTGATGATGGACGACCCGATTTCCGACTTCTATACGCCGAGCGATGAACTCCGTCTGGCGCGGGGCGTGCTGTTGATCGGTTTGCCCGGCTTCGCAGGTAAACTGGCCGGACTGACGGACTTCAGCGATGTCCTCCTGTACCGGTAGCTTTTTCCCCTCACCCTGTCTTGTAAGGAGTACGACAGTGAAGAAGCTTCTCACGATTCTTGTGGTCGGGTTGGTCCTGACGGGGCTGGCGGGATGCGCCCAGGGAGACCGGTCCGTCACCCTCCAGTTCCGCTTCGAACCCGGCCTGAGCACCAAATACGAGCAAATCAACAAACGCCACGCACAGATCACCTCCGGCGACAGCATTGTCCGCAAGGAGTCGAGCACCTTCGCAATGTCGATCGAACAGCAGGTCCTCGAGGTGCACCCCGACGGCTCCGCGACCATCCTCGAAACCGACCAGTGGGACTATGTGCATCCCCGAACCGATGATTCGACGGTCATGGATACGGTCCGCGAGGTTCGCAAACTGGAGATCATTGTCAAGTCCGATGGCCGCATCGTCGACCTGAAGTTTCTGACCGACACCAGCCCCGGCATGGTCAAGTATCTCAAGAACTTCTATGAACAGGGCATGCCCATTTTCCCGCGCAACGAAGTCTCCCCGGGGTATAGCTGGACTCAGACGACCAAGGTCATCCTCCCGGAAGGACCCATGGAGGCCTCCACAACCTTCAAGCTGACCTCCTTCGCCCGCGAGGGCGGCTATGACTGCGCCGTGATCGAGTGTGACGGCAACCTCATATTGCCGCTTGAGGCTGACCTGTCCGACGATACACCAAGACGTGGCGTGGATCGCATTTCCACTACGGGTGTTACCTACTTCGCGTACAAGGAAGGCGTGGTCGTACAACAGCGCGAGCGGTGGATTATCAACGGCGAACGTGAACGCTTCAAGGACGGTCAGTGGGAACCGTACGAGTTGACCTCGGAGACTGATGTTGACTTCCGGCTCAAGAAGCTGACCCGCAAGTAACTGCTCACCGCCACGATCTTTGCCCGACGATCTCAAAACTGCACCGCCGACCGCATTTCGCAACCACAATGCGGTCGGTTTGCTTTGGGGTTTACAAATCGACGCCATGCGCATAGATTGGCGCCATGACTATCGGACGTACTATCCTTGTGGTCGCTGATGCCTGCGGTGTCGGCGAGGCCCCCGATGCCGCCCGGTATGGCGACCTCGGCGCGGCAACTGTCCCCCACGTCGCCGAGGCCGTCGGCGGACTGGACATGTATACCTGTGGGCGTCTTGGCCTGGGCAATATCGTCCCTGTCGAAGGCGTGCCGCCTGCTGCCCCACCCCGAGCGTGTTTCGGCAAACTCGCCGAGAAGTCTGCCGGCAAGGACTCCACCAGCGGCCACTGGGAGATGGCCGGCGTTATCGTTGACAAACCCTTCCCTGTTTTCCCCAGGGGCTTTCCGCGCGAACTGGTGCAGGAATTCGAGCGCCGGTCAGGTGTTGGAGTCATCGGCAATGTTGCCACTTCCGGCACCGAAATCATCCAGAAACTCGGCTTCGCCCACCTTGAAACCAAGGCTCTGATTCTGTACACGTCGGCCGACTCTGTCTTCCAGCTTGCGGCCCACGAGCGCCTCTACCCCCCCGAACGCCTCTATGAGATTTGCCAGATTGCCCGTGAGCTGCTTCAGGGCGAGTATGGCGTGGGGCGCGTCATCGCCCGGCCATTCGAGGGCGAACCCGGGAATTTCAGGCGCACCCGCAATCGTCGAGACTTCTCGCTCGTACCGCCGCACGACACCATCCTCGACCTGTTCACAAAACACAACCTGCGTACGGTCGGTATTGGCAAGATCGGTGATCTGTTCGCGGGCCGAGGCCTGACCGACAAAGTCAAGACGGAGAACAACCGCGATGTCGCCGGCGCCCTTATCCAGGCCGTCGAAGAGACCGACTACGACCTGATCTTCGCCAACTTCGTCGACTTCGACGAACTACATGGACACCGCAACAACGCCATCGGATTCGCGCGCGCCCTCGAAGACTTCGACCTCGCTATGGAAGAGGTCGTCGAAGAAATGCGACCCGATGACATGTTGATCATCACCGCCGACCATGGCTGCGACCCCACCATGACCTCAAGCACCGATCACACGCGCGAATACGTTCCCCTTCTGGTCTACGGCAGACAACTGGCGTCAGGCATTGATCTGGGCACGCGCGAAACCTTCGCCGATATCGCCGCCACCATCGCCGACGCAAGAGGGTTGCCTCACCAGTTCCCCGGCAGGTCGTTTATGAAAGACATCACGCCCTGAGACACCATGACTGATCCGCTTCTCCAACTCAATCGAAGGATCGACCACGCTGTCCTGAGACCCGAGGCGACCGAAGCGGATGTCATCGCAGCTGCTCAGCTCTGTCGCGACCTGGAACTGCGCGCACTCTGCGTCAACCCGGTCTGGGTATCCCTTGCGGCAGAACACCTTCGAGGCAGCCACACTTCCGCCATTACGGTTGCGGGTTTCCCCCTGGGGGCCAGTCGCACCGACATCAAAGTTGCCGAGGCCCTGCGAGCAGCCAGTGATGGCGCCACAGAAATCGACATGGTCGCCAATATCGGCTGGCTGCGTTCCTGTGAATCCGCGAAAGCCGCCGATGAGATCAGAACCGTCCGTGACGCTCTGCCGTTCAGCATCGGCCTCAAAGTCATTATCGAGTGCAGCCTGCTCAGCCCCGATCAGCAATCCGAGGCGGTACGCGCTGTCATTGAAGGTGGCGCACAATTCGTGAAAACCGGTACCGGCTTTGCCCAACCGGCTACGATCGAACAAGTTCGCCATCTCGCCTGCGCCGCCGACAGCCAGGTGCCGATCAAAGCAGCCGGTGGCATTCGCACACTGAAGGACTGCCGGTACATGCTCGCCGCCGGAGCCACAGTGCTCGGCAGCTCGTCCTCAGCAGAAATCATCAAAGAGTGGCTTCGCAGGACAGCCTGACAACCTGCCCTTGTTCCCCGCCTGGCAATCTCACATTCGCGGCTTTTTTGTTTTCCCCGTGCACGGTTCGTATTAATGTAGGAGGCAAGAATGATGGCTTTCAACCGATGGACAAGCAGAACAACCACAAGCTCCGTCCCTTTGTGGGCATCCACTTCAAGTGCTGCAACGTATATGCCCGCGTATACCTCAACCGCAAGGGTGATGCTTTCGTGGGATGGTGCCCCAAATGCGCCCGCAAGGTTGAAATCAAAGTGTCTCCCGATGGCTGCGATTCACATTTCTTCGATGCGGTGTAACTGATGGCTTTGCAGGTCAGCAAGAAAAAGATGTCGCTCATCAGGTCCAAGATTGTCGTTGTCCCCATCGGAGAGGCTGACTACATGCTGGTCAACCGTCTCGCCGCCGATGTCGGCCCGGCGTTCACACGGTCGGTCGATATCCTCAAGGGAATGAAACTGCCGGAAGAAGCCCAGAACGTCATCCGCAATCAGTACTACGCTCTCGTTATCATGGCCAAACTGGAGCGCATCAAAGCCAACAGCCGCGAGAAAGTGATCGGCGTCTGCGAAGAAGACCTGTATCTTCCCGACGAGAACTATGTTATAGGGCACGATGACGCCCTCGCGGGCACGGCGGTGGTCTCCCTGTACCGACTCCGGCAGGAATTCTACGGCCTTCCGGAGGATGAGAGCAAGGTCTACCCGCGGCTGTTCAAGGAAGTGCTGCACCGGCTGTCACACCTGTTGGGGCTGCCCGAGTGTCGCAACCCGAAATGCGTGAACTACTTCAGTCAGATGATGCTGGATATCGACAGCAAGTCCCGACGGTTCTGCGACATCTGTCGCCGCAAACTCAGCAATGGCTGACTCTGCCCCGCAGAGCTTTGACAAGGATCACATGACGTGAATATCGAGCAGATCATCGACACCCTTAGGTCCGATCCCCGCTTCACTAAGAGCATCGCGCACTGGCGGACGTTTCCCGCTCGCAAGGCCGTTTATGCCGAGTTCCCAAAGATGCTTGACCGACGGCTGGTCGATGCTCTGACCCATCGCGGCATCACTCGCCTCTATTCGCACCAGGCCGAGGCCATCCAAACGGCGATCGACGGCAACGACCTCGTGGTTGTCACTCCGACCGCTTCGGGCAAGACGCTCTGTTACAACCTGCCCGTATTGGACACAATTCTCAAGAAGCCCGAAAGCCGTGCTCTCTATCTGTTCCCGACCAAGGCCCTCTCGCAGGACCAGATGGCCGAGGTATACGACCTGATCCAGTCACTGAATGTCGACATCCGCACTTACACCTTCGATGGCGATACTCCCACCACCGCCCGGCGACTGATTCGTGCCGCCGGACACATTGTTATCAGCAACCCCGACATGCTCCATGCCGGTATCCTGCCACACCATACCAAGTGGATCAAGCTGTTTGAGAACCTGAAGTATATCGTCATCGATGAAGTCCACTCCTACCGCGGCGTCTTCGGCTCGCATCTGGCCAACGTCATTCGTCGGTTGCAGCGCATCAGCCGCTTCTACGGCTCCAACCCGACCTTTATCTGTTGCTCGGCGACGATCGCCAACCCCGATGACCTCACCCGCCGTATCATCGGACGCCCCGTAGCCCTGATCGACCGCAACGGCGCCCCCTCCGGTGAGAAGCATTTCATCCTGTACAACCCGCCGGTCATCAACAAACAGCTCGGCATCCGCAAATCAGCAGTGAAGGAAGCCTCGCGGCTGGCGGCGATGTTCCTGAAGAACCGAATCCCGACTATCGTGTTCGCCCACTTCAGGCTCTATGTCGAGGTCATCCTGACTTACCTCAAGCGCGAACTCAAAAGCGAGTTCGGCCGCGGCATCACCGTCGCTGGATACCGCGGCGGCTACCTTCCCAACGAACGTCGCCAGATTGAGCGCGGTCTGCGCGAAGGGACTGTCACCGGTGTTGTCTCCACCAACGCCCTGGAACTGGGAATCGACGTCGGCAGCCTCGATGTCTCCATAATCGTCGGCTACCCCGGCACCATTGCCTCCTTGTGGCAACAGGCCGGCCGCGCCGGAAGGCGCAGCGGCAACTCCCTGACCATCATGGTTGCCTCCAGCACCGCCATCAACCAGTTCCTCTGTCACGATCCACGCTACGTGTTCGATCGTACCCCCGAATCGGGCGTCATCGACCCGGACAACCTGATCATCCGCACCAACCACCTCAAATGCGCCTCGTTCGAGTTGCCCATCGATGAAACCGAGCGCTTCAACGGCGACGGTACCAACGAAATCATGGAGTATCTTGAGCAGCTCCGCGTTGTCCGGCGCTCCGGCGAACGCTACCACTGGTCCAGCGAAATCTACCCCGCTGGCGAAATCTCGCTTCGCTCCGCCTCGCCGGACAATTTCGTCATCCTCAACGAGAGCAAAAACTACGAAGTGATCGGCGAGGTGGACTACTTCTCCGCCCCCATCTTCCTGCACCCCGAAGCCATCTACCTGCACTCCGCCCGCCAGTACCAGGTCACCAAACTGGACTGGGAAGGCAAGAAGGCTTACGTCAGAGAAGCCAACGTCGACTACTACACCGACAGCGACACCAAGTCCGAACTGAAAGTGCTCGATATCGATGACGAACGCTCCGTCGGCGAGGCCGTAATGAGTCACGGCGAAGTCACTGTCACCAATGTCACCGTCATGTTCAAGAAGATCAAGTTCGAGACCCATGAGAATGTCGGCAGCGGCCATCTGAAGATGCCCGAGCTGGAGATGCACACCCACGCTGTGTGGTACGCCCTCCCCGGCGATATCGGCCTGCGCCTCAGATTGGACGGCGCCGAGTTCGGCGGTGCCCTGCGCGGGCTGGCCAATATCATGGGCAAGATCGCCCCCCTGTGGGTCATGTGCGACTACCGCGACCTGCGCTCCATCTCGCAGGTGCGCGCCCCGTTCACCGAACGACCGACCGTGTACATCTACGAGAACATCCCCGGCGGCGTGGGTTTGGCAGAGAAGCTGTACAAAGACTGGGAGCCGATGTTTGAGGCCTGCCGCGAGCATGTCCGCGCCTGCATGTGCGAGGCGGGGTGTCCGACCTGTGTCGGCCCGCCATTGGAGGTCGGCGCTGCGGGCAAGGACGGCGTGGTGCGGCTGCTGGATTACATGTTAGCTACCGCGCCGGTGTGAAGAATTCCCCCGATGGGTAAGCGACCAGACCAACTTCCATTATGCTCATGTTCTCGTCGTCACGCCAACTCACCCTGTAAGCGACAGGTGGATTCGGTGTGGATCGACTCATATCAACCTGCGATGAAACCTCGACCCGCAGAACAATAAACAGGCTGTTCGCAAGCGGCTGCTCGAAGCACTGGGTTATTGTCGATTTGAGATCATTTTCGTTGGCAAGTTCCACCGACGTGTGCCCAACGACCCCCTCGCAGCAATTGTCCATATGGATTCTCCGGAGTAGTCTCCTTCTGGAATCGAATAGACCTTCTCCGGTCCGTCATTGTCCTCACGCCTCGAGTAGAACTCAATACTGACTTTCGCATAGCCGTGTGTTGCAGAGTGGTTCTTGATATGTGTGGACAGACGAAGCTTGTTGAGACCCGTGATTTCATCCGTCGGATCAACGCTCTCAAATGCGATCCTGCTCAATAGAGCCGTAACCACCGGCCGCGTCCTCATCTCGAGGTCCCGAGCTGAATCCCTTGCGATTCCATAGGTGAAGTATGTATAGAACACCAATACCAGCCCCGCCAATGCGGCCAGCCATGCTTCTGCAGACAGATTAGGAGCGTAGAAATGCAGTATGCTCGTGACGAGAACGATGTAAGCAGCCAATATGCAAATGAGTTTGTAGTACCGGTACTTCATGTGCCATGCAACCAAGACCGATATCACTGCAGCAAACATGACTGCAACATAGATGCTCGTCGCACTCAACCCCGCCCCCCCCTCTTCAGAACACACTAAACTTAAAGTACTTCTTCGGATCCCGCTGGATGTCGCTCACTAGGTTGTTCACCCGGTCCACCAGCTCCACCACCTCGACATACAGCGCCGTGTCGTTCACCAATAGACCAAGGCTCCCCTCGGCCCGGTCGATCTTGTGCATGATCGTGTCCAGCCGCGCCGTACTGGCCGTCAGATTCTCGTACAACTGCGGGTCGTTGACCAGCCGCCCGATCGTCCCCTCGTTCTGCTCCACGCGGGTAGTCAGCGTCGCCACCGACTGCGCCGTCTGCTCCAGTGACCCGGTGATCCGCTCCTGATTCTTCTGCAGTTCAGCCGACAACTGCGTCAGTTGCGTGGTCAGCTTCGTCAACTCCACATACAGCTCATCATTCACTGCGAGCTGCCCCAGTGTCCCCTCGCCGCGATTCATCTTGCCGATCACACCATCGAGGTTTCGCACCAGTTCGCGGGTCTCGCCGATCGCCTCCTGCCCCTCGGCGAACATCTCCGTGGCGCTGCCGGCATCGCGGGCGGGAATGATACTCCCCTCGGCCAGCACCGCCTCGCTGGGCGGCCCCGGTACGATGTCCACGTACTTGTCCCCGATCAGCCCGATTGTCCCCAGCCGCACCACCGTCCCGCGGGTGAGCATCGGCCAGACACTGCGCTTGATCCTGCACGTCACCTCGACCACGTGCAGAGTGTCAAGATTGGCAAATCGCACCCTGGTCACGTTGCCGACCGCCACTCCGGCCATCCATACGGGCGACCCGGACAACAGGCCGTTGACGTCAGGGAAATAGCACTGGAACTCAGTCTTGGCCTCAAACAGCGACGCTCCCGTGCCTGCCAGCGTCGCCCACAGGGCGCCGGCAATCGCCAGCATGAGCACTATGCCAACCTTCAGATTCCCCCAGCCGATATTGATAGTTCGTTTCATCCGCTTTCTTCCTCCGGCTCTCCACTTTCAGCAGAACCGCTCTATTCTCTCAGGCATTTCTTCAGGCACCATCGGCCCGAATCTTCTTCAATACCTCATGAACTCCTGCCTGACCACTTCATCAAATGACTCCTTGAATGGTCCCAGGAAATCCTGCACCCGTACGTCGGTGCAGTCGCGGAGCTCCCGCAAGCTGCCGTCGAACGCCACCTCTCCCTGCACGATCACAATGAACCGTCGTGACAACGTGACCGCATCCGCTATCTGGTGGGTAACCACAATCGACGAAATAGAACGCTCCGCCTGCAACTTCTGAATCAGCCACAACACCTTCGAAGTCGCCTGTGGGTCCAGTCCCGTAGTCGGCTCATCGAACAGCATTATCTGCGGATCAGTCGAAAGCAACGTCCGCGCAATAGCCACTCGCCGCTGCATACCGCCGGAAAGCTCCTCCGGGAGTACGTCCATTATCTCATCGGGGTTCAACCCTGTGAAACCGAGGATTTCTCGCACGCGCCGGTCGATCTCATCCAGCGCCAGGTTGGTGTGCTCCAGCAGGTAGTAGCCGACATTCTCCGCGACATTCAGAGAATCGAAAAGCGCACCGTCCTGAAACACCATGCCGATCTTCTTGCGGATCTCCCGCTTGGTCTTGATCGGCAAATGACAGATATCACGCTGATCGACAATCACTTCCCCCTGCTGGGGACACTCCAGACCGAGAATCAACCGCAGAATGGTTGACTTGCCCGAACCGGAGGGGCCAAGAATGACCACCGACTCGGACTCCTCAACCCGAAAAGAGACATCCCTGAGCACGGGACGCTCATTGTAAGCGAAGTGTACTCCCTTTAGCTCGATCATGTCCAGCCCCGGATAAGGTTGCCGACAATCTTGGTCAGCATGAAGTTGGCAATGAGAATGAGGATCGACGACAGCACCACCGACTCCGTTGTCGCCCGGCCGACTCCCTTGGTTCCGCCTGATGAGGCAAAACCTTTGTAGCAGGAAACGAATGCGATGATCATCGCAAACGCAATCGGTTTAATCAGCCCCATAAACAGATTGCCGAAGACCAGTCGATCGCGCACGTTCGTCCAGTACAATGACGAGGGCACGTTGGCGACCACTTCCGCTATCAACCAGCCGCCGAGGATAGCCACAGCATCGCAGATAATCGTCAGCGAAGGCACCATTATCAGCAGTGCCCACAGCCGTGGCACAGTGATCTTCCTGACCGGGTCGATTCCAAAAGCAATCATGGCGTTGATCTGATTCGATGTCTTCATGGCTCCGATCTCGGCCGTAATACCGGCTGAAACTCTGGCCGCCACCATTAACCCCGTCAGAACCGGTCCCAACTCGCGGAAAATGGCAATTGCCAGAATACGCCCCAGGTAGTTCTTGGCGCCAAAATCGGACAGCTCCTGACTGAACGCAATCGCAAATCCCTGTCCGGCAAACGCACCCGCCAGAATGATCAAGTACAGGGACCCCACCCCCACCAAATACAACTGCTCCTGGAACTCCCGGAAATAGACCGGTCGGCCAAACTGAGCTCCAATCATTCGGAGCGAAAACAGAAAGAGCCGCTGCAGCTCCAGAGCGAAATGCTTCAGCCAGTTGTTCAGCCTTAAAAGTACGATGAATCGCTCTCCTTTCCTGCTGCCATGACAGAAGATTTATGGTAGGCGCAAGCTCCGCTTAAGTCAATATCAAACGTTGCTTTGCCCTGCAGGCCCGCTGTTCGTATATTGTTACAAACAAGAGAACCATTGGGGCCGTTCAAAAAGGCACAGCGACGGCTCCCCAAACCAGAGCCGAAAACGGACCAACGGATAAGCAGGAATGAACCAGCAGCCTCAGACCGACAGCAACACTCCGAAACGAAAAGCGCACGCTATCGCCCTGTTCTCCGGCGGACTGGACTCCGCCCTGGCGATCCTGCTGCTGCTTCGCCAGAATATCGAGGTCACCGCCCTGACCTTCATGACTCACTTCGGCTGTGACCTGCAGGATCGCTCCTCCTGCGGTTCCAACCCCTTTCCCACCGCCGAGAGATTCGGCTTTCGTGTGAAACTAATGCACCTTGGGCAGAAATTCGTCGATATCGTCAAGAACCCCAAATACGGTCGGGGCAAGCATATGAATGTGTGCACCGACTGTCGTATCCTCATGTTGTCCGAGGCCCGCGAATTCATGGAAATGACCGGCGCCGACTTTGTCGTCACCGGCGAGGTTGTCGGCCAGCGACCAATGTCCCAGGTCAAAGATAAGCTGAACCTGACCGCGAAAGAGTCCGGCCTGCGCGGCCGGCTGCTTCGCCCCCTCTCGGCTAAACTGCTCAAGCCCACCCAGCCGGAACTCGATGGCCTGGTCGACCGCGACCAACTTGAGGGCATCAGCGGCCGCTCCCGCAAACGCCAGATCGAGCTCGCCGCCCAGTTCGGACTGCAGGATTTCCCCTCCCCCGCTTCCGGCTGCCTGCTGACCGATGAAGGCTACTCCAACCGCCTGCGCGACCTGCTGGCCCACTCCGAGTCGGTCAGCTTCAACGACCTCAATCTCCTCCGCGTGGGACGCCACTTCCGACTCGATCCGGCCTCCAAAATCGTCATCGGTCGCAACGAACACGAGAACAATCTGATCGACTCCTACCGCGAACCGCACCACCACCGCCTGGAAGCACTCGATGTCGGCTCGCCGGTCGGCCTTCTGATCGGGCGGGCCAACAAGGACACTCTCAACAAGGCAGCTATGATCCTCGCTCGCTACACCTCAGCCAGGCACGAACCTTCTGTCGAGGTGACCGTATTCAAACCGGATATGGAAGCTCAGCCGCTGACAACCATTCAGGCACCGCCCGCCCGCGACGAGGACCTTCAGTACGTCATCATCAGATAGCACACACTACGTCGCTTTGGAGACGAGTCGAGAATCAACCGTATACCCCCAAAAGACAAGGTCCCAACGCCGCGCGTTGAGACCTCTCTCTCCTCACCTGCCAGGAAACTCTTTCGAGCCATTTCCATTGCGATTACACAGACCACGGTCCATATCCCGATCAAACAGGCTGCGGACACAATGGTTGCAAGGCCTGACAATATACCAAGTAAACAAATACCGTGCCGCAGCTTCACCTTTTCGGCTTAGTGCACAACAGCACAGCGACTTAACCCGCCGGACGGTCAATACGGCCGCACCTCAGAGAACCCCAAAACGCAGAACTTGACGACGAAATCAACGCAGAAACTGCCCCCGTCTCTCCTGCTGCGCCACCACCGGTGACGGCAGTGTCGCAAACCGGGACTCTCGACAAAGAAAAGGCCCCTGCCGTGACCATCAGCAGGGGCTTCACTTGCCAATCTGTATACGTGTACTTACTGCGTACTAATATGCTTCGTTAACCTGAAAAAGCGCAACAAACCAACCTTCTCAGATGTAATCCAGGGCACCTGCTTACTTCAGCAGCATCATCTTCTTGGTCTCGGACTGACCTTCAGCCTCGAGCTTGTAGAAGTAGACGCCGCTGGCGAAGCCGGAAGCCTCCCAGACCACCGAGTTTTCGCCGGCTTCACCCTTGCCCTGGAACGATTCCACCCGCTGCCCGGCAATGTTGTATACGTTCAGCGTGTAGTCGCTCGCCTGACTCAGGTTGAAAGCAATGGTGGTAGTCGGGTTGAACGGATTCGGGTAGTTCTGGCTCAGACCGAACGTGTTCGGCATCGTCTCAGCGCTAATACCCGACAAGGCTACCGACACCCGCTCAAACTCCGGGCGCTCGGTGCGCAGACCGCTCTTCTCCGACAGATCACGATACACGAACATCAGCTCGTGATCCGGGTTCTTCAGTACGATCGCCTCCAACTCGACATCCGTCACACTGGGATCATCGATCTCGAAAACCAGGTTCGCCACCGTACCCGTTCCAGCCTTCAGATCCGGAGCCGGGGTCGGCGAGATCTGCGGCAGAAGCCCGATCACGACCGTGTTCTCCTCGTTGTTGATATTGGCGATCTTCAACTGGAAATAGTCGACACGGGTATTCTCGTACGTAACCTCCCGAAGCGTCACTCCCTCGGAGAACTTCAACGGGATGTTGATGGCGGCCAGATTGTCCTCGTTGGTAATATTCAACGGGACCACCATCGTTCTGGCATCCTTGGCTTCCGCTTTGGCGACCTCGAACTGATGGTAACCACCGGCGAAGATCATGGTCGGGACAACCATTATCGCCGCAAAGATCACCAGCATGCGTAGACGTTTAGTCAAGGTTCACCTCCTCATATTAAACTATGTTTAGTTCCGATGGGCTGCGTCCATGCCGCAATCCCTTGCGATAAGACAGCCGCAATTACTCCGCAATACGAACGAACTCTGTTTACCTGTCTGATTGACTCAATCTGTGTGGGCGGTGAAAGGGGGAGGTGCTGTCGTCACATATATGATACGCAACAAAGTGCTGTTCTGTCAAGTTATTATCGCGTAACGTGTGCCTGCTATGCGCTTCCCTGTCAGTCCTTTCCCGCAACGTGCTGAATAACGTGCAAGGTACTCTACGGCCTCGACAAATATCGTCCCTTCATAGGCTGTTACACATCAGTAGTACAGCAGTTCCCAGCCTAACCACAAAAAAACACTGCAAATCACAGGAAAAACCTTCCGCATTCCGGGCGCAGAGAATGCGACCGCTACACGCTGCATGGCCACGTTTGACAGGATGGATCACAAAAAAGAGTGGCGATGGGCGGATCTGAAGTCTAACTTCCAAACAAGCGGTTACAGACGACCAATCGCGCGGCAACGGGCAACCAAGGGATTCTTGACGACGCGACACAAAGGCACTCACACTGAAACATCAACAACTGAAGAAGGTAAGCCATGTTCTCCGTACGCGGGATGATACACTCTGAAACTACAGATGGGGGTGATGCCAATGGATATTAGCTATGCATTAATGCTCGCCGTTCCGCTTCTCCAGATTGCGTCGAGTTAATTTCAAAAGGTGTGGAAATTGGCAAAAAAGTAGCGTAGCCTTTCGG
>CAZVHP010000019.1:0-33366 GCA_964627305.1 uncultured Ignavibacteriales bacterium | reverse complement strand
ACGTGATCGTCTCCGACCCGTTCCACTGAGCATCAGGAACCGTGATCGTGGCCACGTTGGCCGTGATATCGACCAGCAGCTCGGTGTTCCCTGAGTATGTCCAGATAATCTCCGTCGCCACGTCGTTATCGGGATCAGTCACATAGTCAGTCAGGTTGATGGCCGTGAAGCTGCCCCCCTCGGCGATCGTCTGATCAGGGATATCACTGACCACCGGCGGGTCATTGACCGCTGTCACTGTAAACGTCGCCGCATCCGAGTCAAACAGACCACCCGGATCGGTCGCCGTAAACGTGATCGTCTCCGACCCGTTCCACTGAGCATCAGGAACCGTGATCGTGGCCACGTTGGCCGTGATATCGACCAGCAGCTCGGTGTTCCCTGAGTATGTCCAGATAATCTCCGTCGCCACGTCGTTGTCAGGATCAGTCACGTAATCGGTCAGGTTGATGGCCGTGAAGCTGCCCCCCTCGGCAATCGTCTGATCAGGAATATCACTGACCACCGGCGGGTCATTGACCGCTGTCACTGTGAAGGTCGCCGCATCCGAGTCAAACAGACCACCCGGATCGGTCGCCGTGAACGTGATCGTCTCCGACCCGTTCCACTGAGCACTCGGAACCGTGATCGTGGCCACATTGGCCGTGATATCGACCAGCAGCTCGGTGTTCCCTGCGTATGTCCAGGTAATCTCCGTCGCCACGTCATTGTCAGGATCAGTCACATAGTCAGTCAGGTTGATGGCCGTAAAGCTCTCACCCTCGGCGATCGTCTGATCAGGGATATCACTGACCACCGGCGGGTCATTGACCGCTGTCACTGTAAACGTCGCCGCATCCGAGTCAAACAAACCACCCGGATCGGTCGCCGTGAACGTGATCGTCTCACTGCCGTTCCACTGAGCATCAGGAACCGTAATCGTGGCCACATTGGCCGTGATATCGACCAGCAGCTCGGTATTCCCTGCGTATGTCCAGGTAATCTCCGTCGCCACGTCATTGTCAGGATCAGTCACATAGTCAGTCAGGTTGATGGCCGTAAAGCTCTCACCCTCGGCGATCGTCTGATCCGGGATACCACTGACCACCGGCGGGTCATTGACCGCTGTCACTGTAAACGTCGCCGCATCCGAGTCAAACAGACCACCCGGATCGGTCGCCGTAAACGTGATCGTCTCCGACCCGTTCCACTGAGCACTCGGAACCGTGATCGTGGCCACGTTGGCCGTGATATCGACCAGCAGCTCGGTGTTACCTGCGTATGTCCAGATAATCTCCGTCGCCACGTCGTTGTCAGGATCAGTCACATAGTCAGTCAGATTGATGGCCGTAAAGCTCTCACCCTCGGCGATCGTCTGATCAGGGATATCACTGACCACGGGTGCTTCTTGCGCCCAGGCTGCTCCGGACAGGAGCACCAGAGCTGTCAGCGTATATAGAAGCTTGCGAACTAACATGTTTCTGTTACCTCCCTGTCCTTACTTCAACAACAGCATTTTCTTGGCTTCGCTCTGGTCACCGACCTGGAGCCGATAGAAATAGACTCCGGTGGCAACCCGCTCTCCATCCTGCGAGGTGGCATCCCAGTCAACCTGGTGCATACCCGGCAGGCGTGTCTCGCTCAGCAGATTCCGCACCCTCTGGCCCAGCACATTGAAGATATCTAGGCTGACCTCGGCGGGACTGCTGCCCATAATCTCGAACTCTATAGTCGTTGTCGGATTGAACGGGTTCGGATAGTTCTGATACAGACGGAATGTACTCGGCAACACTGCTCCACCCATACCTTCGACAGCTACGGACGAAGCCTCCGAGGTTGCCAGCAGCGCCTTGCTCAGTCTCATGGCCGTGGAGTCACCGGACTCCAGATCGGCCCGTGACTGAATGGGTATCTTCAGAAGCTCCGCGTTGCCGGCTCTGACGAGCTGGTCGGTGGAGGCGGGGTTCCGGAAGTGCATCAGTATCAGCAGCCGTCCGTTACCGTCATCGCGATACCGCAGCGTCATGCCGTCAGCATCAGACGCCAGCGTCGGCGCTCCCATAGTCACCTTGTTGGGGTCATACATCAGCTCGAGCTGGGCGCCCGCGATGTCGGTAGGAAGCTCCGAGCGCACTGTCAGTATATCGCTCGACCCGTAATACAGATCGCCGTGATCCAGTTTCACCCGGGCGAAACCACCCGCAAACGGTGTGCCTGCCGACGGGGTCACGTCGATCTCGTAAATCATGTTGATCACCGCAACCAGGTCGAAGACATCAACAACCATGTCTGTTGTCACATCGGCAACCGCGAACTGGCGATTTGTAAAACCGAAATCTCCAATAATGTAACCCACGATATTCACCAGGTCGGCAACGTTGACCATCTTATCAAGGTTCACGTCACCCGGCCGGTCCACCTGAACAACGCCGTTGTCCACCAGCAGCTCCAGCGAGGGGAAACTCGGATCCGGGTTGATCGACTCCCAGCCGTTCTCGATCCGGAATTCATAATCACCCGGGGTGGCATCCTCGTCAATCGACAGCACCACCCACAGGATCTCCGAGGAGGCCGCCTGCTGAATCGTCTCGTTGGCCATACCGAACGTGATCACCCGCACCTGTCCGGGTGTCTGACCAATATTGTCCCAGACCACGAAATCGGCCGTCCGGGATGTGGTAATGATCGAATCTATATCAAAGAGGCTTTCGTCGTAAATGAGGTCAAACTGGACACCGTACACCTGCTGTGCGGTCACCAGGTTGATCGGGAAATAGACAGCATCAGTGCCGGCTATCCCCCCCACCGGGGCAAACCCCGGGGCCGAGGTCGTGAACAACCGGTCACGGTCGATCTCCTTGACTATCACCGTGAGCGTCACCGACTTGCTTGCCGGCGGAGCAAAATCATCGGTCGCCGTGAACGTGAAATTGTAGGTCCCACTCTGATTGATGTCCGGCGTGAAACTGAAATTACCCACCACCGTCCCGGTCCCGACCACCGGATTCGTCGGCCCGAAAGTCGCATTCGGCGGCAAGATGCTGCTTGGCGCCAGCGTTAACCCGTCGCCGTCGGGATCAGTTGCCGTCAAAGTGAACGCCACCGATCCCCCCTGCTCTATCTCCACCGTCGTCTGCGACGGGCTGGTCGAGATCGTCGGCGCGTTGTTGACCGGCGGTGCGTCTCCGATTGGCACCGTCAGCGATTGTGTCACCTGACCAAACCGGTTGACCGCCGTCAACGTATAGGGGTTTGACTGCCTCACTGTCACCACCTGCGATCCGCTGTTCCCCATATACCACTGGTCAATCAGACCGAAATCGTCAAACAGCCGCACCGAGTCGGCCAGGTTGCACTGCCAGCTCAAGGTTGACTGGTCGCCCGAGGCATCGACCGACGACGGGTTCGCGGTGAAGCTCTGGATGCTCGGAGGTGTCTGACTGGTGTCAATCGTCAGCAGTGTCTGCCGCGTGTGGAACCGAAATGAGTTGGCCTCTTCATCGGAATACTGCGAATACACACAGGAGTTGGCTACCGTGTCTCCCCAGGGATCACCGGGATCGGAGTAGTCTATAACCCAGATCGTCTCCTTGTAGAAATTGATGGCGCTCTGGGTGCCGTGCTCCAGATTCGGGTTGATAACCATAGACACATAGAGGACTGGGAATGTCCCAGCATTGATTATCGGTCCCCAAGCGTCCTGACCGATGCCCGGAACCCCCTGTGCCTGCACTTTCATGCGGTGGCGACTGGGATTGGTTGCGGGGAAGTCACTCTCAGAAACAACAAGAGCCGGAGCGACATTCGCATACTGGTCTTCAACCGGATCATAGCCCTGATAATACGAACTCGGCTTGAAGTCATAATAGTCTATCGTGACGCCGCCGGACTGCTGGCTGCCAGTGACGATCGGCTTCATCACAGTCGAATCGAACTCCACATACGCCAGGAACTGATACAGCGGACGAGTGGTCGAAATGACCAAGGGCAGCAGCAGCGTATCTCCCGGCAGCGCGTTCTTGGGCTGCACATATACCGTGTCGCCGAACGAGGGCTGGATGCCATCGCAATCAATAAACTGCGCCCAGGCGCCCGAAGCCATCACCAGCAGGACTGCCGCACACAATAGTGGGATCCTCATGAACTTCATTACAATACCTCCAAAAACAGCCATATTATGTAACTCATACTCCCGAATATGTCCTGACCACAGCCATTATCTACTTCAGCAGCAACATCTTACGTGCCTCTGAAAAGACCGCGCTCTCCAGCCGGTACATATACACACCGGAGGCCACGCGCCGACCGTGATCATCCGTCCCGTCCCATTCGACCCGGTGAGGGCCGGCGGGCAGAACGTCATCTATCAAAACACTAACTTGTTGTCCCAAAGCATTATAAACAGCCAGTCGCACCTGCCGAGCGCCTGCCCCCACAATATCAAACGTAATCGTCGTAACCGGATTGAACGGGTTCGGATAACTCTGATGCAAGCTGAACTCCTTCGGCATTTCCGCCACCGGGGAGTGCTGCACAACCGCCGAAAGCATCTCACCTGTGGCCGAAGCCAACTCAACCACGGCCCCTTTCACCTGAGTTTCTGCAGCAAGACCGGCCAACTGCCCCGTGCCCATCGGTAAGCTGTTACCCTGCATGCTGTAAACAAGCACACGCAACTGCCCATTGACCGTGTCCGCGGCCACATCCATCCCGTGAGGAGCTGTCACAACCGTAGCCGGATCAGCCGGCTCCACAAGATCGACCACAATCAGGGCCGCCCCCAGCGCTTCCGATGATTCATAGCCGATGCTCAGCCCCCAGCCGGAATCCTTTAACACCGCGTCAACCGGCTCCCGGCCACCCACACTCGGGCGGGCAAAGCTCGGACCCTGAACAACCCAGTTGATCAGCCGGACCAGATCCGCCACCGTTCCCAGATATCCGTCCTGGTTGACATCCGTGTTGGCCATCTGCAAGGCATTCAACGGATAGTGTACCGGGTTAATGAAGTAATTCGTAAACAGAACAGCGTCACCCACATCAGCGACGATGCTGTTCAAATTGATATCCCCTATGCGGATCGCCCCTATCGAATCGACAAATACCCACCCGTTGTAGTAGGTGATGTCCGATCTCCCCACAAAGACCCCAAACTCGTCAACGAGCGTATTGGCGTCATTATCAAGGTACTCAAAGCGTACCGGCAGCGAAAAACCGGAATAGGCCGAGTTGGAAACCACCCGGAAGACAAACCGGCAAATCTCACCACTGCCGGAATCAAGCGGCGGCGTGGCCGGCTGCCCCAGAATGTCAGCTATCGCCAATACCCGTATGTTTCCCGGATTCCCCGAGGCATCAAACTGAAACTCAAGGTACTCGAAATCGGACGCGCGCGTGCCCTCCAGCGTCACCCCCTCAGGAATAAGCCCCAGAGGATCATGATGAATCAACAACTCAAATGACGCCACCCCCCGTGTGTTGTCCAGAGACAAGCCAAGCGGCACCCGCGCCCCGGGCTGAACGCTGGCTGTGTCCAGACGCATCACAAAATCGTCCTGCGCCGCAGCCGACACCCCGCAAAATACCCAAAACAGCACCAAAATACTGCACATTGATGCCTGCCGGTGTCGGCCAATACGGCCCGTGTTCCTATGTGTCAAAATATCCACCATGCCACCTATGTATCTGAGCAATATCCAGACCGGATATCCGTTTCTCTTACGGTTATCTCGTCCGTCCGTGACTATGACAACCGGACACCTTTTGATTGTGTGCGGGGGCGCCTAAGTCCCTGTAAGGTCAGCCCTGGCAATAACTTATCGGCCCAGTTCCGGGCCTGAACATAGTCCGTATCAAGGATCTATGCTTTCCCCTCCAAGACTCGACATGGCGGCAATGAGCAAACGTGAGGTGCATTTCGCTGCGGCGAAATGAAAATGTGTGCAGTACTGCAGTCTGGTGCACAAAGCCGAATTCAATGCTGGTAACTCGCTACAAACGAAAAAATGATGACCTGCGCATGCGGCGTTCTCTCGCCCAGCAGAATATCCTGCCTTAGTCATCATGAGTCTCTCTTCTCTTAGTTTAGCCTGACTTCGTGCGTTAGCAAAAGTTCTGTGTCCTTACCTCCTCCCGTCAGTTTGAAATCCCCGGAGAGGGATTAACCTCTCCGGGGGATATTCAGAAGGTTCTGAACCTGAATTACTTCAGGAGCATCATCTTCTTGGTAGCCGAGAAGTTTTCAGTCTCGAGCTTGTAGAAATACACACCAGAGGCCTGGCCGTTGGCATCCCAAACAACCGACTCATTACCGTTGCCGCTGAACTCGGCGACCTTCTGACCGGTCACGTTGTAAATCGACAGGGTGAAGTCACCATTGGACTTAACGTCAATGGTGGTCGTCGGGTTGAACGGGTTCGGATAGTTCTGAGCCAGCTCAAAGGTGTTCGGCACAGTGGTGCCCTTCGCAACCACGGTGGCGCCTTCCGGCGAGCCGAACTCAATGCTGACGACATTGCCGCCGGCATTCAGGAACTCACCCTGGAAGGTGTTGGCGTCCATGCTGAAGACCAGCACGTGCGTGTTCTGACCATCGTAGTTGAACTTCATCTCCATGCCATCAGCCATCAGCTGCGGGGCAGCATCGCCGGCCACGACGACATAGGCAGCGCCCATCTCGTCAGCCACGGAGACGGTGGTGCCGCTCACGGTGTACTCGGTGTTCACCGGGGAGAGCTTCACTGTCGGGAAGGCATCGCCACGGATCACACGGATCAAGTAAACCAGGTCGGCAACACTCAGGGTGATACCGTCGGCGTTCACATCGGAAGCCGCGATCTGACCCTGCAGGTTGATGTGGAACACACCCAGACCATAAACGAAATAGTTCGAGAACAGAACCGCGTCAGCGATTTCGTACGGAATCTCGTTCAGGTTGAGGTCGCCACGAGCGTCGATCGAGTCGGCGCAAACGATGTCAATACCACCGTTGAAGAAGTCAATGAATTCCGCCGGCGGGAACTTGCCCTCCGGAAGATCTACGAAGCAGTCTTCCTGAATACCGGTGTAAGTCGGGTAGCCGGTGGTCTTATTCTGGATGTAGACCCAGTAGTCTTCATCGTCAAACGCGAAGTCGACAATGTTACGGTTGACAAACAGGGTGTCACCAGTCTTGGAGGAAATGGCGTTGTCGCCACAATCCATCCAGTAGAACCGGATCGGAACATACTGACACTCCAGCGTAGCATCAGAGCTGACACGGAAGTCCAGAGTGAACAGAACCGCCGGGAACTCCGGATTGAAGCAAGCCGGGTGGTTCGGGCCGTTGTTCGTCTCGGCAATACCGATTACACGAAGCATACCGGACGGGCACGGGCCACCACAGTTGCCCTGCGGGCCAAAGCGGTAGGTGAAGTACTCCCAGCCACAGCCCACAGGAGGCTGAGCATAGAACTCTTCACCGGGAATGGCAGCGTTGAACGTCAGAGCAGAAGCGTCATAAGCGATCAGGAAGTCGAAACCACCCATCAGCTCAGAACCCTCTTCCACCGTGATGTCAACATACTCATGCAGACCGATGTAGGAATTGTGCGTCTTCTCGATCACAACCTTGAAGGGCTGGGTAACCAGCACGACAAAGGAAGTCACGCACTCCACGAAATCACCAGCTTCGTCAGTGACGCGCACGGTGAAGTCGAAGGTGTTGCCACCGTCGGCGATTTCCGTGTTGAACGTGAGAAGACCAGTGTTGGCGTTGATGCTGTACGAGCCAACCGGAGCCGGGGTAACGTCAGTGATGCTGAAGCTGATCGGATCACAGTCGCCGTCAACCGCAGTCATCTGAATGGTCGAGGTGTTACCCATGCCAACTTCCTTCAGCAGACCACAGCCGCCGGTGAACGACGGACCAATGTTCGTGAATTCGAAGTTGACCGTGTACTCACTGCAAGCACCACGATGGTCACAGACCTCGAAGGTCGAGAACAGCGAAGCACCCACGTCGGCAGCCGACGGACTGTACGACCAGGTAGCCGAACCGGAGCCATTGTCAGGACCGAAAGAACCGATACCGTCAATGACATTCCAGATGAACGGCGGGTCGTCTTCAGCGTCAGGATCAGTAGCCGTGAAGGTGACCTGATAGGTCTCGCAATGAGTCGCCGTGACCGTCACCGGGGGGGCCGGGTCGATCACCGGGGGAAGGTTTGGGATCTCAATGAGGTCCCAGCAGGTCCCCGCCCAGTCACAAACCGCCCGACGACCGGAAGCGTCGGCCATAGCCCACAGCCACTCACCACCCGGAGGGTAGAAAGCGGTGTCAAGGCAGAACTGGGTCGCACCCTCGGACTCGGGGCCGAAATCGACCGTGAAGGAGATCGACTGCACGACATCGCCGGCAAGAAGACCCTGGCCGAAGATCTTGAAACCACCAAAGCCGACCGTGTCAGGATTGCCACCGCCGCCAAAGAAGTTGACAAACTGACCACCATCATAGATGGGAGCAGCCATAACAGTCTCCCACTTGGCAACGTCAACAGTCAGGGTGTAGCCGGCATTGTTGTCAGTGTAGATCTCGAAGCCGTTGGTCGAGCCATGCACATCGATGCCGGTGTTGTTGTCCATGGCGAAGTCGAACGTCACGCTGGTGCCGAATCCGATCTTGTCGACGCCGCCGTCGTTATACAGACCGGAAGCATTCACGAGAGGAACTTCGCCGCCTACGCTAACCTGAGCATTCACAAGCCCAAATGAAAGAACCGCAAGACATACGGCTAGGAAAATCGAAATGCGTTTCATTTCTTACTCCTAAAAAAATTACTCCGTTTACATTAGCAAAAGTGTTCGAATAACACATTCTTCCGTTTCCCCCCACAATTATCTCCACATACCGACATCAGATGAGAGCCACCAAATCCTCCGGCGGTATCCTTATGAGAAACGAAGAACATGTCAGCCGATCTTTCATTGAGCGTGCGCATACGAGCAAATATACCTCTTCTAAGCGCCCTCCTTTCCGATATGAAGGTTGCCAGGTTAAGGCCGTCCGCCTCCCGGCGGACAGCCATCTTTCTTATTTGGTTAGTCTTCACTTAGCTATCTAAACTCTGTTTCACGCTGTTTATGGCCATGTGAGAATCGTGTTACGTTCCCTTCCTTCATAAACTAAGGGCAATTGGCACATGGCGCCGGGCCACCGCTGAACAGATAACTTATCATATAGGTCATATCCGACACGTTTATCAGCCCGTCACAATTCAGATCCCCCGCTGCAAACACCACCGGGGCGGGACCGCCACTGAACAGGTAGCTGATCATGTAGGTCATGTCTGACACGTTAACCATCTCGTCACCATTGAGATCACCGCAGACATACGGATCCCCGCTGAGAATAGTCAGCGAGCCGGGCTCAATAATGACTACGGTCGTATCAATATAGGCCACCGAATCCGGCACAATCTCGATCGAATCATACGGCGGCGTTGACGTGCGTACCCACGACAGGCACGAATCGCCGAGCCACTGCTCACACACCCACATATTCGTATCAAGAATCTGGTTGTAGGCTATGCCGATTGAAGTCCCGTTGGGACGCGCGAACCCGAAGTATGACGGGCTGTGGTACTCGACCGTTATTGCCACGGGATTGATCGAGAGAGTATCCAGAACACTGTCCGGGAAGTCATACACATCCGCCAGAAGCTTGATCAGAAGACCGCCTGTCTGCGGACCGAATCCCGGAGTAATGGCACCACCCGGCTGGTCCGCAAGGGCCACAATGTTCAAATCGTATTTGGTGCCAAGCGGCTGGGCCGTCACATACTCCCAGTTGCTGATCAGTGTGTTCTCGGTGTCAAAACTGCCGACCTCCACCTGATGTATATCCACCGACAACATATCGTACGGATACCCGGGGTCAGCCAGAACCGAATCGGTAATATCCATAGAGTCAACGCAATTCGGCCCCGAATACGCCAGACACCGCCAATACAGCGTGTCATGCTCGGTCACGGTGTCCTTCTGGAATTCGCATATCTCAATGTTGGACAAACGGACCCAGAGGTTAAACCCCGCAATGCTGTCCACATAGTTGTCCAGATAAATGGATATCACGCTATTCTGTTCGCCGGAAACAGCTACCGTATCGCTGATCTTGACCGACAGGACCGGGAAGTTGGCATCAGCCTTGACGACCGATGTCGACACGAACAGAAGGAACAGGACGCCCAGAAGACACACCATTCGGGAGCTCCGATAAGACTTCGTCCCTAAGGCCATGGATTCCTCCTCAAAGAAAACAGGTTCGCAAATCTCGTTTTGGATACTTCCCTTAGCCACAAGACCGATAGCGATACTCCCGGCGCAGCGCACAGTCGACAAGAGACCCGTCGCCAACGCAATTACCGTTACAACACGTCGCTCACTGAGGACCTAAAAGATGCCGTCCTCGTTGCTTGCTCCGGGGCCAAAGACTACTCGACCCCGAAAACACATACTCAAATCGGTAACGAATGCTCGGATTGAAATTAGTTCACCTTGGGTTGTTTTCAAGCTGTACTTAGTTTACTGTAGTACTATCACTGGAAAACCCATCTAACGTCCGAGCAAAATATAGGACTAAGGGCGATCTTTGTCAACACCATTCTGAACCTGGTGCGACGAAGAATTCCGTTTAAGCCCAAACGGTTATCCGCCAGGGCTCAACCTCCTCTCTCAAATTGTCACCGTCTGGCACGGCCCGGGATCACCCTCACGGGTCAACCAGGCCGGTATACCAAGCGCATACTACATCTATCCCAACTGCTCGCGCCGACAGTCTGCCGACGACCCGGTTCGGATAGGTCCAACAGCACCAACGCAACTGCCATGCCAGAAACCACCCCCAAAACCACCCGGCCCCAAACCCCACCGCCCCCGAATCCCGCCCACTAACACCAAGCAAGAAAACCACTTGTGCCGACGCTATGGGAACTGCCCCACACCCTCCCCCGTCGATCGGATGATTCTTGTGATGCAACCGCCTTCACAATTGCTGCAGCGGAATTCCCGAGGCCCCGCCCCGGTCCCGGCGGAAATTTGATGTTGACTATGGTCCGGTCCAGGACTTCCTTGACGCCATAAATCACGACTGACAGCTAACCCGGCTCGACTAACGTTACACGCACCGGCATCGGTGCTGCATTGGGGTGAAGTGCTATGGCCAAACTCTCCCGGTCCACAAAAGAAATTATCAAAACCATTATTGTGCTGGGCATTATTGCCATGTTGGTCCTTGTTTTTGTCATTTATCCCCTGAACAAGACCAAGGACATCATGGGCCGACCGGACATCGACGATATCGCCGAGGACTCCCTCATTATCAATGATCCCGGCGCCTGGGCCGAGGCCGGACTGGTCACCGATACCTTCCGCGTCGAGGTCGACGGCCTCACCTCGCTGGCCTGCCTGTTCGTCTGCCCCGACACAACCGCCGACACCACCAGTGGCACCATCATCCTCACCCACCCCCATGGAGCCGACCGCGACGCTGTCCTGCCTCTGGCTCAGACACTGCTTGACTCCGGCTGGTGTATCCTTGCCGCCGACCTGCGCGCCGCCGGACGATCCAGTGGAAGCTACCGCGGCGAAGGGCAGTACGAGGCCGAGGACTTCGCGTCCCTGGTCTCCTATGCCGAAATCCACGACCAGATCCGCCACCCCCTCGTCGTGGTCGGCTTCGCACGCGGCGCCGATGGCGCCCTGATCGCCGCCGAGAGCGAACCGCGTGTCGATGCTGTCATCGCCATCGATCCCTACCTCAGCACCGACCGCGCCCTTCAGATTCTCCGCCGGCAAGCCAAAGCCTACTGGTTCCCCTTCTACAAATCCATCATGTGGTGGTGGTACGATATCCGCTCCGGCTACGCTGCCGCCTATCGCACGGCCGATCACATTGAGGGTGTCGAGAAACCCACCCTCGTCCTCATGCCGGAGCACGACCTGGACGTCAGGGAAGTCAACGTGCTCCGGGAACGCTCCGAGGCCGACAAGCTCACGGTCGAGAGCCTCCCCCCTGCCGATGACCGCCTGTATGAGCGCCTTGTCGAGTATATCTCCGCTCTGAAGTAGCCCGCCGCTGCCCGCATCGCGGGTATCGCGAATACTCCCCTGTCCGATTTCGTGCCGCGCGTGTTGTGCGCGCGGCAAAATTCGTTATACTTGTCAGACACAATAACGATAACTTTCAATTGCAACAGGAGCCTCACGCCATGAGCGCAATCAAGATAGCCGACAACGTCTGGTGGGTCGGCGTCCAGGACCCCGATCTGGACGTCTTCGACATCATCATGAAGACCAAACACGGCACCACCTACAACGCATATCTCGTCAAGGGCAACGACAAAATCGCCCTGATCGACACCGTCAAGAAGGGCTTCACTGAGGAGTACCTCAACAATGTGAGCGAAATCGTCCCCCTTGGCCAGATCGACTACCTCGTCGTCAACCACAACGAACCCGACCACTCCGGCGCCATGGCCGCCCTGATCCAGCGCGCCCCCAATCTCAAACTCGTCTGCTCCTACCCGGCGCTCCCCTTCGTGCAGAACGTGCTCAACATCGAGGTCCCGGTCGAAACCGTCAAACACGACCACACCCTTGACCTCGGCGGCAAGACCCTCACTTTCAAGAGCACCCCATACATGCACTGGCCCGACACCATGATGACATGGCTCGAACAGGACAAGGTGCTCTTCTCCTGCGATGGCTTCGCGGCCCATATCGCTTTCGGTGACAAGCTCTATGCCGACCAGTCCGAGCTCGACTTCGACCACGAGTTCCGGTACTACTTCGATGCCATCATGCGCCCCTTCACCCACCTGATCCGCAAGAGCCTCGAGAAACTGCAGGGCCTGGCGGTCGAGTTGATCGCCACCAGTCACGGCCCCCTCATTCGCAAAAACCCGCAGGAGTATATCGATCGCTACGCCGACTGGTGCCGCGACCACACCGAGGGCCGCACCCGCGCCGCTATCTTCTATGTCTCCTCCTATGGCAACACGAAGAAGATGACCGATGCCATCGCCGAAGAACTCCGGAAGGCCGGCTTCGAGACCCTGCTCTTCGACAGCTCCGGGATGGATATCCAGGCCGCCCGCGATGCCATCGAATCCAGCCTCGTGGTGCTGTTCGGCACACCGACCTTCGCCGCCGATGCTGTCCGGCCCACCTGGGATGCCGTCAACTTGCTGTCCACTGTCTCCATCAAGGGCAAGAAGGGCGCTGTGTACGGCAGCTATGGCTGGGGCGGCGAGGGACTGCGCCTGGTCGCCGACCGCCTGAGCGGCATGCGGATCACCCTGTTCGAAGAACCGTTTCGCGCCAAGCTCGTCCCTTCCGATGAGGAAATGAGCGCCGTCCGCGAATGGGCACGCAAACTCGCCGAGTTCACAAAGGGGTAGACATGGCCTTCATTGACTATATCTCATACGAGGACGCCTCCGAGCAGCTCCGCGCGCTCTATGACAAATACGGCGGCGACAACAAGACCCCGGCCAACATCGTCCGCATCGCCGGATCCAACCCGCGCGCGATGGAAGCCCACATGGATTTCTACCGCGCCATCATGTTCGCCAAATCCCCCTTGTCGCGCCGTCAGCGCGAGATGATCGCCACTATGGTCTCCGGGCTGAACAGGTGCCACTACTGAATTGAGCACCACTGGACCGCGTTGCGGTCTGTCGACCCCGAGGCCCCAGAGACTCTGAAAGAAGCGCTGGTCACTGACTGGCGCACCGCCGAACTGGACCAGGCCGACCGGTTCATTCTCGACTACGCCGAGCGCATCACCATGCGCGCCCACACAATCGACCGGGAGTACATCGACGGCCTGCGTGCGATTGGCATGGACGATGTGATGCTGCACGATATCGTACAGGTGACATCGTACTTCAACTACGTCAACCGCCTCGCCGACGCCTTGGGCGTGGAACTGGAGCAGTAGCTGCGACGGGGAGTGAAATCCGTGGCGTCCCGTCCCCGGGGTGTAAGTCACCTCTGAGGTAGGTCGAAACCCCTGCGGTTTCGACACCGCTGAAGTAGGTCAGAACCCCTGCCCCGAGGGGGTCGCGAAGCGAGGTTCTGACATCATCCGGCAGCAGGGCAGGTTCCCGTCTTCGGGGCTCTGCCATCGTCCGTGCCCGCCTGTCTACCCCCGCCCGGCGGCAGATTCGCAACAACTTCACAGCAACCTACCGGCGCGCACCCATAGTCAAAGGCGTTACTGCCAAACAGGACCATGTGACACCGACTGCCTCGCGGTCCGTGGCAGCCCTGCCCGACCGGTCAACCAGCGCGCAGGGACAGGCCGCCCGCATACCGCTTCATCGAAGGTAGCCTCCCGGTATCGTGCGCACTACTGGGATCACAGAGAGTCCGGCCGTATCGCCTGACGGTCGCGCGACCGACTTTCTGCCGCGTGTGGTTGCCCGTCCTGGGCCCGGGCGGGCAACTCCGGCAGAAGATATCTCGGTAGCCGATCCGTCCCCTGAAGTTGCATCGCTTTCCGGGTGTGCGCCCCGGCACTCATGGCCTGCCCGCAGTGTGAGCAAGGATCAGGCGCGACACCTGCCGCCCACAGAAGAAAGCGAGCCTGCGCCCCCCCTAATACATTCGCACCCGTTTGCTCAGGAATGCATACAGCGCCTTGTCAAACGGGGTCGAGGTGTCGATCAAGTGGTAGTCGATATTGCTCTGGCGGCACGCGGTTGAAATCCGGTCACTGAACGCCTGCACCGCCGCCGCGTAGTCTTTCTTGATCTGGTACGGCAGGGTCGTGATCTCTTCGCCCGTCTCCATATCTTTGAACACCGCCTCGCGCGGGAAGGCAAAATCGCGCTCGCGCGGATCCAGGATGTGAAAGACGATCACTTCATGGCGCTGGTACCGGAAGTGCTTCAGCCCGGCGATAATCTGCTCGGCATCGTCGAGCAGATCGGAGAGCACAATCACCAGCCCGCGGCGCTTGATGCGCTCGGCCATCTCGTGCAGGGTGCCGGCGATATTGGTCACCTCGCTTGGGTGCTGCGCCGCGATCTCGTTGAGCAGCACGTGCAAATGGCCGCTTTTCGAGCGCGGCGGAATGTAGCGGCGAAGTTTGTCATCGAAGGTCACCATCCCCACCGCATCGCGCTGGCGCAGCATCATGTAGCTGAGCGCCCCGGCCAGCATCCCGGCGTAGTCGAGCTTGCGCACCCGGTCACCCGACTGGTAGCGCATCGAGGCGGAGCAGTCCAGCAGCAGATACGCCTTGAGGTTGGTCTCCTCCTCGTACTGCTTGACATAGTAGCGGTCGCTCTTGGCGAACACCTTCCAGTCGACATCGCGGATATTGTCCCCGGGCATGTACTGCCGGTGCTCGGCGAACTCCACGCTGAACCCGTGATAGGGCGACTTGTGCAGCCCGGCGATGAACCCTTCCACCACCAGCCGCGCGCGAAGCTCCAGCCCCTTGAGCTTACTGACCACATCCGGCTGGAGGTATTTGCGATAGTCATCGGCCATACGCTACTGGTCATCCTCCTTGTAGATACCGACCCACGGTTCACAGCCGGGCACCATCCACCCGCGATACATCCCCGGGGTATTGAACGGCAGGGCGATATGCCCGCGTGCGTCCATTGCCACCAGCCCGCCGGTGCCGCCGATCGCCCCCAGCCGCTCATTGACCGCGGTCTTCGCTGCGTCATCAAGCGTCATGTTCTTGTAGGTCATTAGCGCGTGCACCTCGAATGCCAGCACGCTGCGCATGATATACTCACCGTGCCCGGTGGCCGAGACGGCGCAACTGGCGTTGTTGGCATAGGTACCGGCGCCGATAATGGGCGAGTCGCCGATACGCATCCAGCGCTTGTTGGTCATGCCGCCAGTCGAGGTCGCCGCCGTTAGGTTGCCTTCGCGGTCGAGCGCCACCGCCCCGACCGTGCCGTACTTGTCATCGGAGGAATGATCGAGATTGCCATCGCCGAAGAGCGCCGCCCCCTGTTCCTGCTCGCGCGCAATCGCGGCCTCGAGTTGCCGGCGACGCTCCTCGGTATCGAAACAGCTTACCTGCTCAAGCGGCATGCCGTTCTCTTGAGCGAACTGCTCCGCCCCGTCGCCCGCAAGCAGCACGTGGGGCGAGCGCTCCATCACCAGCCGCGCCAGGTCGACGGGGTTGCGGATATGCCGCACTCCGGCAATTGCTCCCACGGCAAGGTTGGAACCGTCTATCACGCAGGCATCCTGCTCATGCCCCCCGTCGTGCGTATACACCGCTCCGAGGCCGGCGTTGAACAGCGGGGAGTCTTCCATCACGTTGACGGCACGGCAGGTCGCCTCGAGTGCGGGGCGGCCGGCATCCAGCAGCTCGTAACCCATCTGCAGGGAGGCGAGCAGGCGCTCGCGATAGGCCGCCTCCTTCTCGGGCGTCATCTTGTCCCTGCGGATAGCACCCGCGCCGCCATGAATGGCGATCGCGAACGGCACTGATTTGCTGATCTGATTCATTGGGCCTTACGCCTTGTCGGCGATTCTACGCGCGCTCTTTGACTTGCTCCAGAATCCGCCGGACGATTTCGGTAGCGTCGACGCCGTCGGCCTCGGCATTGAACGAGGTCACAATGCGGTGGCGCATCACCGGGTAGGCTGCAAAGCGCACATCCTCCGGTCCCGGTGTCGGCCGACCGTCGAGAATCGCCCTGGTTTTGGCCGCCAGGATCAGATACTGCGAGGCGCGCGGTCCGGCCCCCCAGTTCACCCAGTTGCGCACGAAGTCGGGGGCGTCCTTCTCGAGGGGGCGAGTTGCCCGCACCAGATCGACGGCATATTTCACGAGATGGTCCGAGACCGGCACCCGGCGCACCAATTGCTGGAACCTGATGATATCCTCGGGGCCGAGCACCCGGGAGAGCTGCCAGTTCGGGACGGCCGTAGTGGTCTTGACAATCTCCTGCTCCTCGGCGGCGCTGGGGTAGTCAACCAGTACCATGAACATGAACCGGTCAAGTTGCGCTTCCGGCAGCGGGTAGGTACCCTCCTGCTCGATCGGGTTCTGGGTAGCCAGCACAAAGAACGGCTCCTTGAGCGTGAAGGTCTGCCCAGCCGAGGTTATCTCGTGCTCCTGCATGGCTTGCAAAAGGGCGGCCTGCGTCTTGGGAGGCGTGCGGTTGATTTCATCCGCAAGGATGATGTTGGCGAAAACCGGGCCCTTGAGAAAACGGAACTGCCGTCGTCCGGTGGCGTGATCCTCCTCGATTACCTCCGTCCCGGTGATATCCGAGGGCATCAGATCCGGGGTGAACTGAATGCGGTTGAATTTCAGATCCAGCACCTGTGCCAGGGTCGAGATCAGCAGCGTCTTGGCCAGACCCGGTACACCAACCAGCAGGCAGTGCCCTGAGGACAGCAGCGATATCAACAACTGCTCGACCACATCGGTCTGCCCGATAATCACTTTTTTCAGCTCGGAGCGGATCGAGTGATAGGCGGAATTAAGCGCCTCGACATCTTTCAGATCACGTCCGGTGACATCCTCGGCCATATTATCCTCCAGCTATGAGCAACGGCATGACTGTTTCTTCGGCAGGACGAACCCTGTTTAATCTGGTAAAAGCCTGGTAGCCAGAAAGTTTCACCGCAGGTCAAAAAACCCGGACAAAAGAAGGCAGCCAGCAAGATAACCTCGGGTACTGGCTGGCTGCCAACGCCGCTTCTCAGATGAACTTCGACCGTCTTTCCGTCCGTATCGGGGCGAGTGGCCCCGCGGTTCCGTGAAAACCGTACAACCGTCGTACCAGTAACGGGTTGAAAGACTTATCCTGAAACCTTCGTTAAGCTCAAAGTCGTTAAATGCAAAACTAACACTTGCTTACAGAAACCTAACGGGCTGTGGATAACAGGCTTTTTCAGTCCATGTCAGTCAGATTTTAAGAACTTGTCCGCCATGCACATGCGGCCTTTTCCACAAAATTCCGATCTTGTCCACAGTGGCTTTGTCGACGGTCAGGGCTACTTGTTGTTCTGCTTTTGCGGCTCCTTGTCCTTTTTCTGGTCCGGGGGCAAGAAGCCCAAATCCGGGCGGGTGTCCTTCATATTGCAGGCGCCGCAGAAGATGGCACCCTGCTCGATGACGAGCGACTTCGTTCGAAGGTCGCCATCCATCTCGCACTTGGATTGGAGTTCAATTTTCTCGGTGGCCTGAATATTCCCCACCAGGTGACCGGCCACGATAGCCGTATTGGCCTCGATCTCGGCCTCGACATTGCCTGTGGCGCCGATAGTCACACAGTCGTTGCAGATGATCTTGCCTTTCACGGCGCCGTCTACGCGCAAAGCACCTTTCAGCTCCAGCGTTCCGGTAATGACAGTGTCCTTGCCAATGATTGTGTTCATCACTCCATCCGATTCGCTATTTCCTTTTTTGATCATAGGGACTGTCCAAAGGATCTATGGGTTTATCGTTGATTCTGATTTCGTAATGCAAGTGTGGCGCAGTCGAGCGTCCGGTGCTGCCGCACAGCGCTATCCGCGATCCGACCGGCACCATCTGCCCCACCGCGACCAGTATCGTGTCGGCGTGGCCGTACATAGTGGTCAGGCTGTCGTTGTGCCGGAGTACCACATACCAGCCGTATACTGAATCAAATGCCGCCTCTTCGACCACTCCCGTGGCGGTGGCCAGCACCGGCTCTCCGACCGCGGCGGCCAGATCGATTCCCGGATGATACCGGTCCGAGTCGCCAATCTCAAATTCCTGACTGATCACACCCTCCATAGGCAATCCTGAGGGAATGGAGAAGTCAATGGAGCTGCTGCGCGTCAGCGTCACGGCCTGATCGCCATCGAGCGAGGCGAAGAAAGTGGAATCATCGGGGACCTCGGGGAAGCTGTAATCCACTCCGGCGAGTTTCGTCAGACGCCCGAGCACCTCGCGGGCCTGGACGAGGTTTTCCTCCAGCAGCCGCACCTTGTACTGGTAGCGCAGCAGTCGGTGATTCTCGCGCTCCAGACGCTCGGCCATGGCGGCCCGAGTGAGCACTTCGCCATAGAAGATAAAGAACAGCAGGATGCCGATCACCAGTAACGCCACCGCTATCATGGCGGCCTTGAGTACCCACGCCGGAAGGCGATACCCGCGACGCTCACTGGTACCGTCGGGGATGAGCATGATCGTTATGTAGCGCGTCTTGTGCATAGCTGACTTCACCTGTGCCCGGACCTGCTGCCGTCAGCGGCCCGGGCCGAATGCCGCTCGCAAATGTCTGTTGTGACCTGTCTGTTATGACCTGTCTGTTATGGTCCGGTCTGCATGCCGGCCTGTGACCCGATCTGGCCAAACAACTCCAGTAAGCGGCTGAGATCATCGTCACCGTAGTACTCTATTTCGATGCGTCCACGCTTCGGGCCGTGATGCACCCGCACCGAGGTGCCCAACTGGCGTTTGAGGAAGGCCTCGGCCTCCATAAGCTCCGGGGACTTCCGCCGCGTCGCCGGACGCCCGCGTTTATGGCCGGAACTGGCCTGCTCGGCGCCGCGCACGGTCATTTTGGTTTCGATCACCTGCTGCGCCAGCCGGAGCATTTCCTCTTCGGAACTGGCCGCGAGAATCGCCCGGGCGTGTCCCTCGGTCAGCCGCCCATCGCGCACCATCGCCTTGATCGATTCGGGAAGCTGCAGCAGGCGGACCAGGTTGGCCACGGCCGAACGGCTCTTGCCGACGCGCAGGGCCAGTTCGTTCTGCGTCAGTCCGCAGCGGTCGATCAGCACGCGGTAGGCGTCGGCTACCTCCAGCGGGTTCAGGTCCTCGCGCTGGAGATTCTCGATCAGGGCCAGCTCCAGCATCCGGGTGTCATCGACATTCTCCAGCACGACCACCGGCACCTGTTTCAGTCCGGCGATACTGGCGGCGCGGAAGCGGCGCTCCCCGGCAATAATGGTATAACTGGACCCATCTTTACGAACAACCAGGGGCTGCATCAAGCCGTCGCGCTTCAGCGATACCGCCAGTTCCTTGAGCGACTCCTCGGCGAACTCCCGCCGCGGCTGCATCGGGTTGGGTTGTATGCTCTCCAGCGGCACGGTGTGATAGCGGCTCTGCTCGCTGTTTGGCAGTTTCCGGTCTCCCGGAATGAGTGCCTCCAGCCCCTTGCCCAGTACCAGTTTACTCATTGTGCCAGCACCTCTTTTGTCAGGGCCATATAGTTTTCCGCCCCTGTCGACAGAATGTCATACAGGATAATGGGTTTGCCGAACGAGGGGGCCTCGGACAACCTCACGTTGCGTGAGATGACGGTCTGATACACTTTCCCGTCGAAGAACTTGCGCACCTCGTCGGACACCTGTTTGGACAGGTTGAGCCGGCTGTCGTACATGGTCAGCAGCACGCCCTCGATTTTCAGGTTCGGGTTCAGATTGTCTCTGACCAGCTTGATGGTATTCATCAGTTGCCCCAGCCCTTCCAGGGCATAGTACTCGCACTGGATGGGAATGATCACCGAGTCGGCGGCCGTGAGCGTATTGATGGTCAGCAGGCCCAGCGAGGGGGGACAATCGACGATGATATACTGATAGTCTTGTTCTATTTGCCGCAGGGCGCTTTGAAGGCGTGTTTCACGTGAAAGCATCCCGACCAGCTCCACCTCGGCGCCGACGAGGTGGATCGACGATGGCACGACGTTCAGGTAATCCAGCTCTGTGGCTCGCATGACGTCGCGGAGCGACTTCTCCCCCACCAGGACGTCATAGATGGAGCTGTCGACGCTGTCGCGATCGATTCCCACACCGCTGGTCGTGTTCGCCTGAGGATCCATATCGATCAGACAGGTCTTCTTCTCTGCCGCCGCCAGGCAGGAGGCGAGGTTGACGGCAGTGGTGGTCTTGCCGACTCCCCCTTTCTGATTGGCGACTGCGATAGTTCTGCCCAAGCAACCTCCCTGTGGCTTAAGTCTCCAAACCCGGACCCTGAAGGCCACCCGAACCAGAGCCAGAGTACTGACCATGTCAGTTCACTGGCGTTGTCAGATCACTGACAGAATGGGTGAAGCCGGCGATACGCTGCCGGTTGGTGCCGGCGCGGGTCCGCGGCGCGCTCGCGGGTCTCTTTGCGTTGCGCCCGAGCATGGTACGCCCCCGGTGTTTCACATGCAACAAAAAACTGCGGCGATCTAAGCTTTCTTGCGAAGCAGCGTGAAGCGCTTGTCCTGATTGCTGTTACCGACGCGGTAGTCATACGCCTCGGCGGTCCATCGTGTCAGGTTCAGGCTTGTTTGTGGACGGGCATAGTAGATGACAAGGGTCTGGGGGTGACTCAGGCGGGAGATCAGGGTCAGCAGCCGGCTGGTGAGGCTTACGAGGCGCAGGGTGATGAGGTCAAAAGGTCCTTTGAGCCGCGCTTCTTCCAAGTTCGCATTGACAACGGTGGCCGGCAATTGAAGCTGGCTGACTATCCTCTCCAGAGCGGTCGCCTTCTTGCCGGTCCGTTCTACGAGTGTGGCTTCGAGCACCGCCCCGGTGACCAGAAGCGGTATGGCGGGCAGTCCTCCCCCCGAGCCGATATCCAGCAGGTGTCCGAATGGTCCCTCGGCAATCACCTCCAGCGGTACGAGCGACTCGGCCGCCAGTCGAATGATGTCTTCGCGGGTTGTTTCACGTGAAACGATATTGATGTTGCGGTTCTCCGCTGTCACCAGATCGACATACCGCTCAATCAGACGACTGGGGTCGTAGCGGTCGATGAGCTCCTGTGAGGAATACAGCAGACGCTTGTCGGAGAGCGGTTCCATCAGAGGGAGTCTTCCCTGCCTGTGTGGAGTGATTCGCTCTGGCAACGGTGGCCAGACTCGTGGCGTTTCACCCACACTGAGAGCACAGCGACATCTCCGGGGGTTACGCCCTCGAGGCGACCGGCCTGGCCGAGGGATCGCGGACGGAACCTTGAGAGTTTTTCCCTGGCCTCGGTTTTGAGGCCGCGGACACCGGAGAAGTCGAAGTCCTCGGGGATCAGCCACGATTCGGCCCGTCGGAATTTGTCTATCTCTCGCTGCTGCTTCTCGATATACCCGGAGTACTGTATCCGAATGGCGGCTCTCTGGAGTGCCTCCCCGGCGCATTGGTCGGCATTGGCTGCTGCGCCCGGAGCTCCCTCAGTAATGGCGTTGGCAATCGTCCTGCCAATCACGTTGTAGCAGTCGCTCAGCGAGATACCGGGTTGCCGGAGCAGATCGGCCAGTGATACATGGGTTCGGCGGGTGAAGCGAGCGGCGAGGCCATCGAGGATGGACACACTAATGTAGGTCCGTTCCAGCGCCTCTATGGTTTTATCGGTGCGCTCAGCGAGATGATCGAAGCTGTCGAGCCGGTCTTGTGGCTGCAGGCCGTACCTTCGGGCGTATTTCCACAGGCGGTCGCGGGCGTTGTCTTCTCGAAGCGCCAGGCGGTATTCGGCGCGGGAGGTGAACAGGCGGTACGGCTCGGTAGTTGAGCGTGTTACCAGATCATCGATCATCACACCGATATACGCCTCGGAGCGGTCCAGAATCAGCGGGGGGTCGTTCTCCAGTTGCAGACAGGCGTTCAGACCGGCCATAAGCCCCTGCCCGGCAGCTTCTTCGTACCCGGAGGTACCGTTGATCTGACCGGCGAAGTACAACCCCTTCACGAGGTGGGTCTCAAGCGAGGGTTTGACTTGATGGGCCGGGCAATAGTCATATTCGATGGCATATCCCGGTCTGGTCATGTGGGCGCGTTCCAAGCCGGTGATGGTCCTGACGGCCGCCAGCTGGACCTCTTCGGGCAGGGCGGTCGAGAAGCCGTTGGGGTAGATCTCGGCGGTCCCGTTGCCCTCCGGCTCGAGGAATATCTGGTGGCTGGGTTTCTCGGCAAACCGGTAGAACTTGTCCTCGATCGAGGGGCAGTATCGTGGGCCGAGGGAGCGAATCTGGCCGGAGAACATGGGGGACAGCGCGAAGGCCTTGCTGATAACGGCCCTGGTCTGTTCGGTCGTATGCGTGAGGTGGCAGGGAGTTTGAGGAAAGGGTTCGCGATGGCTGTATTCTGAGAACAGCGGCAGGGGTTCATCGCCCGGTTGCATCTGGCAGCGGTCCCAGTCGATTGTTTGCCCGTCCAGACGCGGGGGTGTGCCGGTTTTCAGGCGGCCGGTTGTGAACCCCAGTTCACGCAGACAGACAGACATTTGGGTGGCGGCCGGTTCGCCCATTCGTCCGGCGCGTATCTGTTTCGGCCCGATGTGGATCATCCCCCCGAGGAATGTCCCGGTGGCGATGATGACGGCCCGGGCAGAGATCCGGCGTCCATCCTCGGTGACGATGCCGCCGACGCGGCCACGAGTGACTGTCAGCCGTCCGGCGGTTCCCTCGATGACGGTGATTCGGGGCCGGGTGGCGACATAGTTGCCGATGAACTCGGTATAGCTTCTTCGGTCACACTGAACGCGGGTCGACCAGACGGCCGGCCCCCGCGAGAGGTTGAGCCGTCGGAACTGGATGCCGGCGGCATCGGCCGCGAGCGCCATCACGCCCCCGAGGGCGTCGATTTCCTTGACGACGTGGGATTTGGCGATACCGCCGATAGCCGGATTGCAGGACATCAGGGCCAGTTTTCGGCGGTCCATAGTCAGCAGCGCGACCGTCCGTCCGAGCCGTTCGGCCACCAGGGCGGCCTCAACTCCGGCATGCCCGCCGCCGACGACAATGATGTCGAAATCCGTATTGCTGAAGTCGTTGTTCATGTCACTGATCATATCGCTGTTCATGGTACGCTAAACTTTGTGCGGTCATCTCAGTGCGCCCTGTCGCATCTGAGTCTGTTTTCAGATTTGTTTCCCGATTGTATGCAGACCGTCTCAGCGAATCCAGGGGGACAGCGCAAGTGGCTGGTTTTGGACCGGCCGGTTCGGTTGCACGTGAAACATCTTTCGTAACGCGACGTAATCCACTTTCTAACAACACGTTATCAACAACAACACAGCGGTGAATAGTCTACTTTCCGACACAAAAGCGGCTGAAAATACGATCAAGTACATCTTCTGTGTACACCCGGCCGGTTATTTCCTCCAGGGAGCTGAGTGCTGAGCGAAGCTCCAGCGCGGGCAGTTCCGGCGAGGCTCCGTGCTGAATCAGCTCGCGGGCGGCCTGCAGATGGTCGAGTGCCTGTCTGAGACTTGCCGCGTGGCGCTCAGAGGTGACGATCAGCCCCTCGGTCATATCCGGCATCATACTTTCTATACGTTGCCGAAGGGTATCCCTGAGGGCGGCGATTCCCTCGTTGGTCTTGCACGAGACAAGGACGGCATCGGCGGCGATGGTGTCAAGCATTGTCGGGTCGGGGCTCGGCGCCAGATCGAGCTTGTTGCCGACGAGCAGTCGCGGGGTCTGCCCCAGTCTTTTCAGGTCGGTGGTGGACTCTGACCAGACGGCTCGTCGTGACAGGTCGAACATCCACAGCACCAGATCAGCCCCGGCCATGACATCCTCGGTGATGGCCTGCCCTGCCTGCTCCAGTTTGGATCGGGTGGTCCGCAGCCCGGCTGTGTCGAGCAGGTTGACGGCAAACCCGTCGAGATCAACCCACTCGGACAGGTAGTCGCGGGTTGTTCCGGGAGTTGGCGTGACCAGCGCCCGTGTCTGCCCGAGCAGCAGGTTGAACAATGATGATTTGCCGGCGTTGGGCCGTCCGCCGATGACGACGCGGAATCCCTCGCGGAGAATTCTGCCACCGCGATATGTCTGGAGCAGGTTGTCCACTTGCTGCTCCGTACGGAGCAGATCGGCAGTGATCCGGCCGGTGTCGGCGGTTTCGATGTGTTCTTCGGGGAAGTCGACGGAGGCCTCGATCTCGGCCAGGGTGTCTATCAGCAGCGAGCGCAGTTGCTCGATGTGCTGCGAGTATGCTCCGAGAAGTTGGCTGCGGGCGTTGGTCAGTGATCTGTCGGTATTGGCGGCGATGATGTCGGCGACCGCCTCAGCCCTTGCTAAGTCTATGCGGCCGTGTAAGAACGCAAGGCGGGTGAATTCTCCGGGCGAGGCTGCGCGTGCTCCCGAGCGGATCAGAGTTGCGAGTACCTGGCGGACGACGAGGCGTCCTCCGTGAGTGAACAGCTCGGCCTGGTCCAGGCCGGTGTAGGATTGACCATGTGGCATAAAGACGGCCATCGCCTCATCGATGACCGCGTCCTGATGGTCGACGATGTGCCCCAGGCGCATGACGAATGGTGCCACGCGCACATCTTCACGCGCCCGGAGCGGCCGGAAGTGTCTTTGGAGAAGCTCGGTGGCACGGGGGCCGGCGACACGCACGGCGGCAATCCCTCCCTCACCGGGTGGGGTGATGATGGCGGCGATAGTGTCGTAGGTTGGAGCATCAGACATGGTGTGCAGCTACCATAAGCGGGTTCACTTGCTCTGCGATCTCATTGTGATTCATTGTGATTCATTGTGATTCACGGTGATTCACGGTGATTTCCGGCGAATCGCCACCAGTCACCGGGAACCCGGGCCCGGTCATGCTCCCGCCCGACTCGCTCGGGGTTCAGGCGGGCAACGCAGTCTCCGATCGGGCCATTTATCGGGCCATTTTTTGGCGGCTTCTTTCGAGCGGTGCCGATCAGGAGGCTGGAGCGGCGGCATTCGCCTGGGTCATCTTGCCTCGCTTGAACAGTGCCCAGTCCACCAGCGAAAACAGCGAGAAACAGGTCCAGTACAAGACAAGGCCCGAGGACACGCTGTAAAACAGGAAGCCGATGAACAGCGGCATAATATAGAGCATTATCTTGTTCTGCTGGGTGGCCGTGCCCATGGTGATTTTCTGGGACACAAACTGGGCCGCTACCATAATGAACACCAGAAGGATGTACGGGTCGGTCAGCCCCTGTGCTCCGCGTGACAGGTCGGTGACAAACCAGACAAAGGGAGCATCGCGCAGCAGGATAGTCGACCGAAACACGCTGAACATGGCGATGAACAGCGGCATTTGGGGCAGAATGGGCAGGCACCCGGACATGGGATTGACCCCGTGTTTCTTGTAGAGCTTCATCATCTCCTGATTGATCTTCTGCGGATCCTTCTTGTGCTTCTTGCGCAGTTCCTCCATCTTTGGCTGCAAGTCCTTCATGGCCTGCATCGACTTGAAGGATTTCAGGGACAAGGGCAGGGTCACGAGCTTCACGAGGAAGGCAAAAAGGATAATGACGAGGCCGTAGTTGGGGACGATATCGTACATGCGTGGCAGGAGCCAGATAACGCCCAGGGCGAACGGTTTTATAATCCAGCCGACGAAGGGTGTGGAGCCGATGCCGAGCATATCCTCGAGGTCGACATTGTAGGAGGCCATCAGCTCGTAATCCATCGGTCCGACGAATACAGTGAAGCTGTCGGTTACCTGTTCGACGGTGGCAAAGGGCATTTCGATGCCGGCGATGATGCGCCGTTCTTCGACAGTGCCACCGGTGCTCCCGGGTCGCTTGAAGCGCTCGCCGCGCGCGAAGAAGCCATCGGCAAGGCGGTTACGCGGTATCAGCACCGCCGCGAAGTACATTTCTCGCACGCCCGCCCAGTTGGTGGTGCCCATCAGTTGCTGATTGAGGTTGTTGTTGTCAAAGTCATCGAGCACTTCGCGCGAACCGGACATCATGCCGACCGCCTGCATTTCGCTGTAGTCGACATCTTCCTGCGGCTCGGTTGGGGCCAGGGGGCTGTTCCAGACAAGGTTGTACTTGCGTTCAAAGCCCATCGCCTGCGGGCGGTTGACCTCAAGCACCAGATCGTAGTGGTAGGCGTCCGGGTAGAAATGGTATCGTTTGACGATGCTCCCGCCGGAGGGGGAGGTGTAGGTGTAGATGACGGTCATCCCCGACGAGCTTGCATAGTATTCGCCCGGAGCGAGGTTGCAGTCGAAGTGCACCTGCGATGTCGAGAAGGTTTCGCCGGCGAAGGTGACGGTCGGTGTGGCCTCGGAGGCCAGTTTGAGCATACTGACCTGGGTTCCGTCACGGTATTCGTACTCCTCGAGCACCTGCCCGACCGGACCACCACCGAAAGAGACCATCGTGATGGTGTAGGTGTTGGTCCGGATCACCACCGTATCGACCTGCTCTGGCTTTCGGTCGGAACCGGCCTGGACGCTGTCATATATGAGGGCCATTGATTGGTCGGTCTCGGTTGTTGGTGCGGGCTGGGTGGTTGTCTCCCGGCGCGGGTCGGGTGCGATGTGCGTAGTGTCTTCGGCCGTCGGCCGTTGGTGCGTCTGCTCGGCCGGTTCATACACCCCGAGGAACTCCAGGATGGGGTAGTAGAAGATGACGATGGCAACGAGGATTACTACGAGGACGATGCTTTTTCTATCCAATGTGCCTTCCCTGCAAAATGAGCCGTACCTTATTGGGGGCGGCTGTTGTCGTGATGCGCTTCCATATCTAAACGAATGTCGCGGTATTGTCCTTGTTAGTCGACCGGATCATATCCCCCCTCGTGCCACGGGTGGCACCGGAGCAGTCGGCGGGCGGCCGTAATGCTCCCGCGCCATGCTCCGTATGTGCGCAGGGCCTGCTCGGCGTAGTGTGAGCAGGTTGGCCAGAAGCGACAGCTATTGCCGATGAAAGGTGATAACGTGACACGGTACAGGTAGATACACCATATCAGCGGTTGCGCGGCCCATAACGCGAGAGTTCCGCATTGGTGTGTTTGGTTGCTGTCGGCGGTGCTGGTCACGGAGCCGGTTGGTACTGCGTTTTTGGTGGCAGTGCTGGTCGGCCTGTTCATCGATTCCGCTTTGTCAGCGACCGATTCGCTGGAGCAATTGCGCCATCCTGTGGCGCAGGTCGGTGAACTTTTCTGTCCGAGCTGAAGCAAACGGTATCACTCCCAGGTGAATTGGTCTCGTAATCAGATGGCGATTGAGCCGAACTGCCTCCCGCAGGCGCCGTTTGAGGCGATTGCGTTCAACGGCGCTGCCGAGTCTGCGTGACACGAAGACACCGAAGCGGAAGCTGTCGGCCTGATGCCAGAGCAGGCGAAAAGAACCCCCCGAGACACTTTGGCCGGTCTTGAAAAGCTGCGAGATATCCCGCTCGCTTCCAAGGCGTTCGGACGGGGGGAGCTTGTTACCTTTTACGAGCAACCTGAACGGTCAGTCTCTTCCTGCCCTTGGCACGGCGTCGAGCCAGTACCTTGCGCCCACCGCGAGTCGCCATGCGGGCCCGGAAGCCGTGATCATTCAAGCGTTTTCTGTTCGACGGTTGAAATGTGCGTTTCATTCTTGCCTTACCTCTAAGTTAATCGAGCCTTAGAATATACTCAAAATCGGCATCGCGTCAAGAGAATTGGCACACGACGGGGGTGGCGGCGTAGCCTCATAATGAACGTAACCATAGTGGGGAGATACGTTGCCTCATAATAGAGGTTACCGACACATGGATCGGATGATTCTGGGGGGCATCGGCAACGCCCGGCAGTCAAGTCGGCCTTGTTTAGATCCGGGGCTGTGCTTACCATAGGGGTATGTCGGTGCTCACAGACAAATTCCGAAACCTCGCCGAGTATTTTGGCGTGCGGTCACAAAGCTACTTCCACGCACCGACGCCGATTGCGTATGATGCCGATGACCTTCTTGCCTATTACCTCGACCAGTCGTTGCGCACGCAATGGGACGGGGTGTGTGATGAGTCCGGGTTGCCGATGATCACGCTTAATGGCCGGACCGACCGTCACCCGGTGATGATTTGCCTGTGGGCGCTGGGACATATAGAGCGTTACCGCAGTGAGCCGACCCCGGAGCGCCGCGAGTTGATCGAGAGCACCTGTCGATGGCTTATCGAGTCGCAGCAGCCGGATGGTTCCTGGCGGATGCCGTTTCCGGTGCGGTCTTTTGACCTGCCAGTGGGTGCTGCGTCGGCCATGATCCAGGGGCTTGCCATATCGGTGCTGATCCGGGGATTCGTGTTGTTCGATGACGACCGCAGTCTGGCGAGGGCTGTCGATGCCATGAAGCCCTTTCATGTGCCTGTGTCGCGGGGTGGTGTGAGAACCAGCGAGGATGATCGGCCATTTTACGAGGAGTATCCCTGTCTGCCGGCGCGCCATGTGCTCAACGGGTTTTTGTTTGCCATGTGGGGGTTGTATGATCTGGTACGGCTCTATCAGGATGAGCAGGCCTACTCGTTGTGGGCTGATGGGCTTCACACGGTGGTCGACTGGCTCCCGCGGTTCGACACCGGCTACTGGTCGCTCTACCACATTGGCGCTGGCGCTCCCAACCCGTCGACTCCGCACTACCACCGCCTGCATATCGAGCAGCTCAAGGTCATGAGCGCCATAACCGAGCATCCTGTCTTCGACAAGTACCGTCGCCAATGGGAGGGGTATCTCAGTCGTCGCAGCAATGTCCTGCGGACGCTCTCGGCTAAGATTCGATGGAGAGTCAGTCATTAGCATCTGTGCTCTGGTGTGGTCGCACGGAAGCAGGGGAAGCGGGGATGGTGGGGACGCGTCGCGGCGGAGGGTGGGTCAGGATCTGGCTCGTGCGCGCCGCCAGTTAATGCCGGTGAAGCCTCCGCGGGTATCCGCTATCAGCACGGTCAGTCCGGTTGCGGCGGCGGTGACAAACAGCCCGACTGTCCGCGGCAGGCGGGTCCACGTGTCGAGGGCGAAATCGACGGCCAGCATGATGACCACAGTCAGAAGAACGGCCGAGATGACTCGCGCCAACAAGGACAGGTCGGCCCACGAGTAAGCGATTTTCATGGTTGTCACCAGATGCAGCTCGACGATCACAAAGCAGAAGAAGAACATTACGGCGGTGCCGCCGCCGATTGCCAGGGCCCAGTTCTCGCCGATCAGCCAGAAGCCGATTATCGCCTTGATACCGAACCCGATGACGCGGACCATCATCAGCGAGCGGATTGCTCTGAGGGCGTACATCATTCGTGACTGTACGAGGAAGGCCGCCGCGAACACCATTCCGATGAGGTACCAGGCGAGGATTTCGGTTGTGATGGTGCGAGAGACATCATCGAAGCGGCCGCGCTCGAAGAGCAGCATGACGATCTCGGCTCGATACAAAAAGAGCAGCGCTGCTGTCGGGATGACAAACAGCGCGCACAAGGCCAGTGAGCGGTGGTACATGGCGGCCGCGCTTTGGAGCTGGTGACCGGCGACGTGCTGGGATATGGCGGGGAAGATGGCGGTCGCCATCGAGTAGATCAGGGCGCGTACCGGCACCTGGTAGATCACGTTGGCGTATGCTGTCGCGGATACATATCCGGTCTCCAGAAAGACGCCGGCGAGGTAGCGATCAAAGGGGTCCACGACAAGCAGCATCGTCTCGACGAGAACGACCAGTGACAAATAGCGCATGAAGACGGGGTCGAACAGCCCGGACGGGCCGGCTCCTGTGCCGGCGGTCGACACTGCGCGCCGTGTCATGATCAGCGCCGGAATGCCCACGATGATCACCTGGAGCGCCATGCCGATCAGCCACACAGTGACGAAGGCTACTGAGCCCAGGGAGGGGAAGAGGGCGACCAGGCCCACAATCATCACGAGATTGAACAGGACGGGCGCGAGGGTCGGCATGATGAAGTGCCGCCGGAGGTGCAACAGCGTGCGGAACAGCGCCTCATAGGCACGGAGGGGAACGATCAGGCAGAACACGCGCCCCCAGCGCACCACCTGCTCGGCGGCCTCGGGCCCCATATTGGGCGCCAGCAGTCCCTTGAGGGCGGGCAGAGTCAAAAATACGGCCGCTGTCACGAGGACTATTAATACAGTGTTGACCTGAAAGAACGAGGAGCGAAACACCTGCCACGCTGACCCCGAGAGTGGCTCTTTCTGCAGGAAGGGAATCCCCGCAGAGGGGATCGAGACGAACAGGATACCACCGAGCATGACGGGGAGGGTCATGGCCATCAGGAGGATGTCGTATTCTGCGCTGGTGCCGAAGTAGTAGCCGACCACCGCCTCGCGCACGATACCGAGCAGTTGCGAGGCAACGGTGGCGACTGCGATGATGATCGACGCCTGCCGGACAGACTGGCTGTGCAATATCGAGGGGATACTCACGTGGTGCTGACTCCGGGTCCATGTCCTGCGGTCGGGGGGATCAGGAGCGGTGCGACCGCTTCGTGCAGGGCGGCGCGATAATGAAACCCGGCGCGTTCGCTGGCCAGCATGAGGCGGGAGAACTGTTCGAACTGCTCGAGCGGTGCCAGCCGCACCTCACGGATCTCGTCATGGTCTGTGAAGCGGAAGTCGCCGGCGAGGTATTTGGCCTGCAGCACAAACGAGCGCCATTTCACGTGGTCGGAGTCGCCGACGAAGTCGACCTCGGTGCGCAGGAGGAACCGTTGCAGTTCGATCGTGCAGCCGGTTTCTTCCATGACCTCGCGCATGATGCCACTGATGATATCCTCGCCCTTGTTGACGCCGCCGGAGGGGGCGCGGTACAACCCGGGGGGGTAGAAGTGCTTGGCATTGACAATGACCTTGTCATCGCGGAAAATGTACAGGGTGAAATCATGGTAGCGCCCGTCGCGACGGGTGCTCTTGATGAACTCGATTTCCTCTGGTGAGGCCGGCACTCGAAACGATTGTCGAGTCGGTTCACCGAAGCGGTCGGCAAGCTGTGTGAGTTCTTCTTCCGAGAGATACATCTTCACCTAATCAAACAGGGCCACGATTCTGTGCTGCAGCGGCAGGGTGGTGATCTCGGCGCCGCCCGGTGTCATGAGGACATTGATCTCGGTGCGAAAGCCGCAGTCGGGCATGTAGATTCCCGGCTCGATCGAGAACAGATGCCCCGGCTGCAGGACCCGCCGGTCCTCGGTTTCGAGGTTGTCGATATTTGGTCCTTCGCCGTGCTCGTGAGTGGTGATGGAATGTCCGGTGCGATGGGTGAAGAACTCACCATAGCCGGCCTCGTCGATCACCTCGCGGCAGACATCATCGACCTCGGCCCCGCAGAGCGGGGAAGAGGCGGCCGCCCTTTGCAGGAAGTCCACGGCAGTGTCGCGGGCTTTGGTGAGGACCTCGAAGATGTCATGGTACCGCTGCGGAATCTCGCTGTCGCTGCCGGTGAAGGCCATCCAGGTGATGTCGGCGTAGACACCCGTCTCGCCGATGAGTTTGGCCCAGAGGTCGATGAGGACCAGTTGCCCGCGTTCGACAGGGCGCGCCGTGTCGGGTTTTGGCTGGTAATGCGGATCACCGGCATTGGCATCGACGGAGCAGTTCGGCTCGAAGGCGGTCTCCATGCCGCGGCGGTCAAACTCGTTCATGATGAAGCGAACGACATCGTACTCGGTGATGTGTTTGGCGGCCTTGATCGACTCGCTGATGTACTTGTGGGCAAGGCTCTTGATCAGAATGACGTTGTTGGCTGCGGTGCGGTGGGCGGCGACCTGGGCTGGGGAGAGGCGCGCCTTGAAACTGGCCACGAGGTCCGCAGAGGAGACGACGTTGACTTTCAGGCTGCGCACCAGTTCGACTGTCCCGGCCTCGACCAGCCCCACATAGGGCAGGCGGCCGTTTTCGGAGTATTCCATAGCGACGGTTTTGCAGCCGCTCAGCAGTTTGCCCAGATGCTGCTCGAGGCCTTTCCAGCCGCGGTAGGCGATGAGCTGTCCCGGCAGATGCCGGAACTTCTCGGCCTCGATGGGGTTGACCAGCGCGGTCGGCTCGCCGGTGGCGGGGATGAGATAGAACGAGCGGCGGGTGAGCAAGCCGGAGAGGTTCAGCATGGCGGTGGCGATGGTGTTGCGGCCGTGGAAATCGGCCAGCAGCCAGGCATCGAGCCGGTTGTCGGAGAGGTACGATTGGATGGCTGTGATATCGAGCGCCATAGCAGTTTCTCCTGTAAGGTGGTGCCACGGGACGGCCTGGGGCAAGTATACATCAGAGGGGGCCGGTTGTCACCTGTTGTTTGGGGAGGGGGGGCGGACAGGGGAAGGAAACCCACCCCGCCAGAGGCGGGATGGGGCACCCCATGTGTGCTGCTGAGCGCGCAGTGGTGTATGATGTCACGGTCAATCACCACCACGCTGACAGTGCTGCCGCATAGCCGCTCTATAAGCGCACTGGCCAAGACAAGGCAATTGCAGACGGCAATTGGGACTCACGAAGAAGCTAGCCCAGGACTGTCTTCTTGTAGAATTCCTCAAAGCTGTCTGCGAGTTGCCCTTTGGAGACAGTCTCTTTCCTGCCGCTGGCTGCCGACTCATGTATGACCTGCTTCAGCCACTCCACAATCTGTAGGTACACTCCACTAAAGCAACGAAGCGCTAATGCTTCACGCTCCTGCCTTGCGTGTGTGTATGCCCTTCCCCCGGATTAGTGGACACATCGAAAGGATAGGGTTATGTTACTATCC
>CAZVHP010000018.1:0-35773 GCA_964627305.1 uncultured Ignavibacteriales bacterium | reverse complement strand
ACCGAAAGGCTACGCTACTTTTTTGCCAATTTCCACACCTTTTGAAATTAACTCAGACATGGAGACAGGATTGGAACAGTGTATTTGGAAGAAGATCGCAAAAGAAGCCAAGCTTGAGGGAATGCCTGATACCGTCCATATCAGGCCCAATTCTCGGTGTTTTCATGTTTCGCGAATCCCAAACACTAAGAACCCGAAGCCTGAGATAGATGGAAATCATTATCCTCTTCAGAATCCTGCAAGATCACTAAAGACAATCGTACTTAATGAACTTCACAAAGCACCATTCAATATAACGGCAAGAAGAACGGATATCTCTGAAATCTCTGAAGTGGATCGCAACAAGCACCCTTTACATCCAACGGACCTCTTGATCATCGGACTTCTTCCCAAAGGTAAGGATTTAAAGGAGAGTACACCATTGATTACGGATATGATTCCACTGATAGGTGTTGAGTGTCGAGCAAGGGACCCATTTTCTAACATTTCAGTGCTTGCACTATATAGTGAACAACAAATACAAACCAACCTAAAAGGTTGGATTGAGTTATTGGAAGTAAAATCCAATCCACTATCTGACTAAGGCATCCATGTGGAAAAAACAACATTTATATAATCAAGATGCTGCCGGATACGATGCTTTCATCAGAGGATTTGTTCCGGCGTATGACACCATGCAGCAGCGGGTAGTCGATACTCTTTGTGAGCTGTCCGGGGATGATCAACTCAGCAACGTGATCGAGTTGGGTGTCGGAGTTGGCAGCTTGGGGTTTCGCCTGCTTTCCGGGCTACAAATAAGTCGGTACTATGGTTATGAGGAATCGGCAAATCTCGCGGCAGTGGCCAAATCCCGGCTGTCGATCTTCAGGTGCGATGTGAAGGTTCTGGAGCGTGACTTCCGTAGAGACCAATGGCCAACAGATGTTGATGCAGTAGTTTCCACTCTCACGTTCCATTACCTCTGCAATGTGGACAAACAAGCGGCATTTCGAAAGGCTTTTCAATCGCTCCGTCCTGGTGGCCTACTTGTCGTGGGAGATCGAGTCATTTCACAGAGCCCGACTCTGAGTAAAGTGTATCATGCGCGGATGACACGCTTCTGGGACGAGACTACCAAATACTGGAAGGCTGACAAGCGCGCCGCACATAAGACGCAGGACGATCCCAAGGAAGAGCCATGGGTTCTTGAAGATCAGATGCAATGGCTCAAGGAAATTGGATTCGCGGAAACTGAATGTATATGGAGAGACTTCAATTACTGCGTATTCTGCGGGATCAAACCTGACATCCCGTTCGAGGCAATCACATGAAGTGCCTCTTGGTCGATTCCCACTGGCAGCGCGAGGAGATTGGACCTAGGTTGGCTCTTGGGCGTCTCGCCGCAGCCGTCCACGACATTGCCGAGGTCAAAGGGATTGAATTTCGCCTAGACGAAAAGGATCTTTCCGAAGTGCGCCGGAGGCCTAGCAGATTCTGGGCACTTGAGGAAAGGTTCCTACGCAACGTTATTCAGGAACTTGAGCGAAATCCTGAAGTCCGACTCGTGGGTATAACGGGCTGGTCTGGTTCATTTCCCAGGATGCTACGAATTGCTCACTGCTGCAAGGCAGCAAATCCGGATTTAACGGTTGTATTCGGGGGTCCTCATGTTACACTGCATGAGAAGCATTGCCCACCTGAGCAATCTATCCTCAACATACATGATTCAGCGGATTTTATTGTTGTTGGAGCAGGTGAGACACCATTCCGACGGTTGATAGAAGACTTGGATAGATCTGAGTTGAACATATGCCGAAATCGACGAGTAATAGACGCGAATTGCGAACACTACAGCGCACCGACCTTGAGGCCGAAACAGAACGGCGATCCCCTTGCTTCCTCTACATTTTGGAGTCCGTTTGTCAGAGAAGCCGATAAGTCGTCGCGGTTAGTATTCCTTGTTGAGTCAGCAAGGGGGTGTCCTCATGGATGCAGATTCTGTGATGAGCGAGATATCTGGGGACGCTATAGGCGATTCGAGATCGACCGCGTTTTGGATGAAATCGAAAGAGGAATTGAGCAATTCGGATCACGGAGTTTTCGCTTCGTTGACTCGACATTGACTGCAAACCCTTTGCTTGAGGACATATGCAGAGGGATAATCCAACGCGATCTGGGAGTTGCGTGGAGTGCCTTTGCCCACTGTAGCGAAATCACTAGGCGGAAAGCGGCTATGATGGCGGAGGCGGGATGTAGATGCTTGCTCGTGGGAATCGAATCAGGAGTACAGTCCATCCTAGATGATATGCACAAGAATTCAACGAGGCGAATGATTGAATCTGCCATTGAGACACTTCGAGTAGAGGGAATCAAGGTCCGAGGCAGTTTTATTATTGGATATCCCAGTGAGACCACTCGACAAGCATTGGCGACCGTTGCGTTTGCTCGAAGTCTTGAATTGGACGCTTACTCTTGGCACATGTACCAGTCACCCTTTCGGCGCATATGGCGGGATGGCGAGATGGACCCGCCCAATTTCGCACATTATGAATTGGATACACCCGCTGATGTGACCTTGCAGGTGCTGTTAAGAGAACCGAGCCTCATAAGGGACATGCACGCACTTCCACGGTTGCTTACGCTCGACAGAACAATTCTACCAGATCCCGACAGATGGCCCAAGCAGAGCGTGAGGTTGGTCTCAATACTGCAACGGGCCATTGATACAACCGGAGATGGCGGCGCGTACGATTTGGAACTCCTTGCGTCTGAGGAGCGCAGCCGTCGCATTGGGCTGGAATCATGTATCAAAGGGGTCTCAAAACATGTGTTGCAGGGAGCCCAGTGACGGGAATGAACGCTGAAGTAGGACGCATGGGAAGGCCGTTGGACGAACCATCCTGTCCCGTGCTGGGCTAAGAGATGGAATCGTCTATGTGGCAGCAATTACTGACAAATGGGTTGGTTTCAGCAGCAACCTACCTCTTGCTAGCTGTGGGATTTATGCTGATCTTCTGGGTTGGCAAGTTCTTTCACTTCGCGCATGCAATTGTCTTTACGGCGGGTGCTTATATGGCATTTCTACTGACGAAGTGGCTCTCTTTGCCTCTATTGATCTCGATTACCCTTGCCGTGTTGTTTAGTACCGTGCTTGGTTGCCTAATAGAGGGTTTCGTTTATCGTCCGCTCACACGCAAAGTTGCCTCTCCTCTGGTCCTTCTCCTAGCGTCATTAGGTGTATACATTGTTCTGCAAAACCTTATTTCCATCACATTTGGGGATGATACTAAGAGCATCCGCGTTGGACCGATTGTGGAAGGATTGAACGTATTTGGTTCCAAGATCACTCTAATTCAGATACTTATCGTTTGCGTGAGCGTGATCTCGGTATCTGCGGTAGCGCTTCTCCTCCGGAAGACCAAGATTGGCAAGGCGATGCGGGCCACGGCAAGTAATCCCGAGCTTGCCAAGGTCTCCGGGATCGACACGGACCGCATAATCCTCTGGTCATTCGCTCTTGGGTCAGCACTGGCAGGAGTGGCGGGGATTCTGATGGCCCTTGACGTAGACATGATACCGACTATGGGAATGAACGCGCTGATGATGGGTATTGTCGCGGTCTTGATTGGGGGAGTAGGTAGTATTGCGGGAGTCGCATTGGGTGCGCTTTTGTTGGGTATGGCACAGCATTTGGGCGTGTTGTACATCAGTTCCCAATGGCAGGATGCCATTGCATTCGTCATCCTGTTGGCCTTCTTGCTCTTCAAGCCAGAGGGTTTCATGGGCAAGAAGATCAGGAAAGCGACGGCGTGAGCGAGGAGGACGATGGACTATTTGCTGCACATTCTGATACTGATTGGCATCTATGTGATCTTGTCGGTATCCCTGAACCTCATTGCGGGCTACGCCGGCCTGCTCTCCATCGCGCATGCCGCATTCTACGGTGTCGGAGCCTACGTGGCCGCGCTCATGGCTCTCAATTTGCACAGCACTTTCTTGGTCAATATCATCTGCGCAGTCATCGTCAGCGGGCTTCTGGGGGCGCTGGTTGGTATCCCCTCGCTCCGCATCCGTGACGACTACTTCGTCATCGCGACCTTCGCTTTCCAGGTCATTACCTTTAGCATCCTGAACAACTGGGTTTCGTTTACTGGTGGGCCCATGGGTCTGCCGGGCATTCCACAGCCGACGATCTTCGGCCTGCAGGTATCGTCTCACCTTGGCTTCCTGATCTTTATTGCTCTCTTCTGCGCGCTGACGCTGTGGGTTACTCGTCGGATCGTGAGGTCGCCTTTCGGGCGGGTTCTGAAGGCTATTCGTGAAGACGAGGTGTTCGCCCAAACTGCAGGGAAGAATGTCGCTGCGTACAAGATCATTGTATTTGTAGTAGGTGCAGGGATGGCCGCCGTAGCTGGAGTGATGTACGCCTATTACATCAGCTTCATTGATCCAACCAGTTTCACCGTCATGGAATCGATCTTTATCATATCCATCGTTATCATCGGTGGAACCGGCAGTCTCTGGGGTCCGGTCGCAGGGGCGGTTGTTCTTGTCCTCCTACCTGAGCTACTGCGGTTCCTCGGCTTGCCGAGTTCCGTGGCGGCAAACCTGCGACAAATTATCTACGGAGGACTGCTGGTTGCTTTCATGATGTGGCGGCCGCGTGGTTTCTTGGGTGAGTATGCCTTTCATCGTAAGGAGGCTCGGGAGTGAGCCAAGCACTATTGGAAGCTAACGGTCTCTTCAGAAGTTTCGACGGTGTTCAAGCGCTGTCCAATTTCTCGTGCTCACTCCGCCAGAACGAAATACTTGGACTGTTCGGTCCCAACGGGGCTGGCAAGACCACGCTCTTCAATGTTGTGACGGGATTCATCTCTCCCGAGCGTGGCAGGCTTTCCCTAAAGAACAGTGACATCACCGGACTCCCGTCATACCGGTTGGCAAATCTCGGCATTGCCAGAACATTCCAGGACCTCCGACTAATTCGCCAACTGAGCGTCTTGGAAAACGTGCTCCTGTCATTTCGAAATCAGCCCGGGGAGAGACTTGGGAACCTGTTCTTTCGCTCGAAGAAGAGCCATGATCACGAGGCACTGAACCGTCAGACGGCAATCGAATTGCTTGAAGATGCCGGGATTGTTGAAAAGGCCGATGATCGCGCAGACAACCTTTCCTATGGCCAACAAAAGCTGTTGAGTCTGGTCTGTTGCTTGGCGTCCGGGGCGCAAGTCCTTCTCCTGGATGAACCGGTGGCCGGGATTGCCCCTGAGATGATAGATAAGATACTGGGGATCATCCGGAATCTGCCTAGCAAGGGTAAATCTGTGATCTTGATAGAACACAATCTCGATGCTGTCATGCGGGTGTGCGACCGGGTCATATTCATGGATGCGGGGGCCAAGGTGAGCGAGGGTACGCCTGAAGAGGTTAGAAATGACCCAAGAGTCATCGAAGCGTACATAGACTGAGGATGCAAATGCTTGGGATCAGGGAACTAGAAACAGGATACGGCAAAAAACAGGTGCTTTTTGGCTTGTCGATGGAAGTCGGTGCGGGTGAGATCGTCGCACTCATCGGACCGAACGGAGCCGGAAAGTCTACCGTGCTGAAAGCCGTCTGCGGTCTGATCCCTGCTTGGAAAGGTGAGATACACTTCAACGGCGATATGACAGCCGGTTCCACACCTGCCCGGAATGTTGCGCGAGGTATCACTCTTGCTCCCCAAGGTAGCCGTGTCTTTGCTGACCTTACTGTTATGGAGAACCTGGAGATCGGCGGATTTCAGCTTCCGCGAAAGGAAGCGAAATCACGGATTGCGGAAGTCCTAGATTTCTTCCCGGTTCTCAAGGAACGTGCTCGGCAGGATGCAGGAATACTGTCCGGTGGAGAACAGCAGATGCTGGCAGTCGCCAGAGCGCTTGTACCCAAACCGAAACTCTTGATGCTTGACGAGCCGACGCTCGGCTTGTCACCAAATCTTGTCAAGGACGTGTTTAAGAAAGTCGTCGAGATAAACCAGAGGGCGGGTATTGGGATTCTGATCGTTGAGCAGAAGGTCCGCGAGGTTCTTGACATCTGCAAGAGGGTCTATTCAATCAAGCTCGGCAAGGTCGTTTATGAGGGAGTGCCGGAGGACTTGAAACATGACAAAGCGAAGCTGAAGGAGTTATTCCTCTGATCCTCTAGCTTTCTTCAGTGTTCGTACCGCCTCCTGCTTGACCCTTTCAACCGCTTCTTCTCTCGCCTTCTTCTCAATCGCCTTGACGAGTTGCTGCTTGTTCTTGAACGTGCCGATATGGTGCAGCTTCTTGGCTTCGATCAGTGACTGACCGCTGAGTTCTGAGTGGTCCACTCCGGGTTCCAGGTGGTCAAGCAGGTCGATCACGTCCTGCTTTGTCATGTAAATCGACACACCTTTTGACCGGACCATCTCTTTCAACTCGTCCGCTGTTAGCAGCTGCAGACCTTCCCCTTTTTTCAGTCGCTCAGATATTTCCTGAGCCTTTTTCAGCGCTCTCTGCCTCTCGACTAACAGTTTAGCCAGTTCATCCTTGGTTCTCAACAAGCCGATTTCGTACTCCGTCAACTTGGCTTTCAGAACCGCTCCGGCAAGATCGGAATGGTCGATGCCCGGCTCGATCTGGTCGAGAAGCTTCGTGAAGTCGTCCTTGATGCGGGCGATGGAAACGCCGTTCTGCTTGGCCAGGGTCTGGAGTTGCTTCACGCTCAAAGTGTTCAGGTCGGCGATCTGTCCGCCCTCAAAGGCGTCCTTGAGCTTGGCGTCCTCTGCGGACTTCGCCTTCGCCTGCGCTTCGATTGCCTGGGGTGGAAGGATGCAGGCATCGGGTTCAGCCGCAGCTTTCGCCCCCAGCTCTCCACCGCATATCACCAGCGGCCAAGCCACGACATTGGTGCACCGGCAGTTTGGATGCGCGGGCTGACTCGGAAAACTACCCGTATCGTAGACCTTCCCGTCCAACGGACCGCAGATCGGGCAGACCCGCTCGTCCTCCATGGTCATCCACTCGAGCTTGCGGACGCCGACCCGGTCATGGAATTTGATCCGGCCCTGGTTATGGGCTCGCAGTACCTCGGTGCGTGCGATCACCTCCATTCGGTACTGCGTCTTGCTGAACACCTTCGAACCCGCGTGCCGGAACGATTCAGGGTCTTCAACGACACGACCGAGGTCGCGGGCGATGTCTTCGACGCCTTTTCTGGTGGCGATGCCGTTCATCACGGTCCGCTTGATGCCATCGGCCAATTCGCGGTGGACGTCTCCTGCGAGCACCAGGTTGTAGTTGGTCATGAAATCGAGGGCGTCGGTGTCGACGATGGTGAAGACGCGGGTGGCGAGTTTGTCGATGCCTTCCGGAGTCAAGTCACGGTAGAACGGCAATTGCGCCGCGGCGAATTCATCGATGCCGTGGTAGATGCCTTGGCGGAAAGAAGCTTTCGCCGACTTCCGGAAAAGCAGAGTCTGGTCCCGGTGAAGTCGGGACGTGGCCTCGCGGATATCCGCCTGGAGTTTCTTGAGCCCTTCCAGGGCGGCCAGCTTGTTGTCGGGAAGCGAACCGAGGCTTTTGTACCGGAGGATGGCGCGACGCACCTCGTCTTCGGCGTCGGCGAGCATGGCGGTCAATGTGGCAACCGTCTGCTCTGTGTACAGGTTTCTCGCCCGGACGCTTTGTTCCGTGGCCCGTCGTATGGCCTCGGCCTGGGAGACCGGCTTCTTGGCCGCGAGCGCACCGATCATTCCCCGCACTCCCGGCAGGCCATCGTCTTCCGGGACACCGCGCCTTTCTGCTCGGATGAGGTTTCCGAAGGAACGGTCTTGGCGTCGAAGAAGCGGCACGCCGGGGCATCGAAGGTGGTTTCGTTTCGCTGGACACGGCAATGGTTCTGCTCGTCATCGAAGTGCGCGCAGTCGTCGCAGACGGCATCTCCAATGTCGCCCCGGGCGAAGGGTCCCGCCCAGGACGCCTCCGTCCGACTTCCGACGGGATTCTTCACCGGATCGAGTCCGAGCATCTCCTGAGCGGTTTCGACACCCATGATCCCGGCCATGACCATGTCCACGATGGGCTTGACCTGCTTTTCATCCAGCATGTCCACGGAGCGTTTCTCAGTTTCCCGGTTGGCCGCCTCGATGTCGGGATCGAGGTCCATCTTGAGCTGGAGACTGGATCGGCTGATGAGTTTGCGGTCGTAGAGTTCGATGAGCAGACGCTTAAAATCGACAGCGTCGGTGGGGTCAAGGTCGTTGAACAGGAATTGGATGGTCTTGTCGCTCCAGCCGTTCAGTTCGAGCCAGTCATTGAAAATCCAGTCCAGGATGACACGGGCCGCCTGCTTTATTTCCCGGATCATCACCAGCATCTTCTGGAGGCTGACCGAGGCGGTGGCGAAATTCGGACCGTTGCCGGTGACCAGGGAACGGGAGAGTCCCAGCGCCACCACGATGTCCTCTTTCACTTCCTTGACCTTGTCCTCGACGTTGAGGACCTGGCCGTCGGTGCCGTGCGTTTCGACCGTGACGTAGAACGGAACGACGAGACCGCTCTTGAGGTCCATCTTGTTAACCATGTCCCGGACCTGCTCCAGCATCTTCTGGTCGGGCATGACCATCTTCTGGCCGAAAGCGCCACCGACCTTGAGCAGCCGGAACGGGGTCGTCCACCGCTTAGCGATGGCCTGCTCGGCACGGCGATAGTCGCGCAACAGTTCAATGGACTGAAACGCCGGGAGCACCATCGAGTTGCCGCGCGGCGAAAACGACGGCGCATCCCACTTAAGGTGGAGAACTTGGTCAACGGGCAAGTCCAGTCCTTCACCCACGCCGGGATTGTCTTCTGGGAATTGGCGGACTTCGGTCAGTTGCCCTTGCGCGTACTTGACCTTGATCGAAACCGGGTTGACGCAGACCAGTTCCTCCAGGTCCTTGCCGTCCTTGGTGTAACGTTTGAATCCGACGGCGTCGCCTTTGACCAGAAGCTGGAGGATCATATCCTTGACGAAAGCGGAAACGCCGAGTCGGTCGGACAGATCTATGGCTTCCCATTTCACCTTCTCGTCGTCGCCGGCGATCTTGATCTCGTCGCCCACGGCGAAGGTGCGCCACGAGTTTATGCAGTTTTTCACCAACGGCTCTTCGAGGTAATACTCCCAGGCCTTGGAAGCCCGTTCCTCCCAGGTTGCCGGGACGGCCTCGGAGGCGTTTACCTTACTGAACACGGATGAGTCGAGCGCCGCGGCCGCCGCCATGGGAACGACCACAAATCCGTCCGTTTGCAGCGCCGGATTTTCGTCAAGCGCAGGCGTGGTCGAATGGCCGGGTTGTGGGTCGGTTCGCTCTTCCACCGGGGTCCTCTCGGTTTCTTACCATTGTAGGCGCGACATTCGCGCCGTGTGGGTTATCTACCGGAGGATCTGGAAGAATGTCGATGAGGCGAGCTGTGGGCGTGAAGGTTTCAAGAAAATCCCCGAAAAAACAATTGGCTACTGAACCTCAAATAGGCTATTATTAGGCTACCCCTGAAAGGAGGTGGTTACCTTTGTTGACTCTCGACCCAAAGAAGCTGGCCAGGATATCGATCCCGGTCAGCACGGGATGGCTTCTCGGTTCCTGCATGGAAGCCCGGGGAAAGCAAGACCTTTGGATCAGGCAGAAGCCGGAGGTCCTCGAAGTTCTGCGCGAACAGGCTATCATTCAGAGCGTTGAATCGTCGAACCGAATCGAAGGGGTGACGATACCGGCAGATCGGCTTCGTCCCGTGGTCGTGGGAAAAGCGAGACCTCGTGACCGTTCGGAAGAAGAACTTGCAGGCTACCGGCGAGCGCTGGATTGGATTTTCACACGCAAGCGTGGAGTTTCTATCATTCCGGAAGTTATCAAGCGACTTCATGCCATGGCCCAGGGTGGTCGTTCAGGCGATGCGGGGGAATGGAAAAAGCGCAATAACGAGATCATCGAAATCCTGCCCAACGGTGAGAGGAAAGTCAGGTTCGTTCCTACATCGGCCAAAGCCACACCCAAGACCGTGGAGATGCTCTGCCGGAATTACCGCGATGCAGCCGACGATGAACACACTCCTCCTCTCCTAATCGTTGCTACCTTCGTGTTCGATCTCTTGTGTATCCACCCCTTCCGTGACGGGAACGGACGCGTTTCGCGGCTGGCCACAACACTTCTGCTCCAAGCTCACGGTTTCCAAGTGGCGCGGTACATCAGCCTGGAACGTCTTGTTGAAGAGAGCAAGGACGAATACTACGATGTTCTGGCTGAATGTTCGCAGGGATGGCACGACGGCAAGAACGAGATCGTTCCCTGGTGGAACTATTTCCTGGCCGTATTGCGCCGCGCTTACAAGGAGTTCGAGCAGCAGGTGGAATCGACCGAGGCACGTCCCGCTAAGAGTGACCTAGCCCGGCAGACCGTGCTCGCCCAAGTGGAACAGTTCACGCTGGGGGACCTTGCGGCCCAAATGCCGGCAGTCAGTTCGCAACTTATCAAGAAGGTCCTCGCGGAGTTGAAAAAGCAAGGCAAAATCCGCCTCGTTGGCAGGGGACGGGGCGCCCGTTGGGAAGTCATTCCATGAGGGAGAAAAGCCAAGGTTGCACAATCAGCTACCGGTTTGGCGAATTGGCTATTATTAGGCTACTAAGGGAGGTTTTGTGAGACTGCTGCTTATCAGCGATACCCACGGCAAGCTCGGGATCATCAACCAGTTGGCTGCCGATGTTCGAGCTGACGCAGTGATCCACGCCGGGGATTTCGGATTCTATGACGATGGCAGTTATCAGCGGCTCTCAGATCGTGAGCTTCAACTCCGGATAGTCCATTCCGATCTGTCACCTGCGGACAAGGAGAAGATGCTGGCGCTGCCACGCGAAGAGAAAATCGAGGCCTCAAAAGAGAACTGCCCGCTTAGCGAACTCCCTTTGTATATCGAGGGCGCGACACGGTTCGATGTGCCTGTATACGCCGTCTGGGGCAATCACGAAGACAAGGCTGTCGTCGAACGATTCTTCCACGGTGATATCCAGGTTGAGAACCTTCACATCCTGCATCACCTTCGGGCATACCAGGTCGGCCCGGCGCTCGTCTACGGTCTCGGCGGGAATTTCCTTGCCGGATCGAAACTCATGCAACGACCTATCGCCGGAGGTGCAGGCAAGATCTGGAACACGCTTTCGCAGTATGTTGACCTGATCGAGACCGTCGAGTCGGAGATAGATCGGTCTGGGTCCCGCATCTGCGTTTTCCATGTCAGCCCGGGCAAGGAACCTTTCGTGGAACTCATTGGAGCCAGGACGCGGGCTGACTTCACCGTCAGTGGCCACATGGGAGCGCCGACCTGCATGGTCTGGAATCCGTTTGCGGTCAGTTCCGTCGAGGAGGCGACAGTGCGACTTCGAAATGGGCTTGAGGTTGTGAAGAAGTCATGTCTTGACGTTGCCCAATCCAATGCAGCCTGGGTTGAACAGGCATTCTCTCTCATTGGTCGGATTCCGGAAGATACCGTCGATATCGGACGACGGATTGAAGTACCTTCCTGGTATCGCAGGATGACCCACGTCAACCTTCCTGATGCTTGTGTTGGCTATGCCGTTCTGGACGTCGATGAGACGGGCACCAAGCTTCAGACATTTGTCGATTAGGTACTGCCCCGTTAGTCCAAACGTCCGGGAAAAGGCTACTGGGACAGCGAATTGGCGATTCTTTGGGCTATGGAGAGACTGGACACCTGACAGTAATCGGTGGGATTCGGAGTTATCTTGCGAGCTTCGCGCTTAGAAGGAATTTGTTCTATGTCAACCAGCAGGACCGTTTATTTGGTCTCATGTGTATCCAAAAAGAAGCGGGGCAAGTATCCCGCCAGGGATATCTACGATTCTCCACGGTTCAGGAAGGCTCGATCTTACGTGGAACAGCACTTACAGCATGGCGATAAGTGGTTCGTGTTGTCAACGAAGCACGGACTGCTTTGCTCTGATGATGTAATCGAACCATATGAAACTACGCTCAACAAGATGAAAAGGAAGGAACGCCAGGACTGGGCAAAGCAAGTCCTTGGTAGTCTGAAGAGTGTAGTAAGACAAGCTGACATCGTCATAATCCTAGCAGGAAACCGGTACAGGGAATTCCTGAAGGAAGACCTTACGGATTTGTGTCGGCGAGTCGAGGTCCCTATGGAAGGACTGAAGATCGGTGAGCAGCTTCGATGGCTCGAACAAGAGTTGAACGGTCATGAGTAGAACGGATGACATCAGGCAGTTTTATGACATACTCTCGTCTTTGGAGAGGCGACTTGGTGGTCCTCGCACGCTCAAAGATTGTACCGGTCGAATGGGTTGGCCAAAACAGGGAGTCTATTTCTTCTTTGAGTGCGGAGAACAACGGCTTCAATCAGGAACGGGATTACGAGTAGCGCGTGTCGGGACGCACGCAGTTTCAAGAGGTTCCAAGACGACTCTTTGGAAACGTCTGGCAAATCATCGCGGAACTCTCGCAACAGGTGGAGGCAATCATAGAGGTTCGGTATTTAGGCTTCTTGTTGGTCTCGCAATACTGAAACGTCATGGGCTTAGTTGCCCGACATGGGGGCAGCGTGGTTCCGCATCAAGGGAGACCCGTGAAAAGGAATATCCTATCGAACGCATTGTCAGCAGGTACATCAGAAGCATGCCATTTCTTTGGATTCGGGCAAAGGATGTCCCCTCGCCGAGCAGCGTACGGGCATACATCGAACGGAATTCAATCGCATTGTTGAGCAATCACAGGAAAGCTGGGGAGCTGCAAATCGACTCACCCTCTCCAAGTTGGCTTGGCAGTTTCTGCTGCAAAGATAAGATTCGTTCATCAGGGCTTTGGAACTCTAATCATGTAGACGAGGATTATGATCCCCGATTTCTTAGCACACTCAGCAAACTAGTTGAGCAGATGTGAGGCTCTTAGATAAACACCGGTTCCGTCACCAGCGGCTTCAGGGATACAGTCTCCTCGCCCACCTGGTCGAGGTTAGCTTGTTCCCGCGCCAGTAGAGCACAGCGCACGGCGTCGATGATGTGGTCGTTACCCTTGGAGTAGACAATCCGCCCATCGTTCAGCGTGTAGGTGTGGGTGGTGAACTGGTCTTCGATTTCCAGGTCATCGGATGGAAAGACTATCTGCCGACGCTGCAGCGCACCGTTGATAAGGCTGGTCATGAATTCCTTCGTGCGCTTTCTAACCTCGCGTCCGTCCCGGACAGCCAGTGTGGTCATGCCCCCGAAATCGTATCCACACAAACGCCCCTCCAAAGCTAGGTCCTTGTATTTGTCCAACGTAAGCAGCTCCTGGACGACCGCCAGTCCGTTGCCACCGTTGTCCACACCAATTCCAGTGGCTGTGTAATACCGATCCAGAAGCGCGATGGTCTGTGCGATGTGCGGGTAAGCCACGTGCTCCATGTGGACGCGCAGGACGAGTTTGAGGATTCTGCGCTCCGCCAATTCCACCTCCTGGAACACGACGAGTTCCGTCGGATCATTGGTATACCCGAGATCACCTCCAATCCAAAACACGCCCGACTGCGGCACCAGGTTAAGCAGGGTCTCCAGCCGGTCGTGTGTTTCCTCCTCGGATGTGCAACTACTTAGTTCGTCACCGGTGATGATCACCTTCTGGTATTCCAGAAGCTCCTGACGACAGAGATTCAGGTATTCGATGTTGAAAGCTCCATAGGACGGCTTGCCATGTTCGCCGGCCACCTCATGCTGCCAGCCCGCGCTGTCTCGGCCACCATAGAATTCCAACAACTCCGCTTCACGCTCCTCGGACCATACCGGGTTGAGCCATGAAGGCCAGCGGAAGACTTTGAACTGCGTCGATGCAGTAAGGCGATAGTATGTGGTGTTTCTCAATCCGTTCGGCGTCGAGTAGATGCGTAGCCGCCCGCCCGACTTCAGGCATTGCCGAAGTGCCTTCCACGCCTTTTCGGTTAACCACGCGCCTTCGTCCACCCACACGCGGTCTACATGCAGTGAACGAAACGCGTCTCCGTATGCGCCCGCGGGCCGGAAGTAGAGGATCGATCCGTTAGTGAATTCCAGCCGGAAGTACGGTTTGCGGTGGATTTTCTGCTTGCCATACTTCGTGAGTGCGATACTGGCCATGAGGTCCGGGTTGCTGTCGAGCTGGAACTCAATCTCCTCGATGAGCGTATCCAGGTGCCCCTGGTGCGGGGCGGCGATCAGCCCCTGGCCACCGTGGGTCGTGAAGGCGAAGTGTAGCACATCCGTGCTGATGCACACGCTCTTGCCGACGTCGCGTCCATCCAGGTGGATGATGTTATTTTCCCGGCAAAGCAGGTCATCCACTTGGTGTGGCCAATACACCCGCGGGTTGCCGTCCCGGTTGCGCAGGTATCCCTGTCCCCAGAGTACGGGACTGGCCAGGGTCTCGGCCAGTTTGCGCTCCTTGGCGGATATCCGCGCCATCAGGACAGCCTCGACAGCAAAGCAGGCCCCTGGTCCGCCTCGCCCGATTCGGCCAACACATCCAGCCTTGTGGGCGCAGAAACAGCTGCGGTCCCGCCTCTGCCGCTACCCCGAATTACGCCCCTGATATCCGATACGGCCCGACCTGCCAGGAACCTGGTCTTTCTCCAGGAATAGGCCAGGAACGCCTTGACTTCCAGCGGCTTAAATGCCTGTATGTTAATGTGCGTAACACTATGCTTTACAACAACTTGAACCTCTCGAAAGGAGAAAACGCCATGAGTGAGACTCTGCATGATGCCGCCCAGGCCTACCTGGAGCACCTTCGCGGTGAGGGCAAAAAGGAGCGGACGCTCTATACCTACGGGAAAGGTGCGCTTGGAAGCGCCAATCAGTAATGCGGTGAAACCGCTATCCGCGGTAGGGCGCGGATATGCCCAACCCGGCATGCGACAGGATCGAAGCAGCCTGCCGTGTGAAGCCCGGGCGGAACGGTAGCCTTGAGTCGAAGCACACAAGACAAGACGAGGAGCCTGGCATTTGGATGGAACGGATGACGAACAGAAATCGGTCAGTGACCCACCCAGCGTTAATAGGTACGGGGACTTACGTGTGCTTACGAGTCCTGCATGGTGGGAGGTTCTCTTCCTTGTTTGAACCTCTCGGTACTGGTTGCTTCTCTTTTCTGGCGGCCAGCTATCAGAAGCGGTTGTCCCTTCAACACTGCTTCTCCATGACGACCGGCCAAAGAGGTCGGATGGGTGATAGACCGGCATCCACCTCCATCGTCGTATTGATTGGTGAACCAAGGAACCCACAGCGCCCGCCGCGGACGCGGCTGGGGCAGCTTGCGCCTGACGTGGCGTTGTGGGGGCGGAGGAGCCGTAGTAGTCTGAGCGCGGGAGAGCCGCGTACATGGCGAAGGGCTCCAGTCTGGACACTGCTCTCTGTCGGAATAACGGAACATGGCATGAGGAATCATCATGCCTAATATCCGTGAAATGCAGAGACGACTGAGTCAATGGGCGACAGACCATCCGGGGGAGCGGTATCACGACCTGTACAATCTGGTCTGTCAATCGGCTTGGCTGAGGCAAGCGTATGGAAACGTCGCGCAGAACAAGGGCGCCAAGACACCGGGCATCGACAGGATGACGCAGCCCACATGGGAACGTCATCTTGAAGAGAACCTGGAACGACTGCGCATCGAACTGCGCGAGGGGAAATACGAGCCTCAACCATGCCGCAGGGTTTACATCCCCAAGAAGGACGGCAAACTGAGGCCGCTGGGTATCCCGACGTTTCGAGATCGCACGGTCCAAGAGGCGGTGCGCATGGCAATTGAGCCGATCTTCGAGGCGGACTTTGTGGATACCTCGCATGGCTTCAGGCCCCATCGTTCCACTCAAGATGCTATGGTGGCGGTAAGAACCTATATGATCAATAGGAAACGCATGTACTACGTGATTGAAGGTGACATCAAAGGTTGCTTTGATGCCATTCATCACAAGAAGCTTATGACGCTGCTCAAGCGGCGCATAGCAGACAAGCGACTTCTCAACGTCATCTGGCTCTTCCTTAAGTCGGGCGTCATGGAGGATGGACTTTTCACAACTATAGAACACGGTACGCCGCAGGGTGGGGTTATTTCCCCCTTGCTGGCCAACGTGTATCTGCATGAACTGGACCGCTTTCACCATAAACGCTTCACGAATCGCACCCCCTGGGAACGCGAGAAATGCAGGAAGCATGGTGGCAACAACGCGGGATACGTTCGGTACGCCGATGACTTTGTGTACCTGTGCAATGGGCACATTGAGGATGTTCGTAAACTCAAGGAGGAGGTGGCCTCCTACCTGAGCGATGAGCTTCACCTCACGTTGTCGGAAGAGAAGACCATCATCACACACGTCAACGATGGGTTCGAGTTCCTCGGTTTCCGGTTCTTTCGCGGTCGTGACCGCGAAGGCAAGTGGAAGCCGAAGACAGCTATACCTCAGTCCAAAATAGAATCCGTAAAGGAGAATATTCGTAGGCTGACAGAAAGAGACCATACCTACATGGACGAGGCAGCTGTTGTGGCGAGACTCAATGCCGTGCTGAGGGGATGGGGAAACTACTACCGGCATATGCCCGCCGTCATCGACTTCCGAAAGGTGGACCACTATGCCTTCCAGCGGCTCGTCCGATGGTATCGGCATAAGTACCACTGGAAGACCACGGAGGTTCTGAAACGGCGGTATACGCGAGACGCTGGGAATCGGAGGCTGTTTGCGGAATGGGACAGCTCCACCGGGCGCAAACGTGTTACGCTTGTCGTACTGACCCGAGATATCAGGCGGTACGACTATAACGGCCGGAAGATAGGTAATCCCTACCTTGCAGAGAGTTGAAGCCCAATGATTGAGATATCCGGACGGAGAGCCGGATGCGGTGAAAGCCGCACGTCCGGTTCGGGGGAAGGGGCGCGAAAACACGGTCGGCTTGCCGACGCAGTGCGTCACGCCCCTATCCCACACTTCGAGCAGATCGAAGCCTTCTTTGGGGCGGAGCGAAAGCTGTCCGGTATTCTGGCACCGCATGTCGGCAAGTTCTTCAAATCGGACGCTCTTCTGAAGCTGCCCAGCGGTAAGAAGCGGGCGAAGCCCACCGTCGATAAGACCATGCGGGTGTTCAGGATGTTCCTGATCTGGGCCAAAGAGACCGGCCGCATCAAGAAGCTGCCTCTGCCAAAGGATACACCCATGGGCCGGAGCCAGAAGGAAGACGAGGACGATGAATAGTGCCACCGCCAGAGCGGCGCGGTTGATGCCCGCACCCGACCTTGTCGAAGAGGCCATCCAGACCTTCGGTCGTAGACTCGAAGCGGACGGACGCTCGCCACTCACGGTCAGCGCATACATGCGCGACCTGCGGACGTTCGCCCGAGTTCTGACCTCGATACAAACAGGGTGCTCCTTCGACCAGGTGACTCCAGCGGTGCTTGACAGGGTCCTTACCGATCCCGCTGTAACTGGGACACCGAATGGCAACCCGCGCTCAGCCGCGTCGCTACACCGATTCAAGGCTGCGGTGCGGTCATTCTTCGCCTGGGCCGAGGAGACAGGGCTCATCTCTGAAAACCCAGCCCGGTTGGTCACCATGCGCCGACTGCCGCGCACGCCGCCGGTGTTTCTCACCGAAGCAGAGAAGCGCAGGTTACTCGGCGAACTCCGCGGACGATCTTCGACCCTGGCTCGACGGGACCGGGTTATCATCGAGTTATTCCTCGGTACCGGCATCCGCCTCCAGGAGCTTGTCTCCCTGGACATCGATGACGTTGACCTAGACGCGAAGCATCTGCGCATCCGCGCCAAGGGTAACATACCGCAGGTGAAGTTCCTCAAGTCCAACCTTCGCTCCCTCCTACGCCGATACCTCGTGGAGCGCCGGAAGCTCGGCACTTCCAGCGTCGCGCTTTTCCTCTCGAACCGTACATCGCGCATCTCGCCGAGGCAGGTGGCCAACCGTGTCAAGTTCTGGCTGAACGAAGCCGGGATTGAGAAGAGCCTCGGTCCTCACGGACTCCGGCACAGCTTCGCGACCCACCTGTATGCCGCCACGTCCGACCTGCTCGTGGTCAAGCGCGCGCTTGGCCACCGGGACATCTCGACCACGGAGATTTATACCCACCTGGTGGACGGAGCTCTTGAGGAAGCCCTCGAACGGCTCTGACCCATGGGCGGGTACGAGAACCTTGCGGTCCCTCGGGACCGCGTTCTCGTTCGGGGTAGTGAAGAGCCTTCCGACGATGCTCATGCAGTTTCCGCGCCCGCACACATTCCCGAGACCGTCCGATGCTTTGTCTCCAGGCCGGATCAACCGAGCGGAAAAAACGATTGATCGAAACTTCCTGGAACAGGGGTTATCGGAACTTTGTGCCAGCGGCAACGCCGTAAGTCCCTGTGTTTCCGGGGCCATTCTGCAGGCCGTCCTGGTGTTATCCGCAATCATTTTCGCGTTTTCGTTCTCTTGGCTGTCTTCTTAGCCGGTTTCTTTTTCGATTCAGCCAGCTTTTCAAGCAGCGCCGTGGCCCATTCCGCTGGGGTTGTTTCCGGTCCCTTAGCTGCCTCGCCCTCCCTGGCAATCTTCGTGGCCTTGAGGTCCTTGAGGTGGCAGCGGATCATGCGGTCCAGTTTCTCGGCAGCGTCCCAGTCGCCGGCTTCCTGCGCTCGTCCCAGCTTGAGAAAGTAGACCGCCACCAGTTCGACTTGCATGAAGTCCGAACTCTTGTTGAACACGAAGTCCTGGTAAAGCTGGGCGATGATGGTTTCGAAGAGGGGCTTCTCGTCCTCGGCAAGGAACCGGTTCGCATAGATGCCATGACGCATCGAGTTGAGGTTACCCTCCGGTGGGCCGTGCTTCCGTTCGGCTCCTGAGTTCCGTTGCCAGCGATCCAGGTGCGTCTTGTCCTTCTTGCTGAGGTGTCCGTCGTTCTGTTCGGCTGTCTCTGTCATGGTCCATTCGCTCGTGTTCCCAAGCCGGAGTCCGGGGCGGAAGGCAGATTTCGCCCTCCTACACGGAAAACCCCTTCATTACCTACCGGCTGGAGTCGTGAAGCGTCGGGGACGATTCCGCGCGGCTTTCGCCAAAGATCTGTCGCACGCGACGCGGAGTAACGCCGGAAAGTCTGGCGATCTCGCGTGTAGAGATTCCCTGGTCCTTCAAGGCAAGCACCAATCTGCGGCGCTCGTGGTAGAAACAGGTATCGCTCGGCACCCAGAGCAGGCCGGTGAAGTGCTCTTGGACAGCATGCAGCAGGTCGGGTGGCAGAACATCTTTAGCGTTAGCATAGTCTCGTTTCACTTTTCGTTCCTTACTTTCCTCAGCCACGGTTGATCCACGTCCGGGTTGTAGAATCTCAGACGGTTGTGTTGCGGTGTCGTTCCGAGAATCTCGATTGATTGCCGGGTGACTTCGCCGATACCCAAATCGCCGTCCAGAAAGCACACCAAGCCGTAGTTCTGGCCGTAGGGGAAATAAAGCGAGTCCCTGTTCTGGTATAGCTTGGCTTCGCTCCATCCGAGGGAAACAGCCTGGTCACGGATGGCATCCACCATGGAAACGGCCTTTGGTGAAACCTCGTATGTGAATTGCCACTCGCCATGTTTCGGGTAGAGGAATTGCGGGTTCTGCGAGGGAGTCATCTCCGTTGCAGCTTGTTTGAGAGGGTATTGAATACCCTGTCCGAATGTCTCGCGCAGCAGTGGAGAATAAGCCTTCACGTCCAGCGACTGGATTGCAGAACGAAGTGCATCCTCACCAAAACGACACACGGCCCAGGTGTGGATACTATCAAACCGGGTGCGCAGCCTGTCGAATGCAGACAATGAGATTCGTCCCGAGTCCGCCGCTTTCTTAGCCAAGGCCATTCTGTACCTGAGCCAGGCGTAGTAATCTGGATCGAGCCGACGGTAACAGGCATCATCAACGCTGACATCCCGAGCGTAGTATTCCGGCGTCAACGTCTCCCATGATTTGAGGTTGGTGGCTACAAAGAGCATCGCCTCCTGCGTGGTTTGTTCACAGGTCGTGATGTCCTCCGCGCAGGACTTGTTCTTCGACTCGGTTTCCGAGATATCAATCGGTATCGTGCCCCCGGCAGTTTGTTCCATCATCAGCTTGAGAAGGCTCACTTCCGGCACTCCAGTTAGTAGAATTTCCTCACGAGATACTTACCGGAACGAATCGGATAGTGCCGACTTGCGAAGGTGCGAAGGGTCGGGGACATGAAAAAGACCTTCGCAGGAGCCTTCGCACTGCTGTAACTGATTGATAAGAAAGATAGATATGATAAATAGAAGGTGAAGGTGCGAAGGTAGTAGGTTGAGTTACTCACGTGTAAGAGGAAAAACACACATGGGGTTAGTCAGAGGGCGATGACCATAACATGTTGTTTTTTTCTCCAGTAAGGGGGGCTAACCCCTGAAACCCTTCGCACCTTCGCACGATCAGCGTAATGTTTTGCCACGGAAGGAATTACGGGTGCGAAGGCCCTTCGCCATTTGCGAAGGGTACCCTTCGCATCGTCCCGACAGAGACGCCGGGTTCTTCAGGTGAGTAGTGTAATGCTGTATTTGGCAGTGCGACGGGACGATTGTGATGACCGATTAACCGTGATCTCGAATCCCGCCTCTCGAATGGTGTCGATGTCGTTTGAGAATCGCTGGGCGAACTGCTGCACTGAGTTCATGTGGAAAGATAGGCCGAAATCCTTGGACAACCGTTTCAGTGCCACAAAGAGGTCGCGTGCCAGAGCGCCCTCGATAGTGGTCTCGTCCCGGAACTCGATCTGGAAACGTTCAAGAAACGCCGCCTTGTTCGTCTTGGCGACATTGACTGCTGTGCTCTCTAGGTCGGCCTCCAGCGCGTGACGATAGGCTTTGAACAACGCGGACAGGACCGTGGCAATGGGATTGGATTCCCGCGCCGTCTCCATACTCACGCTGTTGAGCGACGCGATTCGATCCAAGAACTGCTGGTGGAGTTCTTCGAGCGACCGGTCAATTTCTTCCTGCGGTTCTCCCGCAAGCATCATCAGGTACATCAGGCTGAGGTAGTCATTGCAGCGGCGCTTGTTGTGATTTCCCAATGTTCGATGTAGGAGCCGCATTACCTTCTCCTGTCCGCCACCACTCAGCATGGCCAGCACGTGGCTTGTGCGTTTCATCAAGGCAGAAACAACCAGGTCGCGGTGCTCACGGATGGCGGCCAGGATTTTCGCTTCGAGGAAACAGTCGCTGGCCTGCTCGTCCATGTCGAAGCGGATAATGAACGACCGCGACAGGATTTCGGCGAGTTCCCCTCCCAGTGGTTCGATGCCGGTCGTGTTGAGGAGACACTTGGTTCGCTCGATGACCGTTTCGGTGTCGGTGCCGCTCTTGCGTTTTTCTTTGGCGATGCCGGTGATGCTGGTCAGGATGAAAGTGGTCAGGTCCTCGGTCATCTGCTTGACCTCGATGTTATCGAGGACGATGAGCGGATTCTGCGAACCGTCGGTATAGTTGGCGGCGTCGGTGCTCTTCTTCTGTTGGGGCTCGCCATAGAGCAGCGCCGAGATCAGTTTGCTCGCGGTGGTCTTGCCCGATCCCGCGGGCCCCTCGAACCGGGTCATCGGCCTCGTGCCGGCGAAGTCGATTAGCAGAAAGCAAGACAACCACGAGAGGATCAGAAACCGGTCCCCGGGCGCGCAGGTGAGGTTGTCGAGGACGAGTTCTACCAAGAGCCGGTCGGCCTCCTCGGGGTCGGCGTCCTGCAAAAATCGGATCGGAGCCATCTTCCGGGAACCGTCCAATATGACGCCGTCCGCGTTGCCGCCATTCTTGAGAATCTCGACTCCGTCCGGTGTGATTTTGGCTATCTCGTGATCGGTGTTGTTAAGGTTGAAGTAGATGGTCTGCCTTGCGACGTCGGTGTGAAGCCAAGAGAAATGCTCCCGCACCTGCCCACGCTCCACCGCCAGATTAGCTAATACATCGTAGAACGTTCTGCCGCTGGTAGTGGTCTGGACTATCCCCGTGTGTTTGTACATGAGAGAGACATACAGCCGCTTGCGACCGCGGTCGGGAGTATCCATCCACAGGATCGTATCCTCGAAGAACATGAAAGGCTCCCCAAGCGGGGTGCGAAAGAAACGTGCCCCGTGAGCGATAAACCAATCATAGGCCGCTTCTGCTGCCTTCGCGTAATTCGGTGAGCCGCGTTCTTCCTCGGTGTCGAACAACACCTCCTCGATCCGAGCCCGGCAGGAACCATGCAGCGCGTCTGTGTGCGGCCTTTCCTTCTTCCTGTCCTGTCTGGTGTGTGAGCGTCGATCCTTCTGTACCGCACGAACCTGGCTGCGCAGAGTACCCAAAGACAAACCTGATTTCCCGAACCGTTCTTGGATAAGCTTCAAGTATCGGTCCTGTTCCAAAGGGGTCAGGCAAGCGATCTCGCTAAGGACCGGCTCCAACAATCGGTTGCGTTCATCCTCGGGTACCTCGCTCGGCAACCGCGAAATGGCGAACTCAAGGGGCGTTTCGGCCTTCTCCAGCAACGCCTCAAAGTCCTGAGCCGAGTGACCCGCTGCGAAGTAGTCGTTGACGTCGATCTTGGCATCGGAGAGCAGACGCTCGGCATCGCGGATTTCATCCGGGGATCGGCCTTCGAGGCGCTTGGCCAGTTCCCGTGCCCCCACCGCGGCGTCGAGGCCGAACCGCACCCGCAGTTCCCGGCGGGCGTTCTCGCGTCCTTCGTCCAGGGGAAGAACCACGAGTCGTGTCTGTATCCTGTGCTCGGAAAGCACCGCGGCGGTCTTGAGCGCGCCGTTCAACCCAGCCTGGGAGATCTCGTTGTCCTGGCAGATGTAGACAGTCTTCACGTTGCGAAGACGCGGCAGCAGCCGCTCCCAATCCGCTTCGCGGATGCGGACGGTCACTGGCGAGACTGCCGGGAAGCCATGTTCCATGAGTGATATGCAGTCGGTCACACCCTCGGTGATGATCAACCGCTCAGGTCCGGCGAGCAGACAGTCCTCGTTGTAGAGATGGCTGTTGTCGATACACGGTGCGATGTGCCGCCGGGTGTTTTCGTCGTGGACGGGCAGCTTCTTGTACTTGCCCTGCTCCCATGGTTGATCCGGTGTCCACGGGGTCCTGCGGCCGATCATGAACACGACGCGGCCGCGACTCCAGTAGGGAAACACGATGCGCCGCTCGAAGAACGGATCGAGCCCGTCCTGGTTGGTCGGGCGGAACGCGCCGGATGCGGCCAGCTCCCGCGGGGTGAAACCGAGGTCATGGCCGGTCAGTTTCCGGATGACGCCACCTTCTCCGTCGTTGTCCGCATAGCCGATGCGGAGCCTGTCGACCGTCTCCGCGGACAGGCCGTACTTGGAGTGGAGCCATTCGAGGACCTCGGGAGTGTCCTTGAGCCGTCCGTGATAGTGTTCCGCCAGCGCCGTCAGCACCTCGTGGACCCGCACCTCGATCAGGCGTTCGGCCTCCGCTTCTGCCAGTTCCTCAGGCGAGAGCCCATACTTGGCCAAAGACGGCAGCCCTGCCTTGGCCGCGAGGAAATCGCGGGCACGCTGATGGCTCTCCGGCATGGGGCCGGACTGGCCCCGCGTCACCTGACCCGACTGGATGAACTCCACGAGCTGAAGCACGTCGCCGCCCACACCGCAGCCGAAACAATACCAGCCCTGCTTGTCGAGCATGACGTGAAGGGACCGGTGCGATTGGCTCTTGTGGTTTGGGCAGTCGCATTGGAGCAGGCGGTCGGATTCGTGCATGACACGGGTGCCGAGGAGTTCCCGGGCGACCGCGCCGATATCGATCTCGGTGATCCGCCGGTAATAGTCTTTCACATTGCTTAGCCGCTCAACTGCCACTTAGGCTCCATTTCCGCCAATATCCGCGCTGATTGATACTTACCGACCGGAAACGCATTCTGACGGCGACCGGGAAACGTGTTGCCTTTCGTGCTCAGAAATGTTATTATTTGATATTTAATGCTCACGAGTGGAGATGGAGACGGCGGTTCATGACTACCTGGTTGACTCTGGAAGAAGCAGCGAAGCACTTGAAAATCGGCAAGTCCACGATCTACCGTCTGGCTCGTGAAGGCGACCTACCGGCCCACCGGATGGGCCGGGTCTGGCGGTTTGATGCTGAGGAACTGGACGCGTGGGTGAAGAGAACCCCGTCAGAAGACAATAAGCCAAAGAAATCAAGGTAGCTCGTGAACGAACAGCAGACTCCTATCCCTGAAGCACACAAGGCCGTTCGACTGGTTGATTATCTCCTGCGACTGGCGTCCCTACGATCCAAGTTGGTCCGACAAATATCTGAATATGAAAAGGTCCTCTGGCTTTCAGCGGTTCCACATAAGCGGGGCTGTTTCACACAGGCTTGGGGACGTAACGAGGATTATGATTCTGATGTCTGGATTGAAATTCAAACTCGACATGAACCCGAATTGCCGAGTGTCCCCGATCAATGTAGAGATTGGATCAACATCGGGGCTCTTCGAAATAAGAACGATATTCCTGAACTGAAAACAGAGATCGCCCGGCAGATCAAGAATCCGGGATGGCAAGAAGGGACTGACCAACCAGAATATGTTTCAAACACCGAGCGCCTTGAAGATCTTCCTGATATCCAAAAAGTATGGGAACGATATCTCGACAAAAGATGGCTTCCATGGGTTGATGACCACAACGATTGGGAAAGTGTTCATAAGGTATATTCTACGCTCTTTTCCATCCATCAAGAGCAGCTTCGACTTGGCGAGGAGTATGAACTCATTCTCGGATTTGGTTTGCTTACTTGGCAAACGCCAACCGGACAAACTGTACGTCGACACCTGATAGTGGCAGATGCCATATTAGAGTTTGAAGCTCGTTTGGGAAAATTCACTGTCCGTCCCCACACCGAAGGCGCCAAGCTGCGTCCCGAACTCGATATGCTGGACATCGAGGAGCAACCGGCACGCGCGGAGGAAACCGCGAAGGTTTCATTGGTCGCAGCCGAAGACGATCCATGGGAAAAAGGTAGTGTCGAAGGCGTCCTTCAGGCCCTTGTGCACTCGATTCACTCACGAGGCGATTATAACGACTCGCTGGAAGCGAAGAACATCCGCGCCTCGGCTAATCCCATTGTGGAATATGCTCCGGCTTTGATCCTGCGAAAGCGTTCCGCCAAAGGTCTTACCGAAACCTTGAGACGGATCAAGGAGCAGATCGAGGACGGAAAATACATCCCTGGCGAGTTCGCAGACCTTGCGGAAATTTGTCCGGAGGATGTTCACGAACCGAGCGACGAACCGGAAGAGGTCAGCGTCGCATTCGATGGTGAGGTTTTCTTTCCCAAGCCATCGAACGATGAGCAACGACGCATTGTGGATAAAATTCGAGCGGCGAGCGGCGTGCTTGTGCAAGGGCCGCCCGGCACGGGAAAATCCCACACCATTGCTAATCTGATTTGCCATTTGCTTGCCACGGGACAGCGAACGCTCATCACGGCGAAAACGCCACGTGCGCTTCAGGTTCTTGAAAGGCTTGTGCCTGATGAATTGCGTCCCCTCTGCATCAATCTGCTTGGCAGCGGACTTGAGGAACGCCGCTCTCTCGAATCCAGCGTTGGCGGCATTCTGCGGAAGAATGAAGAGTGGAACGAAGGTCGCGCCGAGCGTGAACGTACGGAACTTGAAAAGCGCTTGCGGGAACTCCGCGAGGAGAGGACCAAGGTTAACCGGCGGCTCCGCGACATCCGGGAGTCCGAAACGCATACTCAGTCTATCGCGGAAGGAGCCTATCAAGGCACGGCAGCAAGAATCGCCGAAGCGGTGAATCGGGATCGAGTCGAGTTCGAATGGTTCACGGATTCCGTTCCTGTGGACAAGACGTGTCAGATCTCTGCAGACGAATTGCGGAGCATTCTGACAGCCTTGCGCCAATTCACGCCAGAGAAGCGGAGGGAATTGGGTTTTGGATGGCCCGACGCGTTGCCGTCTTCTGAACGCTTTACCAATCTCGTAAGGAATGAGGCAAACGCGGCTGAAGAAGAGCAGAACTCGGCAAATGGAGCCGATGAACGGCTTGCCGAGCTGTTGGCTAAAAACAACCCTCCGGTCATCGAGGTAATTCGTGACGAGTTTTCAGCTTTTCAAAACACCCGCAAAAGGCTTCTCGCAATGCCGCATACATGGATGAAGGATGCCTTGTGCGATGTTCTTGGCGGCAACTCATCCCTGTGGCATGAACTGCTGCGTGTTACGAAAGACGTAATTGCTTCAATTGGAGAACTCGTTGCGACAGCCGATGAAACCCGAATCGAACTTCCGGATAGTCCCGAAATCAGATCGTTGTATGAAGATGCCTGCAGATTGAAAGAGCACATGGAGAATGGTGGGAAACTGGGTTGGTGGTTGTTTCGGCCTAAGCCTGTGAAAGAACGGTTATGTTTTATCAAGACTGTGAAGATTGGCGGACGCCCATGCTCCACAATCGAACATTTCTCAAGTATTGCTGACGCCTTGCACGTTCGCATTGAATGCGAAAGGGCATGGGGTTTCTGGAAGGGCCGGAGTGAAACAGTTGAAGGGCCGTATGCTCTACAATTGACCGGCCTGAAGTCGTTGCGCGATGCGCTCGAAAATACCTTGACCCTTGAAGAACTCATTGCCAAGTGCCGGGAAGCGATAAGCAAACACTCAGGCGTAAGCGAGCCAGTATGGGCCGATGAATCTCAAATCGAAAGGATTGTCTCCTCGTGCCATCTCGCATTGGCCCGCATCTCCAAGCGGCTTGCTACCGAGGAAATCCAAAGTATTGAGACTCCGATTTCTATCATTGCCGCCAAGGGTAACGCACATCCGGTGACAAACGATTTGCTGATATCTATTCGCAGCCGCAACTTGGAAAAGTTCATGCAGTGCGTTAATTCAATCCAGGGTTTGGAAAAACAGCGTCAGCGCCTTCAGGAGGTGGACGAAGATATCTCGAAATTGCGACGTTTACTGCCGCGGTTCACGAATTCACTGGAACAAACCTGCGATGAGGCATATTGGGAGGAGCGAGTCCTGCGCCTGAGCGATGCTTGGCATTGGGCGCAGGCGCGGTACTGGATCGAGGATTACATCCAGCAGGAAGACGTTCCGGCGCTCGCTAAACGAGCCAAGCAGATAGAGGACGAGATAAACGGCATTATCGCGAAACTTGCCTCGCTTCATGCCTGGTCGTTCTGTTTCTCGCGGCTCAAAGAAGACCATCGCCGACACATGGAAGCTTGGCAGCTGTCCATGCGGCGGCTTGGCAAGGGGACGGGGAAGCATGCGCCGCGCCATCGGCGCGAGGCTCAAGGGCATCTCAATGAATGCCGCGAGGCGGTTCCGGCGTGGGTGATGCCGCTACACCGCGTATGGGACACGGTATATCCCGCACCAGGCATATTCGACATAATTATCGTTGACGAAGCTTCTCAGTGCGGCGTCGAAGCACTTCCACTGTTCTATCTGGGCAAGAAGATACTGATTGTTGGTGATGACAAGCAGATTAGCCCCGATGCGGTAGGTTTACCTCGCGATGCTGTACATCGCCTAATGGAAGAGTTCCTTCACGATTTTCACTTCAAGTCATCGTTCGATATTGAGAGTAGCCTGTTCGATCACGGGAAACTCCGGTATGGAACGCGGCGTATCACGCTACGCGAGCACTTCCGTTGCATGCCGGAGATAATCCGTTTCAGTAACGATCTTTGCTATTCGGATACACCGCTGATTCCCTTGAGGCAGTATGGCCCGAACCGGCTGCCGCCGCTTGAGCATGTCTTCTTGAGCGGCGGGTATCGCGAAGGTTCAAACAATCGGACGATTAACCGACCGGAAGCCGAAGCCATTGTCGAAAGGATCGCGGAGATTTGCGACGATTGCCGGTACGATGGCAGGACTATGGGCGTGGTGGTGCTTCAAGGCGAGGCACAAGCGCAGTTGATCGAAAATCAATTACTCGAACGCCTAGGAGCCGAGGAAATGGAACGCCGGCGTCTGGTCTGTGGCAATCCTTACGGCTTCCAGGGTGATGAGCGCGACGTCATGCTGCTGTCGCTTGTCGCAGCAAGCAATGAGAGGATCGGCCCTTTCACAAAGGCGTCGGATGAGCGACGATTTAATGTCGCGGCCAGCCGCGCTAGAGATCACATGGTTCTTTTCCATTCTGTCACTTGCGATGAACTCAGCACACATGATTTGCGGCGAAGGTTGCTCGAGTTCTTCGAGAACACAAAGCCACAACAGATTGCCGGAATTGACAGGGATGAACTGGAGCGCCGGGCGGCTCAGGACAACCGGCGCGTTGTGAAGCCTCCCGCGCCATTCGACAGCTGGTTCGAGGTTGACGTTGCCTTGGAACTTCTTCGCAGAGATTTCACTGTGCTTGCCCAACACGAAGTTGCAGGAAAGCGAATCGATCTGGTTGTTGAAGGTGGCCGGGCGAGGTTGGCGGTCGAATGTGATGGTGACAAGTGGCATGGACCCGACCGTTACGAAGAAGACATGCAGCGCCAGCGACAATTGGAACGTTGCGGTTGGGAGTTCTTTCGAGTGAGAGAAGCGGCATACTACGCAGATAATAACTCTGCACTTCAACAGCTCTGGTCAATGCTAGAAGAAAGGGGCGTTTTCCCCCGTTCATGCTTTGGTGATTCGAGCATTGATGTCTTCGAGGCTGAACCCGAAACTGAGGATGGGCAGAGTTTTGAGGAGTCTGATAATGATGAAATGGAAGAAGATGAGAATCCCATCGATGATGATGAAACACCCGGAGATAGATGCGACTCTCCCGCTTTATCTGGTCGGCGTGCGGAAGAAGTGTCCACAACGGAGATCAAGAATGCTATCGTCAATGTGTTGTCCAAATGCCCAAACCAGTCTTGTACTATCCATTCTTTAGCCTCTCGTGTTCTCAAAGAAGTGGGTGTTCTGACGCGTGGATATCCTCGCAAGGTCTTCGAGCGTCGAGTAATGCGTTGCCTAAATACTCTGGAAGAACAGGGTATGATAGAAAAATACAAAGCCAAGAACAATCGGATCAGGCTCTTAGAGGAAATGACCTAACAACCGCATTAGCTGGAATGGCTATTCCGCCGCGCTCCATAGCAGCAGGTGAACTCAGTCGTTCGCCTTTCAACGTCGCGATGCCTTCCCGTGCAGTTGTATTTGGAATCCTTCACCAATCCGATAGGCTACAACGGACGTTTTCTTGTCATTGAGCAAGCAGCAGCGAGAGAAACGTCTTTCGCTCATCCTGTCTCCGCTTCTTTGCGCAGTTTGCGATTCCCCAGCGGTCACCGATAATGACTGCCGTCTCCTTTGCCCGGGTGACACCTGTGTAGAACAGGTTCCGGTGGTGCATGAAGGAATGGGATTTGTGGACCACCACCACGGCGCATGGAAACTCGGAGCCTTGTGCCTTGTGAATGGTGAGGGCGTAGGCAAGCTGGATATCCTGCATGTTTGGCGACCCGGCTTCGATCTCTACCGGCATTCCGTCGAACTCGATAATGAGCGAACCGTCCCGCGCGACATTAGTAACAACACCCACAGCGCCGTTCATCACCCCTAATTCGTAGTTGTTCCGGGTCTGGATGACCTTGTCCTGGGGGAGCAGCTTCGGCCTGCGACCGGGCGGGACAACCGGAACCTCCACGCCCCACAGCTTCTGTTGGATCAGACGCTGTAACCTCCGGTTCAGGTCGCGCGTGCCGAGAGGCCCCTTATGGGTCGGTGTCAATACCTGAACATCCGACACCAGGTTAAAACCGAGCCGTTTGTCGAGCACGTTCTCGAACAACTCGAGAAGGAAACGTTGGGCGTCCCATTGGTCGGTAAACTGATCCACCAGGTACCACGCACGGCGGCCGGGGCCATCCGGCTCGCTGGTCTTGCGTACCTCGCCGTTCAGAATCGCGATGCTGTTTTCCTTGAGCACGCCTGCCTGTCTGACAACCTTATCGAGGATGACCGCCGGCACCCCTCGCGACTGGACGAGATCTCGTAGCAGGTTGCCGGGACCTATAGGAGGAAGCTGGTTATGATCGCCAACCAGGACAACGGCAGTCGTCTCATGGTTGATCGCCTGAAACAGACGCCAGGCCAACGGCACGTCCACCATAGAGACCTCATCGACAATGATCACGTCGGCGTCGATGGGATTGTCCGGACCGCGACCGTAGTCCTTGCCGTTGAAACCGAGCAACCGATGAATCGTGCTCGCAGAGTGTCCGACGACTTCTTCGAGGCGTTTGGCTGCCTTGCCGGTTGGCGCGGCGAGAACGACACGCAGACCGCGCTCCGCGTAGATGCCTGTAATCGCCGAGATCGTGAATGTCTTACCGCTTCCCGCCCCGCCGGAAACGAGAGAGACGGAATGCCGCAGAGTGATGAGCGCGGCTTCCCGCTGACCGTCATTGAGTTCAGGAGCAATCTGCTGCACGAGGGATTCAAGATTATCAGCGCTACTGAAATGAGGATTGGGGCGAGTAGCGTGCTGAAACAGCGCCGCCAAGTCCTCCTCCATCTTGCGGATATCCGGTCGGGCGACGAGGAACCGTCCGCCGTGTGCGGAGCAAGAGAGAGTGTTATCATCAATGAGCTTACTTAGTGCTTCTTCGATCCGGTCGCGGCTGTCGAGGACATCCATGACAAGCAGCGTGTTGGCCTGGTCGATCAGTTCCTCATACTCGATCCAGCAATCGCCTTGCTCCAGCGCCGTCGACACGCAGTGGAGGATTCCAGCGCGGATACGGGCCGGGTCATCTTTGGCCGTTCCCATCTTGCGGGCAATCTTGTCGACGCGTTTGAATCCGAGACCGCGCACCTCGCGAACGATGATGTACGGGTCGGTCTTGAGCAGCGCCAGCGCGTCATTACCGAATTTCTTGATTAGGGTCGTCACCAGGTGATGGGTGAGCCCGAACGCGGCCAGCCATGTGATTGCCTTGTTGGTTGTCCTGGTTCTGCACCACTCGTCGCGCAGCCTTTCGACAACCGCCAGGGGGACTTTTGCTATCTCGGCGACCGCTTCCGGTTCTTCAACGATCACCCTGTCGAAATCGGCTCCGAAACGTTCTGCGATCAACCGCGCCTTGACCGGTCCGATGCCCTTTATATCCGGGTGATTGGCCAGATAGTTAGCGAGCCCTTCGGTGTCCAGATCGAGATCATACTCCATGGTTTCGACCTCGAACTGGCGGCCATACTTGGGATGTGTTATCCAGCTACCGCAAAGTACGACTTGCTCGTGCTCGCGGGCATACAGCTTTCCGGCGAATTGAATCTTGTCCCCGGACGGTGTCACCAATCGACCCGCTGAGAACCGGGGGCCTGCATAGAAGACCGTATCGATCCGCCCTCGAATTGTCGTTTGTGCCTGTTTCAAATAACCACCTCTCAGCGAGCCACAGCGCACAGCGCGACCCCGCGCCAATCTCTCAGTGTTCACTTACCGGAGTAAACTGCGGACTGTCGGGAGGCGGGTCAGTTGGCGGAATCGGAATTGGTTTTGACTTTGAGGGGTTCGAGAAGCTATATTGTTCTGAGAGAATGTGATGAAAGCACTATGTGGGCGGTATGAGTCTGTAGACGATTTGTAGTCGAAAAACGAAGGTGTGTTATACAGAAACCATATAAACATTCTTATGTGGCCCGGAGCGAACGATGAGTGAGACGCTGCTGTGGATCATCCTGGTCGTCACCGTAGTAACAGCGCTCCTAGCGATTGCTTCGCTCCTTCGCTCTTGGCGGGGTTATCAGGGTGCCGGCAAAGAGGTGCGCGACGAACTCCGTGCGGGCCGAGAGGAAGCTCGAGCTGCGGGGAAGGAACTGCGCGAGGAAGTTTCGGGCAGCCTGAAGTCTAGTACGGACACGATTTCCAAGACTCTGGAAGCGGTAGCCAAGCCCCAGCAGGTCGAACTTGAGGGCATGACCAAGCAGCTGAAGCAGCTCGCCGAGTCCAACCAGACCGCGCTGGACCGCATCCGGACCACCTTCGACTCCCGCGTCAAGGAACTTCAGGAGGGCAATGAGAAGAAGCTCGACGAGATGCGCAAGACTGTTGACGAGAAGCTGCATGACACGCTTGAGAAACGGCTTGGTGAGTCGTTCAAGCTCGTGAGCGACAGGCTAGAGGCCGTCCACAAGGGGCTGGGAGAGATGCAGACTCTGGCCACCGGAGTTGGTGACCTAAAGCGAGTTCTGACCAATGTGAAAGCACGCGGTACGTGGGCCGAAGTTCAACTCGGTGCACTGCTTGAGCAAGTCCTTACTCTCGATCAATATGAGAGGAACGTCTGCGTAAAGGCAGACTCCTCGGAGAGGGTAGAGTATGCCGTTCGATTGCCGGGTCCAAAGGATGAGCCTGGGAGCCATATCTGGCTTCCAATCGACTCGAAATTTCCTCAGGAGGACTACCTGCGTTTGCAGGAGGCTGCGGAGAAGGCCGACCCGATCGCCGTTCAGACAGCCGCGGATGCTCTCGCCCGAACGGTTCGAAGTGCCGCAATGGACATTCACGACAAGTACGTGAATCCACCCAGTACAACCGATTTCGGCATTATGTTTCTCGCAACGGAGGGTCTGTATGCAGAGGTGTTGCGACAACCTGCCTTGGTAGATGATCTCCAGCAGCGCTTTCGTGTTGTCCTCGCGGGGCCCACTACGTTGCTCGCGATCCTGAGTAGCCTTCGAATGGGATTCCAAACGCTCGCCATCGAGCAGCGTGCTTCGGAGGTATGGCGCGTCTTGGGGGCGGTCAAGACCGAGTTCGCAAAGTTTGGTGATGTGCTCGACAAGGTAGGAAAGCAACTCAACACCGCAAGCCGCACGATTGAGCAAACCGGTGTGCGTAGCCGCGCACTCGAACGAAAGCTCCGGTCAGTTGAACAATTGCCTGAAGGGGAGGCATCAGCGATTCTCGCTTTGCCAGACGGTGCTATCCCGACTGCTGAAGAGGATCTGGGAGAGACGGCTCCTGAAGATGAGGCGACGAATTCGGGAGAACAAGACTAAGAACATCTACTATCAGCGACGCGAGTCGGCCACATAACAATCGCTTGCAGCGGACGGTCCGCTGCGTTGCCTAGGCACGTGGCGATTCAAGAGATGCAGTATTACAACATCGTTTCGAAGTCCATGGGCGTTATCAATAGACCATATAAACACTGTAATGGCCCTCATGCACGAGCCTAAGATCGAGGTTGAATAATGGTTCGCTCACACTTTGTCGTAGTTGCAGACGAGAACGGACAGCCGTCTAAGCACCCATTAAAGAGATGGTTGAGAGATAACCCGAGCGAAAACCCGCCGGGCCTGCATCCGAGCGAAAACACTTCTCACGCTCTCAGAGGCGGGCTGAAAAAGCTCGGATGGAAGCTTGAATTCGCTCCTAATGAGGTCCTCATCATCAAACCAGACGCCCAAGGCCAAACGGCTTACTCTGACGAGCTTGTAGAGGAGGCCGATATCGAAGATTCGCCGGAGGCCTCTGAAGCACTCGAAGAGTCGGCCGAACTACAGTTTGGTCTGGAGAAGGACCTCCAACTCGCTCTTCGGGCAGACATTGGGCAGCTCGATCCTGGATTGTCCATGATCGACGGCGGAACCGAATTCTCGACAGGCGCTGGCCGCGTCGACATACTTGCCAAGGATGCTCAGGGCACCACTGTTGTTGTTGAGTTGAAGGCCGGTCGAGCTGACACGCGGGTAATAGCACAAGTGCTGGCTTACATGACGACGGTCGCTGCCGAGAAAAGTATGCCCGTACGAGGAATCATTGTTGCGGGCGACTTCGATGAGCGAGTGGTTCTCGCTGCGCGTGCGGTGCCGAATCTGGAATTGAAGCGCTATTCATATCAGTTTAAATTCGATCAGGTTGAGTGACAACGACGCATAACATATCATTCGATCCGACTCCTCTCCTTCGGCTCGCAGCGGGTCAGTTAAATCGTTTTCTTCTCACTTTCTTTCGCTCACATCTCATCAAATAGCCCTCGACGAAGCGGCAGGCGGCCTGCCGGTCCGAGCAGAAGAAGACCGGGACGCCGAAGTCGACGATAATGGAAAGGACACTTCCGAGAACGGCGTTGGGATGTGCTCCGGAACGGTAGCGACCGCCGAGGATGTCGCTAAGGCCGGCCTCAACCACGATGCACGCTGATTCATATCCTGCAAGACACTGAAGTTCCCTCTTGAACCGTTTCCGAGAACGGATGACGGTGGAGACGAAGTCCTCGATAGTCTTGCGCTCCACCGCCACCGAGTCCTCACGGCCGTCGATGGAGTAATCCCCGGCAGGGAGTGCCTTGCGAGAAACAATCACATGCTTAGGATTGAATGCGTAGGGTTCCTGTTCCCGCGTGTCGACGACAATGGTAACGCGGTCCTCGCCCGTCTGCGGTGCTGAATCCTGCATAATCGGCTAAAACGGCTGGAGGGCGTCCTTGGCCGCCGTATCGTATTCGTCCCCGCCGTCTTCGAGCACGATGCGCCGGTTGAAGTAGACGTTTTCGTTTTCGCCCCGGGTACGCTTGGTGACCTCTATCTTGACGTTGAGTAGCTTGTCCAGGCTGTTGGGAAGCTCGGAGAGCCTTTCGAGATCAAGTCCGCAGGTATGCAGATCTGTCTTGAGCCACTTGATGTTCTCGCGGGTCGCTATCACGTTGTTGCGCCAAAGGAGCCTTCCGCGAAACTGCGGCGCGATCACTCGAAGCGTCCATTTGAGCATGGGGTTGCCCGATGTCTGCGCGCGGGTCAGCTCCACCCGCTCGACGTTCACCTGGTATTTGCCGTCGGGAATCGGTTCGAACTCCCGGTCTTCGACTTCGGCCTGCGCGAAATCATCGTCGAACTGTGCAAGGTCGAGGTCCTCCGAGCTGAGGGCCTGGTCGTTGTGTCCGTAATCTTCGTTCTGCATGGTTGTATCCTCTATCTATGGGTTATTTACCGGTGGGAACGGGCTTCTTGTCCCGCGTATCCCCCGGTGCCGAGGTCGACCGAGAGGCACCCGCCTTGGGTGCGGCGGCCGGCCTGTTGAACGCGTCAGTGAACTTGGAAAAGTCGAGGTCAATGGTTTCGGGCAGACGGCCCGTCCGATCACCTGCCTCGTAGTGCGGACTTGGCTTGGTGCGCATGACGCGGCGATAGGAGGTCTTTCCCTCCTCGTCGGCTACCGCCTCGAGGTCGCAGTAGAGGATGAGGTCGACCATCCCCAGCACGATCTTGCGGGCTTTGTCGGGCAGAGTCGGAACGATCCGTGTGAATTTCCCGGTGCGTGTCTCGATCTCTTTCTCCACCGAATGGGAAACGAGGAATAGTCCGTATGGAAGGAACGCCAGCTTGGTCAGGACACGATGCAACTCGTTGTTGATCAGTGCCCAGCCCTTGCCGTAGCCGAGGTCGGATTCGTGCTCGATTTTGAACTTGGCGCAGATATAGTCGCCACACATTCGGTAGGCGTTGTCAATCGTGTCGACGATGACTGTCTTGAATGGATGCTTGCCCTCGGCGATCTCATTGCATGCGGCGAGCAATTCGTCCCATGAACGGATGGGAACTTGGTACACATCCAAGGCGTTCAGCCCCGGCTCGGTGGCCAGGAACAGGGCCCCATCGGAATGCGAGCACCAGGTCGATTTGCCGATCTTGCTGCGCCCGTACACAAGCACGGTCAGATCGGCCAGGTTCTGTTTCTGCGGTGTTGTCTTGGTCGGTAGCATGTGTCTTCTCCTTTTCTTGTCCT
>CAZVHP010000017.1:0-36207 GCA_964627305.1 uncultured Ignavibacteriales bacterium | reverse complement strand
CAAACGGCGCTCGGCGATTTCGAAGCTATACTTGGGGACGAGATTCGCCGACTAGAATCGGATTTGCTATCTGCAGCATTGACCCCAGAACAACAGGAGAGACGGATAGATCAGACAGCTCAGGCCTTGGAGAATCTCCGTCAGGAAGAACGGCGTCTGGAGCAAGAAGCTACTCATCTTGTAGCATATGGGGACTACATTCTCAATCAAGTTCAGGCTGCTCGTGAGCTAAATCGTTGGGTTGATGGAAACGATCTCAGAAGATATGTACTAGACTACCTTCGTTTGCATTACCCGGGATGTGATTTGCATCAAATCGAGCCAGATTCGCTCAGCTACGACATCTCGCTATCCGAAATGGCAAAATTCGACCTAACTGAGTTCATCCGATCAAACCGATTATCCACGGTGACAAGGCTCATAACCGCGTCATCCGGACCAGTAAGATGTCATTTCGATAATCGCGTGACTCAATCAACTCGTCGTGCGGAAGAGATAGTCTCCCAGTTCCATCCTTTGGTTCGCATGATTAGCAGCCACATAAAACAGCATGACGAACAACTCACTCCCGCAGTTGCCCTTTCAATGAGTGTCTCAGACGTAGGTGCTATTGTTGTCCCCGGTGTGTACGTGCTGGCAGCCGCTCTATGGACGTTTCGGGGATTACAGGACATTGAGAAACTCTCATACGCAGCGTCTCCACTTGGTTGCCACGATGATTATCTTGATCCAGAAGACGCCGAGAAGTTGGCAATGTTGGCCTGTGAGAAAGGCGCGGATTGGCTCGATGCAAGGAACGAAGTTGATTTGGATGCCATATACGATGTGGCAAACGAATCGTTGTTTGATCGGTTAGACGATCAGTACGAAGAGTTCAAGCGGTCGCTGAACGCAAAGAATCACGATCGTGCCGATATTCAGCTACGCACTCTGGAACAACACCTCGATCAGCAGGTGGGCATATTGAAACAGATACGTGACAAGCATTCCCGCCTCGGCCGAGAATCCTTGGCAAAGGCAACGGAAGGCAGAATCCTTGCTTTGAACAATCGCGTTAAGCAACGACGCATGAAGATAGAAAGCGGCCGTTCAATGAGGGCGCAGTCTCAGGAAATTGCCTTGGCAGTTATTATGGTGAAGCCATAAGGAGGGGGAGGATGACTAGCTTCAAAGATTTTATTAAGAAGTCCGTACTAGGCAGGCTTAGAGGAAACGAGGAGCGGGTGGATCAAGTTTACGATGAATACGTCCTCCAAGTCAGGCGGCCGGGTACTAACGGAGAATGTGATTTAATCATAGGATTAGACTTCGGTACCTCCGCATCAAAGGTGGTTATTCAGGCTCCCTATTTGCAGGGAAGTCCGACGTTTGCTGTCGATTTTGGGCAGTTCGCTCATCGATCTATGCCATTTCTTCTACCCAGCGTACTGTGGGTTGATCGATCAGGATTTTGTCGCCTCTCTGGAGAGGATGGCGCCACCCATGTCCGGGACATAAAACTCGAATTATTTAGCAGCCCTGATTTAGCGAAAAGTAAGCTAGGACCAAGTCATTATGGTCTTCAAGCTGAACAGGTTGCGAGCGCATATCTCTCGCTGATCCTAAGATACGCCCGCATATGGTTTCTCGAATCGCAACAGAACTTGATATCTCACTTTTCCAAGTTGGTGTGGAGTGTGAATCTGGGTGTTCCCTCTCCTTGCGTTGAGGACAATGAGGACAACCTTCGTTTTAGAAGGATAGGAAAAGCCGGCTGGATGCTCTCGGTATTACATGCAGAAGTAACGCTAGAACTAGCAAATAAGGAACTTACTCTTCTTGATGCGAATCCCGCGTATTGGGATAATGATCCTGATGAGGTTGTGTGTAATCTCGACATAGTTCCTGAGATTGCTGCCGGTGCCGTCGGTTACGCGATGTCCGATCTCAGGCGTGAAGGCGCACATGTGATGATTGACGTCGGAGCATCGACCTTGGATGTGTGCAGCTTTATTCTACGTCAAAGCGATCAAGATCGATACAGCCTTTTGACTGCAGACGTAAAACAGCTGGGAACCATTAAGTTGCATCATGCGCGGATAGAAGCAATACAGCATGCCTTTGAAAGGCAGGCACAGAAACTGATTGATAAGCATGATCCGCTGACACCGCTTGCAGATGGCATAGAGTCCTACCTATTGCCAGAGGACGAAATTCGAAGAGAAGTTAGTTTGGCTGAAGAAGCTTTCCAGAAAGACTGCCTGAAAATGATAAAAACGGTGATTCATGATATGCGCCGTCTCAGAGCTCCAAACGAGGATGTATGGCGGCGGAAACTCCCGATTCTTCTCATTGGAGGTGGAAGTAAGTCACCATTCTACGAAGCAATTGCACGGAGCATAGACGATTGGGCGAGAGACTTGTATCAAAATGAAGGGGTCTCGTTACAACAAGTGCCTGTACCAAAATCCCTAAAATTGGAAACTTCGGAGTACCATCGGCTCGCAGTTGCTTGGGGGCTTAGTCACCAGTCCTTCGACATCGGGGAAATTATTCCCGCAGATCGTATCAAAGATATGGACCCGCCGACGAAGCGCAAGTGGGAGGATTCCTTCATTAGCAAAGATCAAGTCTGAAAGTGCTTAAGATGGATGAAGTTTGATGTGCCTTCAATCTGAATGTGCGAGACTTCACTTTACTCGCGCCTTGGCTAGAGTTTAGGTGATCTTCACCGAACCCGAACCACTCTTGGCTTGTGCCAAATCTGTGCCATTTCGAGTGAAAAGCACTCTCTGACACCCCGACCAAACAAAACCAAATAAAAGCCGAAATTCGCTGCGGCTCAGCAAGTTATAGCGTAAGCGGGCATGGGTCAAAAGGTTACGAAAACACGCATTTTCGATTCCCCCCACCTCCACCAATTTTATTTCTTCCTAAGTCATTGAAAATCAACGCTAAGTGCCTAAAATAAGGGCATTTTGGCGTCTGCTCCTGCCTGAATAACACCGAATATCGTGCAATAACTTACAACAATTGTGGTCACCTATGAAAAGGCCGCGGTCAAGGGTTAATCTCTTCTTTCTGGTCGCGTTGGACCGGGTTGTTTCGTCGGATTGTCCTGGTCACCTATTCGAGCTCTTCGGCATGAAGGCCCACGATATTGTTCTAAAGGAGCAGCCGCCCACTCACAAAGCACGGATTCTTCTCGATCCAGCCCAAATTTCCGGGCTGACCGCTCATATGCAATTCCGACTCATAGTCTATCTGTTATGCCGCCTCAGCCCGAAACGGTTCGTTGTGCCTGAGCATGGCATAGATGATGACGGCCAGCTCCCGGGCTGCTGCCACCCGTGCCTTCTGCACATTGCTCCGATAAAGAATGCGACAGAACATCCGGTTCAGCTCCGGTGACTTCCGGATGGCGTTGATCGATGCTTCTACCAGAGCATGCCGAAGCGGTCGGGACCCCAGCCGAGTGATGCCGCCGGTCCAGACTGAGTCTCCAGATGACCTCACGATAGGGGTCAAACCAGTGTAACTGGCCAGGGCCTTGGCACTGCGAAACCGCCTCACATCGCCAACCTCGGCATAGATCACGGCTGAGCGCAGCCGTCCGATCCCCGGGATTGTCTGAAGCAACTCCACCGTGGGATTACCCTTCACTCGCTCCTGGATACGCTTGTCGATCTCGGCGACCTGGTCACCGAGCATGGCAATGATCTTCAAACATTGATCAATCGTCTGGCGGGTGATATCAGGTAAACACAGCTTCCGGATCTCCAGTCGTGCTTTGGGCGAGGCGATGTTGAAGACGCGCAGATCGATCCCGTGCTGAAACAGCAGATGTCGGATACGATTCTTGTCCATGACCACGCTCTTAATCAGATGATACCGCTGCCGGATGAGACCCCGCAACAGCCTGATCTCGGACGGCGGCGCCCAGGACTCAGGCAGGAAGTTGGTCCGCAGTAATTCAGCCAGTAAGCGGGAATCATACTTGTCGGTCTTACACTTCGATTCGGCGATCACCCGAACCTTGTGCGGTGTCGCCACGTGGACCGAGCCAACATACGGCTCGAACTGATCCAGCAGCCACAAGTAGTTCAACACCGGCTCCAGCACCAGGTGGACGTTCGGTGACAGGCTCGAAGCAAAGTCGGAAACCCCTTCAAGCGTATTGCCAAACTTCCCCCGGTGCAGTATCTTTCCTTTGGAGTCGATCTCCGTAAAGACACACACCTTCTTGTGGACGTCGATTCCGAGATAGCTTTTCGACATGGGCCGCTCCTTTCCGGCTATGAGTTGACGCACAACAAACATAGCCCGACGAGCGGCCTTTTCATAATATCACAACCTAATCTGTTGTCAAGGAATGAATTACGCATGCGTAAAAGAAAATGGCGGAGGAGGTAGGATTCGAACCCACGGTACCTTGCGGTACAACGGTTTTCAAGACCGCCGCTTTCGACCACTCAGCCACTCCTCCGGCCGTCCGCACTATTATACATATCGACCCGCCACCTTTGTCAAGCCATAAGCCGCTCCCTCCCGACCAGCCCCCCCAAGGCCGCCGGAACACGCCTGGGCACCCCACGGCCTCTCAATCTCCGAACCCGCCCCAACCACCAAATACGACCAACCACGCCGCGCAATCTGCCTATCCGCCTTGACAGACTCCCACTTTGGCGCAATATTGGCGCAAAACGATTCACGCATGAGGGCCTGTATGGACAATTCACTGCGCTTCAATGTCAGCGAGGTGCGACCACGCTACTGCGGCAAACACGACAGCTATCCGTTCAGCCAAAGCCGGATATGGGAGTTCAACCACCGCCACGATGCTATCATGGAGCGGTATCACGTGAATCTGAAATCCGGCGAAGCCATCTGCCTGTCCGATCACCTGAACACCCGCTCCAATCTCGGCGCACTACGCAACCGCAAGCTGCGTGAATCGGTCGTGCTCGCTGCCGGCCTTGCGGCAATCGCGGTCAGCCTGCACGGACGGGGGAGCGCGGCTGACCTTTCTGAGGCTGAGCGAACCAAAGAAACCATGAACCGCCTCAAGCGTGACAACGACCGCACCGCCGCCCTGGCTATGGCCGAGGTCCTCCAGACCACCACTGTCACCCTGCCCATCGGCGAGGAAGTCCTCATTGAGTCCACCATCACTGAGGGCGTCCGCGTCAAGCCCGGCAAGGAACTCGGCGGCAACCCGACCATAGCGGTCGGGGCCCTGTTCGGCAAGGAGCACCACCGCCACATGTACGGTCTGCCTATGGCGGAAAATGTCAGCCTGCTCTCTATGGGCAACGACGTTATCGAGGGTACTACCAAATCCGTCACCGGCGAACACTCCTCTCTGACATCGCTGTTTCTCACCGAGTCCAACGTCAAGCGACACCTGCCCGACGTGTACATCCAGCGCTGGATGTCCGGATCCTACTTCGAGTTGTTCAATCCCCGCTCAGTGTCACTTGTCGAACAGGCTGAAATCATTGCCAATTCCTACGGCAACCGAACCCGCCTTGACGACCTCAGCGCTTTCTTCCTCATGCGCAACCGCCACCAGTACGCCATGGACAAGCTCAACAAGGCCAATGTCGCCACCCCCTGGGACAAGGACGGTGATCTGTTCCCATCGCTGGTGCTCGGAAATGATCTCGTGGAGTTCCCCAACAACCGCAAGCTCAACTCCATTATCGGCGAGATCGGCGGCTCTGCCGAATGGGCAGTCGGGGTCCTCCCGCTGGTCTGGCGCGGAGGTCAGGCGATCGGCATGATGACCAGCCAATCGACCCTGACCCGCAAGGACCTCAGCCCCGAAGAGAAATGGAATGAACGCTTCCACTTCACCGAGGAAGAGTTTATGGCCATTCAGGATGCCCGCTTCGAACACAAACCATACTTCACCATCTCGGACATCCTCGAAGAACCGTTCGCCGGCGGAATCGCCTGTTTCGGCGGTATCACGGACAATATGTACCTCCCGGAACTCGAGAGAGTTACAACGAACCCGGCTGACAACACCGTGACAGTCAACGTCCTGTCAATAAACTCACTGGGGCTGACCGAACTGTGGAAACTGACTTTCGATTGCACGGACGGCCTGCAGAAAACCATTGAGAGTTTCGGCTCACCCAAGTCCAGACTCCTGAGCCTCAAGGGCCAGGACCTTGAATCTGAGATCGGCCGCATGCTGGCGGATCCCGTACTTCGTGAGCGCTACCGAATCTTCTTCACCAACGAATACTACCCCGCCCTGATCCCGGTGCGGGAGAAACAGGTGTTGCTCCACCGTGCCATCGAAGGCCTGATCGCGCGCGGCGCCCTGGCCGATATCGATCGCGAGATCGTCAACACAACGCTGGAGCTTGCCCACGAGTGGTTCGTGAACGACTAATCGTGAACGACTAAATGCCCTGTGGCCCAATCTGGCGCTGTCAGCCGCCAACCACCGAGTTCGGACAGATTGCGGCGCGGTGCACAAGGGAGAGTTGCGCGAGAGATACCTCAATCGATTCAACAGCAGGTGATCCCCTCACGAGACGCAGGGTTTGTCAAGAGTAGCTGGAGGTTTATGCGGATTTCACATGTGAGTACTGCCGCTCTGGTACTGGCGATGCTGACACTCATGGCAAGCCCGTCCGAAAGCGCCGAGGCACCAATACCAAAAGATGGGCGCGATCGGGCCGAACAAAAAAGCAGCGCGGTGCCGGCTTATGCGGTGATGGCACACAGGGTCGGGAAAATGGTCCTCGGAATTACCAACAACGGAACCTTCGGGTCCGAATACAGCCGCGCCGGCAACGCCGACTTCTTCACCGGACAGGAAGTCCCGTCATGCGAGTATCCCAAAGGCTCCAATGTGGGCTACCTGTATGCCGGCGCCTTCTGGATTGGAGCCGTGGTCGGCCGCGATACCCTGGTCTCCCACGGCGCCGACGGCTGGGCCTACCAGGTCAACACCCGCGAATTCCACCCCGACGAACGACCGTTTGGCAACCCCATCTACCGCTCCATAATCGACCCTAACTCACCGGATTACGACGATGCGATCAGTGAGGAAGACTATATTGTGCGTTACTCCGATACGCTCACGGAGGGAATGGCAGCCGATCACTTTGGCCGGCCCTACCGCCCCTTGCACATCGAGGTAACCGAGGCCTCCTATGCCTGGTCTTACGCCTACGCCGAGGATATCGTCCTGTTTGATTACCAGGTCCGGAACATCGGCCGCCAGACTCTCAAACAGGTGTACATGGGCATCTATATCGACGCCGATGTTTCCTTCGAAGCGGACGGACTGCAAGGCGCCCAGGACGACCTGGCCGGATTCCTGCATACGTATCCCGCTTACTGCGGAAGCTGCGAATACCAGGATACTGTCTTCCTGGCCTGGACTGCGGACAACGATGGCAATCTCGACAGTGACAACCCCGCCCCGCACATCACCGCAACTCGCATCGTGCGAACTCCCGAGAGTAACCTGAACGTCTCCTTCAACTGGTGGGTGGGCAACACCGACTCACAGTATGACTTCGGCCCCCGCGAACGACCCTACCAGGGAAAGTGGAAGGAACCGTACCGCGACTTCCGTACCGGTGGGACCGGCACCCCTGAAGGTGACGCCAATAAATACTATGTAATGCGCAATCAGGAGTTTGACTACGATCAGGCCCGAACCGGAAGTATCACCTCCAATGACCCGCTCTGGCTGCCTCCTAACGAGGCTCAGAAGTTCACCTGGACCGACGGACTGGATACCCGCTACCTGCTGTCGTTCGGCCCCTTCGATATCCGCCCCGGGGAAATGCTGCCTGTCTCGTTCGCCTACCTTGCGGGCGAGAATCTGCATACGGTCCCCGGCAACATCGACAATCTGGCTGAACACAGCTACGATCCCGACGCATACTACGCCAACCTCGACTTCTCCGACCTCGGGCTGAATTCCCGCTGGGCCTCCTGGATATACGATAACCCCGGCGTCGACACCGACAACGATGGCGACTCCGGAGTAATCTTCGTGTGCGTCGTCGACTCAGCAGCCGTCGACTCATCGCTTGTCTTCGACCCCGAGTCAGGCCAGGACATCTGGACCTACAACTACCTGCCCACCGAAGCCGATACCTGCTGGATTCGAGGTGACGGCGTCCCCGACTTCAAGGGCGCCTCCCCACCTCCGGCCCCCACACTCTGGGTCACCCCCTCCATCGGGAGCCTGCATGTGCGGTTCAACGGCCTCCGGTCGGAAACCACGCGCGATGTCTTCTCACGAGAATTCGACTTCGAAGGGTATCGGGTGTACCTCGCCAGAGATGACCGCGCCGCAAGCTACTCCTTAGTGGCCTCATATGACAAGGAAGACTACAGCAAATGGGTGTATGACGCCAACCCCAGAATCGACGACTATCTTCTGATCGATCCTCCCTTTACCATTGACTCGCTGCGTTGTCTGTACGGCGACTCCTGCACCGACATTTCCTTCAACCCGTTGCTGTTCACCCGCGGCAATCCACTGCGTATCGATGATTCCACCTTCTATTTCACCAAGCAGGACCACAATGCTTCCGAGCTGTGTATAAATACACCGATCTGCAAGCGCTTCCCCCATCAACCCTATCCCAGTAGTCTCGTTGCCGACTCCGCGCGTCCGGAAGAACTCACCGAGGATGGCTACCTGAAGTATTTCGAGTACGAGTGCACTGTCGAGGGTCTGCTGCCAACCGTCCCTTACTGGGTCAACGTCACCGCCTTCGATTACGGCTCACCGCAATCCGGCCTCCCGTCGCTGGAAACAGCAGTGACGCTTAACCCGGTTATGGCATACCCGCTCTCCTCGCCAGCTGAACTGGACAAGGACAATCGAAAAGTCTATGTCTACCCCAATCCTTACCGAATCGACAGCGACTACCGAGCCCATGGATTCGAGGGACGCGCCGATGATGACCGGCCGGACAATCGCGTCAGAGCCATCCACTTCGCCAATGTCCCTCCGAAATGTACCATTCGCATTTTCACTATCGATGGTGATCTGGTCCGCGAACTGAGCCATGACCGCGACCCCGCCGACCCAACCGCCACTCACGCCGAATGGAACCTGATCACCCGCAACACCCAATTGGTTGTCTCCGGCCTGTACTACTGGACCGTCGAGGATGTCAACGGAGAAGTACAAATAGGGAAAATGATGATCATCATGTGAGACGGCTCACTCGAACAATACTATCTTACCGCCCCACAATGACTTAAACCGCCCCCCCGACGCTACCGACAACCGACCATCGGGGATTGCGAAGCCCTGGCCCGCAAACGATACGAAATTCATGGGCAACTTGGACTTGCAAAATCCTCAGAATTGATTACTTTGCACATGGTAGTTTAGTCTTCGAAGTATAGTCAACTGATACTCACCTGGCTCACCGCGCTGGAGTGACAGCAAGAAAATGGACCCCACATGCACAGATGGTTACTTCCATTGGTGGCTGCCGGCTGCCTGATTCTGGGGGCTGTGGCCTCCGCTGACCAGAACCCGTACGAAGAATCCCTCCCCATCGGCCTCACCGAGGACGAGCTGACACGCCTGCACGAGATCGGCAGGAATCATGCAGTCACCTCGCCACCGGCCGGCCAGCTTCGCAATTGCTCCGAATGGGAACCCTCAGAGGGCGTCATCATCCGTTATCCCATGGGCATCCCTGTTTCGCTGGTCCGTGAAATGGCCGAGGATGTCATGGTCACCGTCATTGTCTCCTCAAGCTACTACGCCAACCAGGCCACCAATACGTTCACCAGTGGCGGCGTGAACATGGACAATGTCCAGTTCTTCTATGCCTCCACCGACAGTTGGTGGACGCGCGACTATGGTCCCTGGTTCATTTTCGAGGACAAAACGATGGCAATCGTTGACCATATTTACAACCGACCGCGCCCCAATGACAACCTCATACCCTCGCAACTCGGTGCCGCCTGGGGCATGGACGTCTACGGTATGCCGCTGATTCACACCGGCGGCAACCACATGTCCGACGGTCTGGGGATGTCCATGTCGACCATGCTGGTCTACAACGAGAATCCCTCGCTGAGTCATGATTCGGTCGACAGCATCATGGAAGCTTACCTTGGAAACGACTATACTGTCCTTGGCTACATTGAGTCGGGCGGCATTCACCACATCGACTGCTGGGCGAAGTTCCTCAATCCGACGACCATCATCGTCAAAGAGGTTGCCCCCAGCCACCCCAGCTACAGCCTGCTCAACGCCCGCTGTAACTACCTGGAACAGCAGCTATCGCCATGGGGAAGGCCATACACAATCGTTCGGGTCTATGCCCCGAACAACGAGCCGTATACCAACTCCCTGATCCTGAACAACAAGGTTTTTGTCCCCCTGTATGGCACGGCCTGGGATGCCAACGCCTTAGCGACCTACCAGGCAGCTATGCCCGGCTACGAGATTATCGGCTTTACCGGTTCCTGGCTGACCGACGATGCCATCCACTGCCGCACAATGGGCGTACCCGATCGCGAGATGTTGTTTGTCGATCACATTCCGCTGTTCGACACCGAGGATACCGTTAGCCAGTATCGAGTGGCCGCACGTGTGGATGCCTGCTCCGGCGACATGCTCATAGTTGATTCCTGCAAACTGATCTATCGGGTTGATGGTGCCTCGTGGCAAAGCGTGCTTGCCCCACCCACAGCTTTTCAGGATTCTGTAATCGGCTACATCCCGCAGCAGCCAGCCGGCAGCCAGATCGAGTACTACATCCAGATCGCTGACCTGTCCGGGCGCCTGGAAACGCACCCCTACATTGGCGCCCCCTGGGCACACACCTTCCAGATACTGGCAACAAACATTGCCCCGCAGATCGTCTGCGTGGACTCGATCTGGCTCTGGTCAGGCGAACAGCTCGCTTTCTGCCCGGAGATTATCGACCCCGATGACACCCTGCATACGGTGACCTATACTGGACACCCCGCCTGGACTACCATCGAGAGTGACAGCCTGGTCGGACAGGCCCCGACCATTAAGGAGCAAACGGTGTTCAATGTCCAGGTCAGCGATGGCACGGATCAGGTCGCCAAGGACGTTTCGCTCTCCGTGTACATCTGCGGCGATATAGACGACAGCGGCGACGGCCCCAACGTGAGTGATCTCACTTACCTCGTGGCCTATTTGTTCAACGACGGCAACCCGCCAGCCGTGATTATGTCCGCCGATGTCGGCGGCGATCAGCAGGTCAATATTCAGGATCTGACCTATCTGACAGCCTTCCTGTTCTCGGCCGGGCCTGCTCCAGCCTGTGCGCCGATGTACTGAACTGTCGCGGGATATTGGGAAGTGGACGGTGTTGCCAAGAAACTGCTTAGGTGGTCTCGGTGGCCTCGAGATACAGACAAAGAAGGAAACAAGTGCTGATGTGAACCTCGGACCCGGCCATGTGGGCGCCAGGTACACACCCGTCAAGGCCCTGTTTTAGCTTGTAAACCAACGATCGGAAACTATATTGAGTTTAGTGTCAGCCCGATGTGTTGCCATCCGGCCGGATCACGCAAATTAGGTACCAATTGATTTCGTCAGATTACATTTTCAGAGTCTTCAATCCAAAGAAAGGACCTCGCATGCGCAAGGTAGTGCTAATGATTGCGGCTACGGTCCTCCTCACCGCGGGTCTTGCCACAGCAGAAACGATCGATCTGGGCGCTAAGGCCTATGACGCCGCTGTGGTCGTGGAGGAGTCCAACGCCGAACGTACGGTGGTCCGATTCGAGCTGAACGCCCTTGAGCGCCAGCCGGTCGAGATCAACGGTGACGTCTACTATACCATTGAGGGCAAGGACATTCATGTCCTGCTGAACGAGGGCGAACCGGCTGTTGCCCGGTTCTGTGAAGCCATTATCATTCCCGATGATGCCCACATGAAGATCAATGTACTCAATGCTGAGTACACTGACCTGACAGACTTCCCCATTGCACCTTCAAAGGGTAACCTGCTGCGTAACGTAAATCCCGATGATGTCCCGTACACCTTCGGCCCTGTCTACCAGCAGGACAGCTTCTATCCCACCGAACTCGCCTCCATTCGCGAGCCGTATATCCTGCGCGACTATCGCGCCACGGTGATCGAGTTGAACGCTCTGCAGTATAACCCCTCGGCCAAGACCCTCCGCGTCTACACCTCCGTGACCGTCGAGGTTGTGGCTGATGGTCCCGGACAGGTGAACGTGCTTGAACGCCGGAAGAACGTCTCCGTCACCGAGTTCAACTCCATTTACGAGCGCCGCTTCATCAACTACGACCAGACGGCGAAATACACGCCGGTCGAAGAGTACGGCGACATGCTCATCATCACCCATGATGCCTTCCAAAACGCCATGCTGCCTCTGGTCGAGTGGAAGCTCCAGAAGGGTATCAAGACAACTATTGTCGATGTCTCTGCTGTTGGCAACAACTCCACCAGCATCAAGAACTACATCCAGAACTTCTACAACAACCCTGACAACAACCTGGCCTGGGTCCTGCTTGTCGGTGATCACACTCAGATCGCGACCCCCAGCGCCTCCGGCGGTGCGGCTGACCCCACCTACGCCCTCGTTGCCGGCGGTGACAGCTACCCGGACATCTTCGTCGGCCGCTTCTCCGCCGAGACGATTGCCCAGGTGGAAACACAGGTCCAGCGTACTATCGAGTACGAACAGACCCAACACGTCGACTCCTGGCTGCACAAGGGGACCGGAATTGCTTCCACCGAGGGACCGGGACACTTCGGTGAATACGACCATGTCCACATGGGCTACATCCGTGATGACCTGCTCGCGTTCACATACACCGAAGTAGATCAATTCTACGGCTACTCTGCAACGGCAGCACAAGTGAGCAGCGCTCTGAATACCGGCCGCGGCTTCATCAACTACTGCGGTCACGGTAGTACCACCTCCTGGTCCACTACCGGATTCAACAACACCAATGTCAACAACCTGACCAACAACAACATGTTGCCGTTTATCATCAGCGTCGCGTGTGTCAATGGTAACTTCAACGGCTACACCTGCTTCGCTGAGGCCTGGATGCGTGCCACCAATGGCTCCACTCCGACCGGCGCCATCGGTATCTACGCTTCCTCAATCAACCAGTCGTGGAACCCGCCCATGGATGCCCAGGATGAGAGCACCGACTTGCTCATAGCCGAGGCCAAAACCACCTTTGGCGGTATCTGCTACAACGGCTCCTGCAAGATGATTGACATCAACGGCAGCGGCGGCATCAGCATGTACAACACCTGGCACATCTTCGGTGACCCGTCGCTCCAGTTGTACACGACCGACCCGGCTACCATGACCGTCAATCACGATGGTGCCGTTTTCTTCAACTCGACTTCCTATGAGGTGGAAGTGGTCGGTGTCGAAGGTGCCCTGTGCGCCCTGTATCACGATGGCGTCCTGTACGGCTCCGCCTACACCAATGCCTCAGGTATCGCCACCATTGACCTCGATCAGGCCCTGCCGATCGGAATGGATGTGTTGCTCACCATCTCCGCCTTCAACCACCTGACAGTGGTTGACACGGTGGTGCCCACCTCCGATCTGACTATCCTTCACACATCCCTGCAGGATACCAAGGATACTCTGAACGACTACGACGTCTATTGCAGCATCTTCACCGATTCCCCGCTCAAGACCGACTCGCTGTTTCTCTACTGGAATACCGGCTCGGGCTGGACCGAGGAACTGCTGACGGCGACCGGTGTTGAGGCGCAATTCATGGCCACCATCACGGCACAGCCCGCCGGAACGCAGGTTGACTACTACCTCTGGGCTACCAACGATGCCGGCTTCGTCGACAGCCTGGGTGTCTTCACCTTCAAGGTGATCGACTACCAGATGTTCATGGAGCCGGGCTACGCCGAGCAGCTCGTGGCCGTCGGTGATACAGCCTCCTATATCGTGACTGTCACTAACGACGGCGTGCTGCCCGATGAGTACACCCTCTCGCTGTCCGGTAACACCTGGGAGACGCATATCCTCGACCAGTATGGCATGACCGAAATCACGTCAACCGGTGAGCTGGTCGGTGACGAGGAGTTCACCTTCCGCGTCAATGTCGTCATCCCGTCGTCGCTCGAGGGTGATTTCGACGAGGCCACCATTACCGCCACCTCTGTCAATGACCCCACCGTCACTGACGACCTGCTGCTGCATACCGTATCCGCCGGTGAGCCGTGGCCGATTCCATTCGTCGAAACCTTCCCGTCCACGACGCTCGATATGTACAAGTGGGAAACAGCCTATGGCATAACTGTGGAGACCAATGGCCTCAATCCGCCAACCCCTCCATACAGCGCTAACTTCGATGGCAATCCCAGTGGCGGTGACACCCTGACTTCAGAGATGATCAACCTGAAGAACGAAACCAACGTCCTGCTGAAGTTCTACTACCAGCGTACCGGCGGCGGTGATTCACCTGAATCCGGAGAGAATGTCTGGGTCATGTACCTTGACTCAGCCGATACCTGGCACCAACTGCATGTGCTCTATGGCGCCGGCGAGAGCATGACCAACTTCGAGGAAGTCGTCATCCAGCTCCCGCCGGGAGCGATGCACGCCGGCTTCCGCTTCAAAATCTACAATCAGGCCACCACCGGCAATTTCGATGACTGGTTCATCGATGACATCTATGTCGGTCACCCGCCTGACTACGACCTCGTCATGGTACCCACCATCCAGGATGAATTCGGTGCCAACGGCGACAGCGCTGTGTTCAGCACCTATATTCGCAACAAAGGTGCCCTGTCCGACGCCTACGACCTGAGCGCCAACAGCTCTGCCGGCTGGGATGTCACTTTCTTCGATCCGATGGGAACCACGCCGATCACTTCAACCAATACCGTGGCACCAACCGATTCAGTGCGCGTAATCGTCAAGGTGGCTGTCCCGGTCGATGCCGAGCTTCACGAGCGTGACACAACCACTCTCACCGCCACCTCACAGGGCAATAACGGCATCTCGGCTACGGCAACCGTCATAACGGACGCCACCGGCCAGCCCGGCAACTACCCCTGGTACGAGCCGTTCGCCGATGCCAACTGGTTCACCGAACGCTGGATGGTGAATATCGGCGCCGAGCTCTCCGAGGCAGGACTGATGCCGCCATCACCTCCTTACTCCCTCTGCCTCGATGGCGGTAATGACACGGTCGTCACGCAGATGATCGACCTCAGCGCCAAGGGTGATGTGGTTGTCAGCTACTTCTATCAGCGCGGTGGAAGCGGTGATATGCCGGAACCCGGCGAGGACCTGACCATCGACTACAAGAATACCTTCGGTCAGTGGGTTACCCTCAACCAGCACCCGGGCGACGGTGAAGTCATGATGTCCTTCCAGGAGGTCGTCCTCGGTCTGCCGGCTGATGCCTATCATTCGCAGTTCCAGCTTCGCTTCAGCTCCATCGGCTCATGCGAGCAATGCGACATGTGGTTCGTCGACGACATCCGCGTGGATTTCGCCGCCAGTATCACCGTTTCACCGGACGAAGTGGATGCCTGGGTGATGGCCGATGATTCCACTACTAAAGAGCTGATCATCAGCAACGACGGCCCCGGCGCCCTCACATATAACCTCTCAGTCATGCCGGTTGTCGGCCGCGGAAACGATGCCCTCTACAATCTGGCCGCCTCCGGCGAACTACAGCCGCCGTGGCGACACTACCCCGATGGCTTCAATGACTACGAGGACATCAAGGGCACCAATGACCCGCGCGAGGGCTTCCCGGTCACTCGGGGCGCCGGAGGACCTAACGCATACGGCTACTACTGGCTCGACTCCGACGAATCCGGCGGACCAACCTTCGACTGGATTGATGTCTCCGCCACGGGAACGAATATCGTCGGTCAACTAAGCGACGATAACTATGCCGGGCCGTTCAGTATCGGCTTCGCCTTCCCGTATTTCGACACCGTGTACACCGAGATGTACATCGGCTCCAACGGCATCATCGGATTCGACCAGGCAGGCATGGCCTCCCGATTCAAGACCCCGCTGCCGACCACGACAACGCCGAACAACATTCTCGCCTGGTTGTGGGATGATCTCAATCCCAATGATGCCGATAACCCCGGAGCACAAGTCCTCGTGGACACCGACAATGAACGCTGTGTAATCTCCTTCATCGACTACCCCGAATACGGAGCGGCCGCTGGAGATGTGATCACCGCCCAGGTCGTCATTTATCCCGATGGTACCATCCTCTATCAATACCTGACCATCGCGCCGGGATTCGACATTGCCAACTGCGCTATCGGCATGGAGAATGCAGACGGCACCGATGGCCTTGAAGTAGCCTATCTGACCGGCTACCTGCATGACAACCTGGCCATCAAGTTCGTCAACCCGTCGCAGTGGATGACACTCTCCAAGTCCGGCGGTAGTCTGGCGGCAGGTGAGGCCGACACCATTATCTGCAACATCAACACCATGGACATGGATGTTGGCGATTACGCCTGTAACGTCATCATCACCAGCAACGACCCGGATCCGGAGGACAACCCGATAACCGTTCGGGTCAATCTCAGTGTCTCCGACGCTCCGCAGTACATCTGCGGCGATATCAACGGCGACGGCCAGAATCCGAGCGTGCAGGATGCTACCTACTTGGTTAGTTTCCTGTTCGATGACGGGCCGCCACCACCGCAAATGGGTGCGGCAGATGTCGATGGCAGTGGAGGTGTGAACGTGCAGGATTTGACAACCCTGATCAACTTCCTGTTCAACTCCGGACCGCCGTTGAACTGCCCGTAAGACCGCGCACGGATTGACGCTCAGCCCAACTGCGCGGCAGTCTCGCAAGCTACAGACAAGCGGCCCCCTCGACACAGTGCCGAGGGGGCCGCCTCATTTTCCCAGCCAGGTCGCACACTCGGACTTCCATCGTACTTCCCGTGGCAGCCGGAATCGGCATCGACGCTGTCCTGACGGCTTGGTCTTGACAGCATATGCCCAATTTCGTACTTTTTTGCTTAATCTATGTACTGACAGCGTAAAAGGTTAGTGAATATCGACAAACGACCTTGACAGACCATCTAAGGAGGCATTGGCAGAAGAAATGGCTAACCAAATCGACTCCCCGATGATCGAGGCACGGCGATTGACCAGGTACTTTGGCGCCTTCGTAGCCATCAAGGATGTCACATTCTCTGTACCGCGCGGTCAGGTGGTGGCCTTTCTGGGTCCAAACGGGGCCGGCAAGTCGACTACCATGAAGATCCTCACGGGCTACCTTTCGGCCAGCGAAGGAACCGCACAGATATGCGGCCTCGATGTTGCCACTCAACGCCTGCAACTGGCCGCGAGGCTGGGCTACCTGCCCGAGAACGGCCCGCTGTACGATGACATGACCCCGCTGGAACTGCTGCGATTCTTCGGAGAAGCCCGTGGCCTCGATCAGGATCGGCTCAAAGAGCGCATTTCCGAGGTAACTCGATTGACCGCCCTCGACGCGGTCATGGAAAAGCCGATCGGCAAACTCTCGCGCGGCTACCGCCAGCGTGTCGGCCTCGCCCAGGTGATGCTTCACGACCCCGAAGTCCTCATCATGGACGAGCCTACAGCCGGCCTTGACCCCAACCAGATCCGTGACTTCCGGGACAACATCGGACGGCTGAGGACCTCGAAGACAATCCTCATCTCCACCCACATCCTGCAGGAGGCCGAGGCAGTTGCCGACCGCATATTGCTGATTTCCGGTGGTTCCCTGGTCTTTGACGGCGCACCGCAGGAATTGAAACAGGCAGACTCCCTGGAGCAGGCCTTCTATCGCCTTACCGACTATGGCAACGAAGCATCGTCAACGGCTCCTAAGAATCAGGGAGGTGCCGCATGACCCTCAATCGAACCGCTATCCTCGCCGTCGCCAAACGAGACCTCCGGTCATACTTCAGCAGCCCCACCGGCTACGTCTTCGTCACGCTGTTCATCTTCCTGAGCGCCGCGGCGGCATTCTGGCAACAGCAGTTCTTCGCCAACAACCTGGCCAATCTCGACCAGCTCAACGAGTTCTTCCCAATTCTGCTGCTGTTCTTCATCCCCGCCCTGACCATGAGCGTCTGGGCAGAGGAGCGCCGCCGCGGGACCGATGAGCTGCTGCTGACCCTCCCCATCACCGATCTTGAGGTCGTAATCGGCAAGTACCTCGCCGTACTTGGCATTTACACCGTCTCGCTGGCCCTGTCCATGAGCCACATTCTGGTGCTCTTCTGGCTGGGAAGCCCGGATATCGGCCTGATGTTCGCCAACTACTTCGGCTACTGGCTCATGGGAGCCGGGCTGCTCGCTGTTGGCATGCTGGCATCACTTCTGACAACCCATGCCACCGTAGCCTTCATCCTCGGCGCTGTCTTCTGCGCTGTTGTCGTTCTAATCAACTCCGGGCAGTTCGTACTCAGCCGTTGGATTCAGGACACTCTCGGATCGCTCGGCGTCGTGTACCACTTTTCCGATTTCGCCCGCGGTGTGATCAGCCTCAGGAGTATCCTGTATTTTACATCCCTTGCCGGTATTATGCTGTACCTGAACGTTGTCCTGATTTCACGGCGTCACTGGCCCACCCAGACCGGCGGCTACAGATTCTGGATGCACCATCTGGTGCGCGCCGCAGCCTTGGTCGTGGCCGTGATTGCGTTCAATACCATTGTCGCCCGGGCCGGGGTCAGGCTCGATGTGACAGCAGAACAACTGCACTCACTCTCCGACCAGACCGGGCAGATTCTCAGCCACGTTCCCGATGACCGCCCCATTCTGGTCCAGGCGTTCGTCAGCCCCGAAGTCCCCAGAGCTTTTGTCGAAACACGGGCCAACCTGATCAGCAAGTTGCAGGAGATCTCCGCCGCTGCCGGGGACAAGGTCCAGATCATCATTCACGACACAGAGCCATTCACTCAACAGGCGCGCGATGCCCGCGAGAAATTCGGTATCATGCCTCGTCAGGTGACCGTAACCGAAACTGCGCGCGCCTCAACCGAGCAAATCTTCATGGGTTTTGCCGTCACCTCCGGCACCAATGAGGAAGTCATCCCGTTTCTCGATCGCGGCTTACCGGTCGAGTATGAGCTGGTTCGCTCTATCCGCGTCGCCGCCAGGGCCGAGCGCAAACGTGTCGGCGTCCTCGATACCGAGGCCGGCATATTCGGCGGCATGGACTTCCAGACTCTGACCAATACACCACCCTGGTCCGTGGTCAGCGAACTGCGCAAGCAGTACGAGGTGATCGGCGTCAGCCCCATCGATACTCTCTCGACAGACCTCGATGCCCTCCTGGTCGTCCTGCCGTCGTCCATGACCCAGGATGAACTCGACCGCCTCCAGGAGTATATCCTCGACGGCAATCCCACCATGCTGCTGGTCGACCCGGTACCGGTGTTCGACATCGCCAAAGCCCCGGTGCTGCCTCGTCAGAGCGGGAGCAATCCGTTCGCCGGGCCACAGCAGTCGAACGAACCACCCAAGGGGAACATCGGCGCCTTCATGGGCGCCCTGGGATTGTCATGGAACCCCATGCAGGTTATCTGGGACAGCTATAATCCCCACCCGACACTCGGCTCCTTTCCACCGGAGATTCTGTTTGTTGCCGCCACCAACGAAACCACCGAGGCCTTCAGCCCCTTCTCGCCTGCCACCGCCGGTCTTCAGGAAATGGCCCTGATCTACGGCGGGTTCATGTTCAAGGCCCTGAATACCGACCACGAGTTCATCCCCCTGGTCCGAACCGGCCGCACCTCCGGCATCGTCAACTTCAACCAGATCGTCCGCCGCGGCTTTCTTGGCATGGGCTTTCAACTTAACAGCAACATCCGTCGAATGCCCACAAGTGAGACATATATTGTTGCTGGACAAGTCCTTGGCCGAAAGGCCGGCGATGACACCCCGGCCCTCAACGCAATCGTTGTCGCGGACATCGATTTTATCTCCGAGCAGTTTTTCCGGCTTCGCGCTCAGGGAATCGGCGGGCTGAACTTCGACAACATCACTTTCTTCCTGAACTGCATCGACCTGCTGGCCGGCGATGAATCCTTCATTGAGCTGCGCAAGAAGCGTGTCAGGCACCGTACCCTCGAGGCTGTCGAGGCCCAGACTCAGCGCTTCATTGAGCAACGGATCAACGAGGAAAGCGAAGCCGAACGCCAGGCCCAGGCGGCTCTCGATGAAGCCCAGAGAAGGCTGGACGCCAAGGTGGCTGCGGTGCAGAGCCGAACCGATCTCGATGAACAGACCAAGCAGATCATGGCCCGCAACCTCCAGGAAGTCGAAAGCCGCCGCTTCGAGGTCCTCAAAACAAACATAGAGGCCGAGAAGGAGGCCAAAATACAGGCCAGCAAGGAACGAATGGAAAGTGCCATTCGCCAGATTCAAACAAGAATCAAGACACTTGCCGTCCTGTTACCCCCCATCCCCGTCTTCGTCCTGGGGGTGTTTATCTTTGTTCGCCGACGCCGGCGCGAGCGCGAGGGCGCCGCACTGGCACGCAGACTGCGGAGTTAACTGACTAAGGAGTATGGCATTATGCAGGAAATGAAAACAACCGTCTGGTTTGTGACTATCGCGGCGATCCTCGTAATCCTGGCCGTGCTCATGGCGCCTCGCCGAATCACTCCCGATGCCTTCCTCGACCAGGGCGAGCCGTTCTTCCCCGAATTCACCAATCCCAACGATGCCACCACCCTCGAGGTTATCGAATTCGACCCCGAGCGCGGCCAGGCCCGACCGTTCCGGGTGACTTTCGCCAACGGCCGCTGGACTATCCCCTCTCACCATAACTACCCGGCCGATGCCGCCGACCGCCTCGCAAAGACAGCAGCAGGGGTGATCGACCTGAAAAAGGACGACTTCCGATCCAACACCATCTCCGACCAACTCCTCACCGGCGTACTGGACCCGCTCGATGAAACCGCCGGTCTGACCGGTCGCGGTACCCGTGTCACCCTCAAGAAAAACGAACAGACCCTCGCCGATCTGATCATCGGTTATCCGGTCGAAGGACGTCCCGGCTTCCGCTACGTCCGGGTGCCGGGAAGCAACCGTATCTACGCCTCGCGCGTTGATGTGGATCTTTCAACTCGATTTGCCGACTGGATCGATACCGACCTCCTCCAGGTCGTCAGGCGCAAGATCGACCAGGTCGCTATCGACAACTACCGCGTCGATGAACGCACCCGCTCGGTGCAGCAACTGGAAAAGACTACGCTCACCAAAGGCGACGATGGCTGGCGTATCGTCGGCACCAAAGCCGAACCTGATTCCGTTATCGTCGCCGAGATGCTGGCCACTCTCGACACGCTCACTATCGTCGGAGTCCGCCCCAAGCCGGCAGGGCTGTCCGCCAGCCTGAAGGCCGATGCCGAGGGCGGCGAAATCGACCGCAATACGGTCTTCTCTCTGCGCGATAAGGGGTTCTTCATCGGTGCCGACGGACATCTGGTGTCAAACGAAGGCGAAATGGTGGTCCGGACCACCGACAAAGTCTACTACACTCTCCGCTTCGGTGAGGTAGTCTACGGCACCGGACTGGAGATCAGTGCGGGACTTGGCGCTGAAGACCCTGAGGGGCAGAGCACTCAGAATGTCGCAGCTCGCTACCTGTTCGTAACTACCCGCTTCGACAAGAACGAGTTGCCCCCGGAGCCGCCACAACCGACCGATCGGGAGTTCCAGTCCAAACCCGACAGCCTCTGGACCGCACAAGACTCCACTAACTCCGCCCGCCACAAGGAATATCAGGTCTGGCAGGCACAGGTCGAACGCGGCGAGCGCATCAGCCGTGAACTCAACGAGCGCTTTGCTGACTGGTACTATGTCATCTCCGAGGACAGCTTCCGCAAACTCAAAATCCGACGCGCCGATTTGACCCCATAGACAGACCTGCCGCTGATAAGGCAGCCTCCGATGGGAGGCTGCCCTGTGACCCTTCGGCGGGCCGGAAGTACTCCCACTTCACATGCGGCGAATTCCGTCGGAAATGCAGCAGGAACCGCTCTACGGGTACCCGGTGATACTCACTCGACAACCATGGCTCCCCTGATCCGGCCGCCGGCCACCCCTGCACAACCACATCGGGTTTCAGCCTCCCGAGTGAATACGAGTAATCCCACTTGGTATGCCCCGGCAGGAACTCCGCCAACTCCCCCGTACGCATATCCCGCGCAGCCGGGCCACGCGCTATCACCCGGTCGTTCTTCCCCAGAAGGTCAACCACCGGGCGATCCGTCAGGTAAGGTACGATCCCGGCCCAGGTCACCGCGATACTGGCCTTCGGTTCGGTCAATCTCTCAGTGAGTTGCGCCCGGCGCACCATGTTCTCGTTGTCCACCCGGTGCACGGGAGGCTCAAGCAGTCCCACGCGACTGATTCCCGAAAGGTCGCCACGTGAATTGAATGCTATCACCAGCACTGCCATAGCCACCCCGAACCACAAGCGACGACGCCTGCCACCCGTCCTGCCCAGAAACCGCCACAGCGCGTACGAGACGGAAATCATGAACACCGGCATTGCCAGACTCACAAACCGATTGGCCCCACCATACCACTCCCAGACATCGCCGCCGACGTAGACGCTGTACGCACACTGCGAGGCAAATAGCCACAGTAACAACAGGTTAACTTTTGAACGCTCGTATAGCAGCCAGGCCAACGGCAATAGAAACGGGATCACCCACGCCTGACCAATCATCGCGACAAGAACCTGTGCACCCCGCTCAATCCGCTGCCCCACCGGGTACCCCGTCATTTTCAGGTAGTATGTATTTGGCAGCCAGTCCCCATAGTACGCCACTCGGAAAACAGTCTGGACGCCAAGAAACAACACGAGCAGCCCAAACCCCCACAACAGCACTTCGGAACGCCGGTCCCGCTGGTCCCAAACGAGAAAAGCCATTGCCGCCAGAGTTGGAACCACCATGTCCAAACGCACTAAGGTCGATCCGGCCAGCAACAGCAGCGGCCACCGCAGGTTCGTCTGACGTCGCCGAACTCGAACAAGCAGTACCGCCGACAACGTCACTACCAGCGCCAGCAGACTCACCTCCATGCCCTGCAACGCCCATGTATTCAGTGGCAGGTACAGCGCTGTCAGCAAAACCGCCCCAATCGTCACCGGCGTCTGATAATCACATGCCTCATCGGCCAGACGGGCCGTGACATACAGATTGGCCATCATCAGCACCCCTCCCGAAACCTGAACCAGCACCGACAGCTTTGACACCGCCAACGGCAACAGATGCAGCAGGGCCATGTACAGCACCCACGCCAGATTCGTGTACCCTTCAACCGGTTCCCCTCCGGGGTTATACACCAGGCCGTGTCCACGTACCAGGTTGTGGGCGTACCGCATAGAGATCATGGCATCATCAAGCAGCAGAAAGTACCGCTCACCACCGACAACCACACTCGTTTGCCAGATGTATACCGCACCGTATACCGCATAGCCGGCCATAACCAGCCACACCCACCAGCGATTTCGCGATACGCCCCTTTCTGTCGGCAAATCCACCCCCCTACCGTGTCAACTCATCCATCTGCTGTACCTGTTCGGCGAATAGCGCCAAAGTCGCCTTGACCGCCTCACCAGTAGTCATATCTACCCCGCACTTCTTCAACTGATTGATCGGGTAATCGTTGCCGCCCGAAGAAATCAGCTCAAGGTACCGATCCACAATCCCCGGCTCACCATCCAGGAACTTCTGCAGGATTGCCTGCGAAGCCGCATATGATGTCGCGTACTGGTATACATAGAACGCCGAGTAAAAATGCGGAATCCGCCCCCACTTGATGTACGAGTAATCATCTATGGCGAACTCCGACCCGTAGTATTTGTGTACCAGCTCGCCGTAGAGCTTGTTCAGTATCTCCGGCGAGAGAGCCTGCCCACCTTCCACCATTTCGTGGATAGCCAGCTCAAAATGCGCCAGCAGCGTCTGATAGAAGAAAGTCCCCCACGTATTGTCGATCCATCGGTTCAAAAGATACAGCCTCGTCTTGTCATCACTTGCCTGCTTGAGCAGATGCTGCATCAGCAGTCCCTCGTTCAGCGTCGAGGCCACCTCCGCCACGAAGATCGAGTAATGCGCCTTCGGGTATGGCTGCTTCTGCGAGGACAGGTGGCTGTGCATGGCGTGACCCATCTCATGGGCCAGCGTGAACATGTTATCCACCGTATCGTTGTAGTTCATCAGCACATACGGATGCACTCCGTAGGCCCCGGTCGAAAACGCCCCCGAACCCTTCCCCTCGGTCTCGAACACGTCCACCCAGCGACTCCCGAACCCGTCGGCAAGCTGACGGCAATAGTCCTCCCCCATTGGCTTCAGGGCCGTCATTATCGTCCTGACTGCCTCGTCATACGCCACCTCGTAGTCTGCCTCCGGAAACAGCGGGCACACCATATCCCAGGCGCGGATTTCATCGAGCTTCAGCACCCGTTTACGTACCTGCGTGTACCGGTGCAGCGCAGACAAATCGGCCTCGGTGGTCTCGATCAGCGAATCATAGACCGCCCGCGGAATATTGTCCCCGTCAAGCGCCCCCTGCAGGCAGTTGTCAAACCGGCGCGCGGTGGCATAGAACACGTCCTTGTTGACCGAGGCACCCAGCGTCGCCCCGACCGTGTTGATATGATCCTGATAGGCGCGGTAGAACTGGTGGTAGGCATCATGGCGAACGCGACGGTCGGTGGACTCCAGAAACTTCGCGAACCGTTGTTTGGTCAGCGTCACTTCGTTACCCTTCTCATCTCTGATCGTCCCGTACTTCAAATCGGCATCGTTGAGCAGGTTGAACGCACTGCTCGCACCGCGTGCCATCAGGGCCGACTGGGCAAGCAACTCCTCGACCTCGGTCGAGCGAATGTGCCTCTTGCTGCGAATCAAATCCTCGATATAGAAATCGTAGACATCGGTCCGCTCGAAACTGCTCGCCATCTCACGGAGCTTCTCATCGGGGATTTTCACCAGCTCCGGCTCGACATACGCAAAAGCGGCTCCTGCCTGAGAGCTGAGCATGGCCGCCTGCTCATTCATGGCCTGGTAGGTGCTCACGCGGTTGTCCAGCTCTTTCGCAAGAAAAGCGTACAGATACAGAAGGCTGGTCTTCCGAGTTACCTCCGTGCGCGTCATAAGGCATTCGTACAGGGTTGCGGCATCACCAAGCTTGCCGGCAAACCTCCCTGCCTGCTCAATCAGGCCCTTGACCGCCTCGAACTCCTGCTGCCAGGACTCGTCCGAGGGATAGAGGTCCGCAAGGTTCCACGTGTACTTAGGTTCAATCTCGCTGCGAGTGGCCAGGCCGCCTTTTGTCTTCGGGGCTGTGCTTGCCATAGCTGCTCCTTAATTCTCACATGTGTTTCGTTGCAATGCGCCAAATAAAACCAAATCGCCCCCTGAACGCAACCGGATCACAACAGAACATCAACAGGCATACTGAGTCGCATGCGATAGCCGTTGCCCGTGCTGTGTCTTTCCCGCCTTTGCAAACCGACAAATTCTCTACAGGTTCACAGCAGATTGTCTCTGCCCCCCGAAGTGTGAAGGCTGTAGCGAGCGCGACACCCTACCGGGAGTCGACCCGCCAGCCATCAACTGAGGCGCCGCCGAGCGTCAACCGACAGGTGGCAGCCCTTCCGGTCGAATCGAATGCGAATTCGATCCGGAAATCCTTGGTGCGGTGGACAAATAGCGTGTCCGACAGTGGGAATACACGCACCTCGCCGAGGCCGGTCGTCCGGGCGTACAATCTTTCGCCGCGGCGTTGTACACTCAGGACAAACTCCGGCCAGCGTTCCCGCGGGAGCAGCGATTGAAGCTGATAGGTGCCCACATACCGCTCAAGCGAAGTGCTGTCCATCTCAATCAGATCCTCGGCCAGCAGGAACGGCTCGGAGCGCACGCTGTCTAATCGAACGCCGGCGTACAGCGTCTGCTCCTCGATCCGAAAGATCGAGTCAACAACTCCGCGGCTGTTCCGCCCGAAAGCGATCAACACGGTGTGATCATCGGCGGTGAAGAACGTATCCGTCGTCAGGGGTTCAAGCCCCGACGGCGGATCCTCGGATGCCCAGGTGACCAGCGAATCACCCCGGCGGTCAACAACCCGGTAGTAATCGGGCGCCATCTCGTATGCGCCAACATAGTCGGCAAACAACGAGCTGTCGACCGGAGCCGGTGTGCGAACAATAGGGAAATCGTACGGACGGTCAAAGACGATCGCCGCCAGCGCCCGCGCCATCTTCCTGACCGGGGCCTTGTCCTCATTGGAGAAAACCACGACGCACAGCCGGTCTGCTGTCCAGCGCTCAAACGTAGCGTTGAAACCATCCAGAAAGCCGCCGTGATACGTGCGCACCCGACCATACAACGAATCGACCACCCAGCCGTAGGCATAGCCCGCAAGCACCGGTGTGAGCATGCGCCTGACCGACTCGTTGCTGAGCACCGCCTCTGCATACAGCGCCGAGTCCCAGCGATGCATATCCATCACGCTGGAGTACAGGGCGCCGGCCGTGTGCAACACAGAAAGGTCCACCCGCGCCGCCACCATCGGCCGACCGCTCGAATCAACCGTGTAGCCCAGTGCCCGGTCCGGCATACCGATCTCGCGCCGACCGTACCCGGTATCCTTCATCTTCAGCGGGTTGAAGATATGCTGGTGCAGGAACGCCTCATACGACTGCCCGGCCACGCGCTCGATTATCAGTCCCAGAATCAGGTAATTGGTGTTCGAATACGCAAAATCACTCCCCGGCTCAAACAACAGCGAACGATTCTCGATCGTCCCCAGCAGCTCCGTCGGCGACATGGCGCTCGTCCGCCGCAGCAACACCTCCGGAATCCTTGTGTAGTCGGCGATACCCGATGTATGCGACAGCAACTGATGGACCGTGACGCCGCCAAGATGGCCCCCCGCGTACTCCTCAAGAAGCTCGCCGACCGAGTCCTCGAGACCAAGCTGCTCCCGTTCCACCAGCAGCATCACCGCGGCGGCGGTAAACTGCTTGGTGATCGACCCGATATAGAACCGGGTGTCCGGTCGATTCTCTTCAGCGAACTCGCTGTCGGCCGAGCCGTAACCACGCGCAAGAATCACCCGACCGTCAAGCGCCACCAGCGCCGCCCCTCGAAACCCCCAGACATCATGGGCCGCAGTAAGGTACGCATCCAGCTCATCGCGCACCCGTTCTGCCTCACGACACCCGGACAGAACAGCCACTGCCACCAGCACCGCTGCCAGTCCGAGTACACATTGTCGAATGCGCGTCTTCTTCACCTCAGCCTCTTTGATCCGGCCCGTTCAGTGCTTTCACACATCGGCCGCCTCAATATGCGGCATTCAGTCATTGCCGCGCAAGGACTTGTGGACTCCGCCTGCCCGGATTGCACAGATGTGCTGCAGCCCACCAAAGATGTCGGGAAAACACAAGGGTGCCAACAAGGCGAAAGCGCGACATTGGGGCGCAAGGTGCCAGCAAGGCACAAAGGTGCCCATAAAGAAACCGGGGATCGGTTTCCCGATCCCCGGTTGTCATTGTCGATCTGTGTCAAATCAGTGGTGGAACCACCAACTGACTATCACCGCAAGGCTATTAGTCCTGCACCGTGAAGGTACCGTCGCTCACATACCAGATGGTCGGGCGGTTCGCTTCGCGGACACGGAGCTTGTAGGTCGCAGTGGTGGCAATGGCTGTGATATCCCACTCGAATGTACCAAGATTCGGGTTCACCGATCCGGCGCCATCGACAGGAGCCCAGGTGCTGCCATTGTCACTGGAGTACTGGAAGTACAGCGCTCCCATAGTGTGGTGATCGCCAACTATATCCCAGGTGATATCGAACGCATTACTCAAATCACTCTTGTCAACAGTAGCACCATTGCCAGGAGCGGTGATCTTAATGGCCGACACAGCCACAGTGTCGGATACACCGGCACTGGTAGCTACACCAGTCTTGTATACCCTGAACTGGACCTCATCGGAATACATGTTGTAGTTATTGGGCACCGGCCACGAGTAGCTGCCCGTGTTCGGGATATCAGTGGTGATAACGTTCCACCCGGTACCACCGTTGTAGGTGTAAGCCAGATCAACGTTCAGGGCCTGATGTTCGGCATCGCCGACGGTAGTCCACGTAACGGTGAACGTGCTGTCGACAACCAGGTCAATGTGATCCGACGAATCCGGCTTGGTCACGATGTAACCTTCGTACTCGAACGGATCAGTGGTCGCATAGGTCTTCACATCAGTCGAACCCCAGATACGGATCTGAGCTGTCATACACGGCGTCACCCGAGTCGCATCGGCTATCTGGATAGCTTCCGACCAAGTGAAATTGGCACCACCGGCAGTGGCTGTCAGCAGGGTCGAATCCGACGTGAAGCCGTCACATGAGAAGTAGACCTTGCCGTTCACACCGGCAGCACCGACATGGTTGAAGTTGATCACTGTCTCGGCGCCGACCAGAACATCAGCCGCGGTCCAGGTGATGTCAATGCCGGACACCGTGAACACCGGAGACGCATGGGCAGAGTCGCCGTTCATGTCAACCGCCAGAATGCGGGCAACGTTGTCGCTCGGAGCATTCGCCGGCGGAATCCACGTGTTGTAGGCACCTTCAGACAAGGTGACAGTAGCGATGAACAGACTGTCGGTCCAGTCCTCACTGGCGGGTACCGTACTTCCATCAGGGATGTACCATAGATCGGCCTCGGCGTCATCAGGACCCACGTAGGTCCAGGTAATGCCACTGTTGGCCGTGAAGGCAACACCACCCGGTACGTTCTCGGCAGCCGGATTGGTGATCTCCATGTAGTCATGGACTACATCGAAGGTGTACGGCAGCTCTTCACGCGGCTCGTAGTTTGTGGCCGCACCACCAGCCTTCTGCAGGAACAGCGTACCCGTGTAGTCGGCGCCACCAGTGGACTTCTGCGGAGGCGTGAAGTCAACCTCGATCACCTCAAGTACCGTCGGGTCAGTCGGATAAATGGTATCCGCATGGACCGTCGCAGCCTGATCATTGATCAGGATGATCACGGAGTCCAGACCAATTACCTCGAATGTGAGTGGCACGGTGGATGCGATGAACCCATCGGCATCGTAGTAGGTCGAATCGTCATTGACGATCGCCGTCGAGTCAGCCGCAGGTATGGTCCACTTCAGACCGCCCCAGACGAAGCTCTCAGTGGTGTAGATGAAGCAGTCATCACAACCGTTCTTCTTCAAACCGAGCTTCGCAGCGGCGGCACGGATGGTATCCGCACTGTGACTGGCACCCAGCACCGTCGCCAGCTCAAGAGCCTTTCCACCGCCGTCGCTTACGACAGCGTAGGTATCGGTCGTGTCAAACCAAGTCACACCACCGTCGACAGACAGCAGCAGATCAAGGGAGTCGGCACCAGCAAGCTGATTGCCGTCGTTGAAGTCATGGTTGGAGTAGGTCCACTTGACCGTGAAGTCATCGACACCAACCTTCTTGTGGAAGTTGCTCGTCGTGTCGGTCGGAGCCGTGATCGTCAGCACCGGCAGGAGCTGGTGATAGATAGTGGTATCATTACCTGAATTATCGGTAAACGTGATTGCCAAAGTATCTACCGCAGCCATCTTACCGGCCGGAACCGTTATCTCGGCGTAACCGTCACGGGTCGAGGCACCCTGCCAATTCCACTCAGCCGCAGCAGCCGGCAGAACATAATCAGGATCACCGCCACCCTCAATGAAGCTGATAGTCACGTTGTCAGACAGGTACTCCATCTCGTCAAACCACACCCGGACGGTGTAGGCCGTATCGGAATCAGAGGCATCGGCACTGATGTCCTGACCCTTGATGGGATCGTACTTGTTGTAGCCCTCGCCAGTAACGTAGGCTGCATACATGTCTTCATCAACAGTCGAATCAGGCACTGACACCGTCACAGCCGGAGTCGGCTTGACCTCGTCTCGCACCGTGATCTCAGACGACCACGGACCGGCGCCGGCGGAGTTGACCGCACGCACCTTGAAGGTCACCTGGGCACCGTTGGTGAACGGAGTCACGATGTCATCGGAGGTGTAAATGTCGAAGCCGGCGATTGACGGATAGTCACCGGTATTCGTGAAGTCCACCGTACCGACCTGACTGGTCAGGTGGTCAGCGTGTTCGACTTCCGCGAGTACCGGAATGTAGTTGCTCATCGACTTGTTGTTCTTGGCATAGATTTCGTACTCATCAGCATCGTCAACCGGATCCCACTTGAACTTGACCAGGGTGTCGTTGAAGTTGAACTTCTTCGTCCCCAAGTAGTTCAGCGCGAAATTGGTCACCTGTCCCGGGACCGCAACTGTGCTGATGGTCTCAAAGGTAATGCCGGCCAGGTCCTCGGCATCGCTGGCGTAGTCGCCCGGCAGTGACGAGTAGACCTTGAACTCAACCTTGTACTCGTGGTTGGTGAACAGGTCTTCGACCGGATTGATCTTGATGGTGTCGCCCGGGTTGGTCCAGGCAATCTCCACCAGGGTGTTGCCATCCGTAACGTCTCTCAGGCGCACATAGGTGCCCGCAACCGTCGTATCCGGGGTCATGTCGAACACCAGCCAGATGTTGGCATCGAGCGCGAAGTTGTTCACGCCGGCGCCGAATTCGACGAAGTTGGCGGACAACAACTCAATACCCGGCTGGGTATAGATATTGCGCTTGAAGTCGTTGGTGGCATCGGCATCCTTGAGCGTCCGGCCATCGGCAGACTTGCCCTCGATCTTGATCGAGTAAGTCGAGCCGGTGGTCAACGGAGGTACCGGATCGATAGTCAACTGCTTGTAGTCAGTCGCCCACGTCTTGGTATGGGCCACCGCGGCACCCGAAGGTACGCCGCCAACCAGCGGACCGTCCTTGAACGTGACCGTCGTCTGGTCAGGGTTCATGGCGTCCGAGAAGTCAACGACGATATTCGTGGTAACACCGAAATCACCGCCGATGAAGTTGTACTCCAGCACCACCGGAGCAAACGTCAGGTCGAGCTGTGCTTCACCCTGCACCGGGGCATAGATGTTCGGTACAGCGACCGTCATACCGGAGGTCAGGGCCGGCAGACCGGTAGTGGCGTCGTACTCGGTAGCGCCAAACGTCTGACCACTGGACTGGAACGCCGCCGTGGTCAGCTTCACCATGTCACCACCGCTATTGATAGCAGCGGGCACGTTGGTGAAGGAATACAGACCATTCTCATCGGTGGTGGTCGTGTACTTGTTCGGGACGATGTTGAAGTCCGAGTAATCCAGAGTTACGGTCACACCCGCGACGACACCGAGCAGGTTGGGATCATCGAGCTTGAACTCAAGATCGCCATCCTTCGGGGAGCCGACCGGAAGAGCCTCGTACAGACGTCCCTGGAGGCCACCGTTCATCGGATACATAACGATATCCACCACTGCCTCATCGGTGTAGGTACCGGAGTGGTCGATCGTGAGCTGATCGAGACTCCGAATGGTACCGGCCTCAAGAGCCGTGGCGTAACCGCCAATCGTGAACGTGAAATTGAAGTTACCGGGCGAGAGGGTCGGACCCGTGGACCACAGACCTCTGGCATCGGTCATGGCCGAGTCTCTCACACCCTTGTGGGTCCAGTACACCCACACGGATTCCATTAGGGCACCGTCCCAGGCATCCTGGACCTGACCGTGAATGGTACCAATCACGGAGTCGACCGGAGTATCTGGCGGGTTTGTGACAACGTTCGTCGTGTCATCACCGCAGCCTGTGAACAAGCCCAGTCCTACCAATGCGCTCATAGAAAAAAGGAGCGCCAATAGGAATTTGGTGTTGCGCTTCATCCTGAAAATCTCCTTGAATACAATTGGGTTTAGAAGTTCCCTTTTCTTGTCCTTATGTTCAACTACCTACCTGTTTTTCAACTCAATGAAAAGTTTTTTTTTGAGGTCCCCTGCGGGGTGGATTTGCTCAGTCCGTGGTACAGCAAACAGGTCTTCCTCCTTGTGTCGTTTTCGTCTTCCCTGACTGTTCTGCCGAGTCGGGCGCCCTCGTTCCAGTCAGCGCTACACTGCCTCGGTCCCTATAATGATCGGAAGATTAGCCAATTTCCTTACTCTTTTTCCCGCAAACAGCAGCCGGGACAGTCATGAGTGGCCTTTTCCAAAACCGGAATTCTTCCATCCTGGGGCCGAAAACTACGTGAGATGACGTGCAGTGTCAACAAGAAACACCGTTAGTACACCATAAGTTAGGTCCGCTGCCTTCTCGTTGCACAATCACTGAGCCTCGGCCCGGAAACCGGGACATCCATCCTTTCTCGCGACCCGCCTGCGCCGGGGAATCCGTGATTTATCATGCTTGCAGGTTGTTCAACGTAATACTAATCGGCCGACGACGCAAGGATTTTAGCCCGATGGGAGCCCTGTGCCGATGTCGACCGCAGCAGTAGCTGTATTACGTACGGACTCGGAGATTGTTCTCAAAGGATAACCAATGACCGCCAGAACCGATTGATTCTCAATCTAATACGGGGCACATGTGGTCTGAGTTACACGTGCCTGCTTGTGCTCGGAGTGGTGAATTGGTGTTTGATGGCGCCGGGCCGCGGACCATGATCCCGGTGCATTCGGAACGATGTGCTGGCCGGTGCCAACCAGGTGGTATCTCCCCTCAAAATTGAAACAGGTACTGCCCGACAACGTGGTGCACCCCGACCACTGAGAAGCCGGCGGCCAGCGGGATGATGACGACCCGCTGGAAGGTGCGCCTGCCACCCTCGCCAAAGGCGGCGTTGAGGACAAACAGGAACACGAAGCCGAACAGGAACGATGGCAACTCCGGCGGCGGCGACAGCCACGATACCAGCAGTGCCACGCCCACCGCCACCAGCGAGGCGACCATGTAGCTGGTCTGTGTCTTGCAGGACATGGTCTGTTCAGTTTGCATAAGTCTCACTCCGTTTCTATTCTCGACTCGGGCCTTCCTGCAACGAGGCAATCGGCGGTCATCGCAACCACTACACCTTTGCGTCAGTCAGTTCATGCACCCCGACCACCAGGCATGGCAACCTCACTTCAGAAGCCAGTGATACACCGGCATTATCAGACAACCCAGAGCAAGCAGCACATAGCCGAGCAGGTGCAACGAGTATCCGGGTGGGGTGAACCAGTCGCGCATCATCCAGATGGGCCGGAACAGATCGCGGGCACGAGTGCTGCCGGACTCGAACGGATGTTGTGGTGAGCGATGATTCATCGCCACCAATGTCAGCACGATGCCGGTGAGTATGAACACCAGGCCGATCAAACTAAGAACTTTGGGCATTCATCCTCCCTCTGTGAGGTGTCAGGTGTTGGAGAGATTGGCGCCTACGGACAGGCGACGCAACACGCTTTCTCTCTGGCCGTGGCTTGCCATGGCAAGTAGTCGTTAATCGTGGCCGGGCCCGGGAGAGGCTGCAAAGACCGCCTCACCGGCGTCCGCCCCCACAGCCCCGTGGCCTCGTGTCCGGGCCCGGCCTCTCTGCTAACACACGCCTCATAGAAAGATCCCGCCATGTCGTGGAGAGATCACAAACCCGTAATGCAACTACTGTGCCAAAATTGAACAGGGCCGGCCTTGTGGCCATGTAACCATCTCATTGACAAGCGCTTACAGAGACGAGGCCGCCTTTCCGGCGGGGTACGCAGGAGCGTGAAAAACAGTCCGAAAGTACGCAGCTGATCGCGGCAGAATCGCTGTATCCGACTGTATGATATTAGCTTACGCCGAAAACGCGCCGGTTCGCACCCGGGTACGCAGGGGCCGTTCCGGCGCTGGTAGAGCATTGTGGCATAACATCTTAACAGGGGAACCCAAAGTACGCAGCTCGGTACGCAGGGGGCATTACGGACGCTGTATTGTATTGTCGGAGAGTACGTTACGACGGTGCGCGGCGGTACGCACCCTTGCTCAGAAGGCCCGCCTTTAAGGCGGGCTGCCCCACACCTGGACACTGCAGGACTGGCGTCCGGACCACCCGGCCTGGTTAACACAACTCCTATCTTGACTTCTTGTATCCCTTTGGTAATTCGAAGAGGCTGTCAGGCAGCGGCGCCAGATCCACCTCGGTGATTCGCATAATAAAGGCCATGAATTCACTATGAGCGCCGTCTGCTCTCGCAGCCAGGAGGGTTTCTTTCAAGTCTGCCAGCGCTGCCGAGTCCACCATAGCAGAGGCAGTGTCCGGCTTGTCGAGAAAATCAAACACCTGCTCATAGGGATCTTTCGGCGATTCCGTGATCTGGCGAGTCTCGCTCACGGGCGCGATTGAATCGTCCGCCCGATTGATAGCATCGGGACAGCCAGAGAGCCTCAGTGAGGCCACAATGGTAATTCCCTGAAGCTCTGAGACCCTGGCACGGAGCTCGTCCGCGTCAAGCCCCAGTTGATGGCCCATGGCCAGAATCAGTGGTGCTGTCTGAAACGGATTCATGTCTTCCTGAAGCCTCTTATTGGCCTCATGACCAACAAACTCACGGTACCACTCGAAATCCCGAGAGGTCCATACCTCTATTACCATCCTGCTCTGGCCGGTCAACTCAGTTGCCGTGATTCGCAAGCCCTGACACGGGTAGCCGCCAATTGTGCTGTCACCTAACTCATAGCTGCTGTATATCCAGATGGCGGATTCCCGCAGGCTTTGCAGTTCCTCGGATGAGTAGGACGCTGACGTATCCGGGATGTCTTCCGGGTCCTGCAGTGGAGTTTCAGAGTAACTGCTGTCGATATCCCAAACGATCCACTCGTGGCCCTTGTCGTATCTTGTAATGCTATATGATACCGGGGACTCCTTGATTCCTGGAAACACAGCATCTAGTTCGGGATGAGACAGGTTCCCTCCATCGAATCGCGCCATATTGGGCCGATAGTACTCATGGACAGATGAGCTTGCCAGCACAAAACCCGAAAAGCTCATCTCTACCTGTGTGGTTATCTTGATGTCCGCATGTGCCCCTGAGCATAAGCTGAATAGAATCAAGACAAGCAGAAACGCAGAAGCACCGAATTTGCGCGATAATTGGCAGCACCGCATAGTATCACACTCCGTTGATGAGGTTGGTGATATCTTAGGGGGAATACGAGCGTATTCCCCCTGGTCTTTCAAGCACGTGTACGTGTCATCGAAACACTTCCCTGAGCCAGTCGCAGAACCCAGTGTCGCCAATGATCCCCGTTTGGTCAGATCTTGCGGTCGTCGCAACTGCCACGCCTTGGGGTCGCCCCCCCGTACGCCCGGAATCACCAAGGGTATGGCAATCTCACTTCAAGAACCAGTAATACACCGACATTATCAGACACGCCAGGGCCAGTAGTAGATAGCCGAGCAGGTGCAAGCGAAATCCCGGCGGGGTGAACCAGTCTCGCGTCATCCAGATAGGCCGGAACAGATCGCGGGCACGAGTGCTGCCGGACTCGAACGGATGCTGTGGTGAGCGGTGATTCATCGCCACGAATATCATCACAATCCCGGTGAGCAAGAGAATTAAGCTAACCAGACTGAGTACTCCACCCATTTGTCTCCCCCTTCTAAGGTGTCAGGTGTTGGAGAGATTGGCGCCACGCAAGGGGGCACCGGAGCTTTGACCAGCTCCGGTGTCCTCAAAGGTACGATTATGCAAGCCACAGTCGATAGACGAGACCTCCTGTACCGCCCAAGACGAGGCAGACAAGGCCCGCCATCGCGAGCCGAAATCCGGCCTGTGTGCGATACCAGTGCCGGGTCTTGAACGGGTTAAACGGGTTGTCGAACCGGAACCACTGGTACCCCGGCTTCAGGTCCCGGTGCGCCAGAAACAGCAACACAACTCCGACTACTTTCAGTGTAGCATCCAAATACAGCAAGATCATGCTAGACACACTATACCTCGACATCTGCCATAGTCAGTACAAAGCAAGTCAATCCTATCCCAGCTGCGGGAACGCATGCCACGAGACACCAGCCGCCAGCCACACACCAGCAAGTAGCGGACGACACAACGCCGGCGATCGCACAGAGCTTGTTCCACCAAGAAGCCAGTTGTGGATTCTGTGGTACGATTTCACCAATGAATCCGATGAATTCCTCCGTCTGCATGGCGTTGCCAATCAGTCCGGACTCTTCGTTGTCCCGCAGGGTGGACTCGCGGTCAAACCACTCAGGAGTTAATTTCAAAAGGTGTGGAAATTGATAAAAAAGTAGCGTAGCCTTTCG
>CAZVHP010000016.1:0-36805 GCA_964627305.1 uncultured Ignavibacteriales bacterium | reverse complement strand
CGAGGGGAGGGTAGAGAGTTGGTGGCAGGACGGGCAGGCCGGGAGGCCTGCCGCGCACGAGAGTAACCCACCGGGCCGGAGGCGGGATGGGGCACGGCGTGCCACCCAGCGAATGAAGAAGAAACCCACCTGAAAGGTGGGCCACCCCGCCGAGGGGAGGGTAGAGAGTTGGTGGCAGGACGGGCAGGCCGGGAGGCCTGCCGCGCACGAGAGTAACCCACCGGGCCGGAGGCGGGGTGGGGCATTGCGTGCCACCCAGCCGAATGAAGAAGAAACCCACCTGAAAGGTGGGCCACCCAGCCCTGCCGCGCACAGGTTCGAGGGATGTCGAAACCTCGCTTCGCGACCCCTTCGGGGCAGGGGTTTCGACCTACAGACTGGACCCACCGCAAGCGGTGGGGCACGGGGAGGGTGGAGATGGTGGGAGGACGGGCAGGCCGGGAGGCCTGCCGCGCACGAGAGTAACCCACCGCGTTCAGTCGCAGGGGTCTCAGCGGTCATCAGAAGCCGACGCTGAAGCCCGTGACGAAGGTATTCTCCTCGTTTTCAATGTCGTAGGTGTTTTCGAGTTGCAGCCGGATGTTGGTTCGCAGCATGTAGCCGATGTGGGCGGTGATGGTTTCGTAGTCGTGCGCATCGAGGTCGGAGTCGACCTTGCTGTACATGGCGACGCCGTACCAACGGCTGCGGTCGCCGTGGGGCATGATGATCAGCTCGGCGAGGATACCGTTGGTCTGGATGGCGTTATCCGGGGTGATGGCTTCGAAGCCGGGGTTGTCGTCCTCGCGGAAGAGATACTGCAGGTTCAGTTCGGCATAGTCCCTGTATGACAGGGAGGCATCGCCGCCGATCATGTACAGCTCGTTTTTGCCGGTGGCATCAGACTCGGAGCCGTAGTAGCCGAAGCCGCCGATGCGGATGTAGTCGTTGACATCCTGTGAGATGCGTCCGGCGACGTTTTTGTACTTGTCGTCATCGTAGTTGCGCTGTTCGTCGGCCTCGCCGAGGCCGTTGCCGTTGACGATCTCAAAGATGATGTCGGTGCCGGTCTCAAGGCCGAGGGTGACCATGATACCACGGTCGTAGGCAAGTGAGACGCGGGAATCGCCGATGCGCGTTTTGTAGAGCTGGTAGTCCTCATAGGTGAGGCGGAGTTCGCGCTTGAACAGGGGGTCGGAGACCTGGAACTGACCGATGTAGACATCGAGGTCGATGCCGAGCAGGTTGTTGAACATGAGGAAGGCATCCTCGACACCGGCGACCTCGCCACGTTCGTTCATATAGAAATAGAAGTAATAGGCGACGTTGTCAGTGAGCGAGCCGCCGGAGAGCAGCTTGAGGATCCACGGGGTGGCCAGATCGGCTTCCTTGCCGGTGGCGGTCGAGTGGCGCATGTAGCCATCGAAGCGCACGCCGATGGGGAAGTCGCGGATGAGGTCGAGGCGGTCATCGCCGGTGGGGACGAAGTAGCGGGGGGCGTCCTGATCGGCGAGGACGAAGCCGTTGCCGGCGAATTCGTCGCCATAGGCTTTGAGTCGCGGGATGGGTGCATGACAGGTGGTGCAGGACATGTTGTACTTGCGGGCGAAGGCAGGTACAGCCTCGGCCTGCTGCATCTGCATGAGGACGGCGCCGGCGATCAGAAGCAGGAAAAAGGCGGCGAAGTATCTGGGGGTGTGTTTCCGATTGATCATAACTGCCCTCCTATGGCAGGACCTCGACAGTGGTCGAGGCGGAGTTTACGACGATGGTTTCGTATTCTTCGGCGGGGACGTTCAGGAATTCGCCCACAGGGACGACGAGGCGGCTGTAGTTGAGGGTGGCGCGGACCGTCATTTCTCCCGGAGCGATCTGGTAGGGGAGGTTGAAGGTGAAGGTCTCCAGTTTGGTTTCACGGGGTCCGAGGCGGTAGTCGACGCCGAGGCTGGCGGTGTTCCACTGCTGGATGGTCATGCGTCCCTGGGGGTCGAAGTAGGGCATGCGGAAGATGCGGTCGCCGACGGGGACGCCATCGCGCTGGACGCCGGGGAAGTCGGGCTGGTTCAGGGCAATGCCTATATCCTGATAGGCGAGGACGGTGTCGGCGATGGTGTAGTGTTCGCCCTCGAAGCCCTTCGGGTCGACGGGCAGGTGGTAGGTGTTGCCGTCGGCGTCGGCGGCCTGGACGTGGAGCCAGACGATGCGATCCTCGACCGATCCGGTGGGGAATTTATGGCCGGTTTTCTGGTTGAACAGGGCTACCGTGAAGACGGCCGGTTCGCCGGGGACGCATTGTTCGAGGTCGGCATAGACCTTGAGTTCGACGGTTCCCTGCACTTTGCCGACATCGTGGGCGCCGTGGAAGAGGTGCATGCGGGCGTCATCGTAGACAGGTCCCATGCTGGCGGTCTGAGCGCGGGCGTAGGTCATGTGGCAATCCTGGCAGACGACGCCCTCGGCGTAATAGGGGCCTTCTTTGAGTTCGAGGTGGGTTGACTTGACCCAGATATCGTAGGGGCTCTTTTCGTTGTGGCAGGTGCCGCAGAACTCGGCGGTGGCAAGGAAGTCGTTTTTGACCATCTGGTGGGCGGGGGAGTCGCCGGTGCCACGGGGGCCTTGTTTGGCTCTGCCGGGTTTGATGATCCAGTTGAAGTTGTAGGGTGTGTCGCCCTCGAAGCCGACGATGCTGTGGCAGACATCGCATGAGACGCTTTCGTTGGCGCGGCTGTTCATTTCGGGCCGCGGCGGAGGGATGTCGCCGGCGAGATAGGCCAGGGGGGAGTGACAGCCGTTGCAGCCAGCCTCGACCTCGGCGACCTTCTCGTCTTTACGGGCGTGGGGGACGGCCAGTTCGAAGTATTCGATTTCGTCCCAGTGGTGGGTGTAGGCCTGTGACATCATGGATTGCTGCCACTGGCGGTAGATGAGGGTGTGGCAGGCGGTGCCGCAATAGTCGGGTTTGTCGAACTTGTCGTAGGGTATGGAGCCTTGTTGCGGACCGTCGGTCGGCTGGATCTCCGCCGGTGTGACAGCGATGATGACAAGGACCAGGGCGGCGACAGCGGCCATGATGGCGGCCCGCCGGGAGGCCGGTGGCATGCTTTTGGTGGTCATGGGCATAAGGGCCTTTCCGATCGTGTGGTGCCTGTGCTTTTGGTAGCGGAATCCGGAACCGGGGCGGGTGAGCGGGTCCGGGTATCCAAAAGGAAGATAGGGTTAGCCATTTTGGGCTGTCAAGCGATTGAGGGGATTATCTAAATGGGCCGAAGTAGTGGTCTTTCGGGCGGTTGCAGGTTAACGGAAACGTAACATCGGGATAACAGCTTGCTAATGGTGAGGCGGTGTATTTATGTTGGAGTTAACCGATCGAACGCTCTTACGCAAGAGAGGCAGGAGTCGGCATGGCAAAGAAGATGATACTGGTGATTGAGGACGAGCACGACATCCAGGAGCTGGTCAAGTATAATCTTGTCAAGGAGGGGTACCCGGTCAGTCTGGCGGATACGGGTGAGCAGGGGATCAAGCTGGCGCGTGCTGAAACGCCGGGGCTGATCCTGCTTGATCTGATGCTTCCGGGGATGGACGGCCTGGAGGTGTGCAAGGCGCTCAAGGGTGATTCGAAGACCTCGCACATTCCGATCGTGATGCTGACGGCGAAAGGGGAGGAGGCGGATATTGTCGCCGGCCTGGAGCTTGGCGCGGATGACTATATCACCAAGCCGTTCAGTCCGCGGGTGTTGATAGCGAGGATTCGGGCGCTGCTTCGCAGGGAAGCGAAGGAGTCGGTGGATGATGACGCTCCGATCAAGGTGCATGGTCTGGATATCAACCCGGGTCGACATGAGGTTGTGGTCAACGGCAGCGTGGTTGATTTGACGTACACGCAGTTTCGGATACTGTTGTTGCTGGCGCGTCGCCCGGGATGGGTGTTCACCCGTGATCAGATCGTGAACTGGTCTCGGGGCGAGGACACGATTGTGACGGATCGGGCGGTTGACGTGCAGATAGTTGGCCTTCGCAAGAAGCTTGGCGACTGGGGCAGGCACATCGAGACGGTGCGCGGGGTGGGGTATCGTCTTCAGGAGGAGGCTTAGTGGGCCGCCGTATCATCTGGCAGCTTTACCCGCCGTTCATATTGCTCATTGTTGCTGCGCTGTTCGTGGTCGTGTGGTATGCCTCGAGTTCGATGCGGAGCCTGTACCGGGAGCGCACCTCGGCCGACCTGTATTCCCGCGCGTCGCTCATTGAACAGCAGGCCCGTGATTTGCTGCTTCAGAATCGATATCGCGAGCTTGATTCTCTGGTCAAGATACTGGGTCCGGAGTCGGAGACGCGGATTACGGCGATCCTGCCGTCCGGGGAGGTGATTGCCGACTCGGACGAGGACGTGGCGCTGATGGATAATCATGCCGATCGTCCGGAGGTGCGCTCGGCGCTTGGTGCGGCCCAGGGGGTGTCCTCTCGTTTCAGCAATACGCTGCAGATGAACATGATGTATGTCGCGATCCCGCTGATGTCGGGAGACACGACCAAAGCGGTGCTGCGGACCTCGATCCCGGTGAGGCTGGTGGATGAGACGCTGACGACACTGGGGAACCAGATCGCGGTGGGGGGGCTGATCGTGGTGGTGTTGGCGGCGATGATTTCACTGGTGATCACGCGACGTATCAGTCGACCGATTGAGAAGCTTCGGCTGGGGGCAGAGCGGTTCGCCGAGGGTGATTTGAGTTACCAGCTGGCGATTCCGAATACTGAGGAGATGGGGGGGCTGGCGCAGTCAATGAACAAGATGGCGGCGCAGCTTGACGATCGTCTGCGGATGGTGCTTCGTCAGCGCAACGAGATACAGGGGATTCTGTCGAGTATGGTTGAGGGGGTGCTGGCGGTGGACCCGGAGGGGCGTCTGCTGAACCTGAACGAGGCGGCGGCGCAGATGCTGCAGATCGACGTTGAGCGGGTGCGGAAGCGGTCGGTGCAGGAAGTGATAGCCAATGAGCAGTTGCGTGACCTGATCAATCACGTGCTGGCCAGTCGGGAGCCGGTGGAGGGGGCGATAACGCTGGGGGAGACCGAGGAGCGTTTTGTGCAGGGGCATGGCACGCTGCTGATTGATCCGCAGGGGAAGAGCATTGGGGCAGTGGTGGTGCTCAATGACATCACGAGGCTGCGTCGGCTGGAGACGGTGCGTCGGGAGTTCGTGGCCAATGTGTCGCATGAGTTGAAGACGCCGATTACGGCGATCAAGGGGTTTGTGGAGACGTTGCTTGACGGGGCGCTGGACAGTCCGGATGACGCGCGTCGGTTTCTGACGATCGTGGCGGACAAGGTGGATCACATGACGGACATCATTGACGATTTGCTGGCGCTGTCGCGGATCGAGCAGAATGTGGACACGGAGCAGATTCGGCTGGAGCGGGGGAATATTCGCGAGGTGCTCAGCTCGGCCATGGATACGTGTTACGGGAAGGCGAAGGAGGCCGGGGTAGAGCTGGTCATGGAGTGTCCGGAGGACTTGTATGCACAGATCAACAACCCGCTGCTGGAGCAGGGAGTGGTCAATCTGATCGATAACGCTATCAAGTTCAGCGGGGTGGATGACAAGGTCAATATCGAGGCGCGCGCTGTTGACGGGAGTATTGTTATCTCGGTGACAGACCAGGGGGCGGGTATTCCGCCGGAGCACCTGCCGCGTCTGTTCGAGCGTTTTTACCGGGTGGACAAGGGGCGGAGCCGGCAGATGGGCGGATCGGGGCTGGGGCTGGCGATCACCAAGCACATTGCGCTGGCGCATGGGGGTGAGATATCCGTGAAGAGCACGCTGGGTACGGGGAGTAAGTTCAGTATCACGATACCGCATATTGTCGAGACGCCTGCGGGCGGGGGAGCGTTGTCGTAGTTTTGGCGGGGGGCGACAGGATTTTTGGGATGTCGGATCGTAAGTTAAAGCTCGCGTGCGTCGGGACGGGGGGGTACTATTGTTGGTAGAGTGGGAATTCTAATAATGGGGTGAATTATGCATACTCTGTACGTCGGGTACTCAGAGAACCAGCGGAGGCGTATTGTGGGTCAGCACTGCAATGGAGACATCAGAGCATCGGTGCTTCGCGAACACATTGCAGGGAGGATGGGCTACAATGATGCTAACGTGAACGAGGGCAGGGTTTCTGGCTATGTGCAGGCCGGGCTATGGAAGCTTGTCACCTGTAATGAGGTGAGAATGGCGATGGATTTCAAGGGGTATGTGATTGAAGAACTCCGTCCCCTTCTGAACGTTCAGCGGCCACGATGGGATGACGATATGCGGGCGCAATACGCAGGACAGTTGCAGGGGCTCACGAATCAAGGCGGTCTCAGGTGCAACGACATTGGGCCTGAACACGAGACCTGCGGGGTGCATGTATTCTATCACGACCAGCTTCCGGAACAATGGAGGGGTCGTCGTTAGCACTCGCTGCGTCGAATGATCTGTCATCCCCGGCGATGAGGAGTTGAATCACAGTTGCCGGAGAATCTGACTCAGCTTGCGGTTGCTGTTGGCGCTACTGGACACGCCTGTGAACATCGCCGATTGCAGGTGTTCCGCTGTGGCGTTACAATGAGTTAAAGCTTGCGGCGGGGGTGGGCGGGGGTGTAGAATTGTCAGCATGAAGCGGATGATCATGATGCTGGCGGTTGTCGTCGCGGCTCAGGTGACGGGGGCGGCGACGCTGAAGATCGCGGGGTCGGACACGCTGGTGCGTCTGGGGCAGCGTCTGGCGGCGGAGTACATGCGGCTTCACAAGGGGGTGAGTATCAAGGTGTCCGGGGGCGGGTCAGCAACCGGATTCGAGGCGCTGATCAAGGGCGAGGCGGACATCTGTGAGGCCTCGCGGGATATGGGGCCGCTGGAGTACGCTTATGCGGAAGAGCGCGGGGTGCGTCCGTTTCGGGTGCCAGTCGCTCGCGATGGGGTGGTGGTGTATGTGCATCCGGAGAACACGCTGGAGGGTTTGTCTATAGATCAGCTCAAGGCGGTGTTTACCGGCAGGGTGGTCAATTTTGCGGAAGTGGGGGGGCCGGATTTGAAGATCAGGGCGTACGGTCGGGACAGTAACTCCGGTACGTATTTCTTCTTCCGGCAGAACGCGCTGGACTATGCGCCGTACTCGTCGTCGCTGGTGGAGTTGCCGTCGACAGCGAGCGTTGTCAACGCGGTGGCCAGGGACAGGCATGGGATCGGCTATGGGGGGATAGCGTGGTCCAAAGAGGCGCGTTTGCTGGCGGTGAGTATCAGCGAAGACGCTCCGGCTGTGTTGCCGACGCCGGAGACGGTGGCCTCGGGTGAGTATCCGCTGTCGCGTTACTTGTACTGGTATACCGATGGTGAGCCGACCGGCGAGGTGAAGCGACTGATCAACTGGGTGCTGGGGGAACAGGGGCGGCGGGTCACGCAGGAGGCGGGGTATGTGCCGTTGACGGAGCGTCAGGCGGAAGCGAATATGGTGCGTTAGCGGAGTGCCGTCTGGGGGGCTTACGATTCGGTGTTCAGGCCGAGTTTCTTGATTTTCTTGTACAGGTGAGAGCGTTCGATGCCCAGTTCGCGGGCGGTATCGGTCATGTTGCCGCTGTTGCGGGCGATAGCGGTCTTGATGAAGTCGCGTTCGAAGTTGTCGAGGGCGTCCCTGAGGGTAACCGGGGCGGCAGCGGGGTTGTCGGGCATAAGGCGGTCGATGATGTCGGCCCCGATGCGGCTGGTGGTGGCGTGGATGTTGATGCGCTCCATGAGGTTTTTGAGTTCGCGGGTGTTTCCGGGGAACTGGTGGCGACGCAGGCGACGGAGGGCAGGTTCGGTGAGAAGGCGAGGCGGCGATTTAGTTTCGGCGGCGAAGCGGGCGAGGAAGTGGCGGGCGAGCAGGGGGATATCCTCTGGGCGTTCGCGAAGCGGGGGGAGGTCGAACTGGACGACATTGAGGCGATAGAGGAGGTCTTGTCGGAAGGCGCCCTGGGTGATCAGTTGTTCGAGGTTGCGGTTGGTGGCGGCGATGACGTTACCGGTGATCTGAATCGGGGAATCGGCGCCGACGGGTGTGACGGTCTGGGATTCGATGACGCGGAGGATTTTGGCCTGGGCGGCGGGGGGCATGTCGCCGATTTCATCGAGGAAGATGCTGCCGCCGGAGGCGTGGACGAAGAGGCCGGTGCGGGACTTGCGGGCGCCGGTGAAGGCCCCGGCGGTGTGGCCGAACAGTTCGGCCTCGATCAGTTGGGTCGGGAGGGCAGCGCAGTTGACGGCGACGAAGGGTCCCTCGGCGAAGCGGCTGTAGCGGTGGACCATGTGGGCGATCAGCTCCTTGCCGGTGCCGTTCTCACCGGTGATCAGAAAGCGGGTGGCCCTGGGGGCGGAGCGCAGGACGTCGTTCTTGATGGCGATGACGGTGGGTGATTCGCCGATAAACTCGCCGTAGACCTGACGGGTGAGGCGGTCTTTTTCGGAGATGAGGTTGGTGGTACGGCGGGCGTTATCGATGGTGATCAGGACACGGTCCAGTGAGAGGGGTTTTTCGATGAAATCCCAGGCGCCGGAGCGGATGGCCTCGACTGCGGTGTCGATATCGGCGTGGCCGGAGATCATGACGACAATCTGGCGGCTGTCGCGGGCGAGGATGGCTTTGAGCAGGTCGAGGCCGTTGCCGTCGGGCAGGCGGACATCGAGGAGGATGACATCGTAGCCGTCGTCGGTCAGCCGCGCTCCCTCGGCGAAGGAGGCGGCGGTTCCGACCTGATGGCCTCGTCGGGAGAGAGCGCCGGTGAGGGAGTCGCGGATGGTTTGTTCGTCGTCTATGACAAGTATGCGGGCCATGACAGTTTTTGGAGTCCTCTACTGTGGTACGGTGATTTGGACCCTGGCACCGTGGTCGGGTGTGTTGCTGAGGGTGATCTCGCCGCCGTGGTCGTGGATGATGCGATAGGAGATGACCAGACCGAGTCCGGAGCCTCCGGGCTTGGTGGAGTCGAATGGTTCGAAGGGGTGTTCGAGCCGGGAGTCGGAGAAGCCGGGGCCGGTATCCTCGATGACGATGCCGGCGTTGGTGCCGTTGTCGGTGAAGGTAACGGTGACGCCGGCGCCGGGGTCGCTCTCGAGGCTGTTCTTGATGAGGTTGACGAGTACCTGGAGGATTCCCTCGGGGTCGACGCGCAGGTGAGACCGGCGGCAGGCGTTGACCACCTGCAGGCGGCCGGAGTCGGCCTCGGGTCGGTAGAGGCCCTCGAGTGAGGAGATCAGTCCGGGGGTGCTGACGCGCCGGAGGTCGGGGCTGGGCATGCGGGCGAAGCGGGTGAAGCTGTCGATGAGTCGGGACAGGCGGTGGACCTCGCTCTTGATGGTGGAGGTGGTTTCCTCGAGGATGCGCTCGAACTGCGGCTGACCCTCCTGCCAGGACCGCCTGAGGTCCTCGGCGCTGATAGCAATGGGGGTGAGGGGGTTTTTGATTTCGTGAGCGAGGCGCCGTCCGACCTCACGCCAGGCGGCAAGTTTCTCGGTGGTGGCGAGGCGTTTTTGCAGGTCGGTCAGGCGCAGCATCATATCGGAGATGGAGTCGGCCAGTTGGGAGAACTCGCCCTGTTCCCAGGCCATGACGGGGGTGGAGAAGTCGCCCTCGGCGACGCGGTCGGTGGCCTCGATGAGGTTATCGATTTCGCGACGGGCGCGGTTGGTGATGATAATGCTCAGCAGGATGGCCAGGCCGATGGAGACGAGGGCGACCACGCCGGTGACGGTCAGCAGCGAGACGAGTACGGGGCGCTGTGAGCTGGGGGAGAACTCGGCCAGCAGCAGGAATCCGTCGGCGACGGACCCTGAGAGGACGGCCTGATGGGTTCCGGCGATATCATAGAGGCGCCCGGGTTTCATGCGCGACTGGAGCATGGTGGTGTCGGGTGCGATGACAAGGCGGACGCGGGTGTCGAGCAGGTCGCCCATCTGTTCGATGATGGCGGAGTCGAGGTAACGTCCGGTGTAGAGGCTGAAGCTGCCGATGGGGACATGGCGGACCAGGGCGGCATGCGGTCCGCGGTGGTCGTACTCGAGGTTGGTGAAGACGGGGGTCGAGTCCGGTGGGGGGGCGGTCGGCGGCTGCATGTGCTCGCCGAGCAATCCGGGCCGGGTGGTGCTGATGACATGGCCGGTGCTGTCGAGCAGTTCGGCGAAGGAGAGTCCCCAGGGTCGCAGGTCGGGCAGTTGCGCGACGGGGCGGGCGGCCTCGGCGAGGCGGAGTATTCGGAGGAATTCGGTGGAGGCGACGAACTGGTCGGTATCGAGGGCGAGCTGTCGGCGGTTGTTTTGGTCGAAGGCGGCGAAGGTGTCGAGGCGGTCCTGGGCGTGGCGGCGGTCGGCGCGATCGGCTTCCCGGACGGCGTAGAAGTAGATGACGGACATGATCAGCACAGGCGGCAGGAGGGCGACAGCGATCAGATAGAGGCGAATGCGGCCGGTATAGGTCATGGTTGCGGTTCCCCCTGATAGGTGTGCTCAACGGCCGGGAGCAGCAGTCGCTGCAGGTTGGTGAAGAGTGGTCGGCCGGAGCGGTCAAAGGTGATGTTCATGATATCCGGCTGAGCGTGGAAGAACAGCCGGGGTCGAAACAGGGCAAAGACGCCGAGGTCAGCGGAAAGGCGCTGGGCGGCCAGCCGGGCATAGGCGAGGCGTCCGGCAGAATCGGGTGCATCGGCGGCAGCAGTCAGGTAGCGATCGATGGTCTCAAGCACCTCACGTTGTGCGCTGTGAGGGGAGTTCATGGCGGTCAGGTGCCTCAGGATGTGCTGCAGGGGGGTGAGGAGGTCGCCGAGGGGGGCGCTGATCCAGGCTATCCGGCAGTCGGCCTCGGTTGCCTGATCGTGCATCAGCAATGATGCCGAGACGCGGTCACGCGCGAGCACATCGACGAAGAGCAGACCGGTGCGCTGCAGGGACGGGTCGGCGACGCCGAGGCGGAGGTCGCGGACGGGCGGGTTGATCTGCGAGAGCAGGCGGCGTCCGCGCGGGGGATCATAGGGGTAAGGGCGCGGGCACTCGGCGTTGTCGAGCAGCAGGCAGTTCAGCGGCAGGACGCGGTCGCCGGGAAAGACGAGCGAGAGGCGTTCGGCGCTGAAGCGGTAGTAGAGGGAGGTAGTGAGCAGGGCCTCGCGGTTGACCGGTCGCGAGAGGTTGGGCAGCAGCACGGCGAGGTAGGGGGCGGGGCTGCCGGCGGTATTCGATTGGGGCAGGGCGGTGGTGTGATCACGATAATCGAGGAAGGCATCGATCATGCCGAACTGGAGGCTGGCGGGGGCATCTATGAAGGGGATGGTGTCAGTCAGGATGAGGCGGTTACCGGTGCTGGTCGTCGGTGCGGTGGCGGGGTCGTCGATGGCGCCTGCATGATCGCGGGGCAGGTGGTCGGTCTGTGTGAGAGTGTTCAGGATGTGGGGGGCGGCGATGATGATGGGCGAGGTGCTGTCGACTCGGGCGGGGTCGACTATCGCGTGGCAGTCTTCCAGGGACGGCAGAGCGACCGGCGGGGTCAGAGGGTAGCTGTAGCTTATGCCGGGCAGGGATTGCTCGATTGTTCCGCGAGCGAGCGTGTCGGTTTGGCAGAGCACAAGGAAGCTGCAGCCGGGGTAGACGGCGGCCTCGGTGCCAATGCCGAAGTAGAGGCGGTCCAGGCGGTTCTGTAGAATGGGGGCCTCGATGGCGGGGCTGATTGGCAGGGCGAGAAGGGATATCCCTGCTATGATCAGGATGAGCCGCGCAGTTCTTATAAGTTGTTGGGACATGGACACCTCTTGAGAGTTATACAATCAAGTAAGAGGGGCGGCGGGGCACAAGTTATTTTTCGCGGCGGGGTTGTGTCGAATATGATACATGTAATATCATGGATGACAGGGGATTACGATAATCGTTCGCTGAGTGTGTCAGGGGTGACACGGATTCCTCGGTGAGGGAAGGTGTCGTGTCTTGGTAAGTATATGTATGGCAGGAGTTTGCTCTGGCTGGCACGGAATTTGTGAGGGTATTGCTTGACGCTGAGACTAAACCCGCTTTGGAAAGGAGCAATATCATGATGATGCGAGTGAGGATTGGACTGGTGGCGGCGATTATCGCGGCTGTGGGGCTGTTTGTGGGTTGTGCTGACGAGGCAGAGAATCAGCAGGGACGGGTGGTCAACCAGATTGTGGACAGTCTGGCGGCGGCGCTTGCCGGGAGTGTGAAGCCGGCGTTTGGTCCGCAGGAGGTGGCGAGTGTTGAATCGGTGTCGGAGCCGGAGGTGATACCGGTGGCCGAGGCCGGGGCGCTGGAGGTGCTGGCGCAGATGCGGGATATGGTGGTGGTGGGCAGGAAGGCGTATGTCGTGTTCGGCGGCGGGCTGGTGATTTATGATTTCGAGACTGAGGCGCACGAGCGGATCGATCATCCCGAGGTGCTCAACGCGGTGGCGCTGCAGGGGGGCGAGGTTTATGTCGGCGGGGAGCATGTGTACCGTCTGCAGGAGCTGTCGCTGGTGCCGGTGGAGGTTGATCCTGAGGGGATGGTGACGGCCTTGTATGGCTGGGAGTACCGCCTGATGATCGGCACGGAGTGCGGGTTGTATGAGTGGTCGGAGCTGGGGTTGAAGCGTCTGGCCGAGGATGTGTCGGTGCGGGCGATGAGCAGTGACGGGACCGGGTTGTGGGTCGGCACTGACGGTGACGGGCTGTACCGGTGGGATGGTCGGGAGTTTCGGCAGCGGTACCTTCGCCGCGACCCGCATCTGTGGGACACGGTGACGGCGCTGGCGTACAATTATGGTCATCTGTATGTCGGCAGCAGTGCGGGGCTGCACATCTATGATGGCGGTCGCTGGCAGACGGTGGACACCTCGGCGGGTTTGCCGTCGTTGGCGGTCAACTCGATTGATGCCTCGGAGTGGGTGGTGTATATCGGGACTGACCGGGGTGTGTTTTCGTATTTCGACGGTGAGTTGATGCCGATCGAGCGTCTGGCCGAGGTGAAGGCCAACGTGGTGTGTCGCCGTGGCGCGGCGCTGCTGGTGGCGACAGAGGGTGAGGGGCTGTGGTTGCATACGAGGATGCGGACGCGGACGATTGTGGAGCCGGTGTCCGAGATTTGTCGTGAGTTGATTACCCTGGCGTTCTGATGTCAGACCGCTGTGCGAGCCTGGCAGCGCTCCTGTGAAGGGGCGCTGTCGGGCATTGGTGGTGGTGTGCGGCTGTTTCTGATTCACCGGTGCTGTTACCGTCTGTGATGAGGTGATTTTTCGGTAGTCAAACGGGACGGGGCTGGTATATTGGGGCCTGAAGGCAAGTCGGCCGGTGCGGGCTGACAGTGAGGACACAGCAGGCGGAAGGCGTGAGGTGATGAAGAGAGTCAAGTCGGTTGAAGAGGCGGTCAATGCCACGAATATCAAGCCGGGGAGCGTGATCTACACCTCCGGCAACGCGGCGACGCCGCAGGTGCTGTTGAAGCAGTTGGGTGATGATCTGTCGATCCGTCGGGTGGCGCTGTATGGGGTGCTGTTGCTGGGGGAGGGGTTCGGGTCGCTGTTCACGCAGGAACGTTGCCAGAGCCTGACGCACCGGGTGTTGTTCAACAGCCACCTGACGCGGGAAGTGGTGAATCGGGGGTGGGGGAAGTATCATCCGATGCATCTTTCGGAGATTCCGAAGTACGCGCGCTGGGAGGATGGGCCGGACGTGGTGCTGGTCGGGGTGAGCGGTCCTGACCCGGGGGGGAACTACAGCCTGGGGACGACCGTTGAGGCGGTGCTGGCGGCGGTGCGTTCGGCGAAACGGCGCAAGGGGGTGGTGATTGCGGAGCGGAATGCGCGAATGCCGTTCGTGCTGGGGACGACGATCACCGAGGATGAGATAGATTTTTTGGTGGATACGGATTACGCGTTGCCGTCGTCACCGGTGCATGAGCCGGATGAGCGGGCGCGACGAATCGGGCAGATCATCGCCTCGATATATATCAGGGACGGCAGCGGCAAGGAGGCGGGGTCGACGCTTCAGTATGGAATCGGCGAGGTTCCGGAGGCGGTCACGGATGCGATAATCGAGCGGGGGTATCGCGACCTGGGGATTCACACGGAGCTGTTCTCGTGCGCGATGCGCAAGCTGGTGCAGCGGGGGATTGTGACGAACAAGTGGAAGGCGGAGATCAATTTCAGTGTGTCCTCGATTTTCCTGGCGGAGAGCCAGGAGGGGTATGACTGGTACCATTTCAACAGTTCGGTGCAGTCGCGTCCGTCGGATGTGACCAACAGCGTGTTTCAGATCGCGGAGCAGCCGCGGATGGTGACGATCAACAGCGCCATCGGGGTGGACCTTCACGGGAATATCTGGGCGGATTCGCTTGATGCACGGCGGATTTACTCGGGCGTGGGGGGGCAGTCGGATTTCATCCGGGGGGCGCAGTATTCGCCGGGGGGCGTGGCGATTATTGCGCTGAAATCGACCACCGGCAAGGGGGTGAGCAAGATTGTGGACCGTTGTCCGGCCGGGATTACCACGACCGCGATTGCGGCGGACAATGTGATCATGGTGACAGAGCACGGGGCTTTTGATCCGCGACGGCTGAGCCTTGGTGAGCGGGCGGTGGGGATCGCGCATCTGGCGGCGCCGGAGACGCGGGATGAGTTGTTGAAGGTGATTCGCGACGCCCCGGCGTTTCACAAGCCGGATTTAACGATGTTTAAGGGTATCCCGGGATTCACGCCGTATGAGAAGGCGATTACGATGGGAGGGCGGGCCTGATTGTCAGCGATGGGTGAGGCAGTGATTTGACAGACAGAGCAGCTTGTTCGTTATTCTTCTTATGCCCACAACCTGATGGGCTGATTGACGTACTATCATCGAGTAAGACAGGTGTCAGACTGGCCGACAACACCGTGAGTAACGGAGGTTTCCATGCACAGGCTTTGGCTTGCCGTGGCCGTACTGGCTTATGTTATGGGGGTATCGATGCATGCCGCGACCACACCGAATGAGTTCGAGCAGCTGGCAGAGGGTCAGCGAATTGGGGATTTTGTGGTCGAGTGTGTTTTTGTGAACGAAGATGATCTGGCCACAGGCGGGCGTTTCGTCCACGGGCGGAGCGGAATGCCGCTGGATCTGCTGCGGATACAGTCGGTGCCGCAGGCGTTCTGGTGGTATAACACGCCGCCATCGTCGGATCAGGGGGAGCCGCATGCGTGCGAGCATCTGGTGCTGGGCAAGGGGCCGAAGGGGCGGTACGTGGCCTCGCTGGAGGACATGTCGCTGACGAGTTCCTCGGCGTTCACCGGGCAGGTGCGGACGTGTTATCATTATCACACGACGGCCGGGCTGGATGTGTTTTTCGATTTGACCCGCGCGAAGCTGGATGCGCTGCTTTTTCCGACGTTTTCCGATGAGGAGATTCGTCGTGAGGTGGCTCATATGGGGGTGAGTGTTAACACGGTGGATTCGAGTCTGTTTCTGGAGGAGAAGGGGACGGTGTATACCGAGATGGTGAGCGCTTACGAGAATCCGTGGTGGCGGATTACGCTCAGCCTGGATACGCTGCTGTACGGGGCGGGTCACCCGCTGGCGATGTCCTCGGGCGGATTTCCGGATTCGATGCGGAACATGACGGCTGAGGATATGCGCGAGTTTCACCAGGGTCGGTATCGTTTGGGGAACATGGGGATGATTGTGTCGATTCCGGACGGGATAACGCTGGAGGGTTTTTTGCAGCGGATGTCGGTGATGCTCTCGGATGTGGTGCCGATGCCGGAGCGGGGGGCCGATCCGTGGAAGGTGTACGACCGGCTGCCGCAGGCGCGGCCGACCGACGCGGACGTGATCTCGTTCGTGGAATTTCCGCACAACAACCCGGAGGAGCCCTCGCTGGTGTTGATGGCCTGGCGGCCGGAGCGTGAGGCCGATGTGAACGAGGCGTTTCTGCTGCAGTTGTTCGTGGACAACCTTGCCGGCGGGCAGACGTCGAATCTGTATCCGCTGCTGATTGGTTCTGAGACGCGGCAGTTTGACCTTGGGGCGAGTTCGGTGTTTGGGTGGTCTTCAGATGAACCGGGGCACCCGATTACGGTGGGGTTTGCCAATGTGAGTCAGCGCTCGATGAACACGGCGACGCTTGACAGCGCGCGGGCGATCGTGGTGGCGGAGATAGAGCGCATCGCGGCCCTGGCTGACGGCTCGGACGAGCTGGCGGAGTTCAACAGCCGGATCGAGAGCCAGTTGATCAGTGGCAAGCGGTCGCTTCGCGAGTTCTTGTCCTCGCCGCCGCGGTTCGGTTTTCGGGGGACGGGGTCGAGCTGGGTGAATCATTTGCAGACGTTGAGCGAGGTTGCGGGGTTCCGTCGGGACCTGATGCTGTCGCAGCGAGTGCAGTTTGTCGAGGAGCTGCTTTCAAGCGGGAAGAATTTCTGGACGGACTATATCCGTCGCTGGCAGTTTGTGACTCGGAAGCCGCTGGTGATGGGGTCGCGGCCAAGTCCGGAGATGATGGCGCGGCTGGAGAGTGAGAAGAAAGAGCGACTGGAAGTGTTCACGCAGGGTCTGAAAGAGCGTTTCGGGGTCGAGGAGACGCAGGCGGCACTGGCGCTGTTCAGACAGGAGTATGACGAGAAGACGGCGCAGATCGAGGCGGAGGCAGAATCGATCGAGACGCCGGGGTTCATCGAGAACCCGCCGTTGACGCCGGATGAGCAGTTGGTTTACCGGGTGGTGCGTGAGCAGCAGGATGTGCCGTTCGTGCATTCCACGTTCGAGAACATGACGGGTGCGACGGTGGGGCTGGCGATGCGCACGGATGTGGTGGCGCAGGATGACTTGATGTACCTGGCGGCGTTGCCGGCGCTGATGACGGAGGTTGGTGTGATTGTTGACGGGGAGCCGTTGCCGTTCGACCAGATGAAGCAGCGGCTTCGTCGGGAGATCCGGGGTTTGTCTGTCTATTACGACATCAACTGGCCGACGGAGCGTTCGGAGCTGGTGGTACGCGGGGCGGGGACGGATGTGACGGAGGCTGGTCGGGCGATCCAATGGATGGAGTATGTGTTGTACCACCCGGATATGCGAATGGAGAACTTACCGCGCCTTCGGGATGTGGTGGACCAGCAGTTATCGTCGGTGCGAAACCGCATGCGTGGTTCGGAGGAGTCGTGGGTGGAAATTCCGGCGGATGCGTACTGGAAGCAGACGAACCCGTTGATGCTGGTGACGGGTTGTTTCTTGACACAGGCGCACGCGCTGCACCGTCTGCGCTGGCAGTTGCAGGCGGCTGAGAGTGAGTCGGTCCGGGATGAGTTTGTGCGGTTTATGCATGACATGGGCAATGCGGGGAGGGTCAGTGCGCACGCGACGCAGATGGCGGTGCTGGAGGTGCTTGCCGGAGGGGAGTTCGATCCGGATACGCTGAAGGAGGGGTTGGAGTCGCAGTTGGCTGATTACCGTGAGTTGTCGGAGCCGGCGCGCCGTCTGGTTGATGAGGCGGTGAAGGACCTTCGGCAGATCCTCGCGGGGGACGTGTCGACGGATTCGCCGGTGTCTGACTGGCGGTATTTGTGCCGCCAGATTGCGGCAGACCTGGCGGTGGCTCCCTCGGCGGCGCTGGGCAAGATGGAGCAGGTGCTCGGGGCGCTGCGACACACGGACAATGTCCGGGGGTTTACGATCAGCAGCAGCGTCGGGCTTGATAAGGTGATGCCGCGTGTGGGAGAGCTGCTGACGCGGTTTGATGCTGCTCCGGCGCGGCGATACGCCTATGAGAGCAAGCCCTGGGTGGTGGATCGCATGCAGGAGCGACTGGTGACGACGGTGTACCCGGTGCACGTGGGGCTGGTGAACCCGAATACGCGCAACGGGGTGCATGTTCATTCGGCGCGGCTGACCGGTTACGGGGACACCGACCGGGACCGTCTGCTGGATTTCCTTTCGGCGCGGTTGTACGGGGGGGGCGGGGCGCACAGCATGTTCATGAAGACCTGGGGGGCCGGGCTGGCGTATTCGAACGGGGTGCGGGCGAGTCTGTCGCAGGGGCGGCTGACGTATTACGCGGAGCGTTGTCCGAAGCTGTCGCAGACGATGCAGTTTGTGGTGGATCAGATTCGCGAGGCGCCGTACGATCCCTCGCTGGCGGAGTATGCGGTGGCGCAGGCATTCACGGGCAGCCGGGCGGCCTCGGATTATGAGCGTCGCGGTCAGGCGATGGCGGCGGATTTGGCCGATGGGCAGACGCCGGACCTGGTGCGGCGGTTCCGGGAGGCGATTCTGGATGTACGGCACCTGCCGGGATTGTATGATTCGTTGCACCAGCGGATGGCGGATGTGTACGGCAGGGTGATGCCGGGGCTGGGCCCGAAGGCCAGCGAGGTGAGACCGGCGGTGTATTTTGTGATCGGGCCGCACTCACAGCTTGATGAGTGGGAGGCGTATCTGCGGAGTGTTGAGGGGGAGGTGCGGTTGTATCGTTTGTATCCGAGGGATTACTGGCTGCCGGCAGGGCTGAATTAGTCACGCCGTTATGGCGGTGTCGGCCATTGCTGATGGGGAAATACCGGGCGGTGTTCGTCTTGTTTGCGGGCACCGCCTGTTGTTTGTCGCGGGTGTCGGGCGTGAGATAGGGGCATGTTTACAGTTGTTAAAACGGCATTTGGGCGTATATTGCAGGGGAACACGCTTTTACTACGTTTTTGCTACGTATGCTACGTACTGGACCCCACAGGAGGCATCATGCACAAGTTTCTGCTGAGTCTGCTCCTGGTGTGTCTGCTGGCCGGAGCCGGGCTGGCGGATTCTCAGAAGTACATGCAGCTCAAGGTTTTCATTGACGACAAGACGACTCTGGAGAGTGTTTTGTCAATGGGGCTGGACATCGTCCGTTACGATGAGGCATCGATTGAGGTGATTGCCTTTGAGGACGATTACCGTCGGCTGGCCGAGCAGGGTATAGCGATGGAAGTCATGCAGGAGGATCTGGAGGCGTTCTACCAGAGCCGACTGGCTGATAAGGACATGGGGGGATACCTGACCCTGGCTGAGATCAATTTCTACATTGACAGTATTATCCTGATGCATCCCTCGATAATCAGTCCCAAGCAGAGTCTGGGGCAGTCGATCGAGGGTCGGGATATCTGGGCGTTCAAGATTTCGGATAACCCGCTGCTCGATGAGGACGAGCCGGAAGTGCTGTACACGGCGGCGATTCACGCGCGCGAGGTGATCACGCCGTTGGTGCTTCAGCACTACATCAACTGGCTGGTGGACAATTACGGGAGCGATCCGGAAGCGACCGAGCTGGTGAATGAGCGCGAGATGTGGTTTGTGTTGTGCGTCAATCCGGACGGTTATTACTACAACGAGCTGACCAATCCGGGCGGTGGGGGGATGTGGCGCAAGAACCGTCGCAACAACGGCGGTGGAAGCTATGGTGTCGATTTGAATCGTAACTGGGGGTATGAGTGGGGGTATGACGAGTCGGGGTCGTCCTCGAGTCCGTCGGCTGAGACCTACCGCGGGACGGCAGCATTTTCGGAGCCTGAGACGCAGGCGATGAGAGATTTTCACCTGGCGCGTGATTTTCAGGTGTCGGTGTACTATCATTCATACTCGAACCTGGTGTTGTATTCCTGGGGGTATGACTACTTTCTGACGCCGGATGATGACATATTCAGCGCGGCGGCGGATTCGATGGCGGCCCATAACGGGTATGATCCGGGACCGGCGCACGGGTTGTATCCGGCGAACGGTGTGACCGACGACTGGGTTTACGGTGAGCAGACACTGAAGGACAAGACGTTTGCGTTCACGTTCGAGGTTGGCAGTTACAGTGACGGTTTCTGGCCGAGTCCCTCGCGGATACCGGCGTTGATATCGGAGAATCTGGAGCCGAACAAGTACTTGGCAAGGCTGGCGGGTAATCCGTATGCGCTTCGCGCTCCGGCGGCGCCGGTGGTGGCGGTGGCCGACACGGTTGACAGCACGTACTATGCAGTGTCCTGGACGCATGACGATACGCTGAACCCGGCGGTGGCGTATGAGCTGATGGAGCTTCAGGATTTCCAGCGGGTGTCGGATTCGGCCAACGACTGGCAGCACTTCACGAACAACCAGTTTTCGATTACGAGTGCGCGCCGCAATTCTGATCCGACCAGTTTCTACTCGGGTCAGGGGAATAACCTTGTGCGCTGGTTCCAGACGACGGAGCCGCAGCAGGTGAGTCTTTTTGACACGTTGTTCTTCTACACGTGGTTCGATATCGAGAACAACTGGGATTACGCCTATGTCGAGATTTCGACCGACGGGGTGACATTCACGCCCATTCCGGGTAATATCACGACCACGAGCAATCCCAACGGCAACAATCGTGGCAACGGCATCACCGGCCAGTCAGTGGGGTGGATGCCGGCGCGGTTCCCGCTGGGCGACTGGGCGGGTCAGGAAGTCTATTTCCGCTGGTCCTACTACACAGACACGTACGTGGTCAACGAGGGGTTCTATGTCGATGACATTTTCCCGATCGAGGGGTTTGCTTCGCAGGCCGTGATCGCTACGAACATTCCGGATACGACGTACGAGTTTTTCGATCATCCCGCCGGGGAGTTCTTCTACAAGGTGCGGGCGAAGGATGCCGAGGGGCAGTGGGGTCCGTACTCGACGCCGGTGGTGACCTGGGTGGAAGGCTCGGGCGAGGTATGTATTGACAGTGACGGGGATGGTTTTGGCGATCCATGGCACCCGGAGAACACCTGTCCTGATGATAACTGCCCATACACGTACAATCCTGATCAGGCTGATGCTGACGGGGATGGTGTGGGGGATGTATGCGACAACTGTCCGGACGTCTATAACCCCGATCAGGCTGATGCTGACGGGGACGGTGTGGGGGATGTGTGTGACAATTGTCCGGACGTTCACAACGCTGATCAGGCTGATGCTGATGGAGATGGTGTAGGTGATGTGTGTGACAATTGTCCGGATGTATTTAACCCTGATCAGGCTGACTCGAACGGGAACGGCGTTGGGGATGCCTGCGACTATATCTGTGGCGACATTGACGGTGATGGAGTCGGTCCGAATGTGAGCGATGTTACGCACCTGGTGTCGTATCTGTTTGCCAGCGGGCCGGCGCCGGCGGTAATGGAAGCGGCCGATGTCGACGGTTCCGGTGGCAGTCCGAATGTGTCGGATCTGACGTACCTGGTGGCATATCTTTTCGCGGATGGTCCTGCCCTGGTGTGTCCATAGCCAGACGATAGTGAGATAGTATAGTATAGATAAGCGGCAGTCTGAGGGATGTCGAAACCTCGCTTCGCGATCCCTTCGGGACAGGGGTTTCGACCTACGTCTGAGTCCGCGCGCGAACAGTCGTACCGCGATGGCAGGACGCCTTCGGCATTCTTCCCTACGGGAGGCAGACGATATCGGGGGGAGTGGTGCTGTGCGGGGGTGTTGGGGCCTTGGTTTGCGAAGAAGAACCCACAGCGAGCTGTGGGGCACCGGGCTGGGAGATTCTGACCTGACGCTGCTTGATAAACTCTTCGCCCAACTGCACTTCTCCCCCGACAACTGCCCCGACTCATCGCCGGACCAGCACCCGTAGCTCCAAACCCAGTATTCCCCCGTTCGCGACACTCCCCCCTGCCCCGAGGCCGGATAGCATCGACCACGAAACCGATGTCGCTCCCGATCGTATAGCATTAGAAAAACACTGAAGGAGATCATCATGAAACGAATCGTGCAATCGGCCGGCCTTGTTCTCGCGCACTCGCCATTATCAACATCGGCTCACCGGCAGCAGTCCAAAACTGGCAGGGCGGTCTGGGGTTCCAGCCCGGATTTCCGACCGGTGACTACAAGGAGAAGATCGACAAGACCGCCGTTGGCATCGGTGGCGACCTTCTGTGGTCTCCCCGCACCGCACCAATCGGTATCGGCCTGTCAATGAGCTGGCTCCAAGTCGGCAGCGAAACGCGCAAGGAACCGTTCAGCACCACTATCCCCGATGTAACCGTCGATGTCCAGACCGAAAACAGCCTGGCCCAGTTCATGCTCCTGTTCCGCCTCCAGCCGAAGCAGGGGAGCATCCGCCCGTACGCCGATGCCCTGTTCGGCCTCCATTACCTCTACACCCGGACAACCATCAAAAATGCCAGTAACGATGAAGAGGTCGCCAGCACAACCAATTTCGATGACAATGCCGCAGCCTATGGATTCGGTGGCGGGGCGATGATCAAGGTGTATGAACACCCACGCGGCGGCACCAGCGCACCGGTGCAACTCTTCATTGATCTTCAGTTCCGTTATCTGATTGGCGGCGAGGCCGAGTATCTGAAGGAAGGCTCCATTCGCCGTGAAGGCGGCACCGTCACCTATGAAGTGACAGAATCAAATACCAACATTGCGGTTGCCCGGATAGGGGTGGCGGTGAATTTCTGAAAGAGGCAGCTCACCTAACCGAATGGCCACTGACACGTGGCCAGTCATTGGCTCTGTCCGATCCGGACACAGGTTAACACCGCCCACACCGGGCTCTGCCGCACCAGCCGGCGTTTCACGATGAGGTGTCTTGCATGAGGTCATTGGCGCCGCCGGTCTTATTGGTTCATTGGCGGCTGGTTATGGCGGTTGACCTCGAATTTGGGGGCCACCAGGTAGAACAGCAGCAGGCCGACGCCAGAGAAGATGAACATGAGGCTGATAGTGATCTCATTGGAGATCCGGTAGGGGAAGAGCTGCCCGATGAGCACGGCGGCGCCGACGCCGACGAGGACCAGCCCCCATTTGAGGGCGGTGAGGCGCTGGCTGATGGATTCATTGGGGAACAGGTGCTTGATGTTCTCATCGACAAGGCCCTTGTCGATCAGGCGTCGGCGCATCCGATAGTCAAGAAACATCTTGGTGATGACGGCGACGATGACGAAGAACGCGACGGGTGGAATCCAGTCCTGCATGGTTTGTTTCCTTTCGGTGTTGGTTTTCGGCGATTCGTGCTCAATCAGACAGTCAGGGTCGGGATTTGTTGCGGGCGGGGGTGAAAAGCTGCAGAAATTCGCAACAAATCCGCTGAATATCAGTCAATTACACCATAGGCGGACAACCGGTATGAATGGTGAACAAACACTGGTAGAGGATATTCTCGGCGGTAACCGGGGCGCTTTTCGTGCGCTGGTACAGCAGTACGAGCGGCTGGTGCGGCAGATAGTCGGGCGGCTGGTGGGCAACGATGCCGACCGCGAGGATGTCGCGCAGGATGTGTTCGTGAAAGTGTATGAGCACCTGGGGGAGTTTCGCGGGGAGTGCAAGTTGTCCTCGTGGATAGGCCGGATAGCGTACAATACGGCGCTGAATCATGTGCAGAAGAAGCGGCCGGAGTTGTACGAGGACCGCTGGCCGGGGGAGCGGACGGTTGACAGCGAGTGTTCGGGTGGCAGCGGCCCGGACGAGGACAGTGAGTATCGGGATTTGTCGCGGCGGTTGCACGAGGAAATCGATCGTCTGCCGCTGCATTACGGAATTGTGCTGACGCTGTTTCACCTGTGCGATATGCGTTATGAGGAGATCGCCGAGGTGATCCAGTTGCCGGTGGGGACGGTGAAGAGCCATCTTTTTCGGGGGCGCCAGGCGCTCAAGGAGCAGCTTCTGGCGCACTACGATATGGAGGAACTATGGCAGAGTGGAACATAGAGGACAGCGATATTCAGCGGTATCTGGATGGGCGTCCGGATCGTCGGTATCCGCTGGCGGGGGTGAAGATGGAGTCGATGGCCGGTTCACGGCGGGAGCTGGCGGCGTATCGGCAGTTGTACTTCGAGCTGGGGCGCGACCGGGTGGAGGCCTCGCCGGAGTTCGTGGACCGGGTGTGTGCGCGGGTGGACGAAAAGGCGCGCCGCGAGAAGGCGAGCGAGATGGCGGTGACGGTCGGCGTGGCGGCGGCGGTTCTATCGGGCCTGGTGATGGCGATAGCGTGGCTGCAGGTGGGCTGGGGGGAGGTGCTGACGTCGGCGCGGGGGCTGGCGGAGCGTGTGGATTCATCGGTAGTGGTGGCGCTGGCGTGGTCGGGTGCGCTGGTTCAGGAGTATGCGTTGCTGCTGGCGGCGCTGGCGTTTCTGGGGATCGTGGCGGCGGGGGATTATCTGGTGGAGCGGTTGCGGGGGCAGACGCGGTTGTTTTCGGTGTAGGGGGGGCACTGTGTGCAGGGAATTGCTGCGATGGCAGGACGCCTTCGGGATTGTGTCCACACTTCCGGAGACATTCAAGGTGTCGAAACCTGGCTTCGCGATCCCTTCGGGACAGGGGTTTCGACGTACGTCTGCCCATTTAATCTCCCGACAATTTGATTCGGCTTAAGGCGATGGTGATGATGCTCTCGCGTTCGAGGGCGCGGGCGGCCTTGTGTACCCTTTCGGCAGGGCAGTTCATGGCGCGGGCGACGGCGGGGATGGTGGTGAAGGTGCGGGTGGTCAGGCGGCGGATGATCTCGCCGCGGATCTGGCGCAGGGAACCCTCGAAGCGGCCCTGACGGTATCGGGGGGCAAGGTGCGTGATGGTGCGGGGGAGGGCAAGGCGGCTGTAGTCCATGAGGGCGTTGTGCCAGTCGCGGGAGCGGTTGGGGGGGAGCAGCATGGTGGCGAGTTCTTGCAGGTGGGCCTCGGGGGTGCCTGGGGGGCAGTTGAATTCGTGGAACAGGACGCGGCGGATGTTGGCATCGATGGCCACGAGGGGGGCATTGAAGGCGAAGATGAGGACGGCGTGGGCGGTGTAGGGTCCGATGCCGGGGAGGTGGACAAGCTGCTGCGGGTCCCGGGGCAGAGAGCCTTCGAAGTCGCGGGCGACGATGGTGGCGGTGCGGTGGAGGTTGAGGGCACGGCGGTTGTAGCCCAGTCCGGACCAGGCGGCGAGGACGTCCCGGGTGGAGGCGCCAGCGAGGGTGGTGAAGTCGGGCCAGCGGGTGATCCATGCCTGCCATTTGGGGATGACACGCTCGACCTGAGTTTGCTGGAGCATGATCTCAGCGACGAGGATGCAGTAGGGGTCGGTGGTGTTGCGGAAGGGGAGCTGGCGCCGTCCGTGACGGCGGTAGAAGGTGAAGATGCGTCGGCGGAAGGCGCGGGCGGCCTCGGGTGAGGGGAAGGACGGGGGGCGGCTGGTGGCGCTCATTGTCCGTGAGTGGTCTTGTGGCGTGGGGGCGCGGTGTCGAATCGGGGCGGGGTGCAGTCGTTGATGAAGGCCTCGCGGGTGATAAGGCGGGCGCCGCGTGCCCATGTGAAGTAGTTCCATGCCCACTGGGTGAGGATGAGCAGGCGGTTGCCGAACTCGACGATGTACATCAGGTGCACGAACAGCCAGGCGAGCCAGGCGATGCTTCCGGAGACCTTGATGTTCCCGAGGCGGCCGACGGCGAGGCGTCGTCCGATAGTGGCGAGGTTGCCTTTGTCGGAATACCGGAACGGTTTGCAGGCGCCATTGGCAAGGCGGCATTGGATGTGGCGGGCGACGTACCTTCCCTGCTGCATGGCGACCGGAGCGAGGGCGGGCAGGGGTTCGCCGGTCTGGTGGGGGAAGTGGGCGAGGTCGCCAATGACGTAGATGTCGGGGTAGCCGGGGAGAGTGAGGTCGGGGAGCACCTTGACGCGTCCCTGGCGGTCGGTTTCGATGCGTTCGTCGCGGGCGGCGAGTTTTGTGCCCAGTCCGGAGGCGCGCACGCCAGCGCTCCAGAGGACGGTTCGGGCCTCAATGTGGTGCTTGTTGCCGTCGCAGTCTTTGTAGGTGACGCGGCCGTCCTCGAGGTTACTGACCAGACAGCCGGTGCGGACATCGACTTTGAGTTTCAGCAGGGCGCGTCTGGCCTTTTCGGGCAGGGAATCAGGCAGGGCGGGCAGGACGCGGTCCATTCCCTCCAGGAGGATGATGCGGGTGTCCTCGGGGTTGATGCGACGGAACTCCCGGCGGAAGGTGTAGCGGGCGATTTCGCTGAGGGCGCCGGCCAGTTCGACGCCGGTGGGGCCGCCGCCGACGATGACGAAGGTGAGCCATGTGGCGCGTCGCTGAGGATCGGTTTCTTTCTCGGCGGCCTCGAAGGCGAGCAGGATGCGTCGGCGGATTTCGCGGGCATCCTCGACGGTCTTGAGGCCGGGGGCGTGGATCTGCCAGTGATCGTTGCCGAAGTAGGAGTTGTCCATGCCGGTGGCGATGACGAGGGAGTCGAATTCTATTTCGCCATCGTCGGTGATGACACGGCGCCGGCGGGGGTCGATGTCGGTGACGTGGGACATCAGCACGCGGGTATTGCGGTTGTGCTTGAGGACGGTGCGCAGGGGGGAGGCGATATCTCCGGGGGAGAGACCGCCGGTGGCCACCTGATAGAGCAGGGGCTGGAACAGATGGAAGTTGCGGCGGTCGATAAGGATGACCTCGGTATCGACACGGCGCAGTTTGCGGGCGGCATACAGGCCGCCGAAGCCGCCGCCAATGATGACGGTGCGGTGTCCTTTTCCTTTGGGTTCGACCATCGCGAGCATCCTTTCACGGAGTGAAACATAGGCTCCGTGACTCTATTAATGAGGCTCAGCGGCGGAAAGTTTCCGAAAGCCAGCGGAAAAACTCGCGGTGGAAGGTGTGGCCGTTGTCGTACGGGGTGAAGCCGGCCTCGTAGACAAGGGTCGCGAGGGTATTCAGGTAGTCATAGCGGGCGCGGATGGCGCGCAGTCCGGCGTGCTGGTGGTGGCTCAGGGCGTCCATGAGGTCGCTGAGGCCGGCCTCGCCACGTTCGAACTCGAAGATAGTCTGGCTCAGGTGGCGGCGGGCCAGATCGGCTGACAGAATGAGTGGTTGCAGGTTGTCCAGTTGCACGAGACAGCGTTCGGCGCGGGTGCGGGCGGTTTGCATGATCCGGAGACTGGCGGCATCGCGGGCATATTCCTGTTCGGACAGCTCGGCGCGGAGCCGGGCGCGTTCCTGTGAACGGGAGCCGCCGAGATACAAAGGGACAGAGAGCACGCCCCTGACGGTCCAGGAGGGCTGCCGGTCATCGAATCCGTTGCGTGATCGCAGGGAGTCGGCCCAGCTCAGTTCGGCGTCGAGGTCGAGGCGCGGGTAGTAGCGGGCGGTGTTGGTGGCGATTCGCCGGCGGGAGAGGTCCACGGCGAGGTCGCTTTTTGCAGTGCGGGGGCTTTGGGTCAGGGCGACCTTGACGAGCTGGTTGACGAGGTACTGGCGGCGGAGGGAGGAGGGGGCAAGTTCGGAGACGCGCTGGAAGTCGAGCCAGAGTCTGTCCTCGGCGAAAGCGGTGGTGTCGATGGCAAGGGGGGTGTTCCCGGGCAGGTTGAACAGGGCGTTGAGGATGATGGTGGCGCCGGTTACCTCGGTCTGCGCGATGGCCAGTGAGGCGCTGGCCTGATGGCGCTCGCTTTCGGCGCGGAGGGCGTGACTTGAGAGGCTGTCACCGAGTTGAACGAAGGCGCGGGTGATATCGGCCACGCGGTCGAGAATCTGGCGGTGTTCGGCGAGGAAGCGTTGCTGCTCGGCGGCGCTGAGGTAACCGAGGCAGGCGGTGGTGGTGGCCAGTTCGAGTTGCTGTTTGACGATGGCCATGTCGGTTTGGGCCAGTTTGGTCTGTCGGTCGGCGATGCCGGCGGTGCGCAGGGTTTCGAGGCTGAGGAGTGGTTGCCGCAGCCAGAGGCGGCCGGCCAGCCAGGTGTTGTCGATCTCGTCGTAGTGGTTGTGAACGTAGTGATTGTCGGCGTAGCCGGCCTCCAGTTGGGCGCCGAGGTGGGGCCACAGCCGGGAGCGGACCTCACCGGCAGCGCGGGCCGCAGCCTCGATGCGTTCGAGCTGCATCAGGTAATCGGGATTATGGGTGAGGACACGTCTGATGGCATCGTTCAGGGTGTAGCGGGTTGCGGCGGGATCGGCCGGTTTGGGTACGATATGGGCGGCGCGCATGACGGTTTGCGGAATCTCGAGGCGGGCGCGTTCGGCGACGGCCTCGTTGAGGGAGAGGCCGGTCTCGCCATCGAAGGTGACCTGCAGGTCGGCGGGAGTGGCGCCGCGGGCGATATCGAGGATTTTGGCGGCATTGAAGCGGGCCTCGGAAAAGCAGGTGAAACCGGAGTTGGAGGCCATAGCGCCGAGTTCCACGATCGGGAGGCCTTCGCTGGTGAAGATGGGGGTGCGATCCTCGGCAACGCGTTCACAGAAGCGCACAATCTGGTCCTCGGTAAGGCCCGCCATTGTGGGCATGTAGATGGCCTCGGCGCGTCGCCGGATGTCCGTGTAGGCGCGAAAGGGAGCGAAGGTGCCGAAGTTGTTGACGCCGCTGCCGGAGATGACCTCGAAACCGAGCTGGTCGCCGAGGGTGGCGAGGCGGGAGAGGAGGGGATCGGTTTCCTCGGCGCTGGGAAAGAACAGGACGGCGAGGGTGTCCAGATCGATGAGTCGGGCGAGGGCGTAGATATCGGATTCGAGGCGGTTGGGCATGTGATGGACGGTCAGGTTGGAGACGACCGGGCGGTTGTCGGCATCGATGATTCCCTCGAGGTCGGGGGCGAAGCGGTGCAGGGCGACGATGGGGCGGGTGAAACCGGCGTCAAGGAGAGCCTCGACGGTCCAGGGGCCGATGGCGATCATGATGTCGAAATCGGGGTTGGCATGGAGGGTGCGGGCGAGGGTGCGGCAGCTATCCTGTTTCCAGTCAGCGTGGCCGTAGCCCCATGGGACGAAGGTGAAAGTGGTATCGGGCGGGGCGAGGTGCTGCAGTTGGCGAAACAGCTCGACGCGGAGGTGGTCATAGACAGTGAACTTGCCGCCCTCAAGGTAGCCGAGGCGGATGGTGTCGGCGGGGGTCTGGGCGACTGAGGAAACGGCGCAAGTGAGGGTGATCAGGCAGGCGGTCAGTATGGCAAGGGTCACTTTGGTAGTCATCATGGTATCTTTCCGGTCGTTTCGGTTCGTGTCTTCTAACAAGACGGGCGATTGAGGCAAAGTATAGGAAAATGATTAGCGGGGAGAAAGGGCAAAACGTCGGCGGTTGTGATCGCCGGTGTCGTCGCGGTGCCGGGATGGCAGCGATGTCGCTGGTTTTCGGGCTGCTGCGGCCGTCAGTGCGATCGGTCGAAAGAAGCGCGATACGGCGTGGCTACGGCTGGCCGCATCAGGTTCTGCACATGGTATCGATCTTGTCGATGAGATCGTTGGCCCGGTATGGTTTCTGCAGGAACCCCACTTTGTGCAGCAGGTCATCGGGGAGACTGTCGGCGGTGTTGGTATGGCCGCTGGAGAGGAGGCAGGGAAGATCGGGAGCCTTGCGTCTGAGGTTGCGCAGTGTTTCCACGCCGGACATACCCTCCATGACGTAGTCCACGATGGCCATGTCGATCTCTCCGGACCGTTGGTCGAGCAGGTTCATGCCCTCGGGGCCGGACTCGGCCAGCAGGACCTCGTGACCGGCACGGGAGAGTATTTTTTCGGCGAGGGCGCGGATCATTTCTTCATCATCGATGACCAGAATTCTCATCAGGATTCCCCTCCTTGGTGCTCAGTACCGCCGGGGTGCTCGAACCGGTGATCCTGAAGAAGTTCGCGCGCGGTGTTGACACATTTCCCGGGATGTTGACACATCTGCCAAGATGTTGACACAACTCCCAGGATGTTGATCCACGACTAAGACATTGACATATCCCCGAGCGTGCTCTTATTTCTATAGTGTCGGTCGGAGTGCAACTGAATTCACTCTGGTTTTCGTAAGGCTACATTGGTGTCAGTCGCGTGTCAACAAAATGTGGTGCCGGTTAGTCCGAATTGTCCCGATTTCGGGCAGGTAAGGCGGGGGTATCTTTGGTGGGCAAGAAGATGAGACTGGCGCTGGTCCAGAAGGCCATTACGGATACGGATTGTGCGCGGTGGCTTAAGCGGGTGGAGCAGCCGGTCGATCTGGTTTGTTTTGCGGAGCTGGCGACGACGGGGGCGTTGTATGAGAAGGGAGCTGTGCCGGGCGCGGTGAAGGTGGCTAACTTGTTGGCGCGTGATGGTTTCGGGGTTGTGGTCGGGATGCCGCTGGAGGCTGATGGCGGGTTGTATAACGCTTGTGTGCTGGTTGACGGGGCCGGGCGGTACTGGTATCGGAAGATCCATTTGTTTGAGCCATTCAACGAACCGCACGTGTATATTCCGGGGAAGAAGCCGGGGATATTTGCGACACGATGGGGCAAGGTGGGGCTGGCTATTTGTTACGATATTCGGTTCGAGGAGATTTTTTGGACGATGGCCGACCGGGGGGTTGAGACGGTGTTTGTACCGTCGGCGTTTCCGCGGGTACGGGTGGGGGATTTTGCGCGGTTGCTGGTGGAGTATGCGGGGCGGTTGGGGATGAACATGGTGGGGATCAATGCGGTGGGGGATGACGGGCGGCATGAGTTCGGGGGGCGGTCGATGATTGTGAAGGCGGGCGGGGAGGTTGTGGCGGAGGGGGATGAGACGAGCGAGGTGATTGTGTACGGGGAGGTGTGAAGGGGGGGGTGAGATACAGGTGGTTGTGTCCTGGTGTGATCTGCCGATATTTGGAACATGAGTTATGCTGGCGGGGTTTTTGGGGCGAGTGGTGGCCTTGTTGTGGTTGGTCGTGGGCTGTGGAAACTGCGGAAAAAAGGCACAAAACATGGCTTGACGAGCGTTGAGTATTGCGTATCTTGCTTGTCTATCCATTTGGGCCCTTAGCTCAGTTGGTTAGAGCAGCTGACTCATAATCAGCGGGTCGCAGGTTCGAGTCCTGCAGGGCCCAGAGCTTACTAAGGGCCGTGAAGAAGGAGAACGATTGGGCAATTAGCTCAGCTGGTTAGAGCGTTCGGTTCACATCCGAGAGGTCACTGGTTCGAGTCCAGTATTGCCCATTTGCTGCTATTTGCATTATGAAAGTGACCCTGCCAATAGACATGCGACCTGTCGAAGCTGTCTCGCTGCGGAGTAAACGCTCGCAGAGTGGAGGCAGGGGAGAAGGTAACCAAGCGCATTGCCTGAGAGATCAGGTAATGCGCTTTTTTGATTCACAAGAGGAAGTCGCATGAGCATTCCTGCCCGGAAGGAGGCATCGATGCAGTCCGATCTCGAGCTGTTGTTGCAACTTCAGGTGATCGACTACGACCTGGGAGAACTGGAGCGATCGAAGGAGTATCTCCCGGACATGATGGAGAATTTGACTCGGGAGATGACCGAGGCACAAGGCAGACTCGAGCAGGCCCGCAAGGCTCTGGAGCAGGCCAGGATTCGTCAGCGGGAGATCGAACTGGATATCGCGTCGAAGGAGACGCAGCTTCAGAGGTTCCAGGAGCAGATGATGTCGATCAAGACCAACAAGGAGTATGACGCGCTGGTGGCGCAGATCGATGGGACCAAGTTCGGGATATCCGATGCGGAGACGCAGATGCTGGAGGTGATGGACACGATAGCCCGGATGGAGCAGGAGATCCCGGAGCTGGAGAAGGCCGCTGGTGAGATGGTGCAGAACAATGACCGTCAGTTGAAGGTTCTGCAGGAGAAGATCGACGCGATTGGTGACAAGGTGGCGTCGAAGATGGCGGAACGCGACCGTATCGTGCAGGCGGTGCCGCGGCAGATCAAGTCGATGTACGAGCGGGTGCGCAAGGGCCGGGGCGGTACGCCGGTGGTGCCGGTGCGGAAGCGGGCCTGCAGTGCCTGTTTCAAGGCGCTGACGCCGAGGAAGGTACAGGAGATTAAGAAGGGCGACCAGATTCACACCTGCGAGAGTTGCGGGGTGTTGTTGTACTGGGACGAGTCGATCTCGAATTAGGCGGCGAGCTATTGAGAGGACAGCCGGCATGGCGGGATTCTGAGGTGAGCGATGAGTGTTGGTATTGGAATTCGAGTGAGTTCAGTACGGTTTCGAGGAGATTGGTAAGCAGGCAGGTATGGCAGAGTTGCGACCACAGATGGCGTTGACGTTCGACGATGTTTTGCTGGAGCCGGCCTATTCGGAGGTGCTGCCGCGGGATGTTGATGTCACGACGAAGATAGCGGAGTCTATTGCGTTGAATGTTCCGCTGGTATCGGCGGCGATGGATACGGTGACGGAGTCGGCGCTGGCGATTGCGCTGGCGCGCCAGGGGGGGATCGGGGTGATTCACAAGAACATGTCGCCGTCCGAGCAGGTTGCTGAGGTGGACAAGGTGAAGCGGTCGGAATCGGGGATGATTATTGACCCGATCACGCTGCCGCCGGACAAGACGGTTGGTGACGCGCTGGAGTTGATGGACCGTTTTCGGATTTCCGGTATCCCGATCACGCAGCAGGGGAAGCTGGTGGGGATTCTGACCAACCGTGATTTGCGGTTTGAGCGGAACACCTCGAAACGCATCAGTGAGCTGATGACGTCTGAGAACCTGGTGACGGTCAGGGAGGGGACGGACCTTGAGACGGCGAAAGACCTGTTGCACCGTCACCGGATCGAGAAGGTGTTGATTGTCGATGATGAGTACATGCTCAAGGGGATGATCACGGTCAAGGACATCATGAAGAAGATACAGTTCCCGTTGGCGTGTAAAGATGAGCGGGGGCGTTTGCGGGTGGCGGCTGCGGTGGGTACGGGGCCTGATCTGGAGGATCGGGCGAGCGAGCTGGTCCGCGCGGGGGTTGATATGCTGGCGGTAGACAGTTCTCATGGTCACAGTGCCGGGGTGATTGGAGCGGTGGCGTTGTTGAAGAAGAAGTTTGCCGGTACGCCGGTCATGGCGGGTAATGTGGCCACGGCGGCCGGAGTGCGGTCGTTGATAGGTGTGGGGGCGGATTGTGTGAAGATCGGAATCGGACCGGGTTCGATTTGTACGACCCGGATCGTGACGGGATCTGGTGTGCCGCAAGTGACGGCAGTTATGAATTGTGCGGAAGAGGCCGCGAAATCCGGTGTATATGTTATAGCCGATGGTGGTATCCGTTATTCGGGAGATATTGCCAAGGCGTTGGCGTGCGGAGCGCACGCGGTTATGATTGGTTCGTTGTTTGCGGGCACTGATGAGTCTCCCGGCGAGAGTGTCCTGTACCAGGGGAGAACGTTCAAGGTGTATCGGGGGATGGGATCGGTGGGCGCGATGAAGCGCGGCAGCAGCGACCGTTATTTTCAGGAGAATCAGAGCGAGGCGGCCAAGTTCGTGCCTGAGGGGGTTGAGGGGCGGGTGCCGATCAAGGGTCCGCTGGCTGATTCTGTGTATCAATTGATGGGCGGCATCCGTTCGGGCATGGGCCTGTGCGGGGCGCGCAACCTGAGGGAGCTCAGGGAGAAGGCGAAACTGGTTCGGATCACGAATGCCGGGGTGATGGAATCGCATCCGCACTCGGTACAGGTGACGCATGAGGCCCCGAATTACCGTCGGGGTGACTGATCTGGTTTTGGGCCTCTGGACAAGATTGTGTTGTTTGTGTAAATAGAGAATTGGAAGCCGGTGAAAGTAGGAGAAACAGTCGCGCTTAAGGGATTGTATTCCTGACAAGTGAGGAAAGTCCGAGCTCCGCAGAACCAGGACGCCCGGTAACGCCGGGGCGGAGTGATCCGACGGAAAGTGCCACAGAAACGATACCGCCTGCCATATTGGTGGGTAAGGGTGAAATCGCGGTGTAAGAGACCACGGCTGACGCCAGAGATGGCGCAGTGGGTAAACCCCGTCCGGAGCAAGGCCAAATAGGGGAAGAAGGGTTTGGTTCGGCCTGTTAGTATTCCCGGGTAGGCCGCGCGGAGGCGGCAGGCAACTGTCGTCCAAGATAAATGGCTGTTGCGGTTCCATTTTTGGGGCCAGACAGAACTCGGCTTATTTCCTGCTTTCGTGTGCTTCCATTAACCTGGAGGCTCACATGATATGGGCTCAGCGGACCAAGCGGCCGAAGTGGGTCGTGGCGCCGGAGCCTGACCCGCAGTTGGTGCACTCGCTGGCCGAGAGCATTGATTTGCCGGTCAATGCTGTCAAGATTCTGGCGAACCGGGGTCTTGACGCGCCGGAAACGATTGAGAAGTTTCTCAATCCGCGCCTTTCTGATCTGAAGGATCCCTTCGAACTGACCGGAATGAGAGAGGGTATCGAGCGCACCACGCGGGCGTTTATCGATGCCGAGCGGATCATGATTTACGGGGATTACGATGTCGACGGGATCACCGCGACAGCGCTTCTGTACATGGTCCTGAACAAGCTGGGGGCGCAGGTTGATTTTCACCTGCCGAATCGTCTGACCGAGGGTTACGGTCTTTCCCGCGACGGGATCGATGAGGCCCGGGACAAGGGTGTTTCGCTCATCATCACGGTGGATACGGGGATTACGGCCACCGAGGAGGTGGCTTACGCTCGCAGCCAGGGTATCGAGGTGATTGTGACCGATCATCATGAGCCCGGGGACAGCGACCCCTCGGCGATCGCGATTATCAATCCCAAGCAGCGCGGCTGTACGTATGGTGGCGAGTTGTCGGGGGTGGGGGTGGCGTTCAAGTTTGCGCAGGCGCTGTACCGTTCGCTGGAACAGGATGAGCGGGAGCTGGAGGAGCACCTTGATCTGGTGGCAATGGGTACGGCGGCGGACATTGTGCCGTTGGTGGGTGAGAACCGGGTGTTGACGAGTTTCGGCATCCGGCAGATAGCCCGGACGACCAAACCGGGTCTGAAGTCGCTGGCGTTCGTATCGGGTTTGATGGGCAAGCAGATCAGCACGGGGCAGGTGGTGTTCATTCTGGCGCCGCGGATCAACGCCCTTGGTCGCCTGGGGGATGCCCGCAAGGCGATCCGTCTGCTGGCGACCCGCGACGAGCGGGTGGCGGCGGAGATTGCCCGCAAGCTGGACCAGGAGAATCGTCGTCGCAAGGAGATTGACGAGGCGACGCTGAATGAGGCCCTGGCGCAGATGCGGGAGGTGACCGATCTGGCGACTGACCGGGCCATCATCCTTGCCGGTGAGGAGTGGCATCAGGGGGTGATCGGTATAGTGGCCAGCCGGCTGGTGGAGCGGTACAATCTGCCGACGGTGATGATTTCCATATCCGATGGTGAGGGGAAGGGTTCGGCGCGGTCGATTCCCGGGTTCCATTTGTGCGAGGCGCTCAAGGAGTGCGAGGATCTGCTGATCAAGTATGGCGGGCACAAGTATGCGGCGGGGCTGTCGATCCGGCACGAGAATATTCCGGTGTTCCGCAAGCGGTTCATTGAGGTATCGAACCGCATACTCGACACCGAGGATGTGGTGCCGAAGATGATGATTGATGCCGAGATCGAGCTGGAGGAGATCGATGATCGGTTTATGGACGCGATTGAATCGTTCTCGCCGTTCGGGCCGCAGAACATGCGGCCGGTGTTCCTGACGCGCAACTGCGAGGTGATGGGCCAGCCGTACGTGGTGGGCCGCAATCACCTGAAGATGCGGGTGCGCAAGGGGGATGCGGTGTTTGATGTGATCGGTTTCGGATTTGGTGACATGGCCAGGATGATTTCCTCGCGCGGATGCCTGGTGGATATCGTGTATGTGGTGGAGTACAACACGTACAATGACGTCACGCGCAAGCAGATCCGGCTGAAGGATATCAAGCTGACCGCCGGAAGTGTCGGGCCGGGGCTGTAGTATGGATCTTCTTGCGGATTTCTACGCCGGCAGGATACGGGCGCTGTCGAAGATCATCAGCCGGGTGGAGAATGAGCGCGACGGGTACAAGGACCTGTTGGCGCGGCTGTATGGTGACGGTGGCCGGGCGGTGCGCATTGGTATCACCGGTCCGCCGGGGGCGGGCAAGTCGACGCTGGTCAACGGGCTGGTGCACCAGTTTCTGGCCCAGGAGAAAAGGGTGGGCATCGTGGCGGTAGACCCGACCTCGCCGTTCACGGGCGGGGCGCTTTTGGGGGACCGGGTGCGCATGAACGAGTTTCCCACTGACGGTAGTGTGTTCTTTCGGTCGATGGCGACTCGCGGCCATTCCGGGGGATTATCGGGGGCGACCAGCAATGTGAGTGTGGTGCTCGACGCGTTCGGATACGACGTGGTGATGATCGAGACAGTCGGTGTGGGGCAGGTGGAGCTGGACGTTATCGACAACTGCGATGTGGTGGTAGTGGTGCTGGTGCCGGAGTCGGGGGATGCGGTACAGACGATGAAGGCGGGGCTGATGGAGATAGCGCACGTGTTTGCGATCAACAAGGCGGACCGTCCGGGGGCGGAGGAGTTGCAGTACGATTTGCGTCGGACGCTGGAGCTTCGCCGGCGACAAGAGGGTGATTGGCAGATCCCGGTATTGCAGACGCAGGCGATTAGTCGGGGCGGGGTGGAGGCGCTGTTTGACACGATCGGTGAGTATTTGGATTTCAGTTGTGAGCGGGGCCTGTTCCAGCATCAGCGGCGGCGGCAGTTGCACAAGATGTTGCTGAATCTGCTGAGTCATCGTTTCCGCAGTGAGTTTATGCATCGGGTGAGCCAGGAGATGGATTTCGAGCAGTTGCTCGATGAGATAATCGCGCGACGGGCCAACCCGTATGAGGTTGGCGAGCAGTTGTTTGCGCGGTTTTCGTCATGACCCGTCCGGGAGCGTTCTTACCGCATGGCTGTTGACCACGTGATCCCTATCAGTAACTGTCGGACGTTTCGTGTGCGTCGGCATCAGTTGTGGCTCAAGCCGGTGGCGCGGGCTGCGTACTATCTTTTACGTTTAGTGTTTTATGTGTGACGGCGTTGTGTCGGGCGCGGTGCGGCCGGAATTAACATCTTGCCCGGCAGGCTGTTAGTATGCCGGAGTGCCGCCCGGCGGACCGCGTTGCCTCATAATAAAAGGTTACCGAAGCTCAGAGTCGTTTCCTCACATTCC
>CAZVHP010000015.1:0-52050 GCA_964627305.1 uncultured Ignavibacteriales bacterium | reverse complement strand
GGATAGTAACATAACCCTATCCTTTCGATGTGTCCACTAATCCGGGGGAAGGGCAGTAATCACCGGCATCCGTGATCTTTGGGCTCGTCGATGCAGGACTGAAAAGGACCACATGATTTCTTTCCGCCAAAGGTGCAACGGCCAGAGTTACGCTACTGGCGACTGCCCCGAGCACGACCTTAGTGTCACTCGTGGCCACTATCTTGTTAAACGCTGAGACACCTTCTTTTGGCTCTGCTTTACTATCCTCGACCAACAATGTGAGGCGCTTACCATCTACACCACCTTCCGCATTAATCTCCTCAACCGCGAGTGAAGCAGCATTCTGAGGGGGGATTCCCCACTGAGCCGCTTCGCCTGTGAGCGGAAGAATGGCTCCAATTGTTATGGTGTCAGGCTGCTTTCGAGTTGTCAGGAGCACAACTGCGATCACAGCGACGACGACAATCGCTGCAATTCCGATCCATGCCTTTTTGTTCATGACAAGACCTCTCCTTCTATATGAATCATCTTATTGTCATTCCCCGAGAGCCTTATGCAGCTCCTCAATCTGCCTCATGGCCAGCGGCGAGGGCTTACTCTTGCCGCTTTCCCAGCGGTTGACCGTGCTGAAAGTCACGCCGACCTTGGCGGCGAACTGCTCCTGGGTCAGGCCTAATCTCGAACGTAAATCTCTGATCTTCTTTGCCAAATTCTCATCCCCGGTCTTTGGTGTCACTTTCTTCCTGGCAGTCATCGTATGGTTCCATCCCGTTCCAAAGGCCATCGCAAATAATATGGCGTATGATATGAATTTGTTGTCCAGCCTGTCAAGTCCTTTTTCCCGTCCGTTTTCCGGTTCCTAATCCCCCTCCGACACTTTCAGACAGGCTCCGGTAGATATCACAGCGACAGGGCTCTCCGCCTGTCCCGCGGTCTGCAATCCGCGGGCGGAACGAGTGTCCCACCGGCATAAAACGGATTGTCGCGACATGACCGGAGAACCGAATGGAGTTATTTGCAACCGACCGTGATAGGCTGGCTTTCCTGCTGGAGACTGACGCCGCGCTTGACCTGGACTTCGAGGCGCTCGAAGCCCTGGCGGGCGATGTCTCCGAGGAACTGCCTCCTGAGAAACGGCCCAAGTACATCACCAATTACATCGGCTCGAAGCAGAAGCTGGTCGATTGGATTTGGAAGCACACCCCGGAGGGAGTGTCATCGGTGGCCGACGCCTTTTCAGGGTCGGCGGTCGTGGCCTACATGTTCAAGACGAAGGGCCTGCGGGTCCTGGCCAATGATCGTCTCCACTACTGTTATCACGCCGCCCGGGCCATTATCGAAAACGACAGCGTCCGGCTCAGCGACGAGGACCTTGAGGCGCTGCTGGCCGACAATTCCAGGGCCGGGAGCTTCGTCCGCGACAACTTCAAGGGCATCTTTTTCGCCAAGGGCGTCCACGCCCTGATCGATACGATCCGGGCCAATGTGGACCGGCTCTCGGGCTTCAAGAAGGACCTGGCCCTGTTCGCCCTGGGCAAGACCTGCATGTCCGGCAAGGGCGGGTTCGGGCATTTCTCTTCGTCGACCCCATACGGCAAACGCGAGGACACCCCTGAGGAGTTCAAAGACCGTTTCCGCAAGAACGTGGCCCGCATCAACGCCCTGATCTTCGACAACGGTAAGGAATGCAAGGCATTCCGCAAGGATATCAACGACTTCCTGCCCGAAGCCAAGGTCGATCTCGCCTATTTCGATCCGCCCTACGCCACGGAGTTCTCGACTACGAACTACGAAAAGGCATACCACTTCGTGGAAGGGCTGATGACTTATTGGGAAGGACTCACGCTCGTTAAGGACTCCAAGACCAAGCATTACGAGACCGACCACAAGACCGTGACCCGCGCCAACGCTGCCGAGTTCTTCGAGACCTTCCTCGGCAACGCGAAACACATCCCGCACTGGTTGATTTCATACCGCGACCACGCCTTCCCCACCGAGACGGAGATGCGCGAGATTATCACGGGCCTTGACCGCGAATCGAGCATGCGTTCCCGCGACCATCACTACGCCATCACATCGCACCACGGTGACGCCTCCCACGCCAAAGAACGGTTGTTTATCTGTTCGCGATCGGCGGGACGGTCTACCAAGGCAAACGCCGACGCATCCACCGAGACCATGACCGCGAAGGCGATCTGGGAGGAAACGGAGAATGAAATCCGCTACCGTGTCCGAGACCCGGAGCAGTTTGAACCGGATAGCTTCCGACGCAAGACGCTCGAGGGGGTCGAGGGCGTGGCCATCATCATCGGGCGGTTGAAGAAGGAGTTCGTGCCAGAAGGCGGCAATCCGCGCTCCATGGTTCTTCAGGCCTACCGGTTCGCCCGCAAGACGGAACAGAATCCCGACGGCTGGACCATGGAAAGGGCCAAGGAATGGATCGGGAAGAACGATGCGGAAAAGGCGGCTGATGCGGCCCTGCGGGTGGATGCCAATCTTCGTGCATTGGCCGACGCCCCGTTGGGGGACTCCGTCGAACTGCTCACCTGTCAGGCGGGCAAGGCGGACCCCGTCCGGGTCACCGGTTTCATGGGCAGCAAGTACCTGATGCTCGGCTGGATCGAGCGTCACGTGCCCAAGGACGCGGAAAGCCTTCTTGACGCCTTTTCCGGCGGCGCGAACGTGGCCTACCACTTCAAGCGCAAGGGACTGAAGGTCATCGCCAACGACCTGCTGCGCTTTCCCTATCACCTGGCGCGGGCCGTTATCGAGAACTCCAGTGAGACCTTGAGCGACGAGCACGTCGAGAGGCTGCTCGCCCCGAACGCGGACGCCGGGACGTTCATCGTGGATCATTTCTACGGCTATTACTACACCAAGCCGGTGCTCCACTGGCTGGACCAGGTGTGGGCAAACATCCAGAAGTTGCCGGGATATAAGAAAGACCTGGCGTTGGCCGCACTCGGAATCACCGTGAAATCAAAGAGCGCCTTCGGTCAGTTTTCCCGCTCCAAGATGAACCGAAAAGCAAACCTGGAAACGGCGGCCAGCCTGGAACAGTCGCAGCTGTCCAATCCGCCTCTGTCGAAGTTCATCGAATCCTTCAGGCGTTCCATCCGGCAACTCAACAACCTCGTGTTCGACAACGGCAAGGAGTGCAAGGCGTTCAACCTGGATGCGGCCGAGGCCGTCCGGCGGTATGGATCGAATGTCCTGTACCTCGATCCGCCCTATGTGACCGAGTTCGGGAGCAACGACTACGAGGATTCCCTGCATTTCATCGAAGGTCTCATGACCCGCTGGGCGGACAAGGCGATCCATTCGAATCCGCGCAGGAATTTCCCTTCGAGAACCCGATACACCAAGGAGTCGATACGGTCCCTGCTCGAGACTCTGGCGGCTGATGCCCGCGGCAAGTACGGCACCGTGCTGTTGTCATACCGCGACCGGGCTTATCCGCGGGAAGATGAGATCAAGGAGATCTTCGCCGAGCACTATGGCCTGGTCCGGGTCCACGGCATGGAAGTCGATTACAACATCGCCAAGGATATCGGCAGGGAAGGCAAACACGCCCGGGAACTGCTCTTCGTTTCATCCAAGTCCCGGAGCGCCCCTCGTTCGGCGGCCGCCAATTCCCGGGCGTCCTGCCACACGTCCATCGCTGTTGAGATTGACGCTTCTAGTCCCGTGGCTCTTAACGCCGAGGCAATGGACTTTGTCAAGAATGAGGGCGATCCACAGTTCACATTCATCCTTTGCCGCGTCGGCACCAACAAGAATGGTGATCACTTCACGGCCGAGGAGCTTGCGGCCCGCTATACGACCGCCGTCAATAAAAAGATCGATCTCAAGCATTCCCAGGAATTCACGGACATCGTCGGCGGAGTAGTCTCGGCGGAGTTCATCGAAGACGAAAGCGGTGGCCGGATCGAATGCGTGGGAGAGCTGTATGTATCGGACAGTCTTCATGCACAACTAGCCCACAAGCTGATCAAGAAGGGGATTGTCAACCAGGTCTCGATGGAATGCGACTACGAGGAAGGGGAATGCTCGGTTTGCGGCAAACGGGTGCAGTCAAAAGACGATTACTGCATTCACCTGCGCAAATACAAGGGGAATGAGTTCCAAGGAAAGCCAGTCTTCGAGATTCTGCACGGCGTGACTTTCACCGGTCTCGGCCTCCTCGACCGCAAGGGTGCCGATGATAACGCCCGCATCACCCAGGTCGCCTCCGAGCAAGGCGATCAGATAGAAACTGTTGAAGAAGGAGGTCCACCGATGGACGAAAAGCAGAAAGCGAAAAGCGAGACGGCCGAAGCCGCGGCTCAGAAGAAAGACGAAGGCGGTGGAGGCGCTGTCGATGACAAGGCGCGCGTCAAGGAGCTTGAGAAAGAGAATCAGGAGCTCAAGCAGCAAGTGCTCGCCTTGCAGAAAAAGCTGGAGGAGATGGAGGCCGAGCGCAAGGCTGCGGCCAACCGCAAACGTGCCCAAAAGCTCATCCGCAAGATGGAGGAGCAGAATGTCTCCTTCGGCGAAGACGAGGAACGCGAAAAGGAAATCGAACGGCTTGCCGGGCTCTCGGACGAAGCTTTCGCGGCCACGGAGACCGCCATGGATCGCATGATCCGGTCAAACGCCGAGAAGGCTGAAAAGCAAAAAGAGGAGGACGGAAAGGAGTCCGACAAGGCGAAAACAAAGGCCGAGTCCCAGAAGAAGGACACCCCCATGCGCAGCGACGCCGGTGTCCGACCGAGGGACGTGGACGACCAGAAGAACAGCCTCGAAGACAAGCTCAAGAACGGCTTCATGGCCGCCTATCGGCACCGTGTGGCGTCGGCCGCAGGCGAGCCCGTCGCAACCAACTGATAAGGAGGAAAGAACATGCCTTTCATCAATCCCAATCATCGCGGCCTCGCTTACGGCGACGGCTATATGCAGGGTGACGGTCAACTCGGCCAGGTGGTGAAGATCTCCGGCGACGACCTGTTCGCCGTGAACACCGACCCGACGGCCAGGTCGTTCGGCATTCTGATCAAAGACTACAACAACGGCGAGATGCCCGGCATTTACTGCATGGGCGGCGTCTACGAGACCGACGTCTTCGAGGGGACCGTCAATCCCGGCGACGACCTGAAGGTCTCGGCGAATGGCAAACTCACGGCGGGCGTCCAGGCCGGCGAGGAAGTAATCGCCCGGGCCATCTCCGCCTCCGGCGGAACGATCAAGTTCCGGCTGCTGATCTGATTAGAGGAGGAAACCTATTATGGAGACGACCCAAGTGAACGTGCATAGCCAGGAATACATGGAAACGATGGCACGCCTGATGTCCGAGGCGCTGGAATCCCCGGAGGGAATGCGCGCCCTGGCCGCGGCCATCGCCGCGCCCATCGAGCAGGAGATCAAGCGCAAGGAGATCTCCTCGCTGCTGCTGACCCGCCATACCCTTCCCAAGGGCGAGCGTCCGCTCTACCAGAAGAAGCCGAAGGTCAAGGCGTACTGGATCAGTAACGAGGGCGAAGCCCAGGAACAGGAACTGGGAAAGGACGAGGTAGAGTTTCCCACCCACCGCATCCATTCCGCGCCGATGGTCGACGTGTCGGTGCTCAAGAACGGCAATATCGGTACGCTGATGGACATTCAGACCTCTGCGGCCGACGAAATCCGCAAGGAGATCGACAAGCGGACCATCACCGTGCTCTCCGCTTCGGTCCCGGCGGGAAACACCGTCGAGGTCACCGGCAACACGCTGACCGAGGAAGCCCTGAACGAGGCCGTTTCGATCATCGAGGACCTCGAACTTTCCGTGAAGTACATCGTCATGCGGGGCCGGCGGTTCAACGATCTGCGCGGCTGGAACCTCGATCCTCAAACCAAGGCCGAGCTGCGCGCCAAGGGAGTGATCAAGAACTACGGTACCGGTGGCATTCTGCTCACCGCGGCCCAGTCCCTCGATGAAGTGTTGCTCATTCCCGACGAGGAGGTGGGCAAGATGCCGGTGAGGGAAAACCTCAAGACGGAAGCCATCGAGCAGAAGACCCGTTTCAAAACCGGCTGGCTGGTCTGGTCTGAAATGGGACATGGCGTAACCCGCCCGGATGTCGTGGCCAAGATCAAGATTCTCGGCTGATGGAGGTGATTCCAAATGAATAAGGTGAAAAACGTCCGTCCGGGCGTCCTCATCATAGCCGATGCGCGACTGCGTCTCGAGCCTGGCGAGGTGTTGGAGGTCGAATATCTGACAGCCCACATGGAACAGGCCTTGTCCGCGGGACACCTGACCCGTATCGGCCAAGAGGGAACGAAGGCGTCGCAGCCATCTGAAAAGCCGGAACATCCCCCCGAGGAACCCGACGAGAGCGACCTGTCCAAAGTGACGGCGACAGAAGCGATTTCCCGGATCGGTACTGAAAGCGATACGGACCTGCTCAAAGCCCACCTTGCCAACGAAAAGCGGCGCACGGTCATCGATGCGCTGAAGAAGCGACTGGCGGAGGTGGACGGTGGCGCTGAGTGATTTCGTTGCAACACTGAGAACCGACCTGTCGGACCCTGCCGGTGAGCTGTTCACCGACGAGGTATTGCAGCGCTGCATCCTCAAAGGCGTCCACCGACTGGCCCGTGATCTGGAAATATCCCTTTCGGTCGCAAACGGCGAGATCGTTCCGGAGCCTGAAGGGGAAACGCTCGAACTGCTTCTGCTGCTCGGCCAGATTCATGCATGCCAGGTCATGCGTGCGACCACGGCGAACGCGTTCTCGTTTTCGAGCGGCGACAAACGGGTAGACAAAACCAAGCAGCCCCAACACTGGGCCGAACTCGAAGAGGACCTGAAGGCCGTCTACAAGCAGCGATTGAGCGATATCAAACCGGGAGCCGCTGCGTCGCCCGAGGACTACATCATCACGCCTGGTGGTCTCGCCCCGGTGATTTACGAGCAAGGAAGCGATCTGTGACTCTTTTGAGCGACCAGGAAAAGATCCGCGCCGCCGATGATGTGAAAGAACTCATCCTGGCGTTCGGACAAGAGGCGATGCTTCTGCGTGCCGTTCACGGCGAGCGACTTTATGGCTCCGACGACGCCGTTTTCGAGGAAATCGGGACCTTTCCGCTCGAGTTCGTCGAGACTCCACCGGAGGACCTGAACAACAAGATCGACGCCGTGGCGTGTGTTCTGCCGGTCCAGGATGTTCGACCGGAAGATCGCGTGCAGACCGGCGCAGACGCATTCCGTATTCAAACCGTGGAAGAAGAGCGCCTGTTCGGCGTAATCACCCACAAGGTCCTCAAACTGGTCCGGCTGCATGGGAGTTAAACGTTTCGGAGACTGGGACAAGGCCAAGGCGAAGCTGGCCGCAAACCCCGGCCCCCGTCTCGCCCTCGCCCTGCGTCAGGCGACGATCAAGAATGCGCTGCTCCTGGTCCGGGAGATCAAGCGCGGCATCCGCAGCCAGGCTCCCGGCGGAAAGCCATTCGTCAAACTCGCCGAAAGCACCATCAAGCGCAAGGGCGGAAGCTCTGCCCTGATCGATACCGGCTTCCTGGTCAATTCCATCACCCAATGCATTCTGGCTGATCGGGCTTTTGTCGGACTGCTCAGAGGCACCGTCAACAAGGACGGCGACGATCTGGTGAATATCGGTGCCGTGATGGAGTACGGAGCCACCATTCAGCACCCGAACGGAGCGGTCATCGTCATCCCGCCCCGTCCCTTCCTTCATCCCACCATGGAAAAGTATCGCAAACAGGTCATCGAGAATTACCGGCAGGCCATCCGCACGGTGCTCTGATCCCTGCCCGACACTTCCCAAGCCGCTCCGGTAGATATCCAGCGGAAGCATAACTGTCCGTTTCGCGGGTATCGCGGCGGGCGGCCTTTGAAACCGGAGGTGCCGGACCTTGGAAACCGTTCGAATCGTTGTTGAAAGCTTCATCCGCCTGGTCAAGGCGGAGATCGACCCGGATGCGGTGCTTGTCGCCGCGGACGACGTGTTCGAAGTGCCCAAGGTTCCCAGCCTCATCCTCCAGGGCCCCACACTTGTCGAGAACGGCGACCGCCGCACCCAAGCGCGCATGGTGGAAAAGGACGTTCCGAACCTGAGCTACGAAGAATGCCGCCATCCGCGCCTCTATCACCTGGATTTCGACGTCATCGTCACCGCCGCACATGAAGGCGAGTTGCTCGATCTGCAGGAAAACGTCGCCCGATTCTACCAACGCCACCCGGTTCTGATCGTGGAAGACCGCGGGACGATAAATCTCACCGAGATCACCCCGCTCGGTGGATTGCGCCGCGTGAACCTGTCGGACCTCCGCCAGAGCAGCGGCCGATGTCGAATCGAGGACTGCCCCGTCTACGACGGCGTCGTGCTGACGGGCCCGCTGGTCAAGGACAGGAAATTCGAGTTCCGGGACGGCGTGGAGGAGGACCGGCTCTACACACCATGAAATAAGGAGGCACTGTCGTGATCGAAATCAAAAATCTGCTCTTTCAGCCTTTGACGTTGCACCTCGCGGGCGACGGTCGGGGCCTGCACCTGAATCCCCGTGAAATCAGAAGCATCAGCGACGACGACCTATCGCCCGAGATCGAAGCCGCGGCGAAACGTGGTCTCGTCTCGCTTTCGGGAGGGTCGGCACCGCCGGAAACGATCCCCCGTTCTGAGAAGCCGCTCGATGAACCGCCGGAACAGGAAGACGGCGGAAAACCCAAGCCCAAACGGCGCAAGCGGAGGTAGACCATGGCGACATATCTTTCACCCGGCGTTTACACGCGGGAAATCGATTTCAGCTTTTATGTGAAACAGATCTCCACTTCCTCTTGCGGCATGGTGGGCGTGGCCGAGCGCGGTCCGATCAACAAACCGGTACTGGTCACCAGCTGGGAACAGTTCATCAACAAATTCGGCTCCTATCTGCAGGCCAGCCACCTGGCTTACGCCGCACGAGCCTTTTTCGACAACGGCGGTTCGGTGCTCTATGTGAACCGTATCGCCCACCTTTTCGATCCGACGGACAGAGACAGTCTGACCGCCGTGAAGGCCTCGGCGACGCTGAAGGACCGACGTGCGGCCGCAGCGGCGCTCGAGACCGGCACCGAGGGGACCGACCGCATTACCTGGACGGCACGGCAGGCCGGTGCCGCCGGAAACGGCATCACCGTCGAACTCATCGCTTCCGGGACCGATACGCCTCTTTCGGTGGATGTCAGCGGCCAGGCGATCACGGTGAACCTCTCGACCGACAGCGCCGGGGACCCGTCAGCAACGGCGGATCAGGTCGTATCCGCCATCGCCGCGAAAGCGGAGGCCGACGCTCTGGTCCAGACAGCTTCCGAGGAGATCGGTGTCGTGCAGCCGGCCGCGGCGGCGAACCTAACAGGCGGCCAGGACGCCCAGGACACCCTACGCGTATTCGCAGCGAATGAAGGCGTTTGGGGAGACTGCATCAGCGTCCAGGTCGAAGACGGATCGCTCGATCCTGCGGGATCGTTCAACCTCGTGGTCCGCTACAAGGATGATGTCGTGGAGGTCTTCAAAGACCTGTCCATGGACGAGGCTGCTCCGAACCATGTCGAGCTGGCCGTCAACGAGCGTTCCGATTTCATCACCGTCGAAGATCTCGGAGCGTCTTCAGGCGTCGCGGAGGATCGTCCGACGACCGGCTTGAGCGCTCTCTCCGGAGGCGACGACGGGCTTACGGGCCTTGACGACGCCGACTACACCGGGGACCCGTCGCAGCATACCGGCTACTACGCTTTCGACGAGATCGACGCGCTCAACATGATCATGGTGCCGGGCGTGACCACGGCGGAGGTGATTCATGCCGGTGTCGCCTACGCGGAGAACCGCAAGGACCTGATGCTCCTCGCCGAAACGCCGCTCATGCTGGAACCGCTCGAAGCGGTGGATTTCCGAAAGGGACAAGGCATGTACAACCATGCGGCGTTCAACTCGTCCTACGCGGCGCTCTACTACCCCTGGATCGAGATCAACGACCCGGTCACGGGCAAGCGGAAACTGATTCCGCCGTGCGGTGCCATCGCCGGCTGTTTCGCCCGCAGCGATCAGAAGAGCTATGTATGGTACGCCCCTGCGGGCATCGACCGCGGACGCATCTTCAACGCGCTGTCCCTGGGATACAGAACCAGCCGCGGCGAACGGGACGTTCTCTATCCGGAGGGCGTCAACGTGATCGCCTCCTTTCCCGACAGCGGAATCAATATCTGGGGCCAGAAGACGTTGCAGAGCCAGCCGTCGGCCTTGGACCGCGTCAATGTCCGGCGGTTGATGATGTATATCGAGGAGGCCGTCGCCGAGTCTTCCCGCTTCGTGGTCTTCGAGTCCAACAACCCGCAAACCTGGCGGTCGTTAGTCCGGCTGGTCAATCCGTTCCTGCAGGACATCAAGGACAAGGGCGGATTCTACGACTTCGCCGTCCAATGCGACGAGGAGACCAACACCCCGACCGTGATCGACCGGAACGAGCTCGTGGCGCGCATCTTCGTCAAGCCCACCAAGACGGCGGAATTCATCGAGCTCAACTTCGTGCTCACCGCTACGGGGGCCGACTTCAAAGAAATCTTCACGACGGGGTAAGGAGGTAAACCATGCGCAGCGGCAATATGCCCAAGAGCTTGTATCAAAACTGGCAATTCGCCGTCGAGGTCAACGGCTTCGATGTGGTGCTTTTCAAGAAGGGCCAGGAGCCCAAAACCGAGTTCGAAGAGGTCGCTTTCGCTCCGGCCGGTTCGATGTTCGACCAGAAAGTGGCCGGGCGCGTCAAGTTCGAAGACATCAACCTGGAAAAAGGGATTCTCCAGGACGGCTCCGACGAGGCAGCCCGGGAGTGGATTAAGAAGCAGGTGGACGTCAACGCCGTTGTCGGGGGGCTTCCCAACGACTACATGCGCGACATCGACATCGTCCGTTACGACCGCACTGGAAACGAAACCAGGCGTTGGACCCTGCACGGCGCGTGGATCAAGGTTCTGGAATACGACGAGCTCGAGGGCGCGAACACGGACAACACCATCGAGAAGCTCACCATTAGCTACCAGTACTGGACCTAATCCAAGGAGATGAACCATGCACGTTTTTGAACTACCCAGCGGCGTCGAAGTCGAGCTTCGGGAAATGACCGGAGCCGAGGAGGAATTGCTCACCAATCAGCGGCTCATCCGCACCGGCGATGCGGTGAATCAGGTGCTCAGGAACTGCATCGTGCGCCTGGGTGCCAACGATGAACCGGCGGTGAAGGATGTGCTCGACCTGCTCTCAGGCGACCGCCTCTTCATCCTGGTCAAGCTGCGGCAGATTTCCCTCGGTAACGAAGTGGAACTGGAACTCACCTGTACGAATCCGGCATGCCGCGCGACGAATCTGGTGACCATCGACATCGAGGAGCTTGAAACGACCCCTTACGGCGAGGCCCGGGAATTCGACTTCACGCTGCCCGGCTCGGACCGCAAGGTGCGGTTCGGCTACCTGGATGGCCACAAGGAGAAACGGTTGGCCGCTCTCAAAGAGCCTTCCATCTCTTCGGCCATGCTCATCCGCATCATCGATATCGACGGAGCGGCCCCAAGCAAAAAGCTGATGAACGATATGTCTCTGCGCGACCGCAGCGCCCTGCGGCAGGAGATGCTGAAGGTGGACGCGGGCATCGACACCACGCTGGAGGTCGACTGCGAATCCTGCGGAACACGCATCCGCACCCGGCTGGAGGTGGAACCGGGTTTTTTGTTCCCCGGAGTTCGCTTGTAAGAGACGCTTTCTTTCTCGCCTACGGCGGGCTCCATTGGAGTTATTCGGAAACACGCGCGCTGCCGCTTCGGGTCCGCCGCGAATTCGTGGAGGCCCTGGAGCGGCAGCTTGATTTTGAGCGTGAGGAATTGGAGCGCAACCGGAAATGACCGGAGATCTCGGACTCGGCGTTATCGTCTCGATGAAGGACGCGTTCTCGCAGAACGCGGCCAGGGTCCAGACGTCCATGCAGTCGCTGGACGCCACGGTCGCCGCTTCCAGCGAGCGCATGACGCGCAACCTCGACCGCATCCAAAAAGGCACCATGATGATCGGCGCGGGCCTGGCGCTCATGGCCATGCCGGTCGGTCTTGTCGCCTCCACCGCCGCCACGCAAAAGGCCTTGGGCGAAATGGCATCGCTTGGAATCAAGGACCTCCGTGCCTTGGAGGATGCTGCTGAGAGTTTCACCAACTCCTGGGCAGGATACAGCAAGGCCGAATTCATCAGCGCGGCTTATGACGTCAAGTCGGCGTTGTCGAGCCTCTCCGACGAAGCCGTGGGCACCTTCTCCGCCATGGCCGCGCTCACGGCCAAGGCCACTAAGGCCAGTATCCAGGAGATGGTCGGCACCTTCACCACCGGGTACGGCATTTTCAAGCCGATCATGGCGGATATGACCGACATGGAATGGGCCAAAGCTTTCTCCGGTGCCATGGCGCAGACCGTGGCGTCATTCAAGACCACCGGGGCACAGATGGCGGACGCCATCAAGAACATCGGCGCGGTGGCCGCCTCGTCCAATGTCCCGTTGCAGGAGCAACTTGCCATACTCGGGCAACTCCAGACCACCATGCCCGGTTCGGAAGCCGGAACCCTGTACAAGGCGTTCATCATGAAAGCTGCGGAGGCCGGCGAGAAACTCGGATTGTCGTTCGTCGATTCGACAGGACGGCTGAAGGGGATCATCTCTATTCTTGAAGAGGTCAAAGGGCGGTTCCCTGACCTGTCCCAGGCCGCCGCCCAGGTGGAGATCAAGAAGGCCTTCGGTTCCGACGAAGCAGTGAAGTTCCTGTTGCAGATATCCCAGGGCACGGAGGCGCTGGAGAGCAACATTCAGTCAGTTGCGCAGGCCATGAAGACGGGTACCGCTGTCACCGAAGAAATGGCGCGGGCAATGAACATCGATATCGGGAGCCAGTTCCAGGTTTTGCGCCAGCAGGTCCGCAACCTCGCTGAAATCCTCAGCCGCACGCTGCTACCAGTGGTCACGCCGATAATCCAGGGGATATCCAAAGCCGTCCTGTTTTTCCAGAAGCTTGCACGTTCAATGCCGGGATTGACCAGGGTCCTCCTGACCTTGTCCATGGCTCTGGGTGCCGTGCTGGTCGTCGTCGGAGGAGTGATCGCCGCGGCTGGGACCATCGGCCTGATGCTTCCTGTTATCAAAGCAGGTCTCGCGGCCATGGGCGCCGCCATAGCCGGTGTAGGTTCGGCCTTCGCTACCTATTTCCTGCCCGTTGTAGCTATCATCGGTGCCGTGGTGCTCGCTGTCTATCTCCTCAAGCGGGCATGGGAAACCAACTTCGCCGGTATCCGGGATACTATCCTCGGAGCGTGGGAAAAAGTGAAACTCGTTTTCCAAGGGATAAAGGCACTGATTACGTCCCTCTCCGGCGGTGCCGGGACGATGTCAGCCGACTTGGCGCAGAAACTCGAACAAGCAGGGTTGATGGGATTAGTCGTCACAGTATTCCGTATCTATTACCGGGTGCAGCAGTTCCTGACCGGTTTGTGGCAGGCCTTCTCCAACGCTTTCGGAAAGATCAGGGCGATTCTTGAACCGGCTGTCCGAGCGCTTATGCAGGCATACGGCGCACTATACAAGGCGATCTTCTCGGTCATGGAGATTTTTGGTCTAGCGGCTACATCAGCCGATGCCTCTTCCTATCGAAGCCTCGGAGAGACCCTCGGCACCGTGCTCGGCGTCATCGCCAAGGTGGGTGCGTATATTCTGAAGTACATGATCTATAACCTGGTGTTAGTCGTCACCGTTGTTGCTTGGGTGGTGCGTGCGGTTGTCTGGCTGGGCAAGACCATTGTCACGGCTTTCATCGAAGCGGGAAAGTTTATCTACAAGTTTTTCCTCCCGATCCGGCTTCTGGTCCAAGCCCTTCGCATGGTGGGACGGGTCGTCTACGCGGTTTGGCAGGTCCTCACCGGCGATATCTCTGTACGCGACGGCCTGAAGTCAATCGGCGGTGCCGTGTTCGACTTCCTGGCAACACCGTTCCTTTGGGCGCGAGATGTGATCGTCGGTGCCTGGAATTTCATCAAAGGGCTGTTCTCTTCCATCGGAGGGTTTTTCACTGCCATCGCATCGTCATTGGTCACCGCATTCATGGACATGCCGCTGGTGCGAACCTTGCAGGATGTCTTCGGAGTGATGCGGGATTTCCTGTCGGGTGACACAACCTTCTTTGAGGCAGGCAAGCGGCTGCTTATTGCCCTGGGCGAGGGCATCTGGTCGGCAGTGACCTATCCTGTCGACATGCTGGGAAAAGCCCTCGGTAAACTGCGTGAGTTATTGCCGTTCTCCGATGCTGAAAAGGGTCCGCTGTCCAGCCTTACCCGAAGCGGCATGGCCATTCTCGAGGCTCTGAGTGGAGGGATTGCCAAGGCCGCTCAGGTGCCTGCTCGTGCATTGAGTCAGGCATTCGGTTTTGTGGACGACATGTTGGGTCAGGCCACCGTGCCAATGGTGCAAACTGGCACTCTATCACTCACGCCTGTCCTTGCAGGAGACATTCCGGCTTTTGCGGAGAGCATTAGAAGGCCGGAGCCGACGGTGGTCGAAACGATCACTCGTGCTCATCCTGCCCCGGAGCAGGCGCGCCTACTCGGTGAGACAAGGGGTTCGCTCTTTTCAGGTAGCCTTGGGGTACCTGCCGCACCGACCGGAGAGAATCTCCGAGTGATGATTGAGTCCCTGCTTGGAAAGCTTGATGCGATGGCGGACCGACCTATTGATGTCTCTGTCACCACGCTTTTGGACGGTCGGAAGGTCGCTCAGTCCGTGTATCGGGATATTCGTGAACGTAAGATCAAGAACTACGAGACGCTGTGAGGAAGTGAATGTCCTGGGACCAGAAAGAGATAACAGCGTACCTCGTGGATGTGGAAACTGGCGATTACCTGGATTTCCAGTACAACCCTAACGACATCCTGGACGACAAGAGTGCGGCTTACGCCACCATCAAGATACCGGGGATGAGCCATCCCCGCTACCAGTACGTGGCCGGTGAACCGCGCAAGATCGGCTTCAAATTGCTGTTCTTCAAAGGACCGGTCAAAGAATCCGTGGATTGGTTACGATCACTTCTCTACCCAGAGCACACAGGAACTATGCTCAAGAACGCACCGCACCGCGTTCTGTTCATGTTCGGCGATCTCTATCCGGGCGTGCTTTGCGTGGTCCGCCAGATAAAAGCTCGTTTTTTCAACTTGTTCGACCGGGATAGCCTACTTCCTCAACAGGCCGAGGTCGAAGTGATGCTCGAGGAGTACATAGACGAATCGGTGGACTATTCGGAGGTGCGCGGATGATCGGTCGGCGATCCAGATACACGGCGTCCATTCTCTACACATCCGCCGAAGGCGACTTCCTGGGTGTGCGCCCGAGCATCGACACCGGACCCCGGCCCGACGACCGGTTTCACACGGTGGTCGAGGGGGACCGGGTCGATCTGCTCGCCCATCGCTATCTGGGCCGGGCCGATCTGTGGTGGATCATCTGTGATTACAACGACATCTTTTTCCCGCTGGAGCTGGAGCCGGGGTCGGTCCTGCGGATTCCATCGGTGGAGCATGTCCAGATGGAACTGATCGGGTGAGGTCGCGAATCAGGGGTCTCTGTTCTCTTCCAGTGAAGTCAAGGTCTTCCAGATATTATCGACAGAGAACGGATTGAAAGTTAGAGTGCCTCTGACTTTAAACTGTTGCTCCCCGTTATAGAGAACCGCTCCCGCAACAACATGCTTAAGACCCAGATCTCGGAATCGCTCCAGGGCTTTTACAAAGTCCAAGGAAAAGGTCCCGGCCGACTTGATCTCCACCGGCGTGAGTTGACCTTTCTCCCTGATGATCAGGTCGACCTCATTGCCGTAGGTATCGCGATAGAAATAGAGTTCCGGTCTTATTCCCTTGTTGAGAGCGCCCTTGGCGACCTCCGCGATCACGAGGTTTTCATACAAGTTGCCGCGCAGGGGATCGCGGGATGCCTGTTCCTCGGTGTGAATGCCCAGTAAGAAGGCAATCAAACCAACATCCGTGAAATATATCTTAGGGGATTTCACAACGCGCTTCCGAATGTTCTCGAAGAATGGCGGCAGTTCAAATACTACATATGACGCCTTCAGCACGCTTATCCAGTTCTTAATGGTTGTGCTGGATACCCCCACATCGTTCGAGAGCGAGGAGAGATTGACGATCTGTCCCACTCGGCCGGCCAACAGGGTGAGGAACTTCTGGAATTGTGCCAAGTCGCGCAAATGAATCAAGGCCCGCACATCGCGCTCGACATAGGTTTGCAGGTAGCCGTTGTAGAACCTTCGCGGATCGAGCCCCTCTTCGTGAAGCCTGGGATAAAATCCCCGGACTATCAACTCGAAAGGTGTCCACTTCGATTTGTAGCTGCGGAGTTCTCCAAGCGAGAAAGGCCACAGTGTCAGCATGGCGGTTCGGCCCGCCAGCGACTGACTGATAGCTTCGTGCAATCGCGGTTGGTGACTTCCAGTAAGAATGAACAGGCCCGGCTGTCTGGACTTATCGACGATTCCCTGGAGATATGAGAGCAGGGCCGGAAGCCGTTGTATTTCATCCAAGATACCGCCGCCCTCCATCTGGCCAAGAAATCCTCTCGGGTCAGCTTCGGCTGCTGCTCGGACATCCGGATTTTCCAGGGAGGAGTACGGCTTGTCCGGAAACGTCATTTGAACTAGGGTGGTCTTGCCCGATTGGCGGGGTCCCAGGATGGTCACCACGGGATACTCAGCGGCCGACTGGACCAGCTCTTCTGTGATACTTCGAGTAATCATGGCATGATTATACTCAATTATCGTGAAAATCGCAAGTTAAACTTTGGATTTTCACGGTTTTTTCTAACAGATACCGGGATTCCAGACGTTTCAAATGCAAAATTGCAGAATTTTGTCTCTAAATGACTTAATCCTTGCCAGCTCGCTTAATCCGACACCTCGCCCCCCGCGCCGGTAAGTATCCGTTGAAGTTCGCCATGAAGGCGGACCAACCGGAGACCGGCGTATGGATATCGACACCTTCAAACCGACCTTTCTGATCCAGATCGAGGGGCAGACCCTCTCGGCGGACATCACCCAGGAGATCACCTCGTTCGTCTTCGAGGACAACGAAGAGGAACTCGACGTACTGGAGCTGGCCGTCACCGACCGGAACCTCCAGTTCGTCGACGATCCACTGTTCCAGGAAGGCAACGAGATCGTCGCCCGCTTCGGGTATGTCGACAACCTCTCGCCGCGCAAAAAAGCCGTCATCAAGGATATCGACTACGACTTCCCGGAGGACGGTGACCCGACCATCCGCATCAAGGCCTACGACAAGGGCTTCAAGCTCACTGGGAAAGAGAACCAGAAGGTCTGGCAGAAGCCCGCGCCCGGCATCCTCTATTCCGAGATCGCCGAGGAGATCGCCTCGGCCAACGACCTTACTCCGGTGGTCACGCCTACCAGAGGCCGCCATCTGCGTGTGACCCAAAGCAACGTCTCCGACGCGCAGTTCCTTAAGGAGCTTGCCGGAAAGGCGCGCGACAAGGACGGCGACGGCGTGACCGGGTACGTTTTCTATATCCAGGACGACGAACTGCATTTCCATCCCCGCGATCTGGACGAAAAGCCCGCCGCGGTTCTTGAGTACTTCACCGACCGCAAGGGTGTACTGCGCTCATTCCGCCCCTCGACCCAATCGCAGGGAGCAAAGGGCGCGGGTGTGGAGACCAAGGCAGTGGGCGTGGACCCACGCAAGAAAGAGGCGGTCGAGCACAAGGCCAACAACGAGACCACTCCTGAGCGAACCTCCCTCGGAAAGCGGACTTACCTAGTGGACGGCAACACCGGCGAAGGCGCTTACAAGGAGCAGGAATCCGGACAAGTGATCCCCACCTTTGACCGTTCCGAGGGCTTTCACGAGGAGCCGCGACAGGAACCGGCCCAGGACCTCTCGGAGAGGAAATTCCGCGAGGCCGAACTCCGCCAGGTGGAAGCCGACGCGGCGACCATCGGCATCCCCACCCTGCGCGCCAAGCAAAACGTGGAACTCAAGGGCGCAGGCCGCAAATTCTCGGGCGTCTACTACTGCCATTCGGTCCGCCACGCATTCGGCGAGGGCGGATATCACTGCGAACTGAAACTCAAGAAGAACGCCCTGGGCAAAGGGGCCGGCGATAAGTCAGACGAGGCTAAGGGTAAGCAGAACGATCAGGAAGCGCCACCCACGCCGAAGGAGGAACCGCCGCCGATGGTGACCATCGACGCCGACAGCGGGCAAAGGACGTGAGGTGCAACTAAGTATGGGAGACTTGAGCAAGAATTTCTCAAATAGCGAGTTCGCTTGCCGGTGTTGTGGCAAGGCCGAGGTCAATCCGCACCTAGTGGAAGCGCTACAGGAACTCCGCGATCTAGCCGCTGTGCCGGTTCGAATCACCAGTGGCTACCGATGCCCCGAACACAACCGGGCTGTGGGTGGCGCTAGACAGAGTCAACACCTGCTGGGCAATGCCGCAGACATCGTCGTCAAAGGTCTTTCGGTGGTCAAGATGTATGAACTCGCCGCACAGGTCCCGGCCTTCCGGAACGGCGGGATTGGGGTCTACCCTGAACAAGGATTCATCCATGTCGATGTCCGTGAGGGCCGCGCCCGCTGGGGAAGTCTCAAAGGCAAATACGTGACACTTGCGAAAGTACTCAAGCAAACAGAAGGAGACGAACATGCAACAGCTTGAACAGATTTTGACATTCATCCTCGATCACAAGGAACTCATCGCGACCTTGTTCGTGACTTTGATTACGATCATCAAGCTGACCGCTTGGGGTAGGGCCAGGGCCGCTGCCCTTGACACGGTGATCGGAGTAATCGAGCGGTTCGGCGCTAAGGAAGTCAAGGAAGGCGTTGCGGCGCAGGAGGCTACACTACCGGCGGCGGCTAAGGATGCACTTCAGTACGCCGTGGCCAAGGCTGATGAAAAGAAGAAGCCGGACAGTCTTGCAACCCGTATTGTCCGTGAAGTTCTGCGTGGCATTCTGCCCTGGTAGTCCGGAGGTTGCTCATTGATCGAAACTCAGGACAGACAGCACGAGGAGCGCTACAAAAACCGCTGGTACGGCAAGTACCGGGCCTTCGTTCGGGACAACAATGATCCGGAACGGCTCGGTCGTTGCCGCTTGGAAATCCCGGCCGTACTCGGCACAGGTAAGGAGAACTGGTCGGACTGGGCGTGGCCCTGCTTTCCCTACGGCGGCAACGAGGACGTCGGTATGTTTCTCATTCCGGAAGAAGGCGCGTCGGTGTGGGCTGAGTTCGAGGGGGGCAACGTTCAATACCCGATCTGGTCGGGCGTATGGCTGGCCAAGAGCAACCCCGGCGAACAACCGGAGGAATCGAAACGCCTCTGTTCCGATCCGACCTGCCATGACTGTGAGGACAAGGTCGAGCACAAGGCCGATCGGCGCGACAACCTGGAGCACAGGAAATACCATGGCCATCCGCCGTATTACTGCCCACGCCGCAAGGTTCTTCTGAAAACCGAAACCGGGCACACTATCGTGCTCGACGACCGCGATGAAGAGGAATTCCTGAAGATCATCGACCGGTCCGGACAGATCTTTCACATGGATTGCCCCGTAAAGCGGGATGCTCAATCCGGCAATGCCTTTCGCCGCGGGACCAAGGACGCCGAACGGGGCAACCAGCTCGACATCGGCTCGGACATCAAGGATCAAAAAGCCAGGGTCGAGATTACCGACCTGTGTCGTCAGTTCATGCGCTGGGAGGCCTGGAAGGACAAGGAGAAAATCCACATTCAATCCTGCGACAAGACACGCGCCCGCTGGCAGAAGATTCTTATCGACACCACCAAGGGGCGGGAAAAGGTTCTCGTCTGGGGTCTTTGCGGCACCCAGGAAATCCTCATCGATTCGACTGCCGGGGCCGAGATGATCCGCTTCACCGACAAGGCCGGGCAGGTCGTCGTGATGAACGCCGTCCCCGGTCAAGAACGCATCCAAGCCACGGACAAGTCCGGAAGCGCAATTCTCATGGACGGCGTCATGGGCAACATCATCGTGCGCTCCAGCAACAAGGTGCTGATAAACACATGACCAAGACTGTAATGCAACCCGAGATATCCCTGGTAATGACCGTCTACAACCGGGAACGGTTTCTAAGCGAGGCCATCGAAAGCGTGTTGACTCAAACCCTCTCAGATTTCGAACTCGTCATCTGGGACGACGGTTCGACCGATTCGTCATTGGAAATCGCGCGCAGCTATGCCGAGAAAGACAACCGGATCAGGCTGATCGAGGCTGAACACAAGGGACGAGTGAGTTCCCTGGTTTCGGCCATCGCTGAATCATCCGCACCCTTTCTCGGCTGGGTTGATAGTGATGACTTGCTGTCGCCAACGGTTCTCGAAGAAACATCCGCAGTGCTCGCAGCCCACCCGGAAGTGGGTCTCGTCTACACCGATTATATCGTAATCGATCAGGATGGAAAAGCCAGAGGATACGGGCGGCGTTGTCGCATTCCATACTCCAAGGAGCGACTGCTTCTCGATCTCATGACGTTTCACTTTCGGCTCATGCGGCGGTCGGTCTTTGACCAAGCGGGCGGCATCAACCCCTCATTCGAGATGGCCATGGACTACGATCTCTGTCTGCGACTCTCGGAAGCCACCGAGGCCAGGCATATCAGGAAGCCGCTCTATCGGTACCGTAACCACCGGGAGAGCCTATCCAGCAGCCGTCGCGTAGAACAGATGCACTACGCCAAACGAGCCATCTCGGAAGCACTGGAAAGGCGCGGCCTGGCCGATCAGTTCGAGGTCGATCTGCAAATCCGTGGACGATTCTCGTTGAAGAGGAGACACCCCGATGGATGAGCAGAATCGAGATCTTCCCATTGATCGGGATCAGAACGAGCGCCTCCTCGCCCGAACCTTTGAGTCATGGCGGGCCGAGTTCCGCAGCATCCTTGAGGACCACCGCCGGGAAATCCAGGCGCGACTCGAGAAGATCGAGCGCGAGATCGAAAAGAAATCGGACAAGGAAAACGTCGATCTCCTGGCCCGGAGTATTCGTGAGGAACTGCGCCGCAATTCCGATGACATCAAGAATCTATACGCTGGTTTGAACAACAAGCTGGGCATCGAGACCATGTGGAAAGTGGTCGGCCTGGTCTTGGCGCTCGGAAGCGTCTTTGGCGGCATCGTGGGTTTTCTCGTTCACCTGTTTGTAGGGATGTAACCATGGCAAGACCTCAAGCAAGAATGGGAGATATCTCCTCGCATGGCGGGATGATCATCACTGGTGCGATACGAACTGTGGTGAACGGCAGGCCGGTGGCGCGCATGGGCGATCTGCATGTCTGCCCGATACCAGGCCACGGCGTGACACCGATTGTTACCGGGAGCTTAGATACCGTGACCGAAACGATGCCTAACGCCCGTCTTGGTGATGTCGCTGCCTGCGGCGCGGTGATCGCGACCGGAAGCCTGGATACGAATGCCAATTGAGGTGCACGAATGGACTGCCAGGAACTACAATTACGATATTGGGATGTGTTTCCGAAGAGCATCAAGGTCTCCGTCAATTCGTGGGGTGTGACGATCCCGCTCTCTATCCGCGGTGATCCGACCGGCGATCCGGAGTTTGAAAGCGCGGATTCAAGTATTGCCTGGGTGGACGGAGATGGGCAAGTGAATCTTGGATGGCAAGCCGGTTCGACGGTGATCATGGTGTACGACTCAGGTAATCGCGACAGTGTGCGGTATGTCCAGGTAGAGGTGGTCGACCAGGGTGGTGGAGGCTACGGCTTTGATTAGACGGAAGGAGTCTTAACAAATGGGTGGCGGATACGGCGGAGATGATGGACCGGTTATTGAACAGACCAGTTCATCGCCGTCCCATTACGAACTCATGGCGCTGGTGCGCATCCTCGCGTCCGGTCTCGGGGTGTGCCCGGACGGTGACGAGGGAATACCGTATCTCCTGCAAATCAAAGACAGCCTGGCCGAGATCAAGGACATTCTCCTGCAGAGCCATCAGGCATCCGAAGCCCTGCGTGCCGAGGCGCAAACAGTGTTGGAGGCCCATGCGGAGAGCGCCCAGCAATACATGCAGAACGTGGAGCAACCGCAGCCGCCGGATTACCACCCCTTCCTGGCCATGCCCGCCGGCACTTCGGTGCGCGAACTTCCGGACGGCGGGAGGCTGTTCACCCTTGCCGACGGCGTAATGGTCCGTGTAAGTCCGGCGGGGGTCCTTACCGCATTCGGCACCGACGGCACCTCCACTGAATTGGAGCCCGCCAAAGGCGGAATTGTAACCCTGCCGGACGGCAGGGAATTGACATTGAAGCCGGAAGCGGTCCTTGTCACCCACGAGGCCGCTGGTATTGAAGGATTGCCGCTGGATATCGATCCAGTGCAAACGTCGGAAGACCGCTATCGGGTCGAGCTTCCGGATGGATACCGCCTGGATGTCTCCCACGGGGATCGGACGGCCTTGATCGGTAACCCGGTCGGCACCGTGGACGTCCTGAGCATCACCCGCATCGAAGGTATCGGAGAAAAGGTGACGGTGCGCCTGGTTCCCGGCGGAGCCAAGGGGTTCTCGATGCAGGAGAGCGGTCATAAAGGAATCATCGAGGCGGAAGGAACGATCCACCTTTCTATGGCAAACGGTCTCGACCTTGTCATCCGCTTTCCGGATGGCATCGATGCCGGCGGGGACGATGGCCAAGACGATCAGTCCACGATCATCTGCGAGGAGTGCGACTGATGAGTCTGGACTTTCTCGGCAGAGGGCTGAAGTTCCCTTTCCGTTTCCAGCGACGCTCGGGCGGAGCCCAGATCTCCTCGGCCACATCCAGGGAACACGAACACATTCAAGAAAGCATCATCCAGATTCTCGGCACGCGCCCCGGCGAACGATTCATGCGCCCGGAATTCGGCTCCCGCCTCAAAGACCTGGTGTTCGAAGCCAACGACGAGGTGTTGAAAGGGCTGATCCGCCATTATGTGATCGACGCGGTCAAGCGGTGGGAAAAACGGGTCGTCATTACCGACGTCTCCTTCGACGACTCGCCGCAGAATGTCGACAGCAACCTCCTGCCGGTTCGTATCTCGTACCGGGTCATTCAAAGCCAGGTGGAAGGAAATCTGGTCTATCCCTTTTACCGCGAGCCTCGCCAGGTATCCCAGCCCCGACAATTCCGCGTCTCCGTCGGTAAGTAACAAGCGGGTCCACCCGGCTGTCCGGGGACGGCCCCTGTTACCGAAAACCGACGGATGACCGGAGATGGGCAGAGCAAGCATCGACTATACCAACAAGGATTACGAGTCCCTGCGTCGGGAGTTGCTGGCGCGGGTGCCGCAGTTGACCGACCGCTGGACGGATTTCAATGCGTCCGATCTCGGTGTGGTCCTGCTGGAGCTCTTCTGCGGGGTAGGCGATATGCTCGCCTACTACCTCGATGCCCAGGCGGCCGAGGCTTTCCTGCCCACCGCCCGACAACGACAGAACGTCATCAATCTCTGCAAGCTGGTCAGCTACCGGCTCGACGGTCCGGTGGCCGCTTCAACCTCCCTGCGTTTCACCCTGGCCGCGCCCCTCGACGCGGACCTGATCATTCCGAAAGGAACGGCGTGCAAAGCCCGCCTGGAAGAAGGCGACATCGTATTCGAAACGGCGGCGGACGCGACGATCCCAAGGGGACAGACAAGCGTCGAGACGGGCGCGCGTCAGGGCGAAAGCAGGACCGAGACCTTCACGGCCACGGGCGAACCGAACCAGTCGTTTCTCCTGTCAGAAACGGCGGTGGCCCATGGAACCATCAAGATCACCATCCAGGCCGAAGAATGGACGGAGGTTCTTCATTTCCAGGAGAGCGACAGCGACGCTCGACATTTCCAGACCGACACCGACGGCCTCGGCCATGTCCGCATCTTCTTTGGCGACGGTTTGCGCGGAGGTGTGCCTCCGGCCGGGGCCGAAATCAACGTCGAACACCTCGAAACCCTGGGTGCCGGGGGGAACCTCGGATCGGACCTGGTCTCGGAGCTGCTGAGTCTTGTCTACCAGGGCGGCGAACAGGTCTCCTTGACCGTCACCAACCCGGCCCCGGCGACCGGCGGCGCGGACAGGGAATCTCTGGAACACGCCCGCAAGCAGGCCCCGGCCGAAGTCCGGTCCCTGTGGAAGGCCGTCACCAAGGACGACTACCAGGCGTTGGCCGAGGGTTTTCCCGGCGTGGCCAAGGCCCAGGTGCTCGACGTCAATGACTGCAAGAATATCCGCTACTACCAGGTCAACCTGGCGGTCGCCCCTGATGGAGGCGGCCCGCCCTCGGCGCTACTCAAGCAAGACCTTTCCTCTTTCCTCGAATCGCGCAACGTCATCACCATCGAGATCAATCTCTTCGATCCGGTCTATCGCTCCGTAGATGTGGATGCCGAGGTATACGCCTATGCGGGTGAAGACCTCGACCTTATCCGAAGCCGGACCGAGCAGGCTATTGACGAGTTTTTCGCCTTTGAGCGCATGGCGTTCGGTGTGCCGGTGCGTTTCTCGGACCTAGTGGCCGTGCTTGATGGCGTGCGAGGCGTAAGCCATGTGCAGATGTACGCCCCGCAGCAGGACATCGATATCAGGCCCGGTGAGATCGCCGTCCTCGGCCAGGTGAACCTCGACGTCAGGAGGGCATCCTGATGTCGTCCTATTTCGAGAAGAAACTCATCGATCTTCTTCCTCCCCTCCATCGGGAACGTGACGAGACCGGGGACCTGGAGACCTTCCTCAAGGTCCCGGCCGTGAGTCTGGACGAACTTAAGCTCCTGGCCGACCGGTTCCCTGAAATCTTTGATATCGACCGGTGCGAAGATCGATTTCTTCCTCTCCTCGGCGAGATCGTGGGGCATCGCTTCGATCCGCTTTCCGACGCCGCGAGGCAACGACGGCTGATTCGCGAGGCCGTAGAAATCTACCGGCGCAAGGCGACCATCCCGGCCATCGGGCGCTCGCTTACCGACCTGGGGTGGCAGGGGCGGATCGACGAGACCTTCCGCAAGGTGCTACGTCTCAACCGCAGGTCCATTGTGGGCCAGGCCAAGCTGCCCGGCTTGATCTACAGCCTGGGCGTTTACCGCATCGATAGTGACAACATCGTCCAGGGAATCCGTCCCGGATTGGTCTTTCACCATCCGGCCGGAACCAAGGTCTTTTTCCTCCAGTGGCTCTACTCGCTCTTGTCTATGGAATCGGATTTCCAGGCGGTCATCAAGAAAGTGGTGGAGCGGGTTTGCCTCGGGCACCTGCACGAGACCTTCGTGGTCAGCCACAACGCCCTGAACACCGATTATCACCTGACACGCAAGAACAAGACCTGGGGCTGGTGGCGGATCACAGACGGCACCACGTTGATGCAGGACGTGGAACGCGCCGCGGTATGCATTTCCCGCTGGCACGGACGAACACAGCGATTCCGGCTGAATGTTGGAAACCTCAACGATGAGCGGCTGCCCAACCTATGGGTCAGCGAACGTCGGGCCGCGTTCTGTTGCGAGATCGATACCAAACCGTCAGAACCTCCGGTCGACACCTTCATCAGGCTCGCCGGCCAAGACCTGAACCGTTCCCGTCTCAACCGATCCGCGACCGCCTGCCGGGTCCAGTTCAGACAAAAGGACCTTCTGTCCGAGGCCGATCAACCGGCTTCAGAAATCACCGGCGATAGGCGCACCCATTGTTACAGCTATCGTTCCCGGCTCGACCAGTGGCTCAGGGTAGGTCATTCCCACCTCAATGACATAGACAAAATCTCCGGCGCGGCCACCAACAGGCATCTCATCATCATAGCCTACGCCGGCTCGGATTGGTCGGAAGTCAGCGGGGCCTGGGATGTCGTAGACCGCTGGCGCGCACGGAGGGCCGGTTTCGCTCTGAATAGTCGGCCGCTCAACATCACTGAACTTACTGACGCGTACGTCACCGAGGCGCGAGCCTCGTTTGAACTGACCGTGGACACTGGCATTCCCCGACGCCATCGCGTGGAAACCCTGCTGCTCAACAACCGCAGGCTCAACCACACAGGGCTGCGGTTGTCCATAGATCGAACCCGACCGATGCGGCTGGGACTCATGCCGCTCAACGCCGCCGGTCTTCGCATCTCAAAGCCATCGTTTCGATGGCTCTTCCGGCAAAGGGACGACCACGCCGAAACACAGGCCGGTTTCGAAGCGGCGGCCAATCAATACACGGTCACCCAATGGCCAGCGGCATAGGAGGAATCAATGGCGATTCACTTGTTTGAAGACAGCGCTATGACGCAGCAGATATCCGAAGGCGACCTCTCGAACCCCGACGACGACACCTATAACGGGACCAACGGAGAGGCGAAGGACAAGGAACTCTTCATGGCGAACGAACAGACCGTTCTCGCTTCGCCCCTGGCATCGGGAGAGACCTCGCTGCAGTTGGCCGAATCGCGCTTCACCGACGGCGAAGTCATCATCATCGACTCGGAACAGATGCGCATCCAGAGCGGCGGAGGAACCACCACTTTAGGTGTGGAGCGTGGCTACGGAGGAACGACACCCGCCGCGCATGCCGATGGATCGCCGGTCTACTCGGGATACGACTACACTGGCCTCGTGATCGAACCGGTCGACACCGCGGGCGGGGACGAATCCGACTGGTACGCCCTCGCCCTCACGCAAACGGAACTGGACATGGCAATACCAGGTGCTCCTCTCAACCTGGGAGACAAAACCCACGATGTTACCATCTCCTTTTGGAGGCGTTGCATTGTGCCGGCAGGAACCGCCGTTCAAAACAAGACGGACTTGAAGCTGGGCATCACGGGTACCGAGAACCCGGTCCTATAGGAGAAGATTATGCCTTATCACAGCACTTCTGGGATGGCTGACAATACAGCAGACCTGCTGGTAAAACTCATGACCTTCCTTGTTGATACCGTTGGTTGGTCTCTCCACGATGATGGCTCCGCCGAGGCAGAGCCTTACTACGTTTTGAAGTCTTACGGAGAATCCAGTGCGGAAGACATCTACCTGCAGTTCATCGATGACACGAACCCCGACCGCATCGCTGTTCGCGGCAGTCTCTATTGGGACGCCGTCGCCCATGCGGGTGTGAAGGAAGCGTATCACAGCAGCTACGCTTACATCAAGACAGTGGACGCCTCACAGTTCCTGTACTGGATTTACGCCGACCTCGATCATGTCTACATCGTGACTAAGGTGGTGGCCACTTACTACGGCCATTACAGCGGATTGATCAAGAGGTTCTGGTCGGGAGCGGTAGCGATAACCCAGGCAGCCGCCACTCCCGGAGACGACGTTGTCGTGCAGGTCAACGACGCCACCCTATTCAATATCAATAGCTACTACCTTATCAAGGATGATGCCAACATCGAGCGCGTCCAGGTGACGGCGGTTGACTATGTGTCGACTCCCAACACGATAACACTGGCCACCCTCGCAAATGCATACTCAGCCGGGGCCAAGATCGGCGAGGACCCACAGCCGGTTATCATCGGGCGGTATCAATCACCGGGAAGCTTCTATGCCCTGAATAAGTTCGACGGCTGGTCAAGCACCTCGGGACAAACCGGATCATGTGCAGCAGCGCACGGCAATCTTCACACCGCATGCGACCCGGACATGCGGTACGGCCTGGTCACCATGTTCCCCTGGCTTGCGGCCCTCACCTCGAGCACATACAAGGAACTGCGCGGCGAATTGATCGAAATCTACGCTGTCGGCAACGGGGCCGTCGATTCCGAAGACGTGCTCGATATGGACGGATCAATCTACCGGATCTTCAACATTTCCGGGGTTGGTTGGTGCGCGGTGAAGGAGTAAGAACATGGCTGTCAGAAAAGGAAACCAGAAGGAGATCACCAAGAAAGCGGCACGGGCTGTACCACAATTCAGGACCTCTCGGTTGATTGGCATTGCGTACCGGATACGCGGAAGGTTGCGACGTGGCCACTCATAAAGGCAATCGTTTCACTCTGCAAACGCACTCGGGTTGTGCGGTTCCGATGAACCGTGCCCAGGGGCCGGTCTTTCCAGCGGCTGTATACGAGGCTGTCGGAGCGACAAGTTCGATACGCACAGTGAGGCATTACGCCGATGCTGCCATGCGCGTATGGATTCCATTTGCCGTAGAAGTCGACTCACAAGCTCGTATCGTACATCCCCTGCTGTTGGAATTCGATTCCCGCATGTGGATCGTGCGCCTCTCGCAGACTGAGACGGACATCTCCCTACTGGTGGTTCGACCTTTTGTGGTCAACGGCGACACGCGGCAAGCAGTTTCCGCCGCACTGGAACAACATGAGGATACCGGGCAACGGGTTGTTCGACAACTGATGAGTAGCTATGACGTCGGGCAGACGATCTTCGCTGTGCTCATCAACGAGAGTCACGTGATCCAGACCTAAAGGAGGAAATTACATGTCATTGGGACTGATAGTCAAAACCGGCCGCATCCTCACCGCGAGGCTGCTCATGGGCGATCCCATCGAGGGTATCACCCACTGCGCCATCGGTGAAGGAGACGCCACGTTCACCGACCCGTTGAACCCGCCCGCTCCAGAGATTGACCAAGTCGCGCTCAAGAATGAAAGGGCCAGAAAGAAGCACTACAAGCGCACCTTTCTCAAGGAAGACCCGGAAGGGACGCTCATCGTCAACGGCATTCACTACATCGAGACCGCCGAGGAAACCCAGACCATCGGCGTTTTCTTCCGTTTCGAGGAAAGCGAGGCCAACGGCATCACCATTCGGGAATACGGGTTCTTCGGCGGGGATGTGGCATACATCGCCGGACTCCAGTCGGATTACGCGGCGAACGGCGTCTACCACCCTGACACCAATCCGACCGGCGAGGTACTCGATCCCGGATACCTGTACGAAGTGAAAAACATCCCCGACTTCAACAAGACCTCTGATACGCGGGTGGAGCTCGTCGGGGTCATCAAGATATAGGAGGAGCGACCATGTCCATCTCGCGCGAAACATTCGATCCGGCAAAAAACTACAAGCGCGTCCGCTACCATCAGGACCGCGACCTGCTCGACTCGGAGTTGAACGAGCAGCAGGACATCATCAACCACGAGCGGAAGAAGATCGCCGACATGCTCTTCAAGGAGGGCGCGGTGATCAGCGGGCTCGGAGTCACGGTCACCGACAACGTGCTTACCGTGGCCGAGGGCTTCGTCTACGTCGAGGGATACATCGAAAAGGTCACCGGAGCGGTGTTGACCTACGATCCCGCCAAGACCTCGGGTGCGGACTGCGTTTACGTCGATCTGCTCAAATACAACTACGGCTACAACCAGGACGCCGCGCTCATCAACCCGGCCACGGGCGAGCCCACCGCCGAACGGGAGAAGTGGGTCCTGACGCTCAAGGACCACGACACCAGCGGCGAGACGCTGCCCAACAACGTGACCGAGCGGAAGGTCGTCCCGGTCTACAAGTTCGACCGCGAGACCGGCGATGTGACCGCCACGGTCCAGGAAAAATCCAACCTCTTTCTGCGTGACCTGCTGGGAACGCTGCCCGGCAGCCGCATCACGGTGTCCTCCATCACGGAGGACCAGCTCGCCTTCGCAGCGGCCGAGGGCTTGAACTCATTGCTTCAGAACCTGGCCGAGCGGACCTTCGACCAGGCCGGCAGCTACCTGGTCAAGGGACTCGACAGCTTCATCGGCGACAACGACGGGGACAACGTCGAGGTGATCACCAACGCCGGGCGCGCCTACATCCAGGGCTTCCGCCTGCAGAAAGATCTGCCCACGACAACGATGGTTCCCAAGTCGGTCGCCACCAAATCGGTGCGCGGCGAGCAGAAGACCTACAACGTTGGCACCAGGCGCTATGCGCTCAACAGCACTCCCCTAAAGGAAACCACCCAGGTCGAGGCCATCGTCGAGATCGTTTCGAATATCACCCGCGGTTCGGTGGGGGGCGGCGAGGACCAGCTGACGCCCAATCCGGTCGTGGACATCCTCGAGGTGAGCCAGGGAGCGACCGTTTTCCAGGAGGGTGTGGACTGGCAGCAGTCCGGAAACTACGTGGACTGGCTCGGGTCGGGCAATGAGCCGGCCATCGGCACCACCTACACCGTCCGCTGGACCTACACCAAGCAGATGATCAAAGGGACGGACTATGTGGACGGGGGTTGGTTTGGACGCTCCGGCCATCCTGCCGCCGACGAATACTTCTACCTGGTCACCGCTCAAAGCGCTACCGGTGAGACTCACTACGACGCTGCCCAGGCGGTTTCCCGCAACACACTTGCCGGGGAAATCAATCGCCTGTCGTGGCTGCCGGTCAGCGGGGCGACCGGGTACCGCATCTACCGCGGCACGCAAAACACTGACCGCGCCGATTTCCAGAGGCTCAAACAAGTTGGGGCGGGCGTGACTTCTTATATGGATGATGGCGTTGACGAGATCATCGGCGGCAACCCGCCCGCGACTAACACCAGCGGACTGACCATGTCTGCAGCCCAAATCTTACCCGCGGGCTTGAGCCTTATCAACTTCGGTCGAACCGGGCTGGGCGACGACCCGGTGGACGGTTCGAACTGCAGCGTTGATTACGACTATTACCTCGGCCGCAAGGATATCATCTACGCCACTACCGGCGAGATCAAACGTCTGGAGGGCGCGCCCGCCGACTTTCCCAAGCTGCCGGTTGTTCCTGAGGGAACACTGGGACTTTGCAGCGTTGACTGCCCGCCCGACTCGGTGGCGATGACGGTGCTCAACTTCGGGTTGACCCGCATCACCATGGACCAGATTCACGAGATCATCAAGGACGTAGAAGACCTCAAGTACAACGACGCCCAGTTTCAGATGAACAACGAGCTTCAAAACCGGGACGCCCAGACCAAGAAAGGTATCTATTCCGACGACTTCTCCAATGACGCCCAATCGGACATCTACAACAGCGAATGGAGCGCACGAATTGACAGCGTGCGGCAGTTCGTGGCACCTGACCGGATTGCTTCGCCCCATGTGCTCGAAGTGGACGAGGCCGCAAGCGACGCGCTGTTCAAGGGAAGCCTCGTTCTGCTTCCCGGTACGGAACATGTCCTGGTCGAACAGGCCGACTGGTCCGAAGTCAAAAACATCAATCCGTACGCGGTGTTTGAAAAACCGGAAGCGGCGGTTGAAATCACACCGAACATCGGCCGCCTTGGACAGACCGGCATCGCGGTAGTAGGTTCCAACTTCACGCCCAGCGCAACCGGGGTCACCGTTCGCTGCGATGGACAGGTGGTCGCTTCCAACCTCAACGCCGATGCAGCTGGACGGGTGATCGCGTCCTTCACCATTCCCTCAAATGTCCGCAACGGGAACCGCATCGTCGAAGTCAACGACGGCACTTATTCGGCGCAGACCAATCTGCAGGTCAACGATCCGCTGGTGATCACCCGTATCCAGCGCATTGTGGTCAACCGCACCATCGTCCAACGGCAGACCATCGTCCAGCAGGTGCCGCCGCGCATCATCCGCGTGCCGGTGGTCCGCACCGTCTGGCGCTGGCGCTGGCGAACCCGACGGCGCGATCCCCTGGCGCAGACCTTCAGTTTTACGCAGAACCGCGTCATCTCGGCGGTGGGTGTGCAGTTCACCCAAAAGGACGCGTGCATTCCGGTTACCGTCCAGATCCGCGGCGTGACCACCGGTCTGCCCAACGAGGTCGTGTTGGCCGAAAAAGTCATCTCTCCGACCGAGATCAACCTGGGCGCGGAGACCAAGATCACCTTCGACGATCCCTTCTACGCGGAGGCGAACACCAGCTACGCGGTGGTGCTGCTCACCAACAGCACCAATTACCGGGTGCGCATCGCCACCTTGGGCCAGATGGGACAAAACGGTGTCATCACCCGCCAGAGCTATCCCGAAGGCGTCTTGCTGGAAAGCTCCAACGCCGAGACCTGGACGCCGCTCAACGGCTCCGACCTCACGGTCAAGATTTACGGCTACGACTTCCAGCCGAGCGGTGAAGTGCGTTTCCTGCCCATCAGCGGCGCGCAGTTCAGCGAATTGAACCTCGACGAGTATTCCTCCATCCCTGAAGGCACCGGCATCGTTTGGGAGTATTCCACCGACGGCGGAGCCACCTGGGACGCCATCGTGCCGGCCGAGGAGGAGAATCTGCCGAATATCGCCGCCGATGTTCTGGTGCGGGCCGTGTTCAGCGGCAGCGAGGCCAACGACTCCCCCGCGCTCAACTTCAAAGACGTCAACCTGATCGGGTATCTGAACAACACCACCGGCGCGTACATCACCCGCGAGAACGAACTGACCCAGGGGGTGGAGTCCACCAAGGTCTACACGCAGATGAATATCCCCAGCGGTACTTCGCTGAACTGGTTCGCTTCCAACGACGGCGGTGCGACCTGGGAACCCATGTCCATAGCAACGACCCGCGAGATCGATCAGGAGTGGACCGAGTATACGCTCACCCGCACTTTCGCAGATCCAAGCGGCACCAAGGTTCGCTACAAGGCGGAGATGACCGGCAACAACCTGGTCTACCCGCGCATTCACACCCTCGGCGCGACGCTGAGTTGATGGAGGCATGGCGATGATCGTTCGACAGCAAGGCGGATTGACCGAGTTCATTCCCTCCCCGCAGGAAAAACGAGAGGGCGTGCTGCGGGATCACACCCTGCGCATGCTCGAGAATCTGGACACCAGACTGAAACGGATCGAGGAGGAACTCGGGTTGCCGCCGAAGGAGGCGGAGGCCTTCTCGAAGGTCATGGCGCGCATACACAGAGAAGAAGCCGAAGCCCGGCGCATCAATGAGAAGATGATCGCCGCCGGGGTAAATCACGAAGAGAGGATTGAATCATGAATATCACCGTTCAAAGCAATACAGACACCATTCTGGAACTCCCCAGCCTGCCGGGCACGCTCGGACCGGGAAAAACGACCACAATTCCCGCGATGACCGAGGACCTGGTCCGGGCCGTCGATCTCGGGCTCTTGCTTGTGCCATCCGGCGCGGAAGCGCCCGAGGGTCTGCCCCCGGTCATCTTCGAGCATCACTATCCCCAGGTGCTGCCCCTTGCGGTGGACAGAGCCTATTACGGCCGCGTCCTTCGCGCTCCCGGCGGTTTTCACGACGGCACCGCCCTCCGGGATTTCATCGCCTACTATGGAGACGGCGACGGCTTGAACTGCGCGTTCTCCGATGACGGCATCAACTGGGACAACGAAAAAGAGGTCACGGGCATCGCGGCGGGCGGCTACCATGTCGTCTGCGCTCTGGAAACTCCGGATCGTCTAAGGATTCTCTACTGGGACCCGAACGTTCCAAACCAGCCCTATGCCATGGCCGGTCTGCGCTCCGCGATCTGCAATCCCCAGGTCGATGCCTCGGCGTTCACCGAAGACACCGCCTGCACGGGAGACCTTGTCACCGAGGGAAGCGAACCGGTCTGGAACCGAGGCCACTACGGGCCCTCGTTCCTCTGGTACAACCCGGAGCCGTCCTCCGCCCCCGGCAAACCTTTCACCTGGCGCTACGCCATGCTCTTCATCGCCTCGACCGGCGGCAACGACAGTCTCGGTCTGGGTTACTCGGACGACGGGTTGGACTGGCGACTGTATGGAAACGCGCCGATCCTCTCCGGGCTGATCGATGCTCAGGATTGGGAGGGAGCGAACGGCTATGTTTCCTCCTGCCACGTGGAGCGTCTGGCCGACGGCCGCTGGTGGATGCTTTATTCCGGCGGGGAAGCCGGAAACGCGGGGATCGGGTACGCCTGGTCCTGGGACCGCATCCATTGGACCAAGGCCGCCTTCAGTCCCGTGTTCCAGGCCGGCCAGGGGCCCTTCCTCGAGCGCTGTTACACACCCTGCCTTGTCACCGACGCCGACGGCTCCTTCCTTATTTACCGGGCCGCCAAGGACGCGGATTCCTACCGGACCTTCGTATCCCGACTCCGCGCGCCGATTCTCGGTTGGCGGGATATAATAGGATTGGACCGGCTCGGACAGGGGCTCACCGCGCGGGAAGCCATCCATCGCGGGGTCGGCACCGAGGCCGAACGCGACGCGACTATCCCAATCCCATCCGTGGGCGACGAATGGTTCAACACAGATCTCTCCGGCGGCGGAAAATGGGAGAAACACACCGGAACCGAGTGGAAGAAGAGCTGACGGCCAGACATCGCTATTGTCATTCTGAACTCATATCCTTCCCAAGGTGAGGTCCTGTTCTGGAGGCATGTGGCTGAAATAGCTGCAGGAGCTGGGCTTCAATTGCCGATCAGATTTTTCTTGATTTTGGTTTCCAAATGTTATAACGTTTGCAATAATGATAAGAAGCCTTGGTGCGACGTGCCCATTAAGCAGAGGACGAGTCGATGGCACCTGAAGAAAGAGATTATCCCACGCTGGTGAAAGAGGTTCGCAATCAACTCGGCCTCAGCCAGGAAGACCTAGCACGTGAACTGGGCGTCAGCTTCGCCACCGTAAATCGATGGGAGAACGGCCTGTCCAGACCATCCAAGCTGGCGAAAGCTCAGCTTGACGCTTTCTGCGCCAAGAGGATCAAACAAGGAAGCCTGAAGCTGCCCTGACAGGTAGGTTAGCGACGAGAGGCATGAACGGGAGTTACGGAGACATTAAGGAGCGATGGTGAATAACTTCGGCGAAAAGGTCAGTTTCATCTGGTCCGTGGCGGATCTTCTGCGTGGACCCTACCGGCCCAATCAGTACAAAGACGTCATGCTACCACTCACGGTTCTCCGTCGGCTTGACTGCGTGTTGGAACCTACCAAGGAGAAGGTGCTCGAAAAACGCAAAAGCCTCTCCGGGGGCAAGGTCAAGAACGTTGACCCCATCCTCTGCCGTGTCACAGGAGTGCCTTTCTACAATACCAGCCGTTATTCGTTCGAAAAGCTCAAAGGCGATCCCAACAACATCGCCGCCAACCTCACTAACTACATCAAAGGCTTCTCAACCCGCGCCCGGGAGATCATCGAGCAGTTCGGATTCGAGGAACACATCGGGAAACTCGACAAGGCCGATCGTCTCTATCTACTCGTATCGAGGTTCTGCGATATTGATTTGCATCCGAATTCCGTCTCCAACATCGAGATGGGATATATCTTCGAGGAACTCATCAGGAGATTCAACGAAGCATCAAACGAAGAAGCGGGCGATCACTTCACGCCGCGTGAAGTCATTCGTTTGATGGTCGACCTTCTCTTCCTGCCGGACAACGACATTCTCACTACCAAGGGTATCGTCAAGACACTATACGACCCAGCATGTGGAACAGGCGGCATGCTCTCCGTTGCTGAGGACTACGTTCGCGAGTTTAACCCCGACGCCAAACTGGAGGTCTTCGGCCAGGACTACAATGCGCAAGCCTACGCCATTTGCGGGTCGGATATGATGATCAAAGGGCAGAACATCGACCACATTGCCTTCGGCGATAGCTTCACTGACGACCGCTTCCCGCGCCAGCAGTTCGATTACATGCTGGCCAACCCGCCGTTCGGTGTGGAGTGGAAACCCGAAGCCGATTTTATCAGGCGAGAAAACGAAGAGCAAGGCTTCGGTGGTCGTTTCGGTGCTGGGTTACCGCGCATCAATGACGGATCTCTTCTCTTCCTACAACACATGATCAGCAAAATGAAGGACCCGAAGGAAGGCGGTACCCGCCTGGCAATTGTCTTCAATGGCTCACCACTTTTCACGGGAGGAGCCGGCTCGGGAGAAAGCGAAATTCGCCGCTGGATCATTGAGAACGATTGGCTTGAGGCCATTGTCGCCTTACCTGATCAGCTCTTCTACAATACCGGCATCTACACTTACCTCTGGATTGTCACGAATCGGAAAGAGCCGAGCCGTAAGAGCAAGATTCAACTCGTGGACGGAACCAGCTTCTTCAAGAAAATGCGAAAATCCCTCGGCAACAAACGCCATGAGGTCTGTGAGGACCAACGCGACGACATTACGCGCCGGTATGGCTCCCTCAAAGAAAGCGAGCATATCCGTGTCTTTGACAATGAAGACTTTGGCTTCCGACGCATCACTGTGGAGCGTCCGCTCAGGCTCAATTTCGCTGTCGACCAGGAGCGCATTGCACGACTCGAGGAGACTAAGGCCTTTGCGAATCTTGCCACCAGCAAGAAACGAAAAGACACAAAGGCGGCTCAAACCGAGATCGCTGAGGGTCTGAAACGCCAGAAGGCGATTATCGCGGCTCTCTCCGGCCTCGCGGCCAAAGGCATGATCAAAAACCGAGATCAATTCGCGGAGATGATAAAGCGTGCGTTCAAGGAGGGCAATGTCGTTGTCCCCGCTGCGCTTTTCAAGGCGATCCTCATGACCTTGGCTGAACGAGACGAAACAGCGGATGTCTGCACCGACGCCAAGGGCAATCCTGAACCTGATCCGGAGCTTCGTGACTACGAGAACGTGCCGCTCAAGGAAGACGTGGACGAATACATGAAACGGGAAGTCCTGCCCCATGTGCCTGACGCATGGGTCGACGAATCCAAGACCAGGATCGGGTACGAGATCAATTTCAATCGCTACTTCTACAAATACACGCCGCCCAGACCGCTTGAGGAGATCGAGGCTGATCTCAAGAAGATCGAGAAGGAAATCGCCAATATGCTCGCGGAGGTGACGGAATGACAGAAAATCTGCCCGTTCCGGACGATTCCAAGATACTGATCTATCAGTCTGATTCCGGCGAGACCCGGCTCGAAGTGCGGCTTCAGGACGAAACCGTCTGGCTGACGCAAAAGCTCATGTCGGAGTTGTTCGATAAGGATATTCGGACAATCAACGAGCACATAAAGAACATCTATAAAGAGGGTGAACTGGAGCCGGATTCAACTATCCGGAAATTCCGGATAGTTCAAGTTGAAGGCACAAGGCAGGTTCGTCGCCTCGTTGATTTCCATAATCTCGACATGATCATTGCAGTCGGCTACCGTGTTAAGTCTGCGGTTGCGACCCGGTTCCGCCAGTGGGCCACTGCCCGCTTGCGTGAGTATATCGTCAAGGGTTTTGTCCTCGACGACGAGCGGCTCAAGGGCGGCAGCGGGCTGGTAGATTACTTCGACGAACTACTTGCCCGCATACGTGAGATTCGTGCCAGTGAAGCGCGGGTCTACCAACGAATTCGCGAGATTTTCGCGCTGGCTCAAGACTACCGAGAGGAAGAGCAGGAAACGCAAGTTTTCTTTGCAACCATGCAGAACAAGATGCACTATGCCGCAGCGGGTATGACGGCGGCAGAGATCGTCCGGCAGCGAGCTGATGCCGGCAAAGCCAACATGGGACTCACTTCCTGGAAGGGAGGGCGGGTACTCAAGCGGGATGTAGGGACGGCAAAGAACTATCTCGACGCCAGGGAGATTGACACTCTCAACCGAATCACCGTGATGTTCCTCGACCAGGCCGAGTTCCGCGCCCAGCGGCGTCAGGATATTCGTATGCACGATTGGGAAGGATTCCTCGACAAGTTTCTGTGGGATACAGAATTGCCAGTGCTATCCGGTTCCGGCACGGTCAGCCGTGATAAGGCTCTCGAATGGGCGCAGGGACAATACGACGCATTTGCTGAACGGCGGCGGCTGGAGGCGGAAGCCGAGGCCGAGACGCGGTACGTGGAAGATCTTCGGAAATCTGCAAAGGTGTTGGAAGCGCGGCGCAAGAAGACAACCAAACCGAAGAAGGCTACAAAGAAGACGAAGGCTGGCAAGAAATCAAAGGCCAAACAGAAGCCACGCGGGAGGGGCCGAGAATGAGCAGGCAGCCGTATCCCAAATACAGGCCGTCAGGAGTTGAGTGGTTAGGCGAGGTCCCTCAGCATTGGGACGCGATACCTCTCAAACGCACGTTTGTCATTCTGAATGGCTCGACACCGAGAAGTAGTGAACCAGCTTACTGGGACGGGGAAATCCCTTGGGCTACACCAGATGACTTGGGCGACTTAAAGGGGAATACCCTCGAGACAACCCGAAGGATGATCTCACAGGAAGGCTATGAGAGTTGTGGTACATCATTGGCCCCTGCAGGCAGTCTTGTACTCTCAACGCGCGCTCCGATAGGGCACTTGGCGGTAGCAGGGATTTCCTTGTGTACGAATCAGGGATGCCGTTGTCTTGTCTTCCGTAACACAGATGATCACCGCTTCTACTATTATCAGCTACTTGCCGCAAAGGGAGAACTTGAATCCTGGGGACAGGGCTCGACGTTTAGGGAACTCAGTCGCGACAAACTGTGTGCAGTGCGTCTTCTAAGTCCTCCTTCCCCCGAGCAACGCGCCATCGCCGCTTTTCTTGACCGCGAGACGGCGCGGATTGATGCGCTGATCGAAAAGAAACAACGACAGATCGAACTGCTCCAGGAGAAGCGAACTGCCCTGATACATCAGGCCATTCATCATCCGGGGACCAAGGACCTTCGCCTAAGGCATGTTGCTAACCACGTGTTGAGACCGATTGATCGTAAGGACGAAGAAGTATACACAGCAGTTGGATTATACAACTGGGCACGTGGCATCTTTCACAAAGAACCCAAAGCGGGATTCGATCTCGGGGATTCAGAGTTCTTCTGGCTCAAATCAGATGATCTGATTCTCAGTGGGCAATTCGCGTGGGAAGGTGCTGTTGCGTTGGCAAATGAGGAAGAAGAGGGATGCGTTGTCAGTCATCGCTATCCTGTACTTCGGGGAAAACCGGATTTAATGGATACTGCATACCTCTGGGCATTCTTCACAACTAAACGTGGACACTTCTTTTTGGACGATCATTCAAGAGGCGCAGCTGGGCGCAATCGACCGCTGAACATCAATACCTTGAGCAAGGAAGTCATTCCAGTACCACCCTTGATTGAACAAAGGAAAGTGGCAGAGCATGTGTATTTCGAAAGAAGATTTAAGAAGGTCATTGCCAGTTCGATTGATCTCTTGCAGAAATACCGCGCTGCCCTGATTTCAGCAGTAGTTACAGGCAAGATCGACGTCCGCAAGGAGGTGGCGTGATGAACCCATATGTCCCTCAGACTTTGCCGCTTGAATCCATCGACTGGGCCGCACATGTGTCCCTTATCGGCCAAGCCAATGCCGCCCTTGCGCGATACGACGGAATGCTGCAGAGCATCATAAATCCGGAGGTATTGCTCTCGCCATTGACAACCCAGGAGGCCGTCTTGTCGTCGAGAATCGAGGGCACCCAGGCAAGTATGGAAGAAGTGCTGGAATATGAGGCTGCTCCAAAAGAACATATCGAGTCGTCAAAATACGCGGATATACAGGAAATAATCAATTACCGCCGCGCTATGCGCATGGCGGTGACGAGACTCTCGGGGCGTCCGCTTTGCCTCAATCTTTTCAAGGAGTTGCACAGCATTCTTCTCGACAGCGTGCGTGGCAGGGACCGAGCGCCGGGCGAATTCCGCCGGATACAGAACTATATCGGCCCGCCGGGTTGTTCCATCGAAGAAGCAACCTTTGTACCACCGTCCCCGGAACGTGTCTCCCCCGCGCTCGATAACTGGGAGAAGTATCTGCATTCTGACGAAAAGGACCGTCTGGTTCAGCTTGCGGTAGTCAAGGCCCAGTTTGAGATCATTCACCCGTTTCTTGACGGCAATGGCAGAATGGGACGGATGTTGATCCCGCTTTTCCTGTTTGAAAAGGGACTGCTCTCAAGCCCGATGTTTTATCTCAGTGCTTATCTTGAAGCGCAGCGAGAAGTCTATTATCATCGCTTGCAGTCCGTTTCAGCAAAGGGAGACTGGAACGGATGGATTTCCTTTTTCCTCAGGGCCGTTATTGAGCAGGCTGAAACCAATTCCAGGAAGACACGGGAAATTCTCGACCTGTACGACCGGATGAAACAAAGTCTGCCCGAGATCATCCGGTCACAATACGCAGTCCAGGCCATTGACGCCCTGTTTGACAGACCGGTCTTCCAGATTTCAGATTTTATAAACCGGTCAAAGATACCGGAGGCCAGTGCTCGGAGGATATTGAATGGTCTCCGGGAGAATGGGAGTGTCAAGGACCTGCGAGCCGGGGGTGGTCGAAGAGCAGCGGTCCTGATTTTCCCGGAACTGATTGCAATTACTGAAGATAGGTCTTGATTTTCATGCTTGAAGGACAAAAGCGTTTGTCTTGCATAATTCGGCAATAATGCAAGTCATAGGAGTTTGAGACTCACAGATGCAAAAGAAAACTCAAATCGGTGACTCTGGGAGAACCTCACGTTGAAGCGCAAAGGCATCACCATGATAGAGATTGCCAAAGGCAACATTCTCAGAGCCGATGCAGAGGCGTTGGTCAATACGGTGAACTGTCTCGGTTACATGGGCAAGGGCATCGCCCTTCAATTCAAGAAAGCCTTCCCCGACAACTTCAAGGCGTACGAGCGCGCCTGCCGGGCAGAACAGGTGCACCCCGGTAAGATGTTCGTGTTCGAAACCGGCAGCATGCTGAATCCCAAATACATCGTCAACTTCCCTACAAAACGACATTGGCGCGGCAAATCACGGCTGGAGGATATTGAGTCAGGACTGAAAGCGCTTACTGAAGAGGTCAGAAAGCTGAAGGTGTCATCCATCGCAGTTCCGCCCCTGGGTTGCGGTCTGGGTGGACTGAGTTGGAGGGTTGTTCGCCCGATGATCGAGAGAGCTTTTTCATCGCTTCCGGAAGTTCGAGTGCTGCTATATGAGCCGCACGGAGCTCCGGAGGCCAAGACTATGCCGATACGGACGCAACGCCCCAAGATGACCGTGGCCAGAGCGCTGTTTATCGCCCTCATGACGCAATACAAGGAAATGGCCTACCGGCTGACATTGCTCGAGATTCAGAAGCTTGCCTACTTCCTTCAGGAAGCGGGTGAAAACCTACGACTCAAGTACGAGCCGGGTCTTTATGGGCCTTACGCCCACAACCTGAACAAAGTTCTTGAAACCATGGAAGGGCATTTCACTCAGGGCTATGGCGACACGCAGAAGCCGGACGTTGAAATCGAACTGCGCCCCGGGGCTTCCCGAGTAGCCAGTGAGTTTCTGCAAACACACCAGGAGAGCCGAGCACGTCTGGGGCGAGTAGCCGGGCTGATTGAGGGCTTCGAAACACCTTACGGCATGGAGCTTCTGTCCTCGACTCACTGGGTGGCAAAGCATACGGATAAGCCTGCGCGAACGTCTGACGACGCAGTTCAACTGGTTCGTGGTTGGAACGACCGTAAGAAGATGTTTCGTCAAGAGCACATCCATATCGCATGGAGAAGATTAGCCGAGAAGGACTGGGTATCAGAATCGGAGAAGGGTTGATGATGAAGGCTATTGCAGGACGGGGATCGCGACAAATCACGACTTGGATCGCGAAGGGCACTCAGTGGAAGGATAGCTGTGACCAAAGTATACAATGAAGCGGCTTTTGAAACCGCCATTGAGAACCACCTGACGACAAGTGGCGGTTACGCTAAATGCGATCCGGACACCTTCGACGCGGAGCGCTGTCTGTTCCCACGTGAAGTGCTGGCCTTTATCCGGGAAACTCAACCTAAGGATTGGGAGTACCTGGCCAATCTTTAGAAGGAGAACGCCGAAGAGACACTGTTTGACGACCTGTGCCGGGCACTCAACTCGGAGCACGAAGGTTGCCTTTCTGTCCTGCGACATGGATTCAAGTGCTTCGGCAAACTCTTCCGCGTGGCCTACTTTGCCCCGGCAAGCGGTCTCAACCCCGACACGCGCAAGCTCTACGAAGCAAATCGTCTGACTATCACTCGCCAGCTGCGTTACTCGGTCAAGCATGGCAATACTCTTGATGTCACGCTCGCCCTTAACGGTATTCCCGTCGCCACGCTGGAACTCAAGAATCCTATGACTGGCCAGAACTGGCGGCATGCGGACACGCAGTACAAGAATGACCGTGATCCGTCTGATCTGATCTTCCAATTCAAGAAACGATCCCTGGTTCATTTCGCGGTGGACACCGACGAGGTCTACATGACCACGCGTCTTTCTGGCCGGAACACCAGATTCCTGCCCTTCAACAGGGGCTTCGGTACTGGTGGTGGCAACCCCGAAAATCCTCATGGTTGCAAGACAGCTTACCTGTGGGAAGAGGTTCTGGAACGGCACAGTTTTCTCGACATACTCGCAAGGTTCATCCATCTCCAGACCGACGAGAAGAGACTCGGAAGCAAGAACGTCAAGCGTGAGACGATGATCTTTCCGCGCTACCATCAACTTGATTGCGTGCGAGAACTGGTGGCTGACGCGCGCGGAAATGGAACCGGGACTAACTACCTTGTCCAGCATTCGGCCGGCAGCGGGAAATCGAACTCAATTGCGTGGCTGGCTCACAGGCTGGCTAGTCTCTATGACGACCAAGATGAAAAGGTCTATGACTCGATCATCGTTGTAACCGATAGGGTCGTACTTGACCAGCAGCTTCAGAATACAATCTATCAGTTCGAGCACAAGCAGGGTGTCGTTCAGAAGATTGACACTAATTCCACCCAGCTTGCGGATGCACTTGCTACCGGAGTTCCCATTGTTATCACCACACTGCAGAAATTCCCCTTCGTGACAGAGAGAATAAGTGACCTGCCGAAGCGGCGATACGCTGTGATAATTGATGAGGCTCACAGTTCCCAGGGCGGCGAGACAGCGACCGAGCTCAAAGGCGTGCTCGCCGGTGCGGCTATCAAGGAAGAGGCGCGCGCCAAAGCTGAAGAAGAGGGATTGCCGGACTACGAAGAAGAGATCTTGCGCACTATGGCCAAACGCGGCCATCAGCCCAACATCAGTTTCTTCGCCTTCACCGCGACCCCCAAGTACAAGACGCTTGAGGTGTTCGGTACTCCCGCCGCCGACGGTAAGCCTCTTCCCTTCCACCTATATAGCATGCGGCAAGCCATCGAAGAGGGCTTTATCCTCGACGTGCTCAAGAACTATACCACGTACAAGACCTACTACCGGTTGATCAAGTCCATCGAGGATGACCCCAAGGTGGACAAGCGTAAGGCTGCCCGGGCGCTTGCTCGGTTCATGAGTTTGCATCCACACAACATCGCTCAGAATACCGAGGTGATGGTCGAACATTTTCGTCATTTTACCATGCACAAGATCGGTGGAAAGGCCAAGGCTATGGTTGTCACATCCAGCCGCCTCCACGCTGTCAGGTATAAGCAGGCGTTCGACAAGTACATTGCCGAGAAAGGCTACACTGGGATCAAAACGCTCGTTGCTTTCTCCGGAACGGTTATTGATCCGGACGCGCCCGGCGTTGAATACACGGAAGTGGGCATGAACAAGGGCATCCGGGAGAAAGAGTTGCCGGAACGTTTCGGCACGGACGAATATCAAGTGCTTCTGGTTGCCGAGAAGTATCAGACCGGCTTTGACCAACCGCTTCTGCATACGATGTATGTCGACAAGCGGCTGGCCGGCATCCAGGCGGTGCAGACCCTCTCCCGCCTTAACCGCACACATCCCGGTAAAGAAGACACATTCATCTTGGACTTTGTAAACGAACCAGATGAAATCCTGGCGGCTTTCCAGCCTTACTATGAACAGACCCTCATCGGCGAAAGGGCTGATGCAAGACAGCTCTATGAGCTTCAGGCCAAGTTAGACGCACACCAGGTGTATTACAAAGCGGAAGTGGAAGAATTCTGCAGGGTCTTCTACAAACCTAAACGTAGCCAGACGGCCGCGGATCATGCCCGGATGAATGCATGTATCGACCCTGCCGTGGGTCGGTACAACGAGCTTGAAGAGGACATCAGAGAGGAATTCCGCAAAACACTCGTGGCATACAGAAATCTCTATTCCTTCATGTCTCAGGTGATTCCCTTCCAGGATTCGGACTTGGAGAAGCTATACTCCTACATTCGATTCCTGCTCACCAAGCTGCCGAGAGGCGACCGCGGGCCGGTCTATAACTTCGATGATGAAGTGGCACTGAAGTATTATCGGCTACAGAAGATTGGCGAGGGGTCAATCAGATTGGAAGCTGGCAAAGAGGAGCCGGTATCCGGGCCGACCTCTGTCGGCACCGGGATCGCACACGGAGATGAAATCGAACTCTCCAAGCTGATAGATATCCTGAACGAGAGATTCGGCACCGAGTTCAAGCCCGCCGACCAGCTCTTCCTGGATTCGATTCGGGAGGATGCAGTGGCCGACAGCGACCTGCGTCAAGCGGCACTCGCCAACACGATGGAGAACTTCGGTTACGTCTTCCTCAAAGCGCTGGAAGGTCTCTTCATCGACCGGATGGAACAGAATGAGGAAATCACTGCGAAGTTCATGAACGAGAAGGAGTTTCAAGACATCGTCGGCCGACATCTGCTTAAGCAGGTCTATGAACAGATTAGGACTGAGGAAGAGGGGGCAGATTAGTGGGTCGCGCATCAAAGAAGCAAACAGTTATTCCCCTGTTCACCCGCGAGGCCAACATTAAGAGACGTCTCCGACGCCATCTAAAGAAGCTGGGGTTCACAAAGGACGAAGATGGTCGTCTGCAACCTCCAGATCTCACGAAAGACGCAATCCGAACCATGCATTCCGAGCAGCGCGCGACACGCTTGAAGGCTGAGCGTGGATTCATCAAGCACAGGTGGGAATCCCTCAGCAAGTACTTCGCGTGCGGCACAGACATCGATCCCAAACGTATTGTCCCACACCTGGAACTGATTCAAGGAGGAACCTGGCAATCGGATCTTTTCCGGCTTGCGACTCTGGCGTGGAGTGTGCCTGTCTCTCAAGGTTACGGACGTCGCATGCGTTTTCTGGTGTGGGATAGGTCGAATGACAAACTTATCGGCCTTTTGGCCCTTGGCGATCCGGTGTTCAATCTCAGAGCTCGCGACGAGTGGATCGGCTGGACACTCGAGCAGAGAAGGTCCCTCCTTGTTAACGTGATGGATGCATATGTCCTGGGGGCAATACCTCCTTACAGTATGTTGCTCGGTGGCAAGCTGGTTGCCTCGCTCGTCGACACGAAGGACGTTCTGAGTCATTTCACCGAACGCTATTCAGACTCAGAGGGCATTATCTCAAAAGAAAAGAAGGGCGCTCGATTGTGTCTTGTGACAACCACATCGGCGCTTGGCAAGTCGTCACTATACAACCGCCTCTCTTTGAATGGCAGGAAGATATTCGAGCCGATAGGATACACATCAGGATGGGGGCACTTCCATATACCGGATGCTCTCTTCTCCACAATTCGGGAATATCTCGAAGAACGTGGGGATTCCTACGCCGGCAACAATCGCTTTGGCGAGGGACCAAATTGGAGATTGAGGGCAATCCGGAAGGCGTTGACCATCATTGGCATGCCTCCTGACCTGTTGCAGCATGGAATTGGTCGTCAGCTATTCGTCTGTTGTATGGCCCGTAATGCGTGCAGAGTCCTAACACAGACGGTATCGAAGCCAAACTACAGTGGCTTACTCACAGTGGAAGAGACCGGTAATCTTGCCAAAGAGAGGTGGCTAATTCCCAGATCGAAGCGGCGACCGGAATACAAGTCATGGGACAAAGCCGATATGCTTTTATTGCTTTCTGGTAAAGCCGTCTCAGAGCCGGTCCTCAAAGCCGCATCTCTGAGCCGAGGAGGATACTGAGGCAAATGACATTAGCACATTTTGACCTTGAGAAGATACGTGAGAAGATTAGATCTGCCTATAGAGCAGATGATCCGCTCCTGGCGAAGTTCCGAGAATATGCTCGCCGGCTTAGTGGCAGTGTAAAGGCATTGCGAACATACTCCGTGAATGCCGTATCATTTGTCTCTACAGATGGAGGTGATAATCGGCTCACGTTCAATCCGGCGATTGTCGAACTCGTGCGAGTCGTTGATTCACGCGGAAATGAGTGTGCACTCGATGCCGTACCCGGTACTGTCAAGCTGGCAGAATTGCAGGATCGAGTCGATCCTACGAGTCCAAACCTCGTAGTTCCTCTCAGCAGGCTATGCAACGATCTTGGCGTAGGGCAACAACTGGGAAAGCTATCTTATCTACTCCGTGGTCTTGGTGAACCAGGTAAGAGCACGGGGGCAATGCGTTGCTATCGCGACATTGTGGAATGGGCGGTTCTATATGACCTTGTCACTAACCCGAGCCTCCGTTGGGGAGGTGACACGATTCTTGTTCGCGATGGTTTACTGAGGACCAAGTCGTTTAAGCGGGAGGTGTTCCCTATCATCGATCAGAAACTGCGTGAAGGCATCGCTGAACACAGCAAACGCAACGTCGCGCTATCGCTCGTTGGCGTCGCCAAACAGAGCGCAGTTCTGAGTCGGCTCGCTGTCGCCCTGGAATTGGAAGCCACATTCCACAAGCCTTACCCGTGTTACGCGCAGGTACCAGACGATATCGAGCAGGACTGCTACAATTTCGATTTGACATGGTTCCGAACTTACGAATCAACTGAGCCGGAAGAAGACGGACGTAGGCTGTATCAATCCATGGGGCGGATGTTCCTGGTCAAATTCGGAGATCGTCCGCTTGATCCCGTATGGCCAGTTGACATTGCCGAATGGCAGGTCGGCAACGCTGAGAGGATTCTTGGCCAACTCGTGGTAGATGCACAGCAGGGATTCCCTATACCGGATTATCCCATGTGTATTCAGCAGGCCCACGACTACGCAAAACTCACTGGTCTCGAGATAGAGGTCCTGCAGGATATGCTCTTTCAAGGTGTTTGTGAGCGCCTCAACGATGAAGAATCTGAGAGGCTCCTTCGAATGAAGCACCTGGGGCGGTCCTTAGCGGGAATCAGGTATAAGGAGGGATAGAAAAATGCTCTTCGCCCAATCGGAAGTCTTTGGCACCTTCAAGGGCTTCACTGAGAAGGGGCTCGAGTTCGCCGCCGAGATCGTCGCACCATACGATGCAAGCATGCTAGAACGGCCACAACTGGGCCAATTTCTACTGATCGAACTTGGGTCACCGGAGGAGGCGTCCCTCGGACGGATAACCCGCTTCGTGCCCACCGGTCTTCTCGCTGGCCCTGAAGGGGAAGACTACGTAAACACAATGCAGAGGCGTCAGCAAGATGTACCTGAGGACCTGAAACAGCAACGCCTAAAGTATCGAGTCCATATCAAGTTGTTGGGCGCGGTCCGTGTTGTCAATGGTACTGTTCGGTATGTTCCTTCCCAGCGGCGGCTTCCGCATCTTGGTGCAAAAGTGGCATTGCCGAGTTCAAGTGTGTTGGGAGCATTGTGCAAGCTTGGTGGAGGGATGACCGAACTAGGGGATTATGTTCTCGGAGAGTACGTTTACTCCGGAGCCGGGGCTTCGCTGGGAGGCGACGTATTCCGGGCAATTGACCCACACTTGCCTGTTACTTTTGACATTCATAATCTTGTTTCTCGGCGATCCGTGGTGTTCGCGCGCGCGGGCTACGGCAAATCGAACCTTATTAAGTTCCTAATGGCAGAACTTTATAAGGATCAGCCACAAACGGAGAGCGGCATTGATGTCGGTACGCTTATATTTGACGCTGATGGGGAGTACTTCTGGCCGGATCGGGTTAGGAACCGCCCTGGGCTTTGTGATGTTCCGCATCTTCGTGACAAGTTGGTTGTGTTCACAAACCGCCCGGCCCCAAGTCCTTACTATGGTGACTGGAAAGCCGGAGAAATTAAACTCGACATCCGTGATTTACCTGCAAGAGATGTAATTAGCATTGCCGTATCGGCAGAGCGTCAATCTCAACAGAATGTGCTGAAGCTCAAAGCCGTGACTTCGACGGCCTGGCGAGAGCTTGTTGATCTGATTTACAGCCAGGGTCTACAGGCTTCTGACAACGATATCGGTAGATTGCTGGGGTATCAAGGACAACAGATCCAAAACGCCTCGGCAGAGATCGCGGCCGCTCGAAGCAACATGACTGCAGTAGTTCGGACCCTCCATGATCCTAACAGTCGCGTTCTTGCTGGTACTATCAACGGCCTGCAGCGTGGCTCCATAGTTGTTTTAGATATCAGTCTATTGAGTTCCGGCGCTGGCAACATGGTTGCGGGGCTCGTCTTGAGACGTCTTTTTGCCCACAACCAGGAGAACTTCACTGGTGGGAGGCCCATCATTCCGGCAATCGCTATCATCGAGGAAGCGCAAAGCGTCCTTGGACGCAATCTTGATGAATCAAGTCCGTTTGTAGAGTGGGTCAAGGAAGGTCGCAAGTACGATCTAGGCGCAATACTCATAACACAGCAACCAGGCTCCATGGCTCCGGAACTGCTGAGTCAATCGGACAACTGGTTCTCATTCCACCTGTTGTCGGAAGGGGATGCGCGGACACTGGGGAAATACAACAGCCATTATTCTGATGACGTTTTGTCGCATCTCATTGGGGAGCCCATTTCCGGGAATTGCTTCATGTGGAGTGCTCCCCACCAACCCTTTGTGCTTCCCGTACGCGTGCGCGACTTCGAGAGGCTTTACCGACAACACGTAAAAAGCGATTCCAACGAACCTGCACTCGGCGACACTCGAGCCAACGCGATTGTACGCGCTGTTGGCGATTCCCAGCATCGTCTTGCTGAAAAACTGAAAGGGCAACTTCGGGGGCCTAACGTGAAATACGTGCGCGTACCAAGCGCTATGCCCGACGGCTCAGATGGCGTGGGAGTAGCAACGGGACAGTTGTATTACTTGATTAAAGATATCAAAGAGGCTTCGGATACTACCCCAGAGGACACCCTGAAGGAGTTGCTCCTCAAGATGCTGCTTGGCGAAGGGGAAGTTCACGAAGCACGGCATGATGCGGCCGGGAAAGACTACTTCTGTGCGAGTGAGGATGCTTGGACCAAAGTGCTGGGACGAAAACCGGACGTGAAAGAAGCATAGCCAGAAGGAAGGGAAAGAAATATGAAGACACCTAAACACTCCCTCCGCAAGATAGTCAGGTTCTTGAACAACACTGACGAAGATGGAGGGTTCTGGCTACCCAATATCCAGCGACCGTTTGTTTGGGGCGAAGACCAGATATGCCGTCTCTTCGACTCGATACTGCGAGAGTATCCAATCAGTACTCTACTGATTTGGAAAACGAAAGCGAAGGCCCGCCATCGCAGATTCATCGACAACTATCGTAGCGGTCTTCGCTTAACTGACTTCTATGTCCCCGAAAACGACAAGAAGAAATGTCTCGTGTTGGACGGTCAGCAGCGGCTTCAGAGTCTCTTCATCGGTCTTTGTGGAAGCTATGAAGGGCGAGAACTCTACCTTGACATTCTGAGTGGGGAAATCGCCGCGCCGGATGATGTCAAATTCAGGTTCACATTTCTTGACTCTGAGAAAGCTGGTTTCCCTTGGATCAAATTCAAGGACTTAGTCTTTTACACAGCCGATCCATTGACTGCTGCCGAGGAATTGATCGCCAAGGCTGATCACAATCTCTCCGCCGATGAGCGCCGGAAGATCAGCCGGCACGTGGGAGTGATATTCAAGACCTTTCACTCCGATGACGGGATTTCATATCAAGAACTCGATAGCATTGAAAACGCCGACCTGTACGCGGAAGATGATGTGGTCGAAGTGTTCATACGCGCCAACTCCGGGGGAACAAGGCTGGGCAAGTCTGACCTGCTTTTCTCTTTGCTTAGTTCAAGCTGGGACCATGCTGACATGCAGATGGAAGACCTGTTGTCCGACCTCAATCGGCACGGATTCGGATTCACTCGCGACTTCGTCTTGAAATCATGTCTCACCATCCTGAATCAGGGAGCACGGTATGAGGTCTCGAAATTTCGTAAGCCAGGTGTGCGGCAAGAAATCGAAAGCAAATGGCAGGACATCACAAAGGCGCTCAAAGATGTGCTGGATTTTGTCCGCGGCAAGACTTTCATCAAGTGCGACAAGGCACTACCGTCTTATCTCGCATTGATTCCCCTGGTGTATGCCCGTTATCATTTTCCAGACGGTTGGAAGACGGCGAACGGTATTGACAACTACCTCCTCCGTTCTTTGATCAGCGGGGCGTTCAGTGGGACGCCCGACCAGCTCATTGATGACTGCGTGAACAAGATAAAGAAACTGAAAGGCCTCGACGTTAATCATATGTTCGATGCTATCCGTTCAAGGGGGCGAAGCCTTGAACTGACCGAGGACCGGTTCTGGCAAATGGGCTACGGTTCCGATTCCATTCACCTGCTCTTCAACTTGTGGTATCAGGAGTTTAATTATACTCCCGCATACGAAAACAACCTGCCGCAGATTGATCACATTTTCCCGCAGAGTGCGCTGAGAAAGATAAAAGAGGTCAGCCCCGAAACCGGCCGCCGAAGCATCATCAAGTATAAACAAGACATCCGAGACCAGTTGGCCAATTGCATGTTACTCACTCAAGCAGAGAATGGCGCTGGCGGCAAGTCGGATACGCCTCCGGAGGATTGGTTTGCCGACAAGCCGGAGAGCTACTTGGACATGCACCTTATTCCGCGAAACAGAGACTTATGGAAGATCGACCGCTTCGAAGACTTCATAGAGGAGCGTAAGCAGTTAATCAGAGGCAAGTTCTCGTATCTGCTGTCGCAGAAGGTGGAAGGTTCTGCTGACATCCAGCCTCAAGCGATGCCCAGGAGTGCGGAATAGTGCCCCCGGATCTGCAACAGATTGAGTACGGGCGTGGCATGCTCAAGGGCAACATTACGCCGGAGGACCTAACGGCTAAGGCTTGGCTCAGTGAGGAGATCCCTGAGGACGTGAGGAAGGCCATAAACGATGAAGACCTCCTCAACCTCGGTGGTAACTACGGGGACAAGGACGTCGGCTCACCGGTGGAGTACGATCATCTGATACTGGTCCTGGTGAACAGCACGGTTGAGATTACGGTCTTTAACCGTGGGATTAAACTGTTCACAAGTGACGATGAACGCGTTCGACACATACATCGAGTTCTGTGCAAGCTTGATAGAACGGAAGAACGCTGATGTTGAAGGCGAAGAACGATACGGCGAAGGTCCCCTGGTCTGGCAGTATCGCAGCCGTTCAGCCCCGCATTCGCCTTATGCGGTCCTTCGACGAACGAAGCCACAGCTACCACGGCTACGTCCTCCGCATCAACGGGACATGTGGGTATGAGACAGGAGAATTCCTGATTGCCGTCGGCAAAGGCGCACACGAGAAGCATCAGTTTCATGCTGGAATGGAAGTCAGCGGCCATTCAGTGCCCGTGGATGATCCGCGACTGGAGATAGGCGGATACTACAAGACGAGTCGAATCAAGATCGAGAAGAGCAGTGAGGATGCGCCACCTGATGGTCCTCCCTTCCTCGGAGTGCCGCCCGATTTGCCCACATACCGGGAACGCGGCCATTGTCGTTTGGATGCCCGCACTTATGACGCAAAGTGTTTGACTTGCATTTGGGGTTGTCGCATGCCGGTCGAGATGATCATTGACCAGTGGAATCCATCGCAGAAGAAGTACCGGTTTGAGACATTCTGTTACGGCCCAAAAAGCTGCTCACTTTACCGGGCTGGTGCGACCCGCAAAGTCCCCGGTCGCCGCGGCATGACCTGGGAAGAGGAAGACTGGGTTGACGAGGAAGCCACATCACACCGGGGGTCGGACGAATGAAGGAGAGGTTCACTGCAGGAATGGTAGAATAACAAATGGACCCAGCCCTGGCCATTCCATTGAAGGAGTATAGATGAAATTCGTCTCTCCTGATTCCATTACGTTGAGCCGAGTATACTTCACAGAATTCGACCGAGTGACATACTCGCAAGTCGCTTGGACGGCCGCGGATGTTGAGGCCATTCGTCGGAACATGGAGCGTAAACTCAAGCTCGTCGCACTCATCAAGGGACACGTTGTTATTGCAGCTTCGCATCTCCTCGAATCAGAGTTGGCTCATGAGGTGTTGTTCCCGCATCCCAAGCTTTTCTCCACAGGGGTGATTGTGCCGCCCTCTGTGCCAATAATAGTGGGACAAAGATCGGGTGTAGCACAGAGGGTGAGA
>CAZVHP010000014.1:0-55762 GCA_964627305.1 uncultured Ignavibacteriales bacterium | reverse complement strand
ACCGAAAGGCTACGCTACTTTTTTGCCAATTTCCACACCTTTTGAAATTAACTCTGAAAAACATCGAAAGAAGATTGTCAAAGGTCACACCGCGCGACACTATATTGCCCCCAATTGCGATGGTAAATAGGGTGGCCGGATTGGTTGCACTGGCAAAGTCGACAACGCGCTTATCTACGTCGCTATTCATCACAACTATTGTATATCTATTCCGGTTCTCGTAGATATATCTTACAATAGCTTCCTCATGCTCAGGATAGAGCTTCCGGGCAACTGCGGCGATAGAAGTATTGACCTTCCCCCCGTTTTATGGACACTCAGTTAAGACACTGTGATTGATCCAGTGTCGGTTGCGTTTTGCTACCGGCGGACTCATACGCAGCCGGGCTGACCGAGCCCAGCGAACTGTGCCTGTCACGACCTCATAAGAACCACAACTCAGCCAATTAAGGAAGAGAACCTAAGACTATCAACCAAAAAACCGCAGAAACCCGGCGATGAGAGCTACACAGCTCTCGGTCCCTCTTTCACCCCATCCACTGCCTCAACCCATTTCTCGGAAGCGCGCTTCCACCCAATCGCGATCCGATGGTCCAGACCGCCAACAGGCAACAGCCCGCAGAAATCCTTGACAACCGCAAGTATTTGGTTATTTTGCCAATTGGCAAAGCCGATACCGGAATAAGGACAAGTATGGATAGCAAGACCAGACATAAGTACGAAGCCAGGGCCCGGGTGATCAAAGCCATGGCTCACCCCTCACGGCTGTTTATGGTGGACGAGCTGTCCCGGGGGGAGCGGTGTGTTTGTGAGCTTCGAGACATGGTCGGAGCCGATATATCAACCGTCTCCAAACACCTCTCTATTCTGAAAGACGCCGGTATCGTCGAAGACGACAAGCGGGGTCAGCAGGTGTTCTATCGTCTCCGGGTGCCCTGTATTCTGAGTTTCTTCGGTTGTGTCGAAGATGTTCTGGTGGCGAATGCTCGCCGTAGGGCGGCTGTCGCCAAGCGGTAGTTTTTTTGATCACATATTTGGCGAAAACGCCAAATAATAGAGTGATTAAGTCCAGCTTTGAGGATCTGACAACATGGATTGGAGAAGAGACTGGAAACCGCTGGCCTGGATAGTCGCGGTCTTTCTGATATTCTTTTACCTCCCGATTGAGAGTTCCCGTCTACGGGGAGCGGTCATTGAAGCCTTAGCACTGACCAAGTGGTATGCCCAGGAGCATGTCATTCTCTGCCTGATTCCAGCCTTCTTCATAGCAGGAGCGATAGCGGTCTTTGTCAGCCAGGCTTCGGTGATGAAGTATCTCGGGGCGAAGGCAAACAAAGTTCTTTCCTATGGTGTCGCCTCGGTCTCCGGAACCATTCTCGCGGTCTGCTCGTGCACGGTGCTGCCCCTTTTTGCCGGAATCTACCGCATGGGTGCGGGGCTGGGTCCAGCCACCGCTTTTCTCTACTCAGGGCCGGCAATCAATGTTCTGGCAATAGTTCTTACCGCGAGAGTTCTGGGGATAGAATTGGGTGTTGCCCGCGCTGTCGGTGCGATCGTGTTCAGCATTGTCATCGGACTGCTCATGCACCTGATCTACCGCAAGGAAGAAACGGAGAAGGTCAACGCTCAGATGGCCATGCCGGAGCCGGAGGTGGAGCGGCCGCTGTGGAAGAACGGACTGTACTTCGCGGCGATGGTTGCCATTCTCGTGTTCGCCAACTGGGGTAAGCCCGATGAGACGACAGGGTTTTGGTATCTCGTTTACGCTTACAAGTGGATCATAACGAGTATTGCCGCGGTCGGGCTTGGCGCGATGCTCATTTTCTGGTTCAAGCTGTCGAAGACTCCGATCATCCTCACCGCTCTGTTTACGGCTATAATAGCCCTGATTTTTCCCCATGAGCCCCTGCTGCCATTTTCCGCGGCGGTCGTCGGACTGTCGATTATCATCAGCCGACGCGAGGATGAATCAGGTGAATGGTTTTCTCAGACCTGGGGCTTTGCCAAGCAGATTCTGCCGCTTCTGTTCGGCGGCGTACTGGTTGCCGGGCTACTGCTGGGACGTCCCGGTTTCGAAGGCGTTATCCCATCGCAGTGGATCAGCAGCTCGGTGGGCGGCAATTCCCTTGGGGCCAACCTCTTCGCCGCTGTTGCGGGTGCTTTTATGTACTTCGCCACACTGACCGAGGTACCGATTCTGCAGGGGCTCATAGGTAACGGGATGGGCAAGGGACCGGCGCTGGCGCTTCTGCTGGCCGGGCCGGCGTTGTCGTTGCCCAACATGCTCGTGATACGATCGGTTATGGGCACGAAGAAGACGATCGTGTTTGTGACTCTGGTAGTGATAATGGCCACCATCAGCGGAATGATCTATGGAACGTTCTTCTGAGACAAGGTGGAACATACGGGAGACAGTGAACGATGGCATTGCGTGATACACGAACAAACTGGCAGGCGTATCTGATTGTCAGCCTTGTCGCTCTGACGGCGATTACGATCACTGCCATAGCCACCGGGCTGTGGGTGCTGACGGCCATTCCGGTGGGGTTCTTGTTCGGTTTCTTTCTGCAGAAGGGTGACCTGTGCGGTTCCTCCGCCTTCAGTGAGACCATTATGATGCGTGATCCGCGCAAGATGATCGGGCTGTGGTTCCTGATCGTGGTCGCCATGCTCGGGTTTGCCGGCCTGGATCTGCTGGGCTGGATCAAACTCAACCCGAAGCCCATGATCTATCTCAACTACATCATTGGTGGCGTGATCTTCGGCGTCGGTATGGTTTTCGCCGGGGGATGCATCAGCGGTTGTCTGTACAAGGGCGCCACCGGCAATCTCAACTCCATCGTCGCGATGCTGGGAATCCCGGTGGGGATCATGCTCGTGCTGTATGGTCCGCTCAACGCTTTTCACCTGTGGATGAAGGAGCACGTTGTCTCACTCGCTAATGGCGAGAAGGTCAGTCTGTTTGCCCTCACCGGACTGCCGTTCTGGGTGTTGGCACTCATATTTGCTGCAGTGACGGCGGTTATCACGCTGGCTTTGAGGAAGCGCTCCCATCACGACACAAGTACTTCGGCAGAAGACAACTCTACCTGGCTGCAACGGGTCATGACCAAACCATGGCGTCCCTGGGCAGCCGGAATCGCCATTGGTCTGCTTATGGTCCCCGCGTACCTGTCGTCAGCCGCCAGTGGGCGCAACTATCCCCTTGGTGTAACCAATGGGGTCATGCAGCTTGAGCTCCTGATCATTGAAAGAAACCTCGACCATGTCTACACGAGTACCCCAGTTACACCGAAGCCACCTGTTGAGGCAGGTGTTCCCCTGCCGGCACCGAAGCCTGCCGGCAAGAAGATTGTCTGGTGGCTGGTATTGAGTGTGGTAAGCCTGATGCTCGGCTCATGGGTGTCGGCACGAATGTCCAATCGCGCCAGGCTGCTCCCCAAACCGCCCGACGAGATCCTCATCGCTCTCCTCGGAGGGGCGATGATAGGAACAGGTGCGGCTTTTGCCGGAGGATGTGTGGTGGGCAACATAATGTCAGGATGGGCACTAATGAGTGTCGGTACCATGATTTTCGGGGTGGTGGTCGTTCTGGTGAACTGGTTGACCACGTATTACTACATGATGGGCGGACAGAGCAGAAGATAGTTAGGATGTGTCAAAATGTATCATCGGAGAGTGATTGCATGAAGAAGATAGAAATCCTCGGGACCGGCTGTCCCAAGTGTACGAAGCTTGCGGAGCAAACGCGGCAGGCCGCCACAGAACTTGGTCTGGAGTGTCAGATCGACAAGGTGGAAGACATTCAGAAGATCATGGCCTACGGGGTGATGATGACACCGGCCCTGGTCATTGACGGCTCGGTCAGGATCACCGGCAAGGTGCCCTCGGTCGACGAATTGAAGAAACTCATTTCATGACAAACGACATCGAACACAGGTGCTCATCAATGCAGCTCGGGGTGCAATCGTCATGGCACTGCCAGGCAGGCCGTCGTCCACGCACCATGCGATGCGCGCTTCGTTGCCTTGGCGTCGACCCGGGCCGGGAAGCAATCCAGGGGAGATTGCTACGGTGCCAGAGTCGGTTAGCACGTCAATAAGTGCGCAGAGCCTACATTGAGTCGAAATATCAGAAGGAGGAACTCTTATGAAACGGTTGTCACGACTACTTACTCCACTGATCGCCGCGCTGTGCCTGGCGATCGGCGCCGGAGTCCTGTTCACGGTTCAGGCAGAAACCGCCGCCACCCAGGAGCCTGCGGTCACCAGCGATTCCACTGAGATGCCTGCGGACACGACCGTCCCAGGCGATCCGCAGGTGATCGCCTACTACTTCCACACTACCGGGCGCTGTGTCTCGTGCAAGAAGATCGAGGCATACTCGCAGGAGGCAATCGAGACCGGATTCGCAGACCAGATAAAGGACGGTACGCTCCGGTTCGAGTCCGTCAATATCGACGAGCAGGAGAACAAGCACTTCGTGGGCGACTACCAGTTGTACACCAAGTCGGTGGTCATCTGCAACATGGAGGACGGCAAGCAGAAAGAGTGGAAGAACCTGACCAAAGTGTGGCAACTCATTCGCAACAAGGATGAGTTCATCAAGTATGTGCAGGACGAAATCAACGCGTATCTGAAGGCGAGCTGATGGACTCCTATTCTGTAGCCCTGGGCTCCGCTGTCTGGCTGGGCATACTTACGTCTATTTCGCCCTGCCCGTTGGCCACTAATATTGCCGCGATTAGTTTTATCGGGCAACGAGTCGATAACCCGCGCAAAGTGATTGCCGCCGGTCTGCTGTATACGCTGGGACGGATGGTGACTTATCTTGTTCTGGGTATCCTTATTGTTGCCAGTGTGCTGTCGATTCCGGAACTGGCGATGTTTCTGCAGCAGAATATGAACAAGTTCCTCGGACCGGTCCTCATAATCGTTGGCATGTTTCTGCTCAATCTGATTTCCTTCAACCTGCCCGGTGGCGGGTGGGGTTCAGGCATGCAGGGCAGGGTAGAGCGATTTGGTATCTGGGGGGCCGGACTTCTCGGCCTGTTGTTCGCCCTTTCTTTTTGTCCGGTGTCGGCTGCCCTGTTCTTCGGCAGTCTCATTCCTTTGGCGGTGGATCATCAGTCCTCGGTTGCCATGCCGATTCTCTACGGTATCGGGACAGCCATCCCCGTGATCGTATTCGCCTTCGTAATTGCCGTCAGCACGCGCATGGTCGGCGTCATGTTCAACGAGCTGAAAGTGATCGAGAAGTGGGCGCGGCGGATTACCGGAGTCGTGTTCATACTGGTGGGTATCCATTATACCCTTGCTTACATCTTCGGGATAGACATTCTCAACTGAGGACAAAGCCATGAAACTGAAGTCCGTCATCACAGGCATTCTCCTTCTTTTCGTAGCCGCCGCTATTGTGACGCTAATAGCGAAGCGGCCGGTCGGCTCTCCGCCTGAAGGAGGCGCCGCAGACCTTGCGGCTGCAACCGGCGATATCCAACAGCTTCGAGATGGGGTGATCGTGTACCACTTCCACGGCAATATGCGCTGTCCGACGTGCAATACCATTGAAGCGCATTCCAAAGAGGCAGTCGAGATGTTCTTTGCCGACGAACTCAATTCCAGTCGAGTTGAATTTCAGGTGGTCAACTACGATGAATCGCGGAACGAGCGCTTCATGAGAGACTACAACATCGGCTTTCAGTCCCTGGTGCTCGTCGATATCAAAGATGGTGAAGAAGTCCGGTTCAAGGACCTGTCAGCAATCTGGGAGCTGGTGGGAGATAAGGATGCATTTTTCCAGTATGTTCAAACCGAGATTGGCGCGTATCTATCCTCACACTGATTGCTCGAGCCGCGCCCGGGAGAAGGCCAGGAGGCCACTGCATCTCAACACGCAGTCGTAACCCAGTGTGGTTTGTTCTGCCTACTGCCCGGGAGCCCGCCCGGAACTGACACAGGCAGACAAGGGAGCTCAGACAGGGACAAACGCACCGTACATGCGACCGTGTCTGACAGTGTTCCCAAAGCTGCTGGTCGTCGGAGCAGCCCAATGGTGATTCCTGCCATTGGCGATGTGTCCCCCGCGTCGTAACGAAGTAGTAGTAGTCTGGTGCGCTGTCGCTGTTGCCGCACCGGCTGGGCTATGGCTGCATGCTTTTCGCTTCGAATAATGTTGTCACCGGCCAATAACCGGGCTGTGTTTCCCCTTGACAGGGAACGATCCGTTTCTGACCATAGTTATCAGATCGCTCATGAATATCACCGGTAAACATACCACGCGGCTTCTGGCAGCATCGCTGCTGGTCCTGATACTGGCAATAACCCTGTCGGATCTGTTTCACAACCACCACTACTGTCTGCCCGATCCCGACCAACACTTCGGTGGTTGCTCCCACGAATGCCCTGTACACGTATTGCAGGCAGGTATCATCGGTGCTGCTGTAGTCAGCGTCCCGGAAGCAGCGATATGGGGATGGCAGCACTATCTGGCTGTCAGTCAGCCTGTCGAGCCGGACTGGGCGGAATACCATGAGCTTCAGGGGCGCTCCCCACCCGCATAATTCCCTCCGGACCGAGCTAAGGTCCCTCGTCTTACAACAGTATCCACAATCAACTCGCATGGTGCCGCGGTGCGCCCGGTCGGCGCGAACGGCGCGCCATGCCACATAAGCCATTGGAGGAATTATGTCAGCACTGGCACGACTTCTCGTATTTGGAATGCTGCTGGTTCTTGCAGCACTATTGTTGCCCGCGTGCGGCGATGATGATCCACTGACCTCGAAGACTGAGCACTTTGAGGCGATCGGTATGTATTTCACAACCTCCGGGATCCCCGTCGCTTCGATTCTTCGCGGGGTTACCACAGATACATTTCACGTTCCCCTGGGCGCTCTGACCAGTCACATCGATGCCCAATTCTATGATGACGACGAAAACATCATTGACCCTCCTGCCAGCAGCGACCACTCCCTCGGGTGGGCTATCGATGACTCCGCTATCGTCGAGGTATGGCAACATGAGGGAGAGGAAGGCTCTTTTGAGTTTCATCTGCGCGGCCTTGCTGTGGGCGAGACTCACATTGAATTCTTTGTCGTTCACCTCAACCACAATGACTACCGCTCGGGTAAGATTCCGGTCGCAGTTGCACCGGATCCGACTGCCCATGACGCACCGATCGGCGTGATCGTGGCGGACGAGGATTCCGGCGATTCGCTGGCGACCTCCTTCCTTGCCGACAGCACCCAGGCAGTTCAGGGCGGGATATCTCTTGCATCCGGAACCACCACCGACCACCTGGAAGTGGAATTCTTCGACCACAACAACATTCGCTTCACGCCGCCGGTACCGCCTCACGCGCTGCAGGTTATCAGCGGCAACAGTTCCGTGGTTGTCATAACCGGTCAAAGCCCGGATGAACCGTGGGCCTTCAAGCTCCAGGGAGTTTCACCCGGCGCGACCATGATCACCATCCACATCCTGCACAACGGCGCCGTCGGCAAGGCATTCAAACCAATACCGGTGACGGTCAACTGATGGTATGCTGTCCTCTGATGAAGCCGCTGGTCGTGCTGATTGCTGCCGTTCTTGTCCTGTACGGCCATGCAGACGCCGGTCAGACGACCACGGGCCACCGGGAACTGCTGATTCTTGATCAGCAGACCCTTGTGCCCGTAGCCTCGGTCACTGTTCGAGTCGGAGACGAGATGACCACACTCGTCTCCGACTCCTCCGGACTGGTCCGGATCACCCTCCCCGACAGCGCCACCACCATCGTGTTTCTGTCCCATGTCGGCTATCGCAGCAAGCGGACCACTCTTGGCGCAGCGGCGGAGCCGCGCCGGCATCTGGTTTACCTGGAGCCGCGAGTCTTTCGATTGCCCGGCGTGAAGGTAGCTGACCAGATGGCGCCGGTGAGCACGGTGGAACAGGGCGTTTTGCACTCCCTGCGTGGCAGGCAGCTCGACCGGCAGATGAAACAGACTCTGGCTGCAACCCTGGCGGACGAGGCCGGACTTGCCATGCGGGCGATGGGGTCGGCGCCGGCACGACCCGTACTCAGAGGGCTGGGCGCAGACCGCGTAATGATCACTGAGGATGGCACCAAAGCGGTCGATCTGTCTGCCACGTCGCCTGATCACGCCGTCACTGTGGAACCCTTTACGGTCGAACGAATTGAGATTCTGCGTGGCCCGCAAATCCTGAAGCACTCGCCGACAACCATCGGTGGGGTCGTCAACGTCGCCCGAAATGAAATCCCTCGCTATCTGTCGGGAGGGCTGTCCGGGCAGATCGGGGCGTACGGGGAATCATCGACTGACGGCGGGCTCGGCGCGATCCAGTTGGAAGGCAACCGCGACTTCCTGGCGTTGCGAGGCGTGTTCTCCCGCAAAAGCACCGCCGACATCCGTACTCCGGGAGGACGCATTGGCAACACCGATTCGCGGTCCACGGATGCGAGCCTGGGAGCATCGATCCTCAGCGGGAACTCAGGAGCCGGATACGCCGGGCACCTGTTCGACCTGAAATATGGCATCCCCGGAGGGTTCGTGGGGGCCCATCCAAACGGTGTTCGGATTGAGATGCTCAAACGGCGGAGCACCGTCTCGCTATGGACGGGCGTCGACGATGGTTGGGTGGATTCTGTCGAAGTGCAGATGTCTCGAACCTGGCACCGCCATAAGGAGTTAGAGGCCGCCGACGTCATCGGTTCAGAGTTCCTCGTCGTGGACCATTTCGGACGTGTCGACCTTCGTCACCGCCGCCTCGGCGTGTTTGACTACGGTGCGCTCGGCCTGTCGGCAGAGCACCGCGACTTCGATATCGGTGGCCTCGTATTCACGCCGCCCTCGGTGTCAAAGCACGTGGCCGCGTTCAGCCATCAGACCATCAGCCGGGACACATGGCACCTTGACCTGGCGGCCCGAATCGACTTTGGCCGTATCGAACCGGAATCCGAGGTGCCCGATGCCGCTATCGGGCATATTCGCACCCGGCAGTTCGCCACCTGGTCCGCGGCAGCATCGGTCTTCCGCAGCCTGTCTGACTCATGGCGCGCCGGAGTGGCAATCAGTCGCTCCGCGAGACATCCGACCATTGAGGAACTGTATTCCCGGGGGCCGCATCTGGCCGCATATTCATACGAGGTCGGCAATCCGGAGCTTGATGCCGAAACCGGCTGGGGAGCGGAGTTGATCATCCACACCAGCGCGGGCAACCTGCAGGCGATGGCGAGCGCTTTCAGATACAGTCTCGATGGCTACATCGTCCCGCGCAATACAGGAGACACTAACTACCAGACATTCCTCCCCGTCTATGCTTCACTGGAGGTGGCGGCTGTCCTCAGCGGCTTCGAACTGCGGGCTTCGGCGAGTCTGGCCGAGCGATGGGCCCTTTTGGGGAGTCTCGGATACACCCGCGGTGATATAGGCTCAACCAATCTGCCCCTGCCGATGATCCCGCCGCTGAAAGGAAGACTGGCTCTTGAGTATGCCACCCCGACCTGGCTGGTCAGCCAGGAATGCAAATGGGCCTCACGCCAGAACCGCGTTGACCTGTTTGAGGAACCAACAGCCGGGTTCGCCGTGTTCAACACGGCAGTGCAGTATCAGCGGCAGTGCGGCTCGGTTCTTCATTCGCTGACCCTGTCACTGGACAACCTGCTGGATGCCGAATATCGCAATCACCTCTCGCGAATCAAGTCGATATTCCCGGAGGCCGGCAGAAACGGGCGTCTGACCTACCGGCTGTACTTCTGAAGCAGAACCGTCGTGAACAGGCCGCAAGGAATATGATGCTGACAACCGTGACCTTTCTCATTATAATTGGCTCGTAGTCAATATGGGTCAGTAATGTCCAATTCGAGGATTCGATGAAGCACATCGGCGTGTTCTTTGGCAGTACCTGCGGCAATACCGAAACCGTCGTCAACGAGGCAGCCAATCTGCTTCGACGCGCCGGGGCAATGGTCGACATTTACGATGTGGCCGATACGCCTGTGAGCAGGATGGATCGCTACCGCAACCTGATTCTGGCCTCCTCGACCTGGGACAACGGGGAACTGCAGGGCGACTGGAAGGAGGCCTATGATCAGCTTTGCGCCTTTGACTTCCACGACAGGACCGTCGCCCTGCTCGCGCTGGGGGATCAGTACATATATGATGCGTATTTCGTCGATGCTCTCATCTGGCTCGCGGAGCCGGTTCGCAAGACCAAGGGAAAGCTGATCGGGTTCTGGCCCACGCGCGGTTACCGGTTCCGTCGGTCTCGTTCTGTCGAGGGACAGCACTTTCTCGGACTGGCTATCGATGTCGAGAACCAGGACGATCTCACGGCCCGGCGCCTCCGCGAGTGGACCGCTCAGATTCTCCCGGAGTTTTCGGATTGAGTTCATCGCCGAACCTCATGTAGCGCATCATCAGGAATTGCTTTCCGACCTCGGTCAGGGTGCCTATATTGCCCCGTGACATCAGGCCGGTCATGGGCCGGACCACCTGGAACGAACACGTCTTGTCAGGGAGTAGACGCATGAAACAGATCACTGTCGCGCTGGTCGCTGTTGTTCTTCTTGCATACACCCTCTTCGATATTGCCGCTGCGGCCGAAGTTTCTTTCCAGAACCATCGCCTTGAGATCTGGCTCGACGTTGCCGCCAGAACAGCCCACATCACCGATGAAGGCAGGGCGGTCGTTCACCGGGGCTGGAACGTGTTTCATCTGGCCGCCACAGCGTTGATCGACTCGGTGACCATTAATGGCCGGCAGGTGGCATTGGCCACCCTGCGAGTCGACGAACTTGCCAGCCTGCCACCAGAAGCGTTGGATGACCCCGCCGGCATAGACACCTCCGGCCGGGCGCAGTTAGTGTTGTTCGAGTGGGAGCATGACGCGTCTGCGGACTTCACGATTACGTATTCGGCCGTGTTTGACGAGGATGTTGCCAATACGCGTTTTTCCCACGGTCAGGTGGCGCGCGAGATCGCAGGAACGATAGAGCCTCGGGGAGCGTATCTCAGCCCCTCGGCTTACTACTATCCTGTCGGCTCTGAGCAAGAGGTGTCTGTCGTTCTGACGGCTGACATTCCGGCCGACTGGGAGAGCATTTCCGACGGTAACCGAGTCGCCGCTGCGTCCGCCGAAGGGCGCAAGCTTCAGACATGGAGCAACCCGTATGCGTCTGATGGTTGTATGTTCATGGCGGCCCCGTATCTGGTGCGCTCGCGGATGCTTGACAGTATCGAGGTAGCCTGCTACTTCTTCCCGGAAGACTCCGCACTTATTGACCAGTATCTCCATGCAGGTATCGATTACATTCGCATGTACTCGGAGCTTATTGGACCGTATCCGTACGAACGCTTCACGGTCGCCGAGAATTTCTTCCCCACCGGATACGGAATGCCGGCCTGGACACTACTGGGACAGCAGGTTATCCGGCTGCCGTTTATCGTCAAGACGTCACTTGGGCACGAGGTCCTGCACAACTGGTGGGGCAACAGCGTCTATGTTGATTACGAACGCGGCAACTGGTGTGAGGGGCTGACCGTCTATGGTGCCGACTACCGGTACAAGCTGCTCTCATCCGAACAGGAAGCCATCGATTACCGCAAGAACGTGCTGAAGGACTACGCGGGATACGTGTCCGAGGGCAAAGACTTTCCCTTGCGCGAGTTCACTGCCCGCACCGAGGCCAGCTCGCGGACGATCGGCTATGGCAAGTCCATGATGGTCTTTCACATGATTCACCATCGGATCGGTTCCGAGGCATTCTATGAGGCATGGCGCTATGTCTATAACACCTACCGGGGCCGCAAGGTAGCCTGGGCGGACTGGATCGATGCTTTCGAACGAACCTCCGCACAGCCGCTGGCACGGGTCCTGCCGCAATGGATTGATCGGCCGGGAGCACCGAGAATCGAACTGGGCCCAGTCCAGACCACCGACAGCGGCTCGCTGTACTGGGTGACATTTGAGCTGCTCCAGACGGCCGACGATGCCTATGATCTGCTGGTGCCCGTTCGTGTTATCGGCCTTGATACCACCGTGGATACCTCGGTACACCTCGCCTCTCGAAAACGGGAATTCTCGTTTGCGTATCCGTTCATGCTCGAGCAGCTTGCCGTCGATCCCGATTTCGACCTGTTCCGCCACCTGCTCAGGCAGGAGGTGGAACCGGTGCTCTCCGGTGTGTTGGGAGCCGAACGACAACTCTTTGTCACGTGGGAAACAGGGCCAGTACAGAAGGTGTACACTGCCTTCGCAAACAATTTGACCGGCGATACGGCAGACCTCGTGCCTGCCGACCAATTGGGAGCGCCTGATCCAAACACCAGCCTTGTCCTTCTGAACCCTGCGCAGGTGCCGCCTTACCTGATCGAACGACTGCGGCTGACAGCGGATTCGGCGCGAATCATGGATCAGAGTTTCGCTCGCGCCGGCCACACCTTCGTCCTCGCCGTAGATGACTTCAACGGCTTCGAGCGCTGCGTGGTGGTGCTGAGCAATGATCTTGAATCGTTGCCCAGAGTTGGACAACTGCTGCCGCACTACGGCAAGTATTCATATCTTGTATTCGAGGGTGCCACCAATGTCGGCAAGGGGCAGTGGCCGGTGGGCCAGTCCCCGCTTAACAGATGGATTGGGGTGCAACGATCGGAGTAGATTCGCGTCGCCTGTTGGCCGGTGCCGGCCAGGACCATTGAGACGAGGGAGAAAAGCTGTGACACAATTTGATCAGGATGCATTCAACAGGTTCGTCATCGAGAACAACGTCTATGGCTTCTTCCCGGAAGCCATCACCCTGAAGTCGGGGCGGAAGTCGCACTTCTACGCCAACTGGCGCACGGTCGTTGAGGATGTCTGGCTCACCGAGCGTCTGGCCGACTTCGTGCTGGCGTTCGCGGCCGACAGGCAGATCCCGGTGGATACGTTCTACGGTGTCCCGGAGGGTGCCACCAAGCTTGGCGTGATCTGCCAATACACGTTCGCGCGCCGGCAACCAGAGTACGCAAGGGGCAGTCATGTGCTGGCGATGGGGCGCGCCAGGTCCAAGGAACACGGTGCCCCACGTGATCGCTTCTTCGTCGGCATGCCGCGCGGGCGAACGATTGTCATGGAAGATGTGACAACCACCGGCGGCAGCTCGCTGAAGACACTCGAGTTCCTGAAAGAGTCCGGAATCGAAGTCTCCGCCCTGATCAGCCTGACCAACCGCATGGAGCGACGTGACGACGGCCTCTCGGTGCAGAAGGCGGTGGAACAGACCGGGGTGGCGTTCCATAACATGAGCTCGGCGCTGGAGCTGCTCCCGGTAGTCTACAACACTCTGAAGCCGGGAGAGAGTATCGGCCGGGAGTTGGAGAAAGAATACCGCCAGTATGGTGTCGCGCCGATCAGCTTACTCTGATCGGCGCTATGACATCGAGATTCGTCGTGTGAGTCGTCGTCAGGCTGTGGGCCGTCAGGTCTTCTTCCGACGCGTCGTTTTGCGGCGCGTCGCTGGCCTGGTCTTCTTCCTTGTTGCCGCCTCTGCCAGGAGTTTGACCGCCTCATCCATCGTCACCCTGGTCGGGTCGTCCCACCCTGACAGACTGGCATTGACCTTGCCATCGGTGACATAAGGTCCGTAACGCCCCGACATAACCCGCACCTCGGCCTTCGTCTCCGGATGCGTGCCGACAGTCTTGAGCACCTCCTTGGTGTTGCCGGCACCTTTGGCGAGCAGTTCCAGAGCCTCATCGAGTGTCACTTCGAACGCCTTGTCCACCGAGGGCAGCCGCCGGTATGTCTTGTCTCGTTCCACGTATGGCCCGTACGGCCCCAACCCGGCGGTGACTCTCTTGCCGGTTTCAGGATCGGTCCCCAACTCCCGGGGCAGCGAAAGCAACCGCAGGGCGTATTCCAGATCGACCTCTTCAATCTTCCGGTTCCTGGGCAGACTGACGCGCTTCGGTTTGTCCTTTCCCTCGCCGGTCTCGCCCAACTGAACATAGGGGCCATACGGTCCGATCAGGGCATAGACGTTCTCACCAGTTTCGGGGTCCTCCCCCAACGGTTCATCGGATGTGCTCCGGACTTTGATGAGTTCACGAGCTTTGCCCGGATCGAGTTCGTCGATAAGCAGATCGACCGGGACGGTGGCCGTGTTGCCGTCGCCACCCTCACCCCGTTGCACGTAGACGAAATTGCGGCCGATACGCACCGTGATAGGCTCCCCGGTTTCGGGGTCCTCGCCGACATGGATCGACGGGTAATCGATTTGCGGGAGTTGCTCCTCGATTTGGTTGGTCAGGCCCTTGTCTTTGCCTTTGTCGCCGAAATAGAACTGGCTGAGAAAGTCTTCCGGATCAACGCGGCCGGAAGCGATGGCATCAAGGTCTTCTTCCATCTTCGCCGTGAATTTGAGGTCGATGTAGTGGGCGAAGTGATTGCGCAGCAGATTGACAACCGCCATGCCGATGAAAGTCGGCACCAGTGCGCCTCCCTTCTTGATGACATACTCGCGCTGCTGAATGAGCGAAATGGTGGGTGCATACGTGGACGGCCGACCAATGCCCTCCTCCTCGAGTTTCTTCACCAGCGATGCCTCGGTGTACCGGGCCGGGGGAGAGGTGGTCCGTTGCTGCGACTCCAGTCTCAGAACATGCACACCGGCGGTCTTTTTGCCGGTCGCCCCCGGTATCCTGTCACCCTCGCTCATTTCGGGCAGCACTGTGTCCTTCTGGACACCGCCGGCAACCTTGAGGTAGCCATCGAAACGAACCACTGACCCGGTGGCGCGAAAGATGTGTTCTTCACCATCGATCATTGCCGTGATATCGACAGTCGTCTTGTCGAGAATGGCGTCCGCCATCTGGCTGGCGACAGCCCGTTCCCAGATGAGGGTGTACAGGCGGAGCTGATCTTTGTCCAGGTAGCGCGTGACCGTCTTCGGATCGCGGGCGATTTCTGTCGGCCTGATCGCCTCGTGGGCCTCCTGCGCCGACTGGGACTTCGTGCGGTAGCGACGTTCCCCGGTGTGATACTCATCACCGAAGTGCTTCTTGATGTAGCTTTTGGCGTCGGCCAGAGCTTTCTCGGACAGCACCGTCGAGTCGGTTCGCATGTACGTAATCAGACCCTCGCGCTCACCGTTGCCAAGGTCAATTCCCTCGTAAAGCTGTTGAGCAACCACCATGGCTTTGCGGGGTGACATACTTAGCCGTGAACCGGCGGCCTGCTGCATGGTCGAGGTCGTAAACGGCGGCGCCGGCCGCTGCCGGGTCTGCTTCCGTTCAACCTCGGTTATCTCCCAGGGCAGAGCAGCCTCGGCTCCGGCGATCAGTTTCTTAGCTTCAGGCTCGGCGAGCGCGATAACCTTCTTCGGCGTCTTCAACTGGCCCGTTTCAGGATCGAAATCCTTGCCGGCAGCTGTTCGCCGCTCGCCGATTCTGAACAGCCGGGCACCAAACTCATTGCCCTTGCCATCGGAGAGCGTCGCCTCGACATCCCAGTACTCCGCCGACCTGAACGCCTGCCGCTCCTCTTCGCGCTCGACTACGAGGCGCACCGCCACACTCTGCACCCGGCCGGCCGAAAGCTTGGTTCGTACGCGCTTCCACAGCACAGGGGAGAGGGAGTAGCCATACAGCCGATCGAGAATCCTCCGGCTTTCCTGCGCCCTGACCAGTTGCATGTTGATATCGCGCGGGTTGGCCAGAGCCTGCTTGACTGCACTTTTCGTTATCTCGTGGAACGCAATTCGCTTCACCGGCACCTGAGGCTCCAGAAGCTCAATCAGGTGCCAGCTGATCGATTCCCCCTCACGGTCTTCGTCCGTAGCGAGCAGCAGTTCGTCAGCTTTCTTCAGGTCTTTCTTGAGCTGGGTGATGTACTTCTTAACCCCGCGGGGGACTACATAGACTGGTCTGAAGCCGTTTTCGATATCAACACCCATCCGGGCCCAGCTCTTCTTGCGAAGCTCTTCCGGAATCTCAGTGGCCGATCCGGGCAGGTCCCGCACGTGGCCGTAACTGGCCACCACCTTGTAGTCAGATCCCAGAAAGCGGCTGATCGTCTTAGCCTTGGCTGGAGATTCAACGATGATCAGTTTCAAGTAAGGCCTCCTTACAGGGGCTGCTGGCTGGCTTGCTCGCAAAAGATTGACTCATCGTCGCCCGATCACGTTCGCGGTCGACAGGTCTGTTTACTGGCTCGGCAGTCCCGTTGTGTGTACCGGTAACACAGCAGCCGCAACCAGTGTTTCCCCTGATTCGGCTGGCACAAGGCCCACAATCTGAACAAATATTGACAGGCAGCGCAAGCACTTTTTGTGTCAGGTACTCAAACCGGAGATAGAGTGGATCGCTGTATGGTTGAGAAAGTCGTTATCCCAAAGCGAGTTAACATCATCCGAACACTGCCAGGACCGGGGCGTGATCGGAGGGCTGTTTCCCCTTGCGTTCTTCGCGGTCAATGCGCGCCTCGCTCGCAATGGAGGCCAGGGGCTCTGTCGCGAGTACATGGTCAATGCGCAGGCCATCACCTTTCGGAAACGCCAACTGCCGGTAGTCCCACCATGAAAAGACGCCACCCCTGGGGTTGAGCCTGCCAAAAACATCCACCAAACCCCAGTCCAGAAGACCCCTGATGGCATCACGTGCCGGTTCGGCAAAGAGCACCGAGTCTGCCCACTTGTCGGGATTGGCGACATCGCTCTCGTTCAGGGCAACATTGGTATCGCCACAGATGAGGAGTCGTTCTTTCGGACGATGGTTCTCCTGCAGAAACTGCCGGAGCCGCTCAATCCAGCCCAGTTTGAAGGCCCACTTCTCGGAGCCGATCTCGCCGCCATTGGGAAAGTAGGCACTGTAGATGCGGATGTCGTCCACGGTAGCGCCAACCAGTCTGGCCTGATCGTCCCAGGCCGTGTCGCCAAAGCCGCGGGATATCTCGACAGGCTTTTCCCGCGACAGAATGGCCACACCGTTGTATGTTCTCTGCCCATGCACGGCGCACCGGTAGCCTGCTGCTTCGATTGCCTCAGTCGGGAAGTTCTCTGCTGTTGTCTTAAGCTCCTGCAGGCAGACGATATCCGGCTGTTCCCGGTCCAGAAAGGCCAGCAGCCGGTCAAGTCTTGTCCGTATGGAATTGACGTTCCACGTTGCTACCTTCATAAGTGGCTCCTTTGGGGATGACAGACTGTGATCTTCATCATAAAGCGACCGGCAGTGCCAACACAAGGAATTCATTGTCCCTGCGGCCAGCACCTGTGGGACAGGGCCCATACTGGAAGTGCGGCCCGGGCGGTTGCGGCACGTTGGCAGGCCCATTAAAAAGTTGTAAGACAATGTCTTACACGAGCGCCAGCTGCGCCGCCAGAGCCGGCATTGCAGTTGCAATATCCCGGAATGAAACATCCGTGAGATTGCCCCGGTGGGGGAACAAGGAGGAGCTATGTCACTCGACCACAAAGAACAGGCACCCAAGACAGTGCACATCTCGCTGAAGATCGGTGATGAGACCAAGACCGTGTCTATGTCTGCCCAGCAGGCGGCAGAGATAGGGTTCCACTCACCATTCGATGACACGCCCCTGCCGCTGGCCTCGATCCTGGCGAGTCTGTTCGGCGACAGCTCCGTCAAGACGCTGGTGGACCGCTCACCTGTCGCCTGCCCCGAGTGCGGGCTTACCTACAATGAGTTCACGCGCGTCGGGCGGCTCTCCTGTGGTCGCTGCTATGAGGCCTTTCGCAGCAAGCTCGAGCCGATCATGGTGCAGCTCCACGGGGCGTTCACTCATGTCGGACAGACACCCGATGAACCCGCCGACGAACACCTGCAGGTGCACGAGGCAGAACGATTGAGAGAGTTGTTGCAGGAAGCGATTGACACCGAGCAATATGAGAAAGCCGCCGCCCTGCGGGACCGTCTGGAGCAGCTGGAAACCGAGAACGCCTGATCCAACCTCACTACCTGCCGTGATACTCGTCCAGTAGTTTCCACACGGCGGCCGTGACCGGGAGGGTGCCCTCTGTCACCTGCCGTTCAATCTCCGGCAGCACGGGGGCGATTGTCGGGTGTTCGTAGAATCTCTGCAGCACCCGCTCGCGTAGCATGCTGTGCAGCCAGTCACGGGCCTGGCATGTGCGCCTTCGGTTGAACTGTCCGGAGCCCTTCATCCTCGTGACATAATCCTCGACTGCGGCCCAGACCTCGTCTATACCTGTGCCCTTGAGCGCCGAAGCCAGCAGGACCGGTGGCTCCCACCCGGCGGTTGCCGGTGTCAGCAGTTGCAGTGCCTGCTGATAGTACTGCTGGGCCCTTTGAGCCGCCTTGAGGTTGTCTCCATCGGCCTTGTTGATTACGAGCGCATCGGCCAGCTCGATTACCCCCCGCTTGATGCCCTGAAGCTCGTCTCCTGCGCCCGCAATCAACAGGACGCAGAAGAAGTCCACCATAGACCTGACCGCGATCTCGCTCTGGCCGACCCCGATTGTCTCAACGATGACAGTATCATAACCGGCGGCCTCAAAGACGTGGATAGTCTCGCGCGTCTTGCGCGCTACTCCCCCCAAAGCGCCGCCGGAAGGGCTCGGCCGGATGAAGGCTTCGTCGCGCTGCGACAGCAGCTCCATCCGTGTCTTGTCGCCAAGAATGCTGCCCTTGCTCAGGCTCGATGACGGATCAACTGCAATGACGGCAACCCGGTGACCGCGTTCGATAAGCCGCAGGCCGAGCGTTTCGATGAACGTGCTCTTTCCGGCCCCCGGGACGCCCGTAAGACCCAGGCGTATGGAATTGCCGGCGTGACCAAGAAGCTCGTAGAGCACCTGTTGGGCCTGCTGTTGATGATGCTCAGCGTTGGATTCGATCAGCGTGATGGCGCGGCTGAGGATGGAGCGGTCGCCCTGCCGGACCCCATCGACATACTGCGTGGTCGTAAGACTGCGGTTTGTGTTATCACCCACGGTTTGTTCAGCCTTCGAGAAGTTTCTCAAGCAATTCCGCAGCGGCCTGGGGAATGACCGTCCCCGGGCCAAAGATGGCCACAGCCCCGTGCCCATATAGGAACTCGTAGTCGGCAGCAGGGATGACCCCACCCAGCACCACCCTGATGTCGTCGCGGCCGAGTGCCTTCAGTTGGGCCACCAGTTGCGGCAGCAGCGTCCGGTGCCCGCCGGCCAGGGAACTCATGCCGACAACATGCACATCATTTTCCACGGCATGACGGGCCGTTTCCTCCGGCGTTTGAAACAGAGGGCCGACATCGACATCGAACCCCAGGTCGGCAAGGGCAGTAGCGATCACCTTCGCGCCGCGGTCGTGCCCATCCTGACCCATTTTGGCCACGAGGATACGGGGACGGCGCCCTTCCCGTTGTTCAAACTGGTCAGCCAGTCTGCGGACTCGGGCAATGCTCTCCGATTCTCCGTACTCATCCGAATACACGCCGCTTACCATTCTGTGCTCCGCCTTGTGTCTGCCCCAGACAACCTCGAGGGCATCACTGATTTCTCCCAGGGTGGCCCGCGCCCGAGCTGCCTCGACCGCCAGTTCCAGCAGGTTGCCGATGCCGCTTTCGGCCGAACTGGTCAGGGCTGACAGGGCCTGTTTGACTGTTTCGTTATCGCGCTCCGCCCGGAGTTTCTGCAGTCGCTCCAACTGCCGGCGACGGACGGACTCATTATCAACCGAGAGGATCTGAAGCGGTTCCTCCCGTTCCAGTCGGTAGCGATTGACTCCGACAATCACTTCCTGACCGGAGTCGATTCTTGCCTGCCGACGGGCCGCAGCTTCCTCTATTCTCAGTTTCGGCAGTCCCTGTTCGATCGCCATGGCCATACCGCCAAGTTCCTCAACTTCGCGGATGTGCGCAGCCGCCCGGTCGAGAATCCGACCAGTGAGATATTCGACATACCACGAGCCGCCCCACGGATCGATCACCCGTGTCAGTCCCGTCTCTTCCTGCAGGAAAAGCTGGGTGTTGCGGGCGATACGGGCACTGAAGTCGGTCGGCAGGGCTATCGCCTCATCAAGGGCGTTGGTATGCAGGCTCTGCGTGTGTCCCAGTGCCGCCGCCATGGCCTCGACACAGGTGCGGATGACATTGTTATAAGGGTCCTGTTCCGTCAGGCTCCAGCCCGAGGTCTGGCAGTGGGTGCGAAGCATCATCGAGCGCGGATCTTGCGGCTCAAAGCTGCGCATCAGCCAGGCCCACAGCAGGCGCGCCGCGCGCAATTTGGCGATCTCCATGAAGTAATTTTTGCCTATTCCCCAGAAGAACGACAGTCGGGGAGCGAACTGATCAATATCCAGCCCGGCCTTCATGCCGGTGCGTACATACTCGACACCATCAGCAAGCGTATAGGCCATCTCCAGATCAGCCGGGGCCCCCGCCTCCTGCATGTGATACCCGGAGACCGAGATGCTGTTGAAACGAGGCATGTGTTGCGATGTATACGCGAAGATATCCCCCACGATACGCATTGACCCGGCGGGAGGGTAGATGTAGGTGTTGCGTACCATGTACTCCTTGAGGATGTCGTTCTGGATGGTCCCCGTCAGTTGTTCCGGTCTGACTCCCTGTTCGAGGGCCGCGACAATATAGAAGGCCATGATCGGCAATACCGCACCGTTCATGGTCATGGAGACCGACATCTTGTCAAGCGGGATGCCATCGAACAGGATGTTCATATCGAGGATAGAATCGACAGCCACCCCCGCCATGCCGACATCGCCGATGACCCTTGGATGGTCGGAGTCGTAGCCGCGATGCGTGGCCAGGTCGAACGCAATCGATAGCCCCTTCTGTCCGGAGGCCAGATTGCGGCGGTAGAAGGCGTTCGACTCCTCGGCGGTTGAGAATCCGGCGTATTGCCGCACTGTCCACGGCCGCATGATGTACATGGTGGCATATGGTCCGCGATGATACGGCGGCAGGCCGGGAAGGTAGTCAAGGTGCTCAGCCTCGCGCACATCGTCGGCAGTGTACAGCGGCGACAGACGGATCTGCTCCATCGTCTCCCAGCCGAGGTACTCCGGCTTGCGCCCTGTCTGCAGTGTTGCAGCATCGGCCCACCTCTGCTTGTCGGGTCGAGCAGCATTCACCTGCCAGTCAATCTTTGTATAGTCCGGGAAGCGGCTCACAGCGTCACCCCCAGTCGGCTGGCAATGGCCGCCAGTGTGGCCGGGACATCGCTCCCCGCGTGAATGAAGAACACCGCGCCGTTCTTCTCACATTCGCTTCTGAAGTCATCGGGCGGCTGCCCCGCCAGAACGATGATCGCATCGTTGCTGCTCACTCTGAGCAGACGCACGGCGTGCAACCCCAGCTCGGCGTATGACCGTTCGGTTCCGCAGACCAAAGCGAGGGTGCACCCCGATGCCACAAATGACTTAACCGCCTCATCAGTCGTGTCAAACCCGGAAGTCTGCCGCACCTCAAATCCGCCAATTTGAAGGACACTCGTCGCGAAGTCGGCTCTTGGTATGTACTCACGGACCGGCCCCAGACCCACCAGGAACGCTGCCAGTTCAGGCCTGTCCTCGGCGGCGGCCCTGACTGCGCGGTGTATCCGCTCGAACGGTTCGGCCGCCCGAAACATCTGCAGCGCCGAAACCTTCTCAGGCTCCAGGCCGCCTCGTGTGATGGCTTGCTCGATTGCCGGCGCTGATGCCCCGCCCCCGGCGGCCTTGACAGCCGCCTCGACGAGTTCTGTATCTCTGCGGTCCAGCAGCCTCAGCTCACCCAGAGCGGCAGACGCCTGCTCATCGTGTTCGCGATCTTGTTCCCATGGCGCGGCCATCTTCGCCGCCGAGTCGCCCGAAATCGAGGCCATCGACGGTGGTGCCGGATACGCGCTTGTGCCGACAAGCACAGTCTTGCGCTGCGAGTACGCCTGTTGCCGAAGTGTGGCTGTCTCCGCAATCTGTTTCTGCCACCAGCCGCCAGTAATGGCCTTCTGGATACCGCCCTGCTGCTCAATCTGCTGAAACAACTCCCAGGCTCGGCGGGCCAGTTCATGGGTCAGCCACTCAATGTACCAGCAACCGCCGGCGGGATCGGTGACCGTGTCCAGATGGACCTCGTCGGCCAGCACTAACTGCGTATTGCGCGCCAGGCGGCGTGAGAACTCTCCCGGGTTCGTGCCCGACAGATCAAACGGAGCCGTTTCGATACTGTCCACTCCGGCTACGGCGGCCGCCAAAGCACCGGTTGTCACGCGAAGCAGATTCGTGTAGCTGTCCATTCGCGACAGACCAGTTTCAGAGCTGCGTGCATGCATCCACATGGTGCGATCATCAGGGTCAACGTCGGCAGCTTCCAGCAGACGCTGCCAGAGCAGGCGCGCTGCGCGAAGCTTGGCGATCTCCATGAAGAAGGCGGTCCCGACACCATAACTGAAGCGCATTCGTGGCAACACGGTCTCCGGTACCAGACCCCGCTGCTCCATCCGGAGCACATAATACAGCCCCGTGGCCATGGTTGCCGCCAGCTCCTGGACAGCCGATGCCCCCGCATTGTGATGCACCTCCCCATGAACCCAGATCGTTCCCAGCGAGGGGGCGATCTCGATTCCCCAGGCCGTCATCACCGCCATCTGGTCAAGAACATCATTCAGGGGCATTTGCAGTCGGCCGCAGGTCAGCAACGATGCCACCGGGTCGGCCGCGATCGCTCCCCGCAGGCGAGCCGCCGAAAGGTCCCGGCTGCGGATGGCTGCAACCAGTATCGCGAGGCTCGACAGACCGTGTTCGCCGCAGTCGATGATGACCGGCACGGCAACAGGATCGATCTGATCGAAAACACGGATCGCCTGATCGATTGTCTGCAGATGAGGTTCGAGTATGATGCCCCCAAGGCCGCGCTGAAGGTCATGTCGGAGAGCGGCATTCGTCGGCTGCGGGTTGTCGGCAGTGAATCGCTGCGTGATCATCCACCGGCCGCTGACCGCCTGTTGTCCGCGAACGAACGGCGACTGACCCGGCAGGCTCGATACCCCCGGAAGGTCAGCGATGTCCTCCCGGCAGTACAACGGCTTCAGGGTTATGCCCTCAACGGTGGGCGTGAACATCCGCTTGTCGAACGAGGCCCCTTTGAGCAAGTCCTCCGCCTCCCGGCGCCATTGCTCGTATGAAGGCACCTCGAACTCATCTGCAAGCGAGCGCTGCAGAAGGTCCAACTTGTCTGGTGACTGTCGTTTCATGGCCGTAAACCGTTGTCCTGCAGTTTCGTGTCCTCAGAGTCAGCGTGTCGCTGTTCTGCCAATTAACACGATCACAGACGAAAGTCAACGACTGACAGTCACTGCCCCTGGCCCAGAGAGAAACCCGGCCGGCCGTCGAACAGGTAAAGATGCTCGGTCTTGATGAAATCCAGCCTGAGCTGGTGCACCCGCTTGAGCAACTCCACCACGTCACCGCCGTCAATTGAGATCGCATCGTCGGTCACGTAGAAGCGGCAGCGCCAGTGATCCGTACAGAACGTTTCCGGGTAGCCGTCGGGCCACACTGTCAGGCCGCGATTGGAGATCATCTGGAGACGGAGCCGATCGTTGTCAGCTTCCTTCAACTGCACGGCCAGGTCGTTGACCTGTTCACCGGGCCAGTGAATGAACACATCGACACCGACCAGCGTCTTCTTCGCTGGCGGGCGACGGGTGTAGTGAATGATGTTCGGGCGGTCGGCCTCGTAGCGCACCGGCGGCAGCTTGCGGGGTTGCTCACCGAGGCGTTCGATAACGGCATCGGCGAACTCAGCCGTCCCGACACTCTTGCGACTGTGCATGGGGCTGTAGACGTCAATAGTGTGCACGCCGTCTTCGATAGTACGCTGCCAGGCATTGTAGATCGTACCGGCTACGTTGCCGTGCCCGGTGTGAACCAGCATGGTGACGGCCGAACGAAGCAGTCCCGAGGGGTTGGCGATGTTCTTTCCAGCGATCGCAGGGGCCGAACCATGAATAGCCTCGAACATGGCTGCCCGATCGCCGATATTGGCTGAGCTGCCCATGCCCACCGAACCGGACAACTCCGCCGTGATATCCGATATGATGTCCCCATACAGGTTGGGAACCACCAGAATGTCGAACAACTCGGGTGCGGCTGCCAGACGCGCCATACCAATATCCACAATCAGGTGCTCCTTTTCGATCTCCGGATACTCCTCGCCGATCTCGTCGAAAATGCGATGGAACAAGCCGTCAGTCAGTTTCATGATATTGTCCTTGGTCAGGCACGTGATCTTGCGACGGTTCCGCCGCCGGGCGAACTCAAAGGCGTAGCGAATGATCTTCTCCGAGCCCGGGCGCGTTATCAGCTTCAGGCACTGAACCACCTCATCGGTCTGCTGGTGCTCGATTCCGGCGTACAGGTCCTCTTCGTTCTCACGGATGACCACGACATCCATGATGGGATGCTTCGTTACGACGAATGGAGCCAGCGATTTCACCGGGCGGACATTGGCAAACAATCCGAGGGTCTTGCGCACGGTGACATTCAGGCTCTTCATGCCGCCGCCTTCAGGGGTCGTGATCGGGCCCTTCAAAAACAGGCCGGTTCGCCGCAATGACTTCCAGTCATCCGGGCGGATGCCAGCCGAGTGCCCCTGGTGATACAGCTTCTGGCCGATTTCAATGTGTTCAAAGTCGAGCGGTGCTTTGGCCGCCTCCAGTACGCGCAGTGTGGCTTCCATGATTTCCGGGCCGATTCCGTCCCCAGAAGCAACCGTAACCGGGATTCTGTTTGGCATTGTCTCTCCTGATCCTTCCTTAACCTGAAACTTGCACCAATCTGTCCATACGAACCATTGTCCGCCGTTGCAGTTCCAGACTTTGTCGCTGGTATTTTAATGACAGCGCCGCCGGGAAGGACGGCGGCGATGTTTCAGGAACCGGCGCGCTCCCGCTAACGTAACAGGAACAAATAACTCATCAGGGCACTTGCATCTGTGGCAACGCTGCGGTATCCTGAAGTAAGTGCGCTTCACAACCGGTAAGTCGCAAAGAGGGAGATATTTATGAATATTCTGTCTGCCGATGAGATAAGGGAGCTGATGAAGGGCCATGATCAACCTTGTGTTTCACTGTATATGCCCACCCACCATCGGGGAAGAGAGATCGAGCAGGACCCCATCCGGCTGAAGAACCTTCTCAGGCTGGCGGAAGAGCGAGTAGTCGAATCCGGTATGCGCTCAGCCGAGGCCGCACGCCTTCTCCAGCGGCCCCGTAAGCTGCTGGAAAACTCGCACTTCTGGCGCCACCAGTCCGTTGGCCTGGCGATCTTCCTCAGCCCGGATACGTACCGGGAGTATCGTCTGCCCACCCGCTTTGAGGAACTGGTCGTCGTAGCGGATCGCTATCACACCAAACCCCTGCTGCCCATGATCACAACCGACGGCCGCTACTATCTGCTGGTGTTCAGCCAGAACGAGATCCGCCTGTTTCAGGGAGCACGGGACTCCCTCGGAGAAATCGATATTGAGGGGGTTCCCACCAGCCTGGCCGATACGCTCGATCCGGACAAATACCGCTCGCAGCTCCAGTTCTATACCGGCACGCCCACCCGCGGCGGCGGCAGACGCGATGCCGTCTTCCACGGCACGGCCGTCGAGGACGAAACCAAGGAGCGGCTCCTTCGCTGGTTCCAGCAACTTGACAAGGGACTACGGGACCTGCTGCAGGACGGCGATGCCCCGCTCGTGCTCGCCGGTGTCGACTACATCCTTCCCATCGCCCGACAGGCCATCAAGTACCCCCACCTGATGGAGCAGGCCATTACCGGCAACTACGATGATGCCGCCCCGTACGAGCTTCACGACAAGGCCTGGAAGATCGCTCTGCCCTGGTTTCACCAGTCGCAGAACAAGGCCCTTGAGCGCCTGCACGAACTGCTCGGAACCGCCAGCGAACAGGCCGCAACCGACATTGAGACGATTGTCAAGGCCGCCGTGCACGGCCGCGTGGCCGCTCTGATGCTGGCCGAGGGGCGCTATTGCTGGGGATCATACGATCCCGAATCTGATAGCGTCAGCATTCACCAGCGCGAACAGATCGGAGTTGAGGACCTGCTGGACTTCGCCGCCATGCACACCCTGTCGAATAAGGGCGAAGTCTTTGTGGTTCAACCTGATCAACTGCCCAAAGGAGCCGCAATGGCGGCCGTGTTCCGCTATTGACCGTCCTCTCGCTGAATCCGAAAGCCTGCGCCCCGAGCCCTCACCGGTTCGGGGCGTTTCGTTCGATCAGCCCTGCTTGGGCCGTGCTTCCCACATGTGTTCCCTCTCGTAATGTGAAAATGGTAACAAAAAAGGCGACCATTCGCTCGTTTTTCGCTTGTGTCCTACCGAGCAATAATGTAGTTAGTAATCGATAACTAACGTCAGGGAATCGCATGAACAGTTGTGCCGTCAATCGCAAAGACCAGATCACACAGGTTGCCACCGATCTGTTCAGTCGCTTGGGATATGATAAGATGACGGTCAAGGATTTGGCCACCGCCTGTGGAGTCACCGAGCCGGCATTGTATCGGCACTTCGTCTCGAAACAAGCCATATTCGGGGAAGTGCTCGATTCCCTCGCTTGTCGCCTGGATACCGATGAGCTCTTTGACCGACTGGCGCACGAGAGCGATATCGAGAAGCTCCTGCACGAGTTGGCGACGTATGTGATTTCCTTCTTCCAGCGCAATGAGGACCTGCAAAGGCTTCTGCTCTACGCCGTCCTGATGGATCATCCCAAGGCCCGCAAGGTATTCCAGGCAACGCGCGGAGTCTTTGCCAATTTTCTGGAAGAGCAGCTGGTCCGGTTGAGGGAGGATGGATTGGTCCAGCCGGTCAACTGCAGAATCACCGCGCGCTGCTTCATCGGCATGGTCTGTGACTGCGCTCTTGGCCAGACCCTTTGGCAGAACCTGCAAAGCAGTCCGTACCCTCCGGCCGAAGTCGTGGCCAACAATGTGCCCATCTATGCGCGTGGGCTGAAAAGGCAGCGGCGAGCACGCCAATACGACAAGGACAATAGAGAGAAACGATAGAAATCAACAATGCAGCGGCAAGCTGACTACAGGGATTGTTTCTGGCAATGGGAGAAACGCCCATGAATGATTCTTCAATGAGGGGTAACCGGCTGATACTGCTGAGTATCGGGTTGCTGACAGCCGCGGTCGCGGCTATCGGGCTGACGTCATCATCGGCCGCAGCAGGAATGGTCGATAACGAGACCTGCCTGGCCTGCCATGATGATGTCGGGGACAACTACGCCATGACGCCACACGGAATCTACTTCCAGCAGCGTCCGGCGCTGCGTGATTTCGGATGCGAGTCCTGCCATGGAGCCGGGCTGCGGCATATCGAGGATCCGACGCCGGAGAACATCCTGAACCCGGCGAGGTCCGATCAGTTCGGATCCTCGATTCTCTGTGTGCAGTGCCACAATGGTGAGCAATTCGACGAGTGGGAGTTCTCGTCGCACCACAACGCCGATCTCAACTGCGCCTCGTGTCACACCATTCATGCTCCGGTCGGGCAGACCATGGTCAAACCAACCCCTGACCTGTGTTACGACTGCCACAGCAATGTACAGGTGGCCATGAATATGCCGTCGCGCCATCCCGTCCGGGAGGGCAAGATGAGCTGTAGCGACTGCCACAATCCGCACGGCGGCTCGGTGTCCCTGACGATGGATGACTCCGGTCGCGAGCTGTGTTTCAGTTGCCACGCTGACAAAGAGGGACCGTTTGTCTACGAGCACGCGCCGGTCAGCGAAGATTGCGGTTACTGCCACGTACCGCACGGCTCGGTGGCCAACAACCTGCTGGTGCAAAACGAGCCGACACTGTGCCTGAACTGCCACTCCATGCACTTCCACGCCACGTTCTATTCGAAGGACGGTGAGTTTGCTGTCCCACAGGCGCCCGAGCGCGCGTCCCGGTCGACCGCCGATGGCTGGAAGAGAGTCATGTTGACCAAATGCACCCAATGCCATACCACCGTCCACGGAAGCGACCTGCCCTCGCAGGCTACTTCAACCGGCGGCAACGCCCTGACCCGATAAGGAGGAGACCATGAGCAACACACATGCAATCCCGTCGCTGTTTCTGTGCCTCCTGATTCTCGGGACGGCATCCGCCGCAGCGCAGGATCACGAGCCCCGCACAGATATCACCGTCTGGCTGGGAAGCCATTACACCTCCTTCGATGACTACTCACACAAAGTCGGCGAGTACAACGTCGGATCCAACGAGTGGATGCCCGACGGATCGTTCAAACTGCTGCATCACGGCAACGGCAGGCTGTTCGATGCCTTCGCCAGCTTCTACGACCGTCGTAACATGGACGGTAACCTTGGCCTGAACCTGGGCGACATAGTGGCGTTCAGGGCGACTTATCGCTCGCTCGTGCAGCGTCCCGGTCAGGACAAACTGGCCAATTTGAGCGCCCGCGAATACTTCGGTACCAATGATGCCGGCGAGGACCAGTGGGGCGGCAAGATCACCACCCATGAGCTTCAGGATGAGGGCGTCGATTACGAGGTCCATCGCAAAGAGATACTCACGAAACTGAGCCTGCTGCTCGCCAGGAGAAACAATATCAAACTTGAGGCGATGCATCGCTCGATATTCGAGGATGGCAACATGCAGGGCCTGTCCAACTCGCACTGCTTCAGTTGCCACATCGTGTCAGAGGAGTTGCCTCTTGAGAACCGTACCCATGAAGTGCAGGCCGGCATCCAGAGCGACGTGAGCGAGAAGGTGACGGTGGGCTACCAGTTCGGGTATCGATCATTCAAGTCCAACGCTCCGGAGGCCATGGCCTACTATGACCCCGCCAAACATCCGGTCAGTGGCGGCTCTGCTGAGGAGTTCGCATCGCGAGTGCTCTTCGCTGACAGCAACCTCGTCTACAACCAGCTTCCCGAGACCCAGAAGATGTCTCACAAGGTTCGGACCCGAGCACGCCTCGGTGAAACAGGCCGGCTGAATGCATCTGTCGGTTACAGCTCGGCCGAAAACAGGAATGTCGACCTGAAGACAAAGAGCATTACCGGTGCGACCCGTTACAGCGCAACCGTCGCATCCAATACGCGGCTCATCGTCAGGGCAGCCGGGGCGAAGATCGAGGCCGACGATCCGTTCATCGATATCCGCGACTTCCGCGAAGGACGCCCGAGCGGACCGGTCACGAGCTTCGACTACATCCGCTACTCCACTCTGGACCGCACCCAGGTCGATGTCTCGGCGGAGTTCATACACCGCGCCACGCGGGGGCTCACTCTGTCCTGGCTCAACGGTGTGAAGGTAGTCGATCGCAAGGATTACCCCCTCCCGGATGACGGCATCCGCAGCAAGACCTTCAGCACCCAGGCCAAAGTGCGCTTCAACAAGATGCGCACGGTCAGCGGCTGGTTGAAGTACCGCTTCGAGAAGACGGTCGATCCCTTTGTCTCCGGACGCGGATTGTTCGAGGCACGCGGACGCGAACAACTGGCGATAGCGATACCCGAAGGCGAAGGCGCCTCGGTCCATCGCTTCATCTACTACTACCAGCGTGAGGCGCTGCGCTACCAGGACATCACCACCGACCCCAACGATCGGCACGAGGTCGAGGCCTCGGCGACATTCCATACATCCAACACCAGTTCGGTCAATCTCTCGCTGCGCGGTTGGCACCAGAGTACCAGTGATCTGGATTCGCTGGATGTGCGCTCCTGGCAGGTGAGACCGAACGTGATGCTCGCCCTGAACCCGGCTCCGTCGTGGATGTTTACAGCCGGATACTCCATGTATATGGGTAAGTCGCGCGGCCCCATTACTGTCGCCCTCTTCGACGGGTGAGCGGCCCACTTGTTTTTCGACGCCGTGAGCGTCGACGGAACCAACGACTCTTTGCTGCTCGCCGATCACTTCGGCACGATCTACAAGATGGAGGACTATCGTACCAACGGTTACCAGGTGTATCTCAACACCACTTGGATGGCCAACAGCCGGCTCACGCTCCACAGCGCGCTTCTGTACAACTGGTCAGAGGCCGAGTTGGACTTCGTGGATATGCCCCGTGTGTCCGATGAAGTTGCAGAGCGGTTGAACCATCAGGACTTCACCTTCGAAAAAATGCACACGTATTCCGACCTGAAGTATCACTTCGTAAACCTTCGGCTGGGATTCGACTACCAACTCACTCCGCGCGTCTCGTGGATGTTCAATATGGACTACTCGCATTTGACGGCGGATGAAGAGTACGTTTTCGGTGACGAGGACGGCAGTATGTTTATTACCCGCACCGGGGTACGGATCGATTTCTGAGACGATATGCCTGTCGCATACACGCTGCCGGTCGGAGGCGGGACGCGTTTCCCGCCTCCGACCGCCGAATCGGACGGGCGATGATCCAGTCGCGAAAACACGGGAACTGACATTTGCCACAGTCACCGCCGGCAACAAAATCAATTGACACAGACACTCAAATACACCAATCGTTGTAGCAAGTGAACTGATGCTCTGAGGATAACCATGCGCATACTAAGATACTGTGGCAAGCCCGCCCTTCTGAGTGTGACGCTGCTGGTACTGCTGGCGGCGACATCAAGCCATGCACGCCATCCCGACATCTTCCTGTATGACAGGTGGGGGGATGAGATCAACCCCGTTCTGGACGACGATGTGACTCAGCCGTTCTCCACGGAGATGACCTGCGGGATGTGTCACGACTACGAGACCATCACCGAGGGATATCATTTCCAGATGGGCTGGAATGTCATCAGCGACGACTACCCGGAAGATGAAGTAACCGGAGAAGATATCCACCCCTGGAGTCTCTCCAACGGTTTCATGGGACGATGGTACCCGTTCGCTTACCGTCAACTGGCAAAGAAGCAGAACAGCAGCCCTGACGACATAGACATGACGACCTACGAATTCGTCGGCTTCTCCGATACCCGCTTCGGCAATCTGCCGTGCGGCGCCTGCCATCCGGGCGGCGGCGGGCTGCAATACGATCGCGACGGGGAACGCTACGATGACATGCTGACCGATGAACCGGAGCTGGCCGAGACCTTCGACGGCGACTACTACCAGAGCAAATGGGACAAGAGCGGTGTCGTCGAGGCAGACTGCTTCTTGTGCCATCTGTCGGGTTACAACAACGAGGCCCGGATCGAGCAACTCAAGAGCGGCAACTACCAATGGGCGGTTGTCGCGGGTTCACGGATCGGTATCGTCAAGGGAAGTGTCGTGCGCGGCGACGAACCTACGGTGCTGTACAACAAGCACCTGTTCAACGCGGACGGGTCAATCACTCTCGATGTATTTCATCCGCCATCCGACGAGAACTGCCTGTACTGCCACGGGCCTTCGAGCCTCCGCAAGCGGGGCTTCTCATGGAATGATCTGGACAATACCGACGTGCACAATCAGCAGGGTGTCCGCTGCGTCTCCTGCCACCCGGCGGGGCTGGACCACCAGATCGCCAAGGGTAATGATCCGGTCAACAAGGTCGCACCGGAGCACACCGGCACGATCCTGGACTGCCAGGAGTGCCACGTTGCAGGGCAGCTCGGAGCGCCGCTGCTCGACCATCACAGCGTGCGCCCCTCGCACCTGCGAACAATCGACTGCCGCTCCTGTCACATTCCGGCCCTTGGTCGCGCCGCCGCGCATGGGGTTGTCATGACAACCGGCAAACGCACCATTTCACTCCGACCGGACAGCGCGTCCTATGCGGGTGACAAGACTCCCTGGTTCCCCGACTATCAACGCCGCGAGGACGGCCATATCTATCCGTTCAACGTAACCCTGCAGGTCTGGTGGGGAAATCGTGATGCCGACGGCATCATCTACCCGCTGTTCCTTCGAGAGGCCGAGAAGGCCTGGGCCCTGTGCGCTGATCAGATCGAAGACCACAGCGAAGATGGTACGCCGGAAGTCAACACCGATGAGGAAATCACCGCCGGCCTGAATGCGGTAGCCGCTTCCCTTGAAGGTAACGAGCGGTTTGACCGGATCAGCCCCGTCTTCATGAAAGGCGAAATGGCGTACGAGTTGGACGAGGACGGCGCCCTGATCGCTGCCTCGCTTGAAGGTACGCCGTACGAGGGGACGACAACCGTCAAGTTTGCCATCAGCCACAACGTTGTCTCGCGCGGACGTGCCCTCGGAGCGCAGGGGTGCGGAGAGTGTCACGCCAGCGACGCCCACTTCTTCAAGGGTCAGCAGGCAACCGATCTATATGGAGCGGACGGGCAGCTTGTCACCGAAAGCAACGGACGCTGGTTCGGATGTAATGCCTTCGCGTTCACTATCAATTCCTTCCATCAGGAAATCATCAGCCCCTTCATCGGTATCGGCATCATGCTGGTCATATTCCTGACAGTGGTGCACTACCATTCGTATGGTCCCAAGCGCATCACCTTCGATCCGTACTCCCACGAAGTGGAGCGCTTCTCACTGGTCGAGCGCGCCGTGCACCTGTTCCGACTGATCGCGTTCGCCATACTCACGGTGACAGGTCTGATTATCGCGTTCAACCTCCATCTGTGGCAGCAACTGCTGTTTGCCTCGGCCGACCAGATGCTCGATATCCACATCTGGTCGGGTGTCGTGTTCATTGTCACCAATCTCTGGGGCATATACCTGTGGTTCCGCGACGCCATCTTCGCCTCCTACGATAAGGACTGGGTGCGCAAGATCGGCGGGTACCTCGGATACAAAGGAACAGTCCCGGCGGGTCGGTTCAATGCCGGCCAGAAGATGTTCTACTGGTATACGACCCTCTTCGGCCTGATTATCTCGCTCACCGGCGTAATCCTGGTGTTCCGCGACTCATTCACTCTCTCGACACTGTGTATCACCTCCACCATTCATAACCTCGTGGCCTTCTTCCTGATAGCGGGTGTGGTGGCGCATGCATACCTCGGAACGGTGGCCAACCCCGGTACGTGGCGAGTACTTGTCGACGGGTCTGTAACGCGTGAATGGGCAAGACACCATCATCCGCTGTGGTATCAGGCCTTGTTGCGTAAGGGCAAGGTGCACGAACCGGAAGAGGAAGCCCGGAACGGGGAAGAGACTGAACAGCCCGATGCCCGGGCTGAGGATGCAAGCGAGGACGAAAGCCGTCCCGAAACGCGTCAGGACAACAACAAACAGAACGGCCAGGACACTCCGAAAGAGTAACGGACCGGCCTGCAAGGGTCATCGTCGGTCGAGCGATGGGCTGTATCCGCTCGTCGCTCGATCTCAACCCGAATACAGAAGAAGCGCTCCCTTCCGGGGAGCGCTTCCTGCTTGAACCTGTACGGTATCTGGTCGAGCACTCGCTATTTCTTCTCGGCCTCCTTCGATGGCAGAGCATGAATGCCGGTCTTGATCTTCGCCTGGTAATTGAAGTCCTTGGCGATAGCAGCGACCTTCTCAGGAGCATCGGCATGGTGACAGCTCAGGCACGACGTAGAATCCGGCATGATCAGGCCGTTGGCAATGGCCAGATCCCGGTCCTTCATGATCTTCATGGTCTTGTAGCCGCTGCCCGGACCATGACAGGCCTCGCATTGAACCCCCGGCAATAACTCACCGCGCTTGGTTTCACCGGTTGTATAGTACTTGATGTACTCAGGATCCTTCTTCTGCTCGTCTGTCAAGCCATCGTACGCAGTCGCGTGCTTGGTCTCAAGCCAAGTCGTGTAGGCCGGATCCTTGCCGTGACACGGACCTAAGACGCACTTGTCAACACCGATGTAATCGTATTCGGCCTTCTCTCCCTTGGCTTCCTTCTTGCCTTCCTGAGCCAGAACTGTCAGACAGAAACTGGCCGCTGTCAGAACCACGAGTAGAATAATCCAGAATTTCTTGTGCATGGGTCCTCCGTCTGGTTTTCTCCTTGTATGAATCACGATCATATTTGTTCAGTTTTTCCCAATTGAACTGTGGCCAATATACACGATGTCCTTGTCGCAAGCAACCCAAATTCCGAATCCTCGCCGCTAAGGAATTGATTGACAGCATGATAGAACTCCGCCCAGGTGCTGAATCGGCGGTGCGTTAGTCATGGAACCGGCAGGCTTTGCTTGCCAAAGCCCGGTGCAGACCTTTGATTGTCTGACAGAAGCTGTCGGCTGCCGCCTGCCGAAGTGTACCAACTTGGGTATTGCCGCCGTTTGGCCGACAGATCACATGAAGATGAGCAAGCACTCGCAAAACATCGGGCAACTGGTCGAGCGTGCTCGTGACGGGGATGAGTCGGCCTGGGCTGAGATAGTGGAACTGGTTTTACCGGTGGTCCTGGCCACATGTCGATCTATGAGGCTCAGCCGCGAGGAAAGCCTCGACATGTTCGGGCAGGTGTGCTACCTGCTGCTGATTCATCTGAAACGTATCCAGTCTCCTGACAAACTGCTTTCATGGGCCGCTACTGTGACCCGAAGAGAAGCGCTGGCCTTTCTGCGCCGTACGCGTCTGTTTGAGCAGTTTGCTGCCGGCGAGCGGACAGCCCCTCAGGGAAACACGACTTCCGGGCCGGAAACATCGCTGCATCGGGCAGAGCAGGCCGAGATACTCCTGCGGGCCATTCGAAGGCTTCCCAAACGCCAGGCACAGGTGATATGGCACCTGTTCCTTGATGAAAACCAACTGACCTATGATGAAATTGCCTGCAAACTGAACATGCCGGTGGCCTCGGTTGGCCCGACCCGCCAACGAGGCCTGGAGCGTCTGCAAACCATATTGCGATCAATGGGATATGAGTTTTAGGTATTTAACAAGCGGTATATCGCTCTTCTGAGTATGGAGGACAAGAGTGTCTGATAGTCCTGATTTCGAGCGCCTCAGTCGTTTGTTGGCTGGTGATCTTACCCCGGAGCAGGCCGCAACGGTTGAGCACCTGAAAACGATCGGCGGGGAGATAGACCCCGCCTCCGTGCAGTCAATGAGCGAGCTGGCCCGCCGTCTGTTCGCTGACTATATCAGACAGCGTCAGCATCCCGATGCCCATTTAGGCGTCAGAGTCTTCGATTCGCAGGTGATGCCCCTTCCCGAGGGCGTCCGGCCCGCTGGCGTCGACACCCGGCGGCTGCGGTACCGTCTGGATGATCTGACCCTGGAACTCTCTTTGTACCCCCTGACGCCGGAGTCCCATGAGATGATCGGGCAGATCGAGGGGGTTGATCGGACGGGTGCGCTGACCATTCGCCTTGAACAGGGGCGCCGTCGTCGGACCACCAGGGCGGACCGATTCGGTCTCTTTCGTTTCGAGCGTGTCGAAGCCGGGTCCGGTCGCCTGATCATCGAAAGCGATACCGGCGTTGTCGGTTGTATCTATCTGGATGTATGAGTATCAGCACTGACATCCTGAGGGCAAAGTCAGCCCGCGATCTTGAGCGCCTGGCTATCGGCAGTTTCGACTCCGACCCTGCCGAGTTACTCGGTGCTGCCAGCGCCGAAGTCAACCGTCTGCTGCGAACGGACCTCCGAGCCGCCCGCAACCTGGTGACACACCTTCTCCGTTTCGAAGACTTCTGGGGACAACAGAATCAGCCGCTACTGATCGCTATGCGGGCACGGGTCGCCCTGTGGGGCGGTCAGTATCGGCAGGCCATTGCCGACTACAACCATGCCCTGCGATTGCACGAAAGGGCCCGCGATTCCGCCTCCGCCGCTCGAGTGCGGATGGCGCTGATTGAGGCCCATCTGTATTGCGGTCAGTATCGCGAGGCTGTTACGGCAGGGAAGAAGGCCCTGAACTACTTCCGACGAAGCGGACAAGAGATGCAGGCCGCCCGCGCCATGACCAATCTCGGTAACGTCTTTCATCGTATGGACCAGAATCGCCGAGCTCTGAGTTGGTACGAAAAGGCCCGAGAGATCTTCGTCCGCGAGGGGGGGATACCGCTGGCTATTGTCGACTACAACCGGGGCAATATCTATGCCAACCTCAATGAGTTGTCGAAGGCCCGCAAGCTCTATCTGGCCGCAGCCCGCGTCTATGACCGGGCAGGAATGGAGATAGCCGAGAATCAGGCCGTCTACTCCGTCGCCTATCTGGCCTTTCTTGAGAGTCGCTATACTGAGGCCCTGCAGCTCTTTGAGAAAGTGTCGACCGCCTTCGAGCAGTTGGGTGACACGCGCTCGGCACTGATTGCCAGCATGGACATCGTCGAGATGGACATCCAGCTCAATCAGTACGGCTCCGCCGTGATGCTGGGCGAGTCCATAATCCCGCGATTTAACGAACTGGGCATGGTTTACGAGGAGGCCAGGACAACCTACTTCGTGGCCCTTGCCCGGCTGAAGCTCGGCGACCATGTCTCCGCGCGCCGACGGCTCGATCACGCCCGTCGCCTCTTTGAGCGCGAGGACAACAAACTGTGGCTGGGTATGGTCACGCTCGCAGACAGCGAGCTGCAGCGGCAAATGAAGCGTCTGGGTCAGGCCCTGCAACTGGCCAGAAAGGCCGAGAAACTGTTCGTAGCCAGTCGCGATCTGCGACGTCAGATCGATGCCGAGCTGGTACGGCTGGACTTGCTGTACAGGAACGACAATCTTTCGCAGGCCGTCCGATTGAACAACAGACTCCGACGCCGACGGCTCGCGGCTTACCAGCGCTATGAAATGAACCGCATCTTTGGCGATCACTTCTATCGTCATCACGACTATCGCCGCGCCAGGGAGGCGTATCGCCTGGCTGTGGACGCAGTTGAGAACATGCTCAGGGGGCTGTACCCCGACGAGGTGGGATTCTTCTTCGCCGCCGACAAGTATGAGTGCTATGCCCGGCTGGTCTCCTGCCAGAGACGGCTCGGTCGAGTGCAGCAGTCTCTGGTCACCAACCTTCGTGCCCTGTCGTTGATAAACCGCCGCGTTGTCCCCGAACGACAACTCAGACAGGAGGTCCCCGCCGGGATGCTCGAACGCATGAACCAGCTTCGCGCCTCCCTGCATCGCTCGTACCAGTCGCCACGTCCCGGCGAACGTTCGCTCGAGTTAGTATCGTCATACTCATCGCGCGAGCAGCAGTTGTGGAATCTGGAACGTCAGGCGCGGCTCCACCTGTACTCGCAGCAGCCGGCACACGCTGCTGTGACACCGAAGACCGGCTCCCTGTTGCCGCGGTCTGAGGAGACCCTTGTTACCTTCTTCGAGGATGACCAGTCAATCGGTGCCTATCTGTTTGACGATGGGGCTACCAGGTATGTCGACCTGGAGCTGCCTTCCCGCGAGCTTACAGGGCTGATTCGCAAACTCCACTTCCTGCTCGAGAGGTCCGTCGCCGCCACGACGCAGGACAGTAACCCGCAGGCCTGTGAGGCGTATCTCGAAGAACTCTGGCGACGGCTGTTCGCGCCGCTGGTGCCCTGTGTCGCTCATGGGACTCTGCGCGTGGTCCTCACCGGTCCGGTTTCGCAACTGCCCATAATCGCCCTTGGGGGAAGCAGTACAGGCTGGCTGAAAGATCGCTACAGGGTCAGGCTCGTGGCCGATCCGGCCCAACGCGCTGCAGACGCCGAATCGACTCACCGGCCATTCAATCGTGCCGCCAATGCCGTTCTGGCAGTCCCGTCGCCGACCCTGCCGATGGTCGACGAAGAAGCCGCAGCGATTGGGGCCGCGTTCCCCGGATCAACTGGCGACATCGGGCTTCCGGTTACTCGCGAGCGTCTGGCGCAGGCCCTCGAGAGTTGCGATGGGTTCGTCCACATTGCCACTCATGCCTCGCGGTCATCAGAGAACCCGGTTTTCTCGCGGCTTTTGATGAGCGATGGTCCATTCTTCCTGTTCGACTTGTTCGGAACCGGGATAAAAGCCCGACTGGTAACGCTTTCTGGTTGTCAAACAGCCGCTCCGGGGTTATACTACGGTAACTCACTTAGTCTCGCCAGGGCCTTCCAGCAGGCCGGGGCAAGGTATGTACTCGCCTCGCTGTGGCAGGTATCCGATCGAGTAGCAATGACCTTTATGACTGCTTTCTATCAGCACCTTAAGGACTCTGACAATGTTTCCGAGTCATACTACTATGCCGTTAACTATCTGCAGCGCCTCACGTCCAACCCTGCTCACTGGGGTGGCTTCGTGCTGCTTGAAGATTAGACTGTAGCGAGAACCTATGTACCGCAAAACCCCATATCTCGTTGTGGTCCTGACGCTGGCTGTCCTGATTCCCATTCTTCCTGGTGCAGTTGCGAATGCCACAACTGACGCCGTCCCCAATCAGGCTATTGTCACACTTCAGGGCCGCGGTGCCGTTGACATTATTGCCAAGCGATTTGATGCCGTCGTCGTCGACAGCATCCCCGAACTGAACGCCTATCTCTTCGCCCTGCCTGAAAAGGGCAATCTCGATTCGCTATTGCGGGGCCTGTCCACTGACCCCGCAGTGGACACTTCGGTCGAAAACGACATCTGGAACCTGCCCGAGACTGATCAGATCAGCCAGGGTTTCCCCGATGAGAATGTACCTGCCTTCGTACGCGGTGAGAGCCCGCCTGCCTACTACGAACAGGGCGCCATCTACGAAATCGGCCTGGACTCGGCGCAATTGCTGGCAACCGGAGCCGGCGTGACAGTAGCTGTCATCGACAACGGGATCGTCCGCGATCATCCTCTGATAGCGGCCTCGGATATCAGCACCGGTTACGATTTCATTGACAACGACACCGATCCTTCAGAGGCACCCGGGCTGATGTACGGTCACGGGACGTTCGTTACCGGGATCGTGCTCGTCACCGCTCCCCAATGCCGGATTCTTCCGCTTCGCGCTTTTAACGGCGAAGGACACGGCCAGCTGTTTAACATCATGCGGGCTATCATCTACGCTAAGAGCAACGGCGCCCATATCATCAATATGAGCTTCAGTGCCGGTCAAACGTCACCAATGTTGAACTCGGCTTTGAATTTCGGCGGCAACAACCAACCGCTGATGGTGGCCTCAGTCGGTAACGACTCTGCGGAGGTTGTTGTCTACCCTGCGGCCCATCCGAATGTTATGGCTGTGTCCGCCGTCAACGCCGAGGAATACCTCGCCACCTTCTCCAACTACGGCTCGTATGTGGAACTCTGCGCGCCGGGAGTCGACGTGTACAGCGCTCTGCCTGCGGCCGCGTCCGGATGGGGCACCTGGAGCGGAACCTCGTTTGCGGCTCCCTTTGTCGCAGGTGTGGCGGCTCTGTCCATGCACCATACCCCGAACCGCCCAGTCTCAGGCGTCAGGCAGCTTCTGACCGATGCCGCCCGGGAAGACTTGGCCTGGGGATCGATTGTGCCGCCTGACATTCACTATGGCTGGGGTCTTATTGATGCCTGGGAGACTCTGGCCAGTATGAGTGTGGGCGATCTTGATGGATCCGGCCAGCGTGACAGCACCGATCTGCAATTGCTGATCGCATTCCTGAATAATGATGGGGAAGACGGCGATCAGGGCAGCGTTGTCCTTCCGACCGGCATGCTGTCGCCACGATTAGCCGATGTCGACTGCGATGGGAAGGTGACTATACAGGACTTGGCCTCAATGGCAAGGCTGCTAAATACGAAACGCTGGGAAAGAGTCATCCCCTGTGTGAAGCCATAGGGACGGATTTTCCCCGACAATTCACAAAATTCTCTGCTGAAGGCCCGCCGCATGGCGGGTCTTTTTTTTCGCGAGTACAGTATTCTTTCTTCGAATCGACGTATTTTTCGCGGGTCCGCATGTCTCCTCAAGACGGAATGCGAGGGCTTCCGGACCTTGTCGGGTTTTGTGGGGTCCGTGGCAGGTAGCCCGGTGGCCTGACGCCTTCTTTCTACTTCCTTGGCTGTATTGGCCTATCTTTGGAGGCCCGTGAGCAATCACGGGCTTTTTATTATTCGCTTCGCATACAATGCCGTGTATTTTTGCCGTCGCTGGTACCTCATAATAGCAACAAAGGTAGGTTCCATCTCTGACCTGAGTGAGACCGCTTCTTGACCATTCGTAATCAACATATCTACCGAGCCGGTGATACCCTAATCGTCCCCAATTCCCGGTCACCGGTCTCGGTCCATTTTTCCACCATATTCACATCCATCCAAAGGGACTGAGATTGAGGAGGATTGCATGAGACGAGCGATCATCGTCGTACTGGCATTGATGCTGGTAGGGGCTGCCTCTGTTCACGCAGAGCAACTGCTTCAGATCGATCAGGACCACTACATCAACGAGGGCTCGCAAATTGGCCTTGTGCCCGACCGCTTTGTAGTGGTGTTGAATCAGGGGGTACGGATTAACCACGAGAAGGACATGCAGACGCCGGTTGCTCTCTCCGGCGTCGGCGGTTTCAGCGATCTCGCCCGCCAGTTCGGTGTTACCAGGCTTCGCCCGCAGTTCCCAGGCACTGATCAGGGACAACTGGCTCAGGCCGAGGGAGCCGAGCACCTCAGCCGCCACTACAAAGTGACCTTCACCGAGGGCACCCTTGAGGAGGCCATGGCCGCCTACGAAGCGTTGCCCGAGGTCCAGCGAGTTGAGCCAATCGGCATCCACTTGCTGTATGCCACGCCCAATGACGCCTACTACGATGACCCGCCCAGCGGCTTCCCCTACGACCAGTGGCACTACTGGGATACCCACGGCATTGAGGCCGATGTCGCCTGGAACAATGAGAGTGGTGATCCCACCGTCTTGGTCGGCGTGCTCGATATCGGCGTCATGTATGACCACGGCGACCTCGGCGGAAGCAACCCCCCGGGCCCGAATGATGCCAGCACCAACGGCAATATCTGGGTCAATGCCAACGAGATCCCCGGCAATGGTATCGATGACGACGGTAACGGCTACGTTGACGATGTCATCGGCTGGGACTTCGTGGAACGCACCGACTGGTATTCATGGTCCTGTGTCGATGCCGACTGCGGCGGCGCGGATAACGACCCCCGCGACGGTGACGGGCACGGCACGCATGTCGCCGGTACAATAGCCGCCATCACCAACAACGGCTACGCTGTCGCCGGTGTCGCCGGAGGCTTCGGCGATGGCACCTACTCTGGTGGCGGCAATGGTGTGAAAATCGTCCCCTGTCGCATTGGGTACCAGTTGTCCTACATGGGTTCAATCGTCGGCGTCGTCATCATGGATTACGTCGCCGAGGCCATGTACTACATGGGCAACCTCAAGGCCTCTGGCTGGAATGTCGCCTCCATCAACTGCTCCTTCGGATCCTCCAACACAGGAGGCCTTGGCGCAGCCGCTGATTACCTGATTGGCCAGGATGTGGTGATCTGCGTTGCCGCCGGCAATTCCAGTTCCAGCAGCCCCGATTACCTCGGCAGCCGCGGTGACTGCCTCGATGTCGGTGCTACCAATCAATCCGGCAACGCGGCCAGTTTCACCAACTATGGCTCCTGGGTCGATATCGCCGCTCCCGGCGAGGGGATTCTCTCCACCATCACCGATCCTGCCGATCCGACCACCGACTACATTGCAGTACTCGACGGGACGTCAATGGCCTGTCCGCATGTCGCCGGTGTCGTGGCCCTGCTGGAGTCCTACTATCCCTCGCTGTCGGCCACTGACAAAATCAATATCATAACCGACCCCGCCAATACCAAACCCTACGGCGGAACCCGCTACATTGGTGCCGGGATCATCGATGCTGCCAAGTGCCTGGCCGCTGCCGGCCCAAGCGAGAATCCACCGGTCACGGCCTTTGTCGGCTCGCCGACATCCGGCGAGTACCCGCTGACGGTCACTTTCACCGATCAGTCAACGAACAGCCCCACCTCGTGGAGCTGGAACTTCGGCGATGGTGTGGGTACCTCAACTCAGCAGAATCCATCCTACACCTACAATGCCGCCGGAACATATACAGTATCGCTGACCGCAACCAATGCCTTCGGTTCCGATACTGAGACCAAGACCGGCTACATCACAGTCACCGAGCCGGGTACGGGTGTCAAAGCCTACGCACAGTCAGATATCGTCGTGTCCGGCACGGTCTCCGGGACCTACACCGCCACCCATGCCAGTGACGATGTGCGCCAGTCGATCCGGGAAATCGAATCCGGTGGCCGACCGCAGACACGTCATTCGTATCTGGAGCACAAGTGGACCTTCAACATACCGTCCAGTACCTCATTGACGTTCTATGTCGAGGGCTACCGCAGTTCCAACAGCGAGGGTGACAATTTCACGTTCTCGTATTCGACCAACAACTCCACATTCACCAACCTGGTCACGGTCAACAGCACCACTGAACAGGCCTACTCGGCAAGTATTCCCAATTCGGTCAGCGGCACTGTCTACATCCGTGTCGTCGACACCGATCGAACATCGGGGAATCGTTCGCTCGATTACATCTACATCGATCACATGTACATCGAGTACAGCTCCGGCACGAACCCGCCGGTTGCCGACTTCAGCGGCACACCCACCTCCGGTGATGCCCCGCTGACAGTCAACTTCACCGATGCCTCAACCGGCGCCCCGACCTCGTGGAACTGGGACTTCGGCGACGGTACGGGGACGTCAACCCAGCAGAACCCGTCCTATACCTACAATACCGCCGGTACGTACACGGTATCGCTGACAGCGACCAACGCCTATGGTTCCGACACCGAAACGAAGGTGAACTACATAACGGTCACTGCACCTCCGCAGGATCCTCCCGTGGCCGCCTTCGCAGGCTCGCCAACGTCCGGTGACGCTCCGTTGGCAGTGCAGTTCACCGATCAGTCCACCAATGGCCCGACTTCCTGGAGCTGGGACTTCGGCGATGGCGCAGGGACGTCCACCGCCCAGAACCCCAGCTACACCTACCAGAACGTGGGCACCTACACGGTATCGCTGACAGCGACCAACGCCTATGGTTCCGACACTGAAACCAAAGTGGACTACATCACGGTCACAGAGCCCAGCAGCGGTGGCACGATGTACGTTTACAACATTGTAGTCACGCGCAAGAACGCCGGCCCGAATTGCAGCGGCATCGGCACGGTCTACGTCTACGATTCGAACAACCAGCCGGTCGCCAATGCAACCGTCTACGCCACCGCTACCGGTCCCGTCGGAGGCAACTTCAGCGGTTTGACTGCCTCTGACGGCTCCGTCGTGTTCGAAACCGGCAAGACCAGAAGTTGCAGCGGCGAGTTCTGTTATGAGGTAACCAACGTTACTCATTCCTCGCTCACCTACAATGCCGCCGCCAACAATGTCACCAAGGCCTGTGAAAGCGGCTGGGTGTACACCGATGGTCAGGGAGAGATGGCTCAGGTCGAGATGCCGGCCGCATACCGACTCGATCAGAATTACCCGAACCCCTTTAACCCGGTAACCACGATCACCTTCAGTGTCGATCAGCCCGGTCATGTGACACTTGAAGTCTTCAACGTTGCCGGTCAGCGGGTATCTACCCTTGTGGATGCCTGGCTCGGTACCGGTGAACACACCGCCACCTGGGACGGCACCACGGTGTCTTCGGGCGTGTACCTCTATCGTCTCACGACCGATTACACTGCCGAAACCAGGAAAATGATACTGCTGAAGTAAGCACCTTGGATTCGTGAACCTCTCGCGTAGCGAGGAGGGTATGCGATGAGGGGAGACCCGACCGGATTTCGTTCCGGTCGGGTCATTGTATTTCAGGCCGGGTAGCCGCGCCCGGCACCGGGGCTTTCTTGTTGCTTTCACAAAGTGCTCTCAATATCAACGCAGTGGAAAGCGATATCGACACACAGGACGCAGCACGATGAACACACACAAACACGTCAGCCTCAACCTCAATGTTCGCGGGCTGGGGCAGTCGGCCACTATTGCCATCAATGATCTGAGCCGTCAGCGCGAAAAAGAGGGAAAGGAGGTCTACCGCCTCGGGCTGGGACAGTCGCCGTTTCCCGTACCCCGCCCGGTAGTGAACGCCCTCAAACAGCATGCCCACGAGAAAGACTACCTGCCCGCCAAGGGACTTCCTGCCCTCAGGCAGGCGGTTGCCGATTACCACCGCCGCCGCGACGGTCTGGAGTTCAACGTCGATCACGTTCTCATCGGTCCCGGATCGAAAGAGCTGATGTTCCTGCTGCAATTGGTATACTACGGTGAACTGGTGGTGCCCACCCCGTGCTGGGTCTCCTACGTTCCGCAGGCCATCATTATCGGCCGCAAGGTGCGACTGATCCATACTCGCTATGAAGACAAGTGGCGGATGACCGCACAGCGCTTCGAACGCTTCTGCGAACGTGAAGAGGATGATCTGCGCCCCCGCATCCTGCTGATGAACTACCCCGGAAATCCCGAGGGGTGTACCTACACGCCCGCGGAACTCGAGCAGATCGCCGATGTCGCGCGACGCTACGAGGTCCTTCTTCTCTCAGACGAGATCTACGGCCAGTTGCATCATCAGGGAACCCACATTTCGGTCGCCCGCTACTACCCCGAAGGGACCATCATCAGCTCCGGTCTGTCCAAGTGGTGCGGCGCCGGGGGATGGCGGCTGGGCACCTTCGCCTTTCCCAGCGAACTGGACTGGCTCTGTGAGTCCATGGCCGCGGTAGCCAGTGAAACCTACACGTCTGTATGCGCTCCCATTCAGTACGCCGCGATTCGTGCTTTCAAGGGGGGAACCTCCATTGAACGCTATCTGTGGCACTCCCGGCGCATTCTCGCGGCACTGGCCCAGCGTATTGCCGGCGTGCTCAGACAGGGAGGCATCAGGGTTCACGACCCGGCCGGAGCTTTCTACCTGTTCCTCGATTTCTCCATGCTCTCTGACACGCTCGCCCGCCGTGGTATCATCGACAGCGCCTCCCTGTGCGATCGACTGCTCGAGGATACCGGTGTCGCCCTCCTCCCCGGAGTGTCCTTCAACCGCGACGAAAACGAACTGACGGCGAGGCTGGCATATGTCGATTTCGATGGCGCTCGCGCCCTGACCGCCAGCGAAACCATCCCCCTCGACCAGAGCCTGCCGGACGACTTCGCCGACACCTACTGCCATAACGTCATAAGGGCCGTAAAACTCCTCGTGGAGTGGCTGCAACGCTTCTGATACTGCGAATATGCCATGTTATCATGCTGCGGCGGAATGCATTAGGGTAGAGCGGAGCCATGAGGAGCAGCGCTGACGATGCAAAAATCGACCAATGTGTAGGAATTATTGTGAACTAATTCACTTGACAATTAGTAAGATTATAAATTTGCTTATGTTTAGCTGCCGGTTATCGGCTGACAAACACTGGAAAGTGGGCGTTTGTTATGAAGTTTTCGACTCGAGCACGCTACGGACTGCGGATGATGGTTGAGCTTGCCAAGGGCCCGCAAAAGGAAAAACTGGTACATCTTGGGCACATTGCTGAGTTGACCGGGCTTTCCGAGAACTATCTGGCTCAGCTGGCAATGGCTCTGAAGAACGAGGGTCTGATACTGGGTGTCTCCGGGAAGAAGGGTGGCTACCAACTGGCTCGCCCCCCACAGGAGATCAGGGTCGCGGAGATCGTCAAGGCCGCCATCGGCCCGATTTGCGTCACCGACTGCGTCAACTCGCCGGCTGTCTGCCTGAACTCGGATTTCTGCGAGACCCGAATGATCTGGGCGCTCGTGAACTACCGCATTCAGGAGACGCTCGAAAAGTACACGCTGGCTGACCTGGCAGATCGCAGCTGGATGGACCGCGTCCGCGCCGAATACCCCGATATCGCGCTGCTCTTCCCGGCCAGGCTTGACAGTGAACGAGTTGAGCCGTACGGAGGCTGTCCGATTCAGAAGGATTAAACACTATCACAACAGCGATGATGAAAGGATAGATCCGCATGTTGGCTGTGCAACTGGTGACATACATCTCAGTAGTGGTAGCCGTCGTGGCCATGCTCGTCAAGGTTTATCGCTACGCCACCGCTCCTGAGCACATGCGATGGGAGCTGTACCCGGTACCGCACGAGAAGGGCCGGGCTGACTATGGGGGATCATATCTGGAGGAACTGGACTGGTGGTCCAAGCCGCGCCATAGTGATATGGTCAACGAAATGAAAGAGATGGCTGCTGAGATCATCCTGCTCAAGGGCGTCTTTCACCATAACCGCCGGGTGTGGCGATCATCATTCCCCTTCCATTTCGGATTGTACCTGTGTATCGGCTGGCTGGTATTGCTGCTTCTTGGAGCCGTGCTGCAGGCGTTCGGTATCGACGTGGGCGCCACTGCCGGCGGACTGGGCAGAGGCATTCACTATGTCACCATGGCCCTGGGATATGCCGGGCTGATCCTCGGTGGTCTCGGTGCGCTGGGCCTGTTCTTCTGGCGGATGTCTGATGAGAACCAGCGGCCGTTCAACTCCCCTATGGAGTATTTCAACCTGATCTTCTTTGTTATCGTCGCGGTCGTTACGGTGCTGGCGTCGGCTCTGGCAGATCCTTCGTTTGCGTCCCTCCGGGCTTACGTACAGGCTGTCGTTACCTTCAGTACCGCCCCCGCCATACCGGCGCCCGTCGCCGCCGAAGTCATCTTGCTGTCATTGCTGATCCTCTACATTCCCCTGACACGCATGTCACACTTCGTAGCCAAATACTTCCTGTATCATGCCGTCCGCTGGAACGACGAACCCAACGTGCGCGGCAGCAAGATCGAAAAGCGCATCGCCGAACTGCTCAATCAGAAGGTCGGGTGGAGTGGTGCCCACATTCAGACCGGCCAAACCTGGGGTGAAGTCATAAAGGAACCGAAGAAATGAGCGAGCATCTCCGCCCGAAAGACATCAGCAAGAAGACGGATCGGCTGGTGCACGTCGATCCGGCCAAGTTCCCCAAGCTCCCGTATCCCTACGAAGACTGGGAGGATCCACCCATCCCCGAGCTCTCTGATGCCAAAAAGGCCGAGCGGGACGTGTCGCTCGACGGTGTGAGCAACCTCGTTGTGCCAATGCCGAAAACTGAGGCAGAAAAAGAAGAGATCGTGGCGAAATTCCTGGTCGGGCTGCGTAAGCTGTTCTCCAAAGAGAACAACTGGACCTTCCTCAAACCGCTCATGCTCTCAATGGACAACTGCGTCAAGTGCAATACCTGTGCCGAGGCCTGCCCGATCTTCCAGGAGTCCGGGCGCGTGGCTGCCTATCGCCCGCTGTTTCGCTCGGAGGTGCTGCGCCGTATCGTGAAGAAACACCTCACCCCCGGCGGCAAGTTGACTGCGAAGTTCACCGGCAACGATATCGATGTGAACTGGGAGACGGTATCCCGGCTGGCCCAACTGGCCTACCGATGCACCCTCTGCCGGCGCTGTGCCCAGACCTGCCCGATGGGTGTCGACAACGGCTTGCTCTCTCGCGAGATAAGAAAGCTCTTCAGCCAGGAACTGGGGCTGTCGCCTGCCGAACTGCACGGCGACGGTACCATCAAGCAGCTCGAAACCGGCTCCTCAACCGGCCTGTCACCGGTCGCCCTGATGGATCTGATCGAGTTCGCCGAGGAAGACATCACTGACCGCACCGGTCTGAATATCAAAATTCCCTTCGATAAGTCCGGCGCCGATATCCTGCTGATCCACAACGCCGGCGAATTCCTCTCCTGGCCGGAGAATCTGGAGGCCTTCGCCATCCTCTTCGAAATCGCCGGACTGAGCTGGACACTGTCCAGCGAGATGGTGGGATACGACTCGGTGAACTACGGCCTGTTCTACGACGATGCCCAGTATGCCCGGGTGACCCTCAAACACGCCGAGGTGGCCCGCAAACTGGGCGTGAAGAAGGTCGTGGTCGGAGAGTGCGGCCACGCTCACAAGGCCCTGATGGCGATCGGCGACCGCGTGTGGCTGGCCGAGAGCAATGTCCCGCGCGAGTCGTGCATGGCCACCATGGAGGATCTGATTGTCAACGAGAAAGTGATGGTCAATCCCGAACGCAACGACTTCCCGGTTACCACCCATGATCCGTGCAACATGACGCGCTCGATGGGTATCATCGAACCGCAGCGGCGCATTCTGCGCAAGATATGCCCGCAGTTCCGGGAGATGACGCCCCACGGTGTTCACAATTACTGCTGCGGCGGCGGAAGTGGCTTCGCCATCATGCAGTCACACAACTTCCCGGAGTGGAAGATGGCCATATCCGGCCGTCGCAAGTTCGCACAGATTCTCGAAGCCTTCACCAAAGATGAGCTTAAACCGTCGGTCCACAAGTATGTCTGTGCTCCGTGCTCCAACTGCAAAGGACAGATCCGGGATATCATCACCCACTTCGATGCCTGGGAGCGCTGCGGCATGCTCTATGGCGGGCTGGTTGAACTGATTGTCAACTGCATGACTGATGTGCGCGAGGGGTTCATCGAGTGGGAGGACTTCCACTAACTCGCCAAACCGGAACATGGAGCTGCATCGTTTATGGGACTATCTGACCTTTTCAAGCCCAATCACAAAGCGAGTGACCCCGAGGTGCGGCTGAGATTCGTGGAGCGCACCTCCGATCAAGAACGTCTTGCCGAAATGGCCGCTCACGACAGCTCGGTGCGGGTGCGTAAGGCGGCGATCGCCCGAATCGATGACGACAAGCTGCTCGAATCGGTCGCGCTCAATGGAGAGTATATCGACGCCCGCATTGCCGCTGTGCAGCGCATCGAGTCACAAACAACTCTCGCGAGAATAATCAAGCTCCGTCGCAACTACGACCTGATGGCCGCATGTTTCGCCCGTATCACCGACAAGAGCATTCTCGATATGATCGCCAACGACAAGGAGTACAACCTGTCGGCGAGACGTATCGCAATCGAAAACTACGCTGACGAGGCGTACCTGACCGAGAGTATCGGCAGCGCCGCCGACCACGCCGAGAAGTCGCCGGAGGAGGTGGACGCTCTGGTGAACAAGTACGGCGGCGACAACCTGGTCCGGGCGCTCAGCCGTTTCCGCGGCAGCCAAAGCGCCATCAAGGCGATGGGACAGATCATGCGCAGCGGTTCCGGCGCCTCAGAACAGGCAGCAGAACAGATTGCCCAGGGTCTGGTCCACGCCAATCACTCCATTCGGGAAGCCGCCGAGAGGGAACTGGTGACCATCAGCGACGGACAGCTCGTGGCGGTGCTGCTGCGGTTGATGGACAACCCGGAACTGGAACAGCCAATCAAGAAGGTGCTCGCGAATATTGACCACCCCGACGCACGTCAGTTCGGCTGATGCCGGCGGCCCTGCCGGACGATACTCCCGCACCGGCTGCCATCAGGTGTATCGTGAGCCTTTAACAGAGGATCTATCAGGCTATGTCCAAACTCGTGCTGATTGTCGACGATGAGGAAGATATGCGGGTGTACCTGCAGACGATCTTCCAGAAAGCAGGCTACCAGACAGAGGTCGCCGTCAACGGTGATGATGCCCTGCTGGCTGTCAGGCGGAAGGCGCCGGATGTCATCACCCTCGATATCCTGATGCCGCGACGAAGCGGATTGAATTTCTTCCGCAGCCTGCGCAAGATCGAAACCACAAAGGATGTCCCGGTTGTCGTCGTCTCGGGGATCACCGGTAACAGCGAGTTCTTTGAGCCTGCCGACCTGGACGGGCCGGTGCGCTTCCTGGAAAAACCGATCAATCCCGAACAACTGCTGTCCACCGTCAAGAGCATGCTCTGAGGATTCCACGCCATGCCCCTGCACGACAGCAAGTACCTCCAGTCTGCCTACCAGTGGGCCATCAGGTCCCTGCTGCGTGTTCTCGCCGTGGCGACGACGCTCACGGCAGGGCTGGGGATAGTGTATCAGTTCGGTGGTGTGTGGCCCGGCACCTTTCTCACGATTCTGCTGCTTTTTGCAGCCGGCGCCACTGCTCACGGCATCAGGAAGACCGCCCGCGCCCTCGATTACCCCGGTGTCGATCGCTTCTTCCAGCAGGTGCCATGCTACCTCACTATCCAGGATCGCCATCTGCGGATTATCCGCACCAACCGCCGCTTTCGTGAAGACTTCGGTGACAGCCTCGGTGAATACTGCTACAAAGTCATCAAGAAGGCCGACAAGCCCTGTCCCAACTGCCCCGTACTGCGCACCTTTGCTGATGGCCAGACACACCGCACCGAGGAAATCGCTACCACCCGCGACGGCCACCCCGCGCATCTGTCAGTCTACACGACTCCAATCCCGGATGAGCAGGGGAACATCATCGGCGTGATGGAGATGTCCACCAATATCACCGACCTCAAACAGCTCCAGGCCGAGATCGAGGCCAGCCGCGATGAATACCAGTCGCTCTTCAGCCGCGTGCCATGCTATATTTCCGTGCAGGACAAAGACCTGCGGATTATCGAGAGCAACGAAGCCTTCAACCGCGATTTCGGACAGCATCTCGGGAAGCACTGCTACGAAGTCTACAAGCAGCGCGGCGAAATGTGCCCTGATTGCCCGGTAGAGAAAACCTTCCAGGACGGCAAGATCTACAGCCGCGAGGAGACAGTTATCACTCGCAACGGCACCGAGGCAAAAATGCTGGTCTTCTCCTCGCCCATCTACAACCATCAGGGGGAACGAGTGGCTGTCATGGAGATGTCGACCGACATCACCGAAGTCAAGCGCCTCCAGCGCGAACTGACCCACATGGGCAAGACCATCGCCGTCATGGCCCACCGCATCAAAAACATCCTGATGGGACTCGAGGGCGGCATCTTCGTCGTCAACACCGGCATGGCCGATGGTGATGAGGCCCTGGTTCGGAAAGGGTGGGGCATGATCGAACGCAACGTGGACATTGTATCCCGGATCGTCAAGGATCTGCTCTACTGCTCCAAGGAGCGCGAAATGACCTTCGCCGAGATTGATCCCGCGCCTGTCGTCCAGAGCGTATTCGAGCTGTTCAGAGGACGTACCGCCAAAGAAGGCGTGAAACTGCATGCAGAGATCCCCGACTCTCTGCCCCACGGCCGGTTCGACGAGGAAGCCCTGCACAGCCTGACCACCAATCTGGTGACTAACGCTCTCGAAGCCTGTGTCAACGATGCCACGCCTGGCAAAGAGGAACACCGGATCGTTATCAGAGCGCTCCATCGGGATGGCAAACACCTGATCGAGGTCGAGGACAACGGCGCCGGGATTCCCGGAACCGTCGGAGAAAGAGTCTTCGAGGACTTCTTCAGCACCAGGGGACGCGAAGGCACCGGCCTGGGGCTGCTGGTGGCCCACAAAATTGTCGAAGAGCACGGCGGAGTGATCACCTTCTCGTCGAGTGAGGGAGAGGGAACCACGTTCCGGGCCATCTTCCCAAATCACGTCCAGCGCTCAGATTGAAGATAAATCAGTCGCATTTGTGTCGTCTTAACCGGATTTCTTGTTGGCAGCCCGGCCGGGGAGTGTTACCATATTCTCAGTAAATCAGTAATGGCGGAGGTTAGCGTTGAGCAAGAAGATCCTCATCATTGACGACGAAGACGACATTATCATCTTCCTCGAAACCCTGTTCAAGAGCGCCGGGTACGACACAATCACCGCTCGCAACGGCATTGAGGCTCTCGAGGTAGCCAGAAATGAGAAGCCGGATTTGATGACACTCGATCTTCAGATGCCCCGGAACACCGGCACCGACTTCTATCGCAAGGCAAGCCGAGAGACCGACCTGAAAGACGTGCCGGTTATCGTCATCAGCGGTGTCCCCGGACGACATCTGGCTGTCCCCAAACCGGCAGCCGTCTTCGAAAAGCCAATCGATCGGGACAAACTGCTGGCCACAGTACAACAATTGATCGGTTGACAATCGGCCAATACCGCATCTTCGAACGCACCGTCGACTCATCTTCGGTCCATCGCGCCTGACCACCCGGCTGGCGACTCGCCATCTTGCCGGTTCCGCCGCTGCGGCGTCGGCGACAGAGCCTGTCAGCAAGTTTCACATACGAATGCGTACATTTTTATTCTTATCAGTTTACTAATATTTCGCTTGTCTGTGCGACCTCTCTTTGGCATACTATGACAGGTGAAAGAATTCACATGTGCCGCCGCCGACATGGCGGCACGCGCAGGAGAAAGAGTGTATGGCCCGAATACTAACTACCGGAACTGCGGCAGCCGTGCTTCTGACGCTGGCGTTGTTCTGTTCTTCTGGTTCGCTTCTGTATGGTGCCGTTGAGCTTGAGGTCGATGATGAAACATGCCTTATGTGTCACGATGGCTATGACGCCGATCTGGCAGCCTCGGCGCATCGGCTGAGCTCGCAGGTCGACAACCCCCGCGTGACAATCGGCTGCATAAGCTGCCACCCGGGCGGCGCCGAGCACATCGATGACCCCATGCCGGAGAATATCGGCAGGCCTCAGTTCATGACCATGCATGAGATCAACGGCATCTGTGCCGGCTGCCATCAGCCACACACCGAGACCGGGACAGTCGGTTTCGATCCCCATATGGGACTGGACATCAACTGCGTCAGTTGTCACCGTATTCACTCCCGCGCCGACCAGATGCTCCGCGATACGCAAAGCGACCTCTGCGGCAAGTGCCATGTTGATGCCGTCAGTCAGTTTCGTCTGCGCACCAGTCATCCGGTGGCCGACGGGTACATCACCTGCATCTCCTGCCATGACTTCACCGGCGCCGGCGCTCCCGGCTTCGGGCATGGTGGCAACGTCAACTGCTTCACCTGTCACCCCGAGCAAAGCGGCCCGTACCGATTCGAGCATCAGGCGACCAGCTCGTTTGTCACCGAAGGGCATGGCTGCATTGGCTGCCACCAGCCACATGGCAGCCCCAACGACCGCCTCCTGAACCAGCCCACAGACCGGCTGTGTTTCCAGTGTCACGGTTATCCGCCCGGACACCGCGTCGCGCATGACGGCATAGCCGAGGGACTGGACTGCATGGAATGCCACTCTGCCGTACACGGTTCACATGACAATCCGGCGCTGCTCGATCCAATGCTGGGTACGGCCATCGGTGGCGAACCCGGCGGATGCTTCTGTCACGGCGTGCTTGACTAAGGAGGATGATTATGACCCAGACAAAACTGTCGATACTGCTGCTCGGTCTTCTCGTAGTCATCGCCTCCGGCCCGGTGATGGCTCAGACCACCACGGGAACAGTCCGCGCCGGCTACGTCTTCACTGATCACGAAGGCAATCGGAGCATGGACCAGACCGCATACAACATCTATGAAGGGCTGGCCCTGTCGCTTGAAGATCTGCGCCATGATTTCACCAGCGGGCTGCGCATCCGTGCCGATCTGCAGAATTTCACGCTGGAGAACCGCAAGCTTCGCACCAGCGTAAGCAAATCCGGGCTTTTCGATCTCTCGTTCACCCACCGGGCCAGTCGGCGGGTCTACGATTTCGGCAACGATGTCGGCACAAAGCGTCATGTTACCAACTCCACCTTCTGGGTGCAGCCGCACCGCATGGTGCGCCTGTTCGGAGGCTTAGGACTGACCACCAAAGATGGCGAGCAGTCGCCACTGGTCGGTTCCGATGTCATCAACCCGGTTGACTATGATCACACCCACTATCACGCCGGTTTACGGTTTCAGCACCAACAGCGCTACCTTCAGGCCGAATACCGAGGCACCGATTTCGAGGACAACACCGGCCGCTTCTCCGATCGCACCTCCTCCCGGGTGCGGCTGATCGCCGGAGCACCGTTGCCGGGTTTCGACAGACTCAGCCTCAGTCTCGGATTCCAGCATTACTCACATCGCCTTGAGCGCCACGATGATACCCTGATGGCCAACACCGTCTGGGGTGCGGCGCGCTACCTGTGCCCCTTCGGCACGCAGGCGACCTACTCCTTCATGTTCGACCGTGCCCGCCGTACAGGCGACTGGGTCGCCACCGACAACATCGCCCACGCCGTTTCGCTGGGACGCACCTGGCCTGCCCGGGCCGGACTGACCGTCGGCTATCGGTACTACACTAATGACGACCTGTTTGACGAGCTCTCCTCGAACGGCTACTATTTCAACGGCTGGTTCAAACCAGTCGACAAACTCACCGTCCGCGTTGGTCTCGGCTCCGAGGGCCTGAAGATCGATGATGGCCGCACGCTCACCGGCAAACGTGACCGCAGCCGCCAGTACCTCCAGGCCCGCTGGCGCGAGGATTTCGGCTACCTCCGCGCCCGCTATGAAAGCCGCCGGCTCACCTTCGATGACATCGACAGCGAAACCGACTACTCACGCGTCGCCTGCGATGGTTCACTGATACATGATCGCTATGGGCAGATTATCCTGTCCTACTCGTACAACATGGGCCAGTGGGACAACAGCGAAGGAAGGTTCGAGTTCACCGAACACGTCTTCTCTGCCGATCTGCTCAGCGCGTGGTATCATGGCACCCGGATTGGCTTCGGGACAACGTACTACCGGAGCTACGATGATGTCGATGTGGAGCGCTTCGTGGTCCGCTTCTCCGGCGACTACGAGTTTGTTCCCGGCTACACAGCACAACTGACCTACTCAGCCTACAACTACGACAATCTCAGCTTCGTCGGACCAACATACACAGAGTACTACACCGGTAACATTGTGCATCTCAGCCTGGCCTACCGGTTGTAGTCAGATAACGGCACGCAAAGACTGCACACGAGGACTATGAAGAGAACAGATCACATAGAACGAATTGAAGAAAGAAGGGAGTACGTATGAGACTACCTCTGCTCATTACTCTGGCCGCAACCCTCCTGCTGCTGGGGTCTGTTGGGTGCGAACGCGAGATTACCGGCAATGCCCAACTCGATCCCTCGGCGGCATCATCGGCATGCTTCAGTTGCCACAGCGATCAGGACCTGAAGCTGGTCCAGGCTCGCATTCAGTACGACAACTCCATTCACCTCGAGGGGGTGAACGTCAACCGCAACCACCTGTATTCCTCCAGTTATCGCGCCTGTGAATCGTGCCACACCTCCGAGGGCTTCCTTGCCAGTCTGGCGGGAACATCCACCGATGGTATGCACTTCACAGCTATCAGTTGCTTCACGTGCCACCAGCCGCATTCCTCTGTGAACGGCTTCCAGGTGCGAGTAACAAGCGCCGTCTCGCTGCAGGATGGCTCCACCTTCGACCGCGGCGCCGCCAATATCTGCGCCAGTTGCCACCAGAGCCGCCGCGATGTCAACACCACTGTCGTCGACTCCGTCACTCTCAACTCCCGCTTCGGACCGCACCACAGCAACCAGGCGGATATGCTCATCGGAAAGAACTCCTACGAATACGATGGGTTCAACTACGCCAAGTCGGCCCACTCGCTGGCCCCCGAGGGATGCGTCCATTGCCACATGAGTCAGTCGCTGTTTGAGACCGTCGGCGGACACGCCTTCAATATGCGGGATCATGACCGGGGATTCGAGAACATCACCGGATGCAACGACGACTCCTACGGCTGCCACGGCGGCACTGTCACCAGTTTGGATCACCTGGCCGAGGCCGACTTCGACTGGAACGGCACCATCGAGGGCATCCAGACCGAAATTCACGGCCTGCTGGACAGCCTGAAGACGCTTCTGATCAACGCCAATATGCTGCAGGAGACCTCTTCCGGAGTCAGTCCGGTCAACAATCGCGTTGTGGCCACCGCCGACAGTGTCGGCGCGCTGTACAACTGGCTGTTCGTGGAGGAGGATCGCTCGCTGGGCGTGCACAACACCGACTACGCTGTCGGGCTGTTGCAGTCATCGATCAACTTCATGGCGCATGGCGATCCCAACGGCGTCGGTGCACGACGCCAGCCGACACTGCTGAGCGTGCACTGATCACGCCTGACCATTCCGCGCGACTGTTTTTCGCACACCGATGGCCGGCTTCCGAGATGGGGGCCGGCCAGCGCTTTGTGGCACTGGTCGCAGGAATCAACTAATCAGCGAATGAGTCACCCGCCGGCGGGAGCGACGAGGTCCCGTCAGGCCGGTCGATCGCTTCTTCCATCGGT
>CAZVHP010000013.1:0-57994 GCA_964627305.1 uncultured Ignavibacteriales bacterium | reverse complement strand
GGCCGAAAAGCACGCTGCTTGAAAAAACAATTTACACAACTCTTGACATGAACTCCTCTCTTTTCAATCAAAGCGGCCCCAATATCACTCTCCCCATACTTTTGTTGAGTTCAAATTCCAGGTACGTATCAGCTACTCCAGCATGAGTGGAACACGTTGGAAAACAATCCGTTAACGCACTACAACGAGCGAAACAAACGATCACACTGGGAGTCCGAACGTGGAACAATATGGGACATATTTGGTATAAATTGAATTAGAGTATAATTACGTAACTCATTGTAAGGGATACCAATGTATGAAATACGCGATTAGATTCACTTCGGCGAAATCGATGGTCTTTCTCACGATTTTCTCGCTGAGTGTCGGTTCCGCGACATTCGCCGAATCAGTCAAAGGAAGTAATGGCTCTGACTCATCTTCGCGGCCGGTAGAGGCTCTGCTCAAAGCCAGAGCGGAGCAGTCGTCACAAAAGACCCCAGCTGACTTCAAGAAAGCAAGTCGAGAGGGATTGGAGGAACTGATCAGGTCTGGAATCACCACTACAGCGCTGGACGTTGGCGATAAGATGCCCTTGTTCGAGTTACCCGATGCGCATGGGAAGATGGTCTCCAGCAATGACCTTCTATCTGACGGCGCTCTCGTGATTGTCTTCTACCGGGGTGCCTGGTGCCCCTACTGCAACCTCTATCTGCACGCCCTGCAGGAATATCTCCCTGAGTTTGAATCGCTGGGAGCGTCGATGGTGGCTATTTCCGGTGAGCCGCCGGATCGCTCTCTCGAGGTCGAACAGAAGGACAGTCTTACCTATCCGGTACTCAGCGATACAGCGCTGATTGCGTCACGCAAGTTCGGAATTGTGTATGAGGTTCCTCAAGTCATTCAAAAGGTCATGTCCGAGCGAGGATTCGATCTGAAAACTTACTACGGCACCGATAAGGCTGAATTGCCACTGTCAGCCACTTATGTTGTCGATAGGAACGGGAAGATCATATTTGCTTTTCTCGATCCGGATTACAAGCTCCGTGCGGAGCCAGCAGACATTCTAGCTGCGTTGAAGAAGGCTGATTAGAAGAACATATCAGCGGCCGGCATTTGTGCGGCGCAATGGAATCATGAAATCGCCACCGAAAGGTGACTGATAACTAATTCCGGCTTGATCGAATGTTGTGGCGGGTATACCAATATCTGCCAGCATAATTTCTCCGGCGGCTGGATTGATCAGACCAATCTTGGGTAACGCCAGGGTCATCGTACGGGTAGCATTGACATAAATTCCGGGAGTTTCTGCAGTTGTCGAATCAATACCTGAGGGGATATCGAGTGACAGCACCGGCACCGCTTGACTATTACACCAGCCGATCAGATCTTTGGCTATTCCGCCCGGTGCACCCTTAAGACTATAGCCAATAACTGTATCGATTATTAGATTTGGATTCTCACCCGCCAAATCTGCGGGGTCAATAAACCGTCCGCCAGCGGCAGCATATATGTGGGCTTGCCACGCCGCCGCACTATTCAGCTTCTTCTCATTAGTCAGAACCAATCCGACATTGGCTCCCCTATTTGTCAAATGCCGAGCGGCGCAGATACCGCCTCCGCCATTTCCACCGGTCCCAGCCAGTATCAATATACGAGGCTGCTTCCAGTTATCACCGATCATGTCAATCGCCTGTATGGCCAGGCTTCGTCCGGCGTTTTCCATCATCTGGAACAGGTTGGGGCCGGTTTCCTCGACAGCAATGCGATCAACATCCCGCATCTGTTCAGTCGTGACAGCGGGAACTGCAACGCCGTTTAATGTGGCAAAAAGGAGTTTATACATCACAGCCATTCCCGTGACCAGCTGCTTTTGCCAGCGCCGAAAGTAATAGCTCCTTTGGTGGAACTCCACTCGATTGTTCACCGCTGCGGTAAACCCGACACCGCATCGAGTACTTAGTCGTGTCATCCTCGTCTACTTCAATATCCCTTCCATTGATTCGGATTGACGGTGAGCCGAGGAATCGTTTCGCGACGGCGTCCTCGTTGTCGACAACCTTTACGACCTCGATGTCGGCTGCTGTATTCAATGCTTTCACGGCGTCACGTACCATCTGTTCCGTTCCTTCTGCGTTAGGGCAGCCTTCAAATATCAGGACTTCAACAAGCACTATATCAGCCTCCGAGATTCTTCGCTTCCCACAGTATAATCGCTTATCGGTACTCGGGATTCGGAAAATCAAAACGGCAGCCGGCATCCCACTTCGAGCGCTGATTGCCGTGTACCGGTAAGCCGCCGCCATCCTTCATGATGCGGGCCAGATGCATCAAATTCCACGTCATGAATGTGGTGTTACGGTTGGTAAAGTCGTTTTCCGGACCGCCCGAACCTTCATCAAGATACGATGGTCCCGGACCAGCCTCACCGAGCCAGGCAGCGTCAGCCTGAGGTGGAATTATCATCCCCAAGTGCTGCAAAGAATAGAGGATATTCATGGCACAATGCTTTGCACCGTCTTCATTTCCGGTAATCAAGCATCCGCCTACCTTGCCGTAGTAGGCATACTGGCCATGTTCGTTCAGAAGGCCTGAATTACCATAGAGACGCTCGATCAGCTTGGTGCATACGGACGTCTTGTCGCCCAGCCATATTGCTGATCCGATAATAATTATATCCGATTTCATCACTCGATCGTAGACTTCAGGCCAGTCGTCTTTGTCCCAGCCGTGGTCGGTCATGTCCGGCCAGACACCATACGCGATGTCGTAGTCAACAACTCTGAGTTCGTCGGTTTGGACTTTGTTTTTCTCCAGAATTGATTTGCTTATCTCCCAGAGTCCATTGGTGTGTGACAACTCAGGTGATCTCTTCAGAGTACAGTTCAGGAATATTGCCCGAAGGTCGGAAAAATCCCATTTACTTGAGCTGCACAACTGTTCTTGTTTCTCGTTTAACATTTCCTACCTTTCTCAGTCAACTTTCATGTGTTTCTTGCAGCCTTAATAAATTCGTAGACACATTTTGACGCTACGTAGCATGTCGGTTCCGACGTCTTTGTAGCCATGCAAACCCAATACCCAAAACCCAGAGCGGTCCGGTGACAGATGCCACTGATAGGGCGTGCTTATCGAATACACCTGCTGGAGTTGGCAACAGACCAAATCGGAACTCATCGCGGGTGAGTGTCTGAGTAGTCGTACCGTTTTCATAGAACCCGGCAGCCACCAGGGGATCGTTCGGGTCGGCCTTAGACTCCACTTGCTCCACCACTTCGTATTTGGTGTACCAGTCGCCTCCAGTCGCCTGCCAGGTAACCAAAGCCGCAAGGGTCAGTATGGCAACGATCGACAGAACAATCTTGGCTTGCTTATTCATAATTCACCTCTTCACTCTTTGCTTTCGGACATATCCATCGCACAACGGAATCCGACGTTGTTGAAGGCATGATCCGGCGGGCTGGCACCCCGGTAGTGAGAAGAATAAGCGCCGCAGTAATTGGGACTGCAGAACCAACTGCCACCGCGCGCCACACGGTTTTGGCCGGTTGCCGGACCAAGCGGATCAACCATGGGAGAAACTGCGTAATATGATGAATCATACCAGTCGGCTGTCCACTCCCAGACATTGCCGAGCATATCGTAAACTCCCCAGGCGTTGGCGGCGAAGGACTCGACCGGAGCCGTATAGTAGAATCCATCACTGAGTGCGTTATGCTCCGGCCAGTGTCCTTCCCAGATGTTAGCTTCGACTGTGATCAGGTTATTCTGAGAACCGGTCACCTGATGATGCCCACCGGTACCATGACTCTTGGATGATGGAGATCGATCGGATACTGCCACCGCATGACTGGCGTTGGAATGAGTGGTATGCCCATGTTGATTACTCCCGGTATTAGCCACGAAGTGTCCAACTGCTCCAGCGCGCGCGGCATATTCCCACTCAGCCTCAGTTGGCAATCGTTTTCCAGCCCACCTGGCATAGGCAGCAGCATCTTCCCACGAGACACAAACCACCGGATGGTTCATCTTGTCTTTAATAGAAGACGTCGGACCCTGGGGGTGACGCCAGTCGGTCCCGGCAGCATACTGCCAGTCGGTTTCACCCTCAAAGTATGCCCAGCAGTGACCATCCCGTTCAGCCTGGGTGATATACCCGGTTGCTTTCACGAAATTCGCAAACTGGGCATTAGTGACTTCGTGAGCATCGAGATAAAATGAACTGAGTCGAACCGTGTGTCGGGGCAATTCATCAGCATAGGCGCCTTCATTTCCCATCAAGAACTCGCCGCCTTTGATCAAGACCATATCCTTCGCACTGGTCTGTGTAGTGGTCGTTGCTTTGGAGACTTCTGCCTGCACATTGCCCGATGCGACGCTGACGAGCATTACTGCCGCGGCTGCCAGTAATCCTGACGTCAATGATTTTCTCAGGGAAGAGAGAGGGCTCTTGTTCACCCTCTCCCGATTGTTTATTGCTGTGTTCTTCGTTTTCATAATTCCTGTCCTTTCGGTTCGAGTAATCACGACACGCTGCTTCGATTACTTCTTCCCACCGCAGGGGTTACAGGGATTCTGAGGTTTCTTTTCGCCACAAGGATTGGCTGCCTTTTGACCACAGGGATTACCGGCTGACGCTTTGGTCATTTGTGCTTTATTTCCACAGGGATTCATCGCGGCTTTGCCGCCGCAGGGATTGCCTGCCATTGTACCGCCGGCCGATGATGCCACCAGGCTGAGATCAATTTCGACCTTCTCGCCGACCTTGCTGCCGATCAAGTTCATCCCTTTTGGGCCGGTGATACCGAAATCTGCCAGGGCAACTTCAAAGGTTGTGCGGGCGGCCAGTAGATCGCCGGGCAGGCGCTGTTTGGTCGCTTCTGATTCCTGCAGATAGGTAATCCGAGCAGGCACGCTGATACGTTTGGTCTTGCCATTGAGGGAGAAATCGCCGACAGCGGTCACCTCGAAGGTCTTGGCGTCTTTGGTGCTCTTCACTTCCTTGACGTTCTTCACTTCCGTAATTGTGAACTCGATGTTCGGGTTCTTGTCGGCATTGAGCCAGTCGGCGCCGGCAAGATGTTCATCGCGAAGCGGTATGCCCGTATTCAGAGTCTTTATCGGAACTGCCAGCTCACCGTAACCGCCTGCTTTAGGATTGTTCGGATCGAAAACGAGTTGGCCGGTGATCTGGTTGGAAGTTCCGACGATGTCTTCAAGCGGAGCGGTGCTCTTGAAGGTCACCGTGTTGCGACCCATCGGATCTTCGACCGAGAAGACCTGACCGTTGTGATCGCTCGTCGCTTTCATGTTTTTCCCGCCGCACGGATTGCAGGGGTTGCTCTGCCCAAATGAGACTGAGCTAAAGGCCAGAACCAAAGTCAGGCCGATGATAGTGTTCTTGAGTGTTTTCATGATTTGTTCTCCTAATTGCTTTTCAGTTGTTCGCTTCAGGTTTATCCGTTCTCTAGGCCAGCCAGTAAACCAAGCCGGCCACCATTGCCATGACCATCATTCCAGCCATGATCTTTTCGTGGATGCACATCCCTTTGTGGGTTGAGCAGCTTGAACCGAGTTTGCACATCTTCGACATTTTCCTGTTCCTTTCACTTAGTTACTTTTTCACAACTCCCTTAAAGGCAGCTGCTGTTTCTTCGTTCTGATGGTTAGTCGCAGGAAAATAGCAAGCGTTACAAACATGGACGTACTTAGCCCACAAAAGGGTAGCGGGTTGATTTGTAAGAGATTAGGGGGTTAAGAAAAAGGGCTTACGACTTGTCGTCGTTTTGTTCGAGCAGATTGCTCAGCCGGTCACGGGCATCATTGCTGAGCTTGGCTTCTTTGGTTTGTGAAGCTGATTGTTTACGAGCGAGGTCCCGGACCAACTGCAGTTGCTCAGAGTTCCGGCGGCACCAGACACACATCATGAGATGCAGGCGCATTCCCAGACGTTTGGCCAAGGGCAGCCTTTCATCCATTGCCTGTGAAGTCAGGTGAGATACTTCCCTACACGTTGGAAGTACCATGTTCATCATTCTCATCATTAGCTTCATCATAGTCTATTCAGTCGTCGGAACTGCTACGCTCCGATCCAGTTTTTCTCCAAACAGTGCCGCATCAGTTTCCGCGCCCGGTGCAGCATTACTCGTAAGTTAGTCGGAGTTACCGCCAAGACGTTACAGACTTCGTCGTATTCAATTTCCTGAACATCCCGCATGTTGTAAACTTTGGCCAGCCGTTGATCAAGACTCTCAAGACATCTCTTGAGATGCTCCCAGAATTGCTTTTGTTCTACAGGGTCGTTAGGGTCAACCGACCAAGGGGCCGGACGCCGGTTTAGATGCCAGGTACCGGCATCAGGACCAGCTGAAATGTAATCGGTGTCATCGTTATCAGACAATTGGTCAGGCTCGTTCAAAGGAGTCTCCCGGCTGGACTTACGAAAGTGATCCATCACCTTGTTCTTAAGGATACCGATAAGCCAAGTGCGCTCCGAAGAGGACCCGGAAAACGATGTGCGCGCTTTGAGTGCTCCCAACAGGCATTCCTGAACCAGATCCTCGGCAACAGTACGGTCACTAACATATCTTAGGGCAAATCCGAATAGAGCATCACCATGCTTGGTGACCCACTCTTTCGGATCGGTCAGTAAGTATCCATTCGACATGGAGTCTTTTTCAGATTCACTCATATTTGTATTAGCAGTTCTCCAACTCGACACCAAGGCCATCGGCGATGCGGTTGACATAGGCAAAATATGCCGTTACCTGTACGATATCATGTAGCATCCTGGAATCAAAACCGAGCTGTTTCAAAGGCTGAATTGTTTCCTTGGTGATCTCGCCCGCTCGTAGGGTCAATTCCGCCACGAATTCGAGGATTCTCAAGTCTTCTGAGCTAATATTCGCCGTTCGGTAATCAGTTACCAGTTGTTCTTTCAACTCATCCGGAACTCCGCCAAGAGACCGCAACGCGGTCCAGTGATGCTCAATTCAGTAATGGCATTTGTTCAGGGCGGAGACAACAACAGCTATCATTTCCTGGCGGTGCCTCGACAAAGGTGACTTTGGGGAGACGATAGCCCGGTACAGGTTGACATGCTGTTCCATCACCGGCGGATTGATGCCGGAGATCCGGATGATATTAGCCGGACACTTGCTGGATCCGCCGTACCTAACATACAGACTTTGCAGTTCCTCTGAACCATCATCAAAATCGACATAACCTATATAAGACATCTCTTTCCTTTTCTCCGTGTTTAAGTTGTTAATATGCAAATATTTAACGCACTTGTCAATTCAATACTAAAACAGCCAACCCCGTTAAGAGTTGGCTGTATGATTCAGATGTGTCTGTTTTTACGCCGACCAGGAGTGTGCCTGAAAGGCGTCGTCCAGCGGGGTATTGGCGATGTGATTGGCATAGTTCGAGATCGTCTTCAACGCCACCGCGGTAATTACAGCGAGAATCGTACTGCCGTTATAACCTGCAGCCAGAAAATCTGAGACCTGTTCATCCTTGAGGTGTCCACGCTGTTGTACTACCGTCGCAGTGAAAGAGCGCAGCGATTCGAGTTTGTCATCTACAATCGGCTGACGGTTTCGCAGCGCTTGCACAACCGACTCAGGAAGCTTCATCATACCCGCAATAGCGGAATGAGCGGCTACGCAGTATTCGCAGCTATTCTCGATACTGACAGTGAGCAGAACTACCTGCTGTTCCAGCGCATTGAGACCGGACTTCTCGAGCGCTTTACTAAGATAAAGGTATGCATCGAGTGTCGTCGGATTGTTTGACAACATGCCGTAAAGATTCGGCACAAAACCAAGCATCTTCTGGGCACCTTCAAGTGCCGGCTTGGCCGCTTCCGGTGCGGTATCCACGGTGTTAATCGGCAACGGGTTATTAGTTTTGGTTTGAGTTGTGGTTGTCATTGTCTTGTCCTTTCTATTCAATGTGTTCGTGTTTGCGACTACTTCAGGCTGGAGTCGGCTTTCACATTTGATTTCCAGCCTGATTAACCGTTAGTCGCACCGAACAGAAAAGCGTTACAGATTTTCAAACGCTGTCTGGATCCGACAACCACCGGTTCGAATTAGCGCTTTTGTGCGCTGAATGCTGGGAAAAGTATGCTGAGAGTGATATTGGGATTTTATCGACTTGTAATCTGCTGTGGAATAATGATTTAGAAAAAAGCGGCCCCAATATCACTCTCCCCAAACTTTGGGGAACTTCAGCCTCGCCGTGAAAACCAGCTACTCTACGAAGAATGGAAGCCGTTGGAAGGTAATGCAATAGCATAACGGGGCTATGCTCGTGACCGGCTGGCAAAAGCCGAAAACTCCTCTGCGGAGTAGCGGTATTTCAGCTTTGACATCGTCATCCTGTTGAGCCGCCGATTGACCACCGGCAGCGGATGCCCCATTTCCAACAGGTCGCATTTGACCTGGAAAGCGAGCTGGTTCATCGAAGCCAGCGCGCTCCGGTCGCCAGCCTTGCAGAGATCGACCGGGCCTAAGGCCGGTGCAACTCTCGTCTCATATGGACCTGTGGTGGCATCGCGCCTAAGGCAGTCGTCCAAGGCTTTCATGTTCTGTTCAAAATGCACCTCGAACGCGGACAGGCAGGTATCTTATGTTGAACTCTTCCGTTATTTCTATTGACATCCAAAAAAGATGCTATAGTTTATCACGAAATCTCTAGAATGGGGTCATGCTTGTGATGGCCCTGATGGTAGGTCAGAGAGGCTTGAACATTCTTGCCTATAGGCAGCTTTTAGACAAATGGCCCTTTGCTCTATTAAGGCCGAATCTTTCAGGTGACGCTATTTCTTATCGAAAGCGACAGTTGCCTGATTCTCTTTATCCGGTGACATTTCCGCGTAAGAAGTTAGGTAATTTATCTAAGTATGTGATTTATTTCACATACACCGAGTGGCAATCCCAGCCCGAAAAGGCATGGAAGATTTGCCGTCAATTAGTAATGCATTCCCGCACTTCGGTTCGTCCCGTACGCCGGGTTCATGTTATGCCCTGGGCAACACCAATCCGACGTATCGGGAGTACCCGGGTCAACGTCAAAGGAGAGGAGAATCCAGCCGATTCAGGCGGACGTCGGACCTGAACTCCGACGTCGGGCTTCCGTTCGCTCAAAAGTCCGGCCCGCCATTTCCGCCGATTCTCCTTCTTAACCGCTGGCAAATAGAGGCGTGTGTACTGTAGAGGTAGTTGAAAGTAAGGAGAAGCTACATGGAAAAATGGCAAGGTTGGCGGAAAATTCACTATGAATCGGAACTCGACCCGGAGTTCGCCAGTGAAATCGCCTCAATTCCCGGTGGAGATCAATTACTCTCCTGTATTCAATGCGGGACATGCAGTGGTATGTGTCCGCTAACTCCCTACATGGACCACACCCCCCGGCAGATCATTGCCATGATCAGGGCTGGTCTAAGGGGGGAGGTCCTCAGCAGCTATACAACCTGGTTGTGCGCTTCGTGTTACTCCTGCACGGTGGAATGTCCCAAGGAAATCAAACTGACCGACATCATGTATGCTGCCAAACGGCTGGCCATTAGGGGGAAGGTATATCCAAAACGCTTCCCGATCCCGGTTCTGGCCAGAGAATTTTTCGATTCAGTCGAGAATACCGGACGGAGTAACGAAGGCCGTGTGCTCCTCAAATTGTACCTCAAGACAAACCCGTTCAACTTGCTTCGCCACGCAGCACTCGGTATAAAACTGATGCTACGAGGTCGTTTCAGCTTGAAAAAGGAACAGGTTAACAGTCGTGACGATTTGCACCGCATCCTGAAATCACTCGAAAAGGAGCGTATGATCAAAGGGAAGGATGATTTGCGCGGCGTGACGGAGGTGGTTCGATGAGTTATATTTATTATCCCGGCTGTTCCTTGAAGGGAACAGGTCGCGCCTACGAGGAATCGCTTCTGGCAGTCCTTAAGGCCTTAGAAGTTGATATCCGGGAATTGGATGATTGGAACTGCTGCGGTGCGACCTCATATATGTCGGTCAGCGAGCTGAAAGCGTTTGCACTCTGCGCCCGTAATTTCGCCCTGGCCGAGCAACAGGCCAAAGAAACCGGCATGACCGATCTGATAGTACCCTGCGCCGCTTGTTATCTGGGGTTGAACAAGGCGAAGCGGTACCTGGACCAGTACCCCGATACACGGAGGAAAATCGACGAAGCGCTGGCTACCGCGAATCTGGCTTATCGTAATCACATTCGGATCCGCCATCCCCTCGATGTGCTGGTAAATGATATTGGCACGGAGCGGATTACCGCAGCAGTGAAATGCTCGCTGGAAGGTTTGAAGGTGGCGTGCTATTACGGCTGCCAGATAATCCGGCCGTACGCCGAATTCGACGATCAGGAGAATCCGACGACAATGAATCAAATAGTCTGGGCGCTCGGTGCCAAGACGGTCGACTGGCCGTTAAAAACGCGTTGTTGCGGTGGCTCCCTGACCGGAACGGTTCAGGATGTCGGACAGCGGCTGAGCTATATCCTGCTTCGGGAGGCGACCCTCCGGGGAGCCGATGTTATCATCACTGCCTGTCCCCTCTGCCAGTTCAATCTGGAATGCTACCAGAGCGACATGAGCCGCCGATTCAAGACATCGATCGATATCCCCGTTCTCTATTTCACGCAGTTGATCGGCATTGCGCTGGGCGTATCTAGTCGTCAACTGGCGATGCAACGCCTGTTCGTGCCGTTTGACGCCAAAGCCAAACTGGATCAGGTCGCGGGAGGTCAACATGTCACCAGCTAGACCGGATAATGACGGCAGACCGAAAGTCGGCGTTTATGTTTGTCATTGCGGTGTTAATATCGCAGCCAAGGTCGATATCGCCGATACGGTCGCCTTCGCCAGCCAACTGCCGTATGTAACGGCGGCGAAAGAGTATAAATTCATGTGTTCCGATCCGGGACAGGATATCATCCAGAAAGATCTGCGTGACGGTCTAATCGATCGTGCGGTGGTTGCGTCCTGTTCCCCTCTGATGCACGAGCCGACATTCCGACGGGCAATGACCGAAGGCGGCGGGAATCCATTTCTTTTTCAGATGGCAAATATCCGCGAGCATGTCAGCTGGGTAACTAAAGATAAAGAAGCCGGAACCGACAAAGCCCGAGCGCTAATTGCCGCGGCTGTGGAAAGAGTGGTCCTGCATCAACCTCTGCAGAAAACGAGTGTCCCGATCCATCCCGACGTTCTCGTAGTCGGCGGCGGTATTGCCGGAATACACGCGGCATTGACAATAGCCGATGCCGGCAAGAAAGTGTACCTCGTCGAACGGGAACCGACAATCGGCGGGCACATGGCGAAATTCGACAAGACATTCCCGACCCTGGATTGCTCCGCCTGTATCCTGACACCTAAAATGTCGGCGGTACGGTCGCATCCCAATATCACTCTTTGGAGTTATTCCGAGGTGATCGGACTTGATGGATATGTCGGCAATTTCAAGGTTCAGGTCACAAGAAAAGCGCGGTATGTCGACGAAGAGAAATGCGTCGGATGTCTGGAGTGTATCGAGGCGTGTGTCTATAAAAAAGGGAAGGCCGATGATGAGTTCAATCTCGGGCTGGTCAAACGTAAGCCGGTATATGTGCCGTTCCCGCAGGCGACGCCGCTCGTGGCTGTGATCGACCCGAAAACCTGTATAGAATTCAAAACCCACAAGTGTCCCAAGGACTGCGTCGAGGCATGCGAGCCGAAAGCGATAGATTTTGCCCAGACTGATCGGACTGAAGAGATCGATGTTGGGGCGGTTGTTCTCGCCACCGGTTTCAAGACATTCGATGCCAGACGGATTTCGCGGTACGGCTACGGGAAATATCCGGGGGTGTACACCAGCCTCGAAGTTGAGCGGCTGGTTAATGCGGCCGGCCCGACCGGCGGCGAGATCGTCATGAAAAACGGCGAGAAACCGAAAGCGGTCGGTATCGTGCACTGTGTCGGCAGCCGCGATGAAAAAACCAACCGCTACTGCTCACGAGTTTGCTGTATGTATTCGCTGAAACTGGCCCACTTGGTCAAGGAGCGAACCAACGCGGAAGTATACAATTTCTATATCGACATGCGAACCCCTGGCAAGGGCTATGAGGAGTTTTACGATAAACTGCTCCACGAAAACGTTCATTTCATTCGGGGCCGGGTTGCCGAGGTTAGTGACTGGACGATGACTCCCGAGGAAGAAGGAAAGCTGATTATTCGCGCCGAGGATACGTTAATCGGTGTGGTAAGGCGCATTCCGGTTGATATGATCATCCTGTCGGTTGGGTTGGAGGCGCAGCCGGATGCCGATAACGTCCGACGGCTTTTCAATATCAGCTGTAGCCGTGAGGGGTGGTTTTTGGAGCGGCATCCAAAGTTGGCGCCGGTATCGACCTTCACCGATGGTATCTTCATTGCTGGTGCCTGTCAGGGACCGAAGGATATTCCCGACAGTGTGGCCCAGGCCGGAGCGGCAGCAGCGGAAGCGCTGGCGTTGATCGATCGGGGCAGGGTGGAGATGGAACCAAACACCGCCTATGTTACAGAAGAACTCTGTTCCGATTGCCACACCTGTTCGAACATCTGCCCCTATAGTGCCATTGTGTTCAATGAAGAAACGGAGAAGGCGTCGGTCAATGGAGCCCTGTGCAAGGGATGCGGTACCTGTGTGGCGACTTGCCCGTCTGGCGCCCTTCAACAGAATCTCTTCACCGATGAGCAGATATTCCAGGAGATCAAAGGAGTAGTCAGCTATGTCTAGTATTGAGAACGGCAAACAGATATTTGAACCGAGGATTGTTGCCTTCTTCTGTAACTGGTGCACATATACCGCTGCAGATCTGGCCGGAACAGCACGCATGAGTTATGCCCCGAATGTCAGGGTGGTGCGGATTATGTGCTCGGGACGGCTTGATCCGCAGTTCATTCTGTCGGCCCTTCGCGAGGGTGCAGACGGTGTCCTGATTGGCGGCTGTCATCCCGGCGACTGTCACTATCAGGAGGGAAATTACAAGGCTTTGCGCCGATTCACTTTGCTTAAACGGTTTCTCAGTTCGATGGGCATCGAGGACGGGCGGATTCGATTGGAGTGGATCGCCGCTTCGGAGGGCGATAAAGTCCAGCGGGTCATCAATGAGATGACCGAGACCGTACGCGCCCTGGGACCACTTCATCTGGAAGCGATGTCGATCGAGAGAATAGAGGACATGATCCCGAGTGAATTGAAAGCCGAAACGGTTGCTGCGTCAGGTGGTCATCATGAGTAAACCAAAAGTTGCTTTTTACTGGTGCGCCTCGTGTGGCGGCTGTGAGGAAGCGGTCGTCGATCTGGCCGAGGATGTACTGGAAGTGGTCAAGGCCGTCGATATCACATTCTGGCCGGTTGCCCTCGATTTCAAGCGATGCGACATTGAAGGGATGGCCGATAAGGAACTGGCTGTCAGTTTCATCAATGGTGCTGTTCGATCCTCGGAGCAGGCCGAGATGGTGCATATGCTTCGAGCCAAATCTCAAATGGTGGTAGCCTTCGGCAGTTGCGCTCACCTCGGTGGTATCCCGGGACTTGCCAATACATTCGACCGCGAGGCGATGTTTCGTGAAGTGTATTCCAATGTTCCCGGTCTCGATAACGAAGGAGGGACTGTCCCTTTGCCGGATTCGGCTGTTCCCGAGGGCACGCTGACTCTTCCGACTTTATGGAATACGGTCAAAACGCTTGATCAGGTGACAGAGGTCGATTATTACATGCCTGGCTGTCCCCCGCCAGTCAAACTGATAAAAAACGCGGTCAACGCCATCGTCAGCGGGCAGCTGCCGCCGCACAGAGCGGTGCTGGCGCCCGATATCGCTCTCTGTGATGAATGTGATCGCCTGGCCACCAAGCCGGACAAGCTGTCGATTAAGGAGTTCAAACGGCCGCATACTTCGGTCATTGATCCGGAAAAATGCCTGCTGGCTCAGGGTTTCCTGTGTCTCGGGCCGGTCACCCGTCAAGGGTGCGATGCAGCCTGCGTAAAAGGAAATATGCCTTGCACCGGCTGTATGGGGCCGACCAGTCGAGTCCACGATTTCGGTACCAAGGCACTTTCGGCCATGGCTTCGCTGGCCGATAGCAACGACGAACACGAAATCGAGAACATTCTCGGGGAAATTGTCGATCCGGTTGGATCCTTGTATCGATACAGCCTGCCGGCTTCGCTGTTACATCGTGGTTATGTACCCTCGGTGCAGGGAGGAAAGAAACAATGAGCAAAAAGGTTACCATAGATCCGATCACGCGTCTGGAAGGTCATGGCAAGATCGATATATTCTTGAATGATAATGGCACGGTCGATCGGGCCTACTTTCAGGTACCCGAATTGAGGGGATTTGAACGCTTTGCGATCGGTCGACCGGCTGAGGATATGCCCCAGATCACTTCGCGTATCTGCGGTGTTTGTCCCACAGCACATCATATGGCCGCCACCAAGGCGCTCGATGATCTTTATAGCGTAGATCCGCCTGTCGCGGCCAAGAAGGTCCGTGAGATGCTCTACAACATCTTCACTATCGAGGATCATGCACTGCATTTCTATTTTCTGGCCGGACCTGATTTTGTGGTTGGTCCGCAGGCACCCAAAGCCGAACGAAACATTCTCGGTGTTCTGGGCAAGGTTGGCATGGAAATCGGCCTTAAGGTGATCGGGACCCGGAAGCAACTACGGGAATTGATGGTGCTGGCCATGGGCAAAGCAGTTCATCCCGTCTTCGGTTTACCGGGCGGTATTTCAAAACCGATTGCGAAAACGGATCAGCAGAGATTCATTGATGTCGCCAATCGGGCGGTCGAGTTCGGGCAGTTTTCTCTTCAATTGTTTCAAGATGTTGTCCTGAAGAACAAGACGTATGTCGATTATATTGTCTCTGATATCTACACCCATGAGACGTACTACATGGGATTGGTTGACGATAGAAACCGAGTGAATTTCTACGACGGCAACCTCAGGATAGTCACGCCTGAAGGTGAGGAGTTTGCGAGATTCGCAGCCGGGGATTACCTTGACCATATGGCCGAGCATGTCGAACCCTGGAGTTATATCAAGTTTCCATTCTTGAAAAAAGTCGGCTGGCACGGATTCGAAGATGGCCCCGACAGTGGCGTCTTCGCGGTGGCGCCGCTGGCCAGACTGAATGCCGCTGACGGGATGGCGACACCACTGGCGCAGGCAGCCTATGAGCAGTATTTCGAGACTTTGGGCGGTAAGCCGGTACACCATACGCTGGCCACCAGCTGGGCACGTCTGATCGAGCTGCTTTATGCCGCGGAGCGGATGAAAGAATTGGCCAACGACCCGGAAATTGTAAATCCGGAAGTCCGGACCATGCCCGATGAAAAACCGGTTGAGGGTGTTGGTGTTGTTGAGGCGCCGCGAGGTACCCTTTTCCACCATTATCGGACCGATGAACGGGGTGTCATTACTGCCGCAAATCTGATTGTTGCCACTCAGAACAATGCCGCCCGAATCGCCATGTCAGTCGATAAGGCGGCTCGGGGACTCATTGCTGACGGTAAAATCGATGACGGCATCCTCAATATGGTCGAAATGGCATTCCGAGCTTATGACCCCTGTAATGGATGCGCCACGCATACCCTGCCGGGCCAGATGCCGATTCTGGTGCGAGTGTATGATATGAAGCACAGTCTCATTCGGGAGATTCGTCGCGATTAAGCAGAAAACCGTTGTTATAGGAATGGGGAATGAGCTGTTTGGGGATGATGCTGTCGGTCTGCTGGCCGTTCGGAAAACCGCTCAGCGTGCCCCCGGGCGGGCCGATTATGTGGAAACCGGTCTTCACGGCGTCGCTCTGCTCGATCTGCTAATCGGCTATGAGAAGGCGATTATCGTCGATGCCGTCCAGACCGGGCGACATTCGGCCGGAACAATCCTGGAAATCGAAACGGGCCGCCTGAACCCGATCGACAATCCTTCACCTCACTTCACCGGTATTCCGGAGCTTATAAGGCTGGCTCGCGAACTGGACGTCTGCTTCCCCGTGGAAATCCTGATTGTCGGGATGGAGGTGGTCAATACTGAAGATATGGGAAGCGAAATGACCGGAGAGGTGGTGGCGGCGCTCGATCAACTGACTGAGCGGGTAATGTTTCATTTGCTATGACAAATGAAACATTCCCTCTGACTGAATGGCAGATATTGAACTGAACTATGACCTAGAGACGGAGAGTCTCGGATGCACGAACTGGGTATCGCGCTGGAAACAATCAATCTCGTGAAGGAAGGAGCGGCAGAAAACAATATCGTTCACGTCGAGGAGATAGGTCTGAGAATTGGCGCCCTGTCAGGCGTCGATCCCGAAGCCCTTCGCTTCGCTATCGAGGCCTCAACCACGGACACCCTGATGGCTGGAGTGAAAATCTCAATCGAGCACGTTCCGGTGCGAGGTGTATGTCAAACCTGTAAAGAGACAATCGAAATCGAAGCGTTTCTTTTTGTTTGTTGTCATTGCGGGAGCGTTGATCTGGAGATAAATCAGGGAGACGAGTTGGATATTGTCTACATCTCCGGGCACTGACAATTCTCCAGTTACACATGTGAGGGTGAGTATGAGTGAAAGATTCGCAATAGAGCAAAAAGTCCTGTCAGAGAATGATCGTTTGGCCCGAGCAATTCGGCAGGAGTTGTGCCGAAGAAAAATCGTGGCGCTGAATGTGGTTAGTTCGCCCGGCTCCGGGAAGACCAGCCTTCTGGAACGGACGCTCCAGGCCCTCAACGACAGACTCAGTATAGCTTTGATCGCGGGCGACGTCCAAACCGAAAACGATGCCGAAAGGCTTAAGAAAGCAGGCGGGACGATGGTTCAGCCGATCGTGACCGGAGGCGCCTGTCATCTCGATGCCAAAATGATACGCAAGGCTTTCGATCGGCTCAATCTGGAAGGTATCGATCTCCTGTTTATAGAGAATGTCGGGAACCTGGTCTGTCCGGCCAGTTACGATCTCGGCGAGGATATGAAGGTTGCTCTGATTAGTACGACTGAAGGCGACGACAAGCCGCTAAAATATCCATCCATGTTCCGTCGCTCCTCGGTCCTCATCATCAACAAAACTGACCTGCTCGGATCCTCCGATTTCGATTTGGAACGGGTCAAAAGCAATGGTCTCCGCATCAATGGCAATCTGAAAATATTCGAGACTTCCTGCCAAAACGGCAACGGACTGGAAGATTGGTACGTGTGGCTACTCGATACAGTCGCATCGAAGAAGAGTAGTTGAGGGATACCCTGGTATTACGCAAGCGGGCTTTGGTTCCAAGACGCAGGTCTTACAGGTTGACGTTCGACCTCGAAGACAAAAGCGGGGTTGACGAGACTCGAACTCGCGGCCTCCTGCGTGACAGGCAGGCGTTCTAACCAAACTGAACTACAACCCCGACAATCTCTATATCGGCCAACTGCTGACTGTTATTCAGCAGCCGGCGTCCTGTCATATCCATCGGTCCCGTGCCCGGATGCCTCAGGAGTAACCACTTGCCACACCCGGACTTTCCCCACCGCTGCACCACTCAAAAGCCGCCTCACTCAACTGGGCGGTACTAGATTCGAACTAGTGACCCCCTGCGTGTAAGGCAGGTGCTCTAACCAGCTGAGCTAACCGCCCAATGTGGCCTGACGCCACTGGCGCGGGTCGGCCCCAGCAGCGACTGAATATATCAACTGCCGGAAAAAACGCAAGCGGAATGTCCGTGTGTACGGTCAAAAACACACCGGCCCACGCTCGGAGTGTGCTCTCGATTCGCCACCGGCCGTGGAACGACTTACGATAGTGCCCGATGGTCAGTTTGATCTGATCCGCTATGTGTACGTCTTCAAACAAAGGTGAGATTTATCGTTTTTATGTCGAGACAGACCGAGGCACCACCAGCTTGCGTCGTATTCGACTGAAGATGATGGGCTACGTTCAATTGTCCTTGGCTCCTCGGGAGGTCGAGTGCACCGTTTTGTGGTCAGCCAATTCGACGCGCCGGATGCAACACTTGATGCAAGCCGCTCTGGATACCCGCCACCCGGCAACCGCAGAGAAAATCTTTCGCTTCGGAGTCAGCCACACTGAGTGGTCGCTGGAACCCGCCCGTGTTCTCTCACCGAATGGCTGTCCATTGAAGGTTCACCCACAGGGATCCAGCCAGAGTTGCCACGTCGATCAAAAAACATTGAAAATTAAGAAGTTACAGATTTTCAGACTTCCGACGGCCAAAATCACCTAAAAGAGACTGGGCAGCGGGGTTGGCGTGTTGCGGTCACCTCGTCCCAGCAAAGCGAATGGCGTACTTGCGATGATAGTCACAGACGGCACAGAATTCATCGAGTATGGCCGCTTTGGCCCTCTTGCTGGCTTGTCGATAGCGTTTGCGGATGGCCAACCAAATCGATACGACGTTCCTTGATCCCCATAATAGGCTCCCATTCTTCGGTAACCTCTATTATGAGGCAACGTATCTACAACGACCATCCTTGCGGTTACAATAATTATGAGCACATGCAAAAGGTACAATTCGGGCTTGACAATATGCTCGACGTGGCCGATATTCATGACAAGAGAGTCCGAAACCTGCAATAATTCAGGAAACGAACATGCTCTTCTCCAAAGCCTGCACGTACGCCATCCGGGCTGCCGTTTTGGCCGCCGCCAAGGATCCTGACGGTCGGCGCGCTTTCATTCCGATTCGTGAGCTCGCTGACGAACTGGGAGTCTCCTTTCACTTTCTGACCAAGATACTCCGGCGGCTCACCGAGGTCAAAATCATGGAGTCCTTTCGCGGACCCAACGGCGGAGTAGGGCTGACGCACCCGGCCAAACAAGTCAGCGTCATCGACATCGTCGCGGCCATAGATGGAATGAGTCTGTTTGAGGGCTGCGCTCTTGGCTTGCCCCAGTGCAGCGATGCCTCTCCGTGCCCGCTTCACGATGCCTGGGCCAAGCGGCGAGAGGACCTGCGAGTTATGCTGACCCGGACCACACTCGACGCTCTGATACAGAACCAGTCATCCAGAAGCTCAAGGGGATAATCTGCCATGGCCAGCATCAAACATGGTCTTGTTTGTTTATGTTGCAGATTTCGTACTCCGAAATCGTATATATGTCAGGAACCGGAACCGCCCGTCTACCGAAGTCAATGCGATCAACCACATATAATGAGAGGTATTCCGAGATGAGTGTCTTCATGAAGCGACTGACACAAGCAGCCAGCCTGACAGCGATCCTGCTTCTCATTGGGCTGACGGGCTGCTCTTCAGAGCCAGAGACCGAGGCCGAGCGCGAGGCCCGCTGGCAGCAGGGCAAGTTCACCAGTTGGGAACTGGAACACGGGATTGGGCCGATTACGGAGGCTATCGAGCTGGCCTCTGTCAGTCAGGAGAGAGTGGCTAAGGGCGAGAACATCTACATCGCCAAGTGCGCCACCTGTCACTATCTCGATGACCGCAAGACCGGTCCGCCCCTGCGCGACATCACGAAGCGTCGCAGCCCGGAATACGTGCTGAACCAGATTCTGAATGCTGAACAGATGGGCAAGCTGCACCCCGATGGCAGGAAGCTGGTGGCGCAGTATGCTCAGTACATGACAATTCAGGGCGTCACGCGCGAGGATGCCATGGCGCTGCTGGATTTTCTGCGCGCAGAGGCTGACAAGCCGCCGGTCCCGATTGACCAGCAGCCTGGCGCCGCTGTGCCACCACCATCAAACTAATCGTCAGGATCCGATCGACGGACCGGACGTCATCAGTGAAGACAGGAGACGATTATGAACATACGGTTGAAACAGGCAGTAGCAATCACTGCATCGTGGCTGGCAGCCTTGATGCTCCTGACCGGCTGTGGCGGTAACGGCAGGGACGGCGTTGCCGGCACTGGCGATGCTGCCCAGCGTGTCTACGTTGCTCCCGGGACACACGACGAGTTCTACGGCTTCTTCTCGGGAGGTTTTTCAGGCCAGGTTTCCGTCTACGGTCTGCCCTCGGGCCGCCTTCTGCGGCACATCCCCGTATTCTCTCAATACGGAGAGAATGGGTACGGCTACAGCGAAGAGACAAGGAACCTGCTCATGACATCTTTCGGGTTTGTGCCTTGGGACGATGCTCATCATCCGCAGTTGTCACGAACCGATGGCGTCCCCGACGGCCGGTGGCTCTTCATCAACGGAAACAACACTCCGCGCGTTGCCAGATTGGATCTGGCCACGTTTGAGACGGCCGAAATCATCGAGCTGCCGCACTCAGCAGGCAATCACGCCTCGCCGTTTCTCACGCCCAATACCGAATACGTGCTCGCGGGAACGAGATTCAGCGTCCCCATTCCCCAGCAGGACGTGCCCATCGATACATACAAGGACAACTTCAAGGGGACGCTGTCATTCATAAGGGTAGACTCCATAACCGGCGGCATGTCGCTGGCGTTTCAGATACTGGTCCCCGGTTTTAATTATGATCTGTCGCACGCCGGCAAGGGACCGTCGCACGGCTGGGCATTCTTCTCGACCTACAATTCCGAGCAAGCACACACGCTGTTAGAGGTCAACGCCTCTCGCAATGACAAGGATTACCTTGCGGCCGTCAACTGGAAGCTGGCCGAGAAATATGTCGCAGAGGGCAGGGCCAAATCTCTGCCTGCATCATACCGACACAACTTCCTTGACGAAGCCCGCATCGCGAAATCCGAGGTAATCCGGTCGGTTAAGATTCTCCATCCCCGTGACTGCCCGGACATGATCTTCTACATCCCCACGCCCAAATCGCCTCATGGCGTCGATGTCGACCCGACTGGTGAGTACATCGTTGCCGGTGGCAAGCTGGCTACAGTCATTCCGGTCCATTCGTTCTCCAGGATGGTTAAGGCCATCGAGGACCGGGAGTTCGATGGCGAGGTGAATGGCATCCCGGTTCTGAAATACGAGTCCGTGCTCGCCGGCGAGGTCCAGAACCCCGGACTTGGCCCGCTGCATACGGAGTTCGATGGCAAGGGTTATGCCTACACCTCCATGTTCATCTCATCGGAGATCGTCAAGTGGCAGCTCGGAACCTGGGAAGTGATCGACCGGGCTCCGGCGTATTACTCCATCGGCCACCTGATGATCCCCGGTGGCGACAGCCGGGCACCGTTCGGCAAGTACGTGATAGCCCTTAACAAGATAACCAAAGACCGCTATCTGCCGACCGGACCGGAACTGGCCCACTCGGCTCAGTTGTACGATATCACCGGCGACCGAATGAAGCTGCTTCTTGATTTTCCGACCCTCGGTGAACCACACTACGCTCAGGCGATACCCGCGTCGCTGGTGAAGGACCGATCCGTCAGGTACTTCCCCATCGCGGAGAACAAGCATCCGCACGCCATCAAGGCCGAGAATCAGGCCAGAGTGGTACGCGACGGGAATCTCGTTCGTGTCTACATGTCGACGATCAGAACACACTTTGCCCCGGACAATATCGAGGGGATCAAGGTCGGCGACTCGATGCTGTTTCACGTGACGAATCTTGAGCAGGACTGGGATGTGCCCCACGGCTTCGCCATCATGGGTGCCAATAATGCGGAACTGCTGGTAATGCCCGGCGAAACACGGACGCTCGCCTGGAAACCGCAGTTCGCCGGCGTCTTCCCGTTCTATTGTACCGACTTCTGCTCCGCTCTGCATCAGGAGATGCAGGGGTATGTGCGGGTATCGAATTAGCTTCGGCATGGATTACATCATATGACCGCGACACCGGCAGCTATCGTGAATGGCCGGCAGACCCGCCCTGAAGGCATCTGCCGGGTCACCCTCGACAGGAGACAACGCATCATGTCCGCAACAAACCGTATTGTTCTTGCCACCGTGTCGCTTCTGCTGTTTCTCACATACTTCTTCCCCCTGTGGCAGATCTCGCTCGAGGCTCCTCAGTACCCCGAGGGGCTTGGCATGGAAATCTGGATCAACCGCATTGATGGCCAGAGCCCGGGGGATCTCGATAAGATCAACAACCTCAACCACTACATCGGCATGAAGACCATCCACCCGGAGTCTATCCGGGAGTTGACCATCATGCCCTGGCTGATGCGTGCACTGATGCTGCTCGGCCTCATCGCTGCCGCTACCGGACGACGCGGCCTGCTGCTGGGCTGGATCGTGTTCTTCGCCCTGCTGGCTGTGTCAGGTATGGTTGACTTCTATCTGTGGGGTTATGACTACGGTCACAATCTCGATATGGAGAACGCGATCATCAAGGTTCCTGGGATGACCTACCAGCCACCGCTGATTGGCACCAAACAACTGCTCAACTTCACTGCACACTCGTGGCCCGGAACAGCTGGCTGGACAGCCATCGGCTGCTTCCTGGCCGGGGTTGCCACATTCACGTGGGAGCACAGGCGCTCCCGGAAACTCCCGAGGGAGGCGTCTAATGCGCACTAACGTCATCATGGCACTTGTTATCGCCCTGATGGGCACTGTGGGCCTGGGGTGCTCAGATCAGGGACCGGCCCGCATGCACTACGGAGATGACCAGTGTGACTACTGCAAAATGAATATCGTCGATCCGGCTTTTGGTTCTCAGCTTGTCTCGGACAAAGGGAAGGTCTTCAAATTCGACTCTATAGAATGCCTGGCTGCCTACGAGCAGACCCACAAGAGCCTGCAGACCGGCAGTACCCGCTGGCTGGCGGATATCAACCAACCGGGATCATTCGTTGAAGGCCGTAAGGCCTTCATCGTCTCCGGGCATACCCTGCGCAGCCCGATGGGACTTGGGCTCGCCGCAACGTCAAGGCTCGAAGACGGCCGACAACTGGCCACCGAGACCAACGGTAGAGTCCTGTCTTGGCAGGAGGTGCGCGATTATGTCGCCGAAGCCTGGAACGTGAGGTGACAGTTACATGCCTCGGCCGACCATACCGCGTTTCCGCGCCTTGCCGCTTCTTGTGAGCGGCCTGATCATACTCACAATGCCAACCGGTACCTTGTGGGCACGGATACTTACGGTCCACTCCGACAGTGCTCAGTCAACCATCGCCGGCGCTATCGCCTCAGCCGACGCTCATGACACGGTCGTCGTATGCGAGGGATTCTACCACGAACACGATCTTACTATCGACCGGCCGCTGTCCATTACCGGACGGGGCGAAGCGGTTGTGGATGCGCGTGGACAAGGCGGCATCTTCATTGTGACGGCGCCACGTGTTACGATAAGGGATCTGCACTTGACCGGTGTCCCGACCAGTTTCAGCGCCGAACACGCCGCCATACTCCTTGAGGCAACCGACCAAACCACGATCGAGGGCAACACCATCGACGGCTGTTTCTTCGGCGTCTACCTCGCCAATTCACAGAACTCTCGGCTCCGCAACAACACTATCCGAAGCCGACCCGCACGGCTCACCTCCGCTGGTAACGGCATCCATCTGTGGCACTGCCGCAACATTTCTATTGTTAACAACACCGTCATCGGACATCGCGATGGTATCTACATGGAGTTCGTTCGAACGAGCACCGTCGACAGCAACACCTGCCGCAGTAACCTCCGCTACGGTCTGCACTTCATGTTCTCAGACAGCTGCCGCTATGCCGACAACCTGTTCCACAGCAATACGTCCGGGGTGGCTGTTATGTACACAGGCAGCGTCATCATGAGTAATAACACTTTTGAGAACAGCTGGGGTGCGGCTTCTTACGGCTTGTTGCTTAAGGACATTCGGGACAGCAGGGTGGAAGAGAACCGCTTCCTGAACAACTCGACAGGGATTCACATGGAGGGGTCCGATCGAATCCTGCTTGCCCGAAATCTGTTCAAGGACAATGGTTGGGCTATCAAACTCATGGCCAACTGCCTTGACAACACGATCACTGCCAACGATTTCATCGACAACTCCTTCGCAGTGGCCACCAACAGCCGTCACAACCACAGCCAGTTCGAGAGGAACTACTGGAGCACCTATCGCGGTATAGACCTTGACCGCGACGGCTACGGGGATATGCCTTTTCGACCCGTCAGCCTCTTTTCCCTGCTCGTCGAATCGCATCCTCCGACGCTCGTGCTGCTGCGCAGCCTGCTGGTAGATGTTCTCGATCTGGCGGAGCAGGCGATACCAACCCTGACCCCGAAGACGCTCATTGATTCCCAACCGCGCATGAGGCCAAACCTGTGATCGAAACCCGAGGTGTGACAAAGTACTTCGGCAGCTTTGCCGCGCTGCGCGATGTCTCTATCGCGCTTCATCCGGGCCGCCTGACCGGTGTTCTTGGCCCCAACGGGTCAGGCAAGTCGACCCTCATCAAGTGCCTGCTGGGGCTGGTCCGGCCCAGTGACGGGCTCGTTCTTTACAACGGCAAGCTACCGGATACGGCCGGTGCCTATCGAGCGCAAATCGGTTACATGCCGCAGCGAGCCACGTTTCCAGGCGACCTGACGGGGCGAGAGGTCCTGGCGATGTTATCGAACCTTCGATCCGAGAAGCCGCCTCGCATGGAATTCCTTATTGACTTGTTTGATCTGCACAGTCACCTGGCCAGGCGAACTCGGACGCTGTCGGGAGGCACTCGTCAGAAACTGAGTGCGGTGGTGGCAGGCATGTATGAGCCATCGCTGTTGATTCTTGACGAGCCAACGGCGGGACTTGACCCCGAAGCAGGAGGAGTATTCAAGGAATATGTTTCAGGGCGAAAGGCACAGGGATGCGCGGTACTCATGACCACACATATCATCCATGATCTTGAGGAGATGGCGGATGATGTCGTGCTGCTGCTGGAGGGTTCGGTTTGCTATGCCGGCTCCGTCCGAGATCTCAAACTGGCTACGGACAGCCCGTTGCTCGAAACCGCAGTCGGCCGGATGATGAAACAAGGTGCCGCATGAACGCCGTTCGTCAAACTGCGTGGTTTGTTATCAAGGATAGTCTTCGAAGCCGCTGGAGTGTTGCAAATACGCTCCTTTTCGCCGCGTTGACGGTCGGGTTGTTTTATCTCCAGGCCGACGGCGCCAAGGTAGTGGTGTCGCTCAGCAGCCTCTCGCTTTCCTTCGTGCCGCTGATCAGCCTGATCTATACGGCCATGTACTACTACAATTCCAGAGACTTCGTTGAGTTGATACTCACTCAGCCAATTGGTCGCAGATCGGTGTTTCTGGGACTACTGACGGGGCTACTCGTTTCGCTGGTTGCGGGTTTCTTGACTGGTATCGCTATCCCCTACGCTGTCTTCGGCTCTTCTGATTGGACCAGCGTCAGCGCCCTCATGGCCGTTATGGTCATAGTGTTCGCCTTGAGCAGTATCTTCGCGGCCCTTGCTTTGGTCGCTGCCGTTCGATGTGACGATCGTGGAAAGGGGTTGGCCGTAATCCTGGGCGTCTGGCTCGTTGCCGCCGTGCTGTATGACAGTCTGGTGCTTGCCGGCGCCACGGCGCTGGCGGAATATCCATTGGAGACACCGCTGCTGTTGGCTTCGCTGGCTAATCCTGTCGATCTGGCGAGAGTGCTGTTTCTCATGCATTCCGATATGGCCGCGCTGATGGGATACACGGGTGCGGTGTTCATGAGGTTCTTCGATCAGCCGATCGGACTTGTCGTGGCTACGGTGTCACTGCTGGCCTGGTTCGCGGCACCGGTGTGGTATGGCCTTCGATGTTTCAATGCCAAGGATTTCTGACGTTCAGGATGAAACCCGGTGACTCCCATCGTACGGGTGTTCCCGGGGAGGTCTGCGCAGTAAGTCCATGATCACACGCACTGCTCGGTGACAGCGGAATCATGCTGCGGACTCCCGGGCTGAACAGGCTGTGAATCGGCGAAGGTGGAGATTGGACGCCTCTTGACTGACTTGCATGTCTGGATGCGAATGGAGGAAGGACGCTGAGCTTCATGAGGTTCATGAGGAACAGAGCGATCGCATGCCGGCTGAGGCTGCTTATGACGACCGACTCAGGTCGGATCGGTCGTCTGTATGCGCTCACCATTGGTCTGGTCTCGGTCGTAGGGCTGGCGGCCGCAGCCACAATCCTGTTGGAGCTTGCCACCGCTCGCCCGGATGTTCTCGACAGTTCTCGATTCGGCGTTGTGCTGACGGTGCATGGTGTCACGATGGTCTTCCTGGTGCTGATCCCACTCTTCCCGGGCGTGCTTGGTAATCTCATCATTCCACGCGCTGTCGGAGCACCCAACACGGCATTGCCGAGACTAAACCGGCTTGGCTGGTACGTGTTCACCGCAGGCGCCCTGACCGTGGTCCTGGCCATTGAGATCGGCGGCTATGACGGTGGCTGGAAGATGCTGCTGCCGCCGGAGTATGCCGCCCGGAAGGGGTTTATCGCCTTGGTAGTTGGCCTGCTGGCTGTGACGGCGGCGGGCTGCTGTCTCAATCTGGCGCTTCTTGGCACGGTATTCGGTCGGCGCCATCGGTCGGTGGCGCTTTCGCAGCTTCCGCTGTTCGTCTGGTTTTTTGCATTAGGCATGCTGCTGCAGCTTGTGGTACTTCCGGCTCGCGTGTGGTATTTGCTGCTGCATATCGATTCCAGAATTGCTGACTTTTTGACGCCCTCGTCGGTTGCTCACGTGTTCCTCGAATTCAAACAGCAGCTCTTCTGGCTGTATGTCAATCCGGCAGTCCTGTCCGTCATGCTTCCAGCAGTCGGCTTCGCCTGTGCCGTCATCGGAGGGAAACAGGAAAGAAGGCTTCCCGGGCAGTCGCTTTTGATTAGTGGCCTGGCTTTGAGCCTGCTCACGTTGGTGTCATGGGGACAGCATCTACTAACGGCCATCAATAGTGAATTTATAGCGGTGATGGGTAGTATGTTTGGACTGCTCACGCTGATTCCCGGGACCATAATTTTCGGCCTGTTGTTGCGCGCCTGGCTGCAGAACAGACCCTCGCATGGACCAACAAACACTGCGCTGTTCGGGCAGGCTCTCACTTTCGCGGTCCTTGTCACTAGTGCGATTGCCCTTGCTACACCCAGCCTCGGGGTTTATCTCCACAATACATATGTTACGGTCGCCCACCTGCATTTCGGTGCCGTCGGAATCGGAGTGATTGGATTTGTGGGGAGCGTCACACATTGGTGGTCCCAGTTGTCATCGCGACACCTTAGTTGGTCCTGGACCAAAGCCTGGCTGGTCGGTATGATCGCGGGGCTATTCATCACTTTCGTGCCGCTGCTGATGACAGGCTTTCGTGGTACACCAAGGGCATATCATGACTATGCACACGAGACACAGGGAGCCCATCTGCTCGCGGCAATCGGCGGCGCTGTTCTAGTGGCGTCGCTTTCCGGGTGGATCGTGCATTGCTGGAGCGGAGGCCGGCGCAGGCGCATGAATGGCGCGACAGGGCCAATTTCCCCGGGTCACCACGATGCCAACATCGCCAGGCAGTGATGTACGCCGCGGTTACGTTCCTCATCCGGACGTGAAGTAGGTTCTATACTCATCTCTGGATCGAGCCAGTGTCCATACGCGGTAACCGCGAGCGGTCGCCTTGTCGATCAGCGGCGCCGGTTCAAAGGGAGTTATCAGCTCAAAGATCTGCCCTGGTTCAAGCTCTGACAACTCCCGCATTACCTGCCCAAGCGGCTGCTGACCGGCGTCAATCAATGGCCGGGCGTCGAGCACACGGGCAACTCGTATCATATCCACCCATGCCGGGGCGGCACCGGTATCTACCGCCGCCTTATCGGATGATTCGTGTACGAACTCGGGTTGACCGATCGTGCGACGAAGCTGCTGAACCAGATCAATCACCGACACATTGCCGACTCGTGCAGCCTGAGACAGGCTCGTCACGCGGGCAACCGTCCTTCGCAGCACCGGGTTGCGGAGCTTCTTGAACGGCGGCGCTGCTTCGATGAGCACCGGCTCAAGTTCCGGGTAGGCATCAAGCAACTCGCCCACCCGGGTCTGTGGGGTGATGAGCAGTGTCTTCTTGTCGCTCAAGTGGCCACCTATTCGTATGACAGAAGCCGCTTCTCGCCGGTGAGTGCACGTTTGGCGGTCAGATCCTGACTCACCTCCAGCGTGCCGAGATAGGTGCCATCCTCATCGCGCAGTGCGAAGTACTCGATGTGAATGAACTTACCATGCAGTTCGATCCAGAACGGTGCCTGATCGGCACGTCCGGCCTTGAAATCGTCCAGAATCTTCTGAACGATATGAACGCTTCCGGGGGGGTGACACATTTGCACCTTCCTGCCGATGATTGCGCGATTGCGCTCGAAGATCCGCTCCCGGCCCTGAGTGAAATACTTCACCGTATCGTCGGCTCCGACAAAAGTCAGGTCGAAGGGAATGGTGTTCAAAATCGTCTGTATCTCCCGCGGGCTGAGGTCCCCGCTGGGAAACTGAACACGCTCTTCGGCAACCGCTGGTTCGGCCTCCGTAACGGCTTCCGACTCGGGTTTCCAGGTATCGGTTGGGTCATAAATGCAGAAGCCTACTTCCGGGCTTTGCTGGTAGATGGCGTACCACTCGGCCTCGGTTAGCTTGTCCAGGCACATCGGAAAGAGAATCTCTTCCTCCTTGAAGATCATTTCCTTGATAGCCTCGGTTGCCGGGCGCAGGACAAGATCAATAACGCTCCTGGCATCTCCGGCAGACACCTCTCCGCGATACTCAAGTGCTTCCAGCGCTGCCTTGACGGCTTCCCGTACCTCATCGTCCTTGCCCCACATGACTGTCGGCGGCCCGGTGATCCCCTTTCTCTCCAAATATGGAAACAACAGGTTCTCCTTGCGGCTGTAGTGCTTCCCAACATCTGCCAGTCGACTGAAACGCAGCCGTAGCTGCCCGATCGGTTCGGTGGCATGCGCGTCATCGGGCATATCTTCGATTTCACGGAACAGCTTCTCCGCCAGTTGTACCTCTCCCGCCAGCGCCCGGTTCTCCTGCCTGAAGGTGTGCACGGGGTGTCCGGCTGGAACTTCCCTTTCACCCGAGGAATCCAGCGCCTCCCGCACCGCCGCCGAATGCAGATCACAGAGCTTCATAATCTCTTCAGTCGAAACCCCCTCCTCAATCAACTCCTGCTCCACCGCGACCACTTCATCGTACGGAACCCGACCCAGCAACCTGGCCAACTGAGGCCTGATATCCTCCGGAGCTGAACCCTCGTGCAACTGGAGTATCAGGTGCTTCAATACCGCCCGACGGGCTTTCGCGTTATCAAGTAACTCGCTCATTCATCACCTCCCGAAACTCCTACGATTGACTCGTCTTCATCACACTTGGACATGCCCGCACATCTGCAGCAGCCATTATACAGGCAGAAGATACCAACATCAGGTACTCTCCGCCTTGACTCACGTCAAACCCCGCAGGCCGCCTCCAACACGGTCCAGGACAAATTGCGAAGGCCCTGATCCGGCGGGTACCAGTGCGCAGGCAGGGGCGAATCTTTGATAACCTAAGATAATGGACCCAATAAAGCAACAATGGTGATCATTTTGCGTGGCCGGCGGTCAATGTGCTCTTGACAGGAGGACGGCGATTGTTTAAGATAAAAGTGTCCGCAATAGCAACTATCCCTGACGAGACGGCCGCCTCCGGCCAGCACGCCGACGACACACCCGACGATATCGACCGGTTATCGATCAGGCTCGGACAATTCAGTACCATAAAAATACACCGGAGGTCAGACATGACTATTCCCACTACTTCCACTGTTGGCAGTCTTGCCACCGAACACCCACAGGCAACCAGAGTGTTCTCCCGCTACGGTATTGACTTCTGCTGTGGCGGAGGCCGATCTCTCGAAGAGGTCTGCGGCGAGAAAGGAATCGACGTCGGCCGCATAGTGCAGGAGATTGAAAGGGAACTGGACGCTGCCGAGGCGCCCGAGCAGCGCTGGGATACCCAACCTTCTGACAGGCTGATCGAGCACATCCTCAGCACGTACCACCGTCCGCTCGATGAAGAATTACCCCGCCTGGAATCGATGGCTTCCAAGGTCATGGAGGTCCACCGAGACAAGGATCCAGAGCGACTGGCCGCGATCCGTCAGGTGTATCTCGGCCTCAAGGCGGAGTTGGAAAGCCACATGATGAAGGAAGAGCAGATCCTGTTCCCCATGATTCTAAATGGTCAGGGGGCCATGGCCGGTGGCCCGATCTCAGTCATGGAACACGAACATGAGTCGGCAGGCGCTGCCCTTCGACGCCTCCGCGAATTGACCGACAACTACAGCGTGCCGGCCGAAGCCTGCAACACTTGGCGCGCCTTATGGCAGGGCCTTGAGGCGCTGGAGCAGTCGCTGCATCAACATATTCACCTTGAGAATAACATTCTGTTCCCCCGGGCACTGCAGACCTGACCTGGTCCGACTGCCGAGAGCCGGGACCCCGAAGTCCTCACAGTCGTCGCCATCCAGCAAGGTGTGAACGCCAGACATGACCATCAAGTCGTGTCACTGGTCTGGGCGGGATGGCGAATCGTGATCACATCAGCAGTGCATCGCCATGTGCACCCACCAGTAGCGGATGCGACGAATTGATCGGCGCGCTGGGCATGGCCCGCTGACAGGCACCGCGAGAGATCCGATCTGGTCGACGATATCGAAAGCGATGGAGACTGCCGGCTCAAAGCTGCCGCTTGAATCTGAGGAACCGTAGAGACAGGCTTAGTTGCAATGCGGGAACACCGCCACCCCTTCAAACTGAGCAGCATTCTCGGCACAACTGATTAGCCCCCGTTCTTTGGTCCAGTTGTGAGTTAGTGGTTCTGCCCGGTTCATGTCGATTGCGTCGTGTATTGGCAGTTGTCGTTGCCCGCCGGGTGGCTATCGGCTCATGGTGATTCCCCGATTGCATGTTCTCTGACGCTGACAGCGACATCCGTGAGCAGACCGGGGAGACCGGCTACCGGTACTCCGGATTAGAGAAATCAAAACGGCAGCCAGCATCCCACTTCGAGCGCTGGTTGCCGTGCACCGGAATTCCTCCGAGATCTTTAATCATACGTGCCAGGTGCATCAAATTCCAGGTCATGAACGTCGTGTTGCGATTGGTAAAATCGTTTTCCGGACCGCCCGAGCCCTCATCACGGTATGATGGCCCCGGGCCCGCCTCACCGAGCCACGCGGCGTCGGCCTGCGGCGGAATCACCATACCCAAATGCTGCAGCGAATAGAGGAGGTTCATCGCACAGTGCTTCGCGCCGTCTTCGTTGCCTGTAATCAGACAGCCACCCACTTTGCCATAGTACGCATACTGCCCATGTTCATTGAGAATGCCTGAGTTTCCATAGAGACGCTCGACCAGCTTGGTACAGACCGACGTCTTGTCACCCAACCAGATGGCCGAACCGATGATGACAATATCTGCTGCCATGATTCGCCGGTAGATGGCTGGCCACTCATCCTTATCCCAGCCGTGCTCGGTCATGTCGGGCCAGACGCCACAAGCAATGTTGTGGTCGACCACTCGCAGCTCATCGGTCTGGACCTGGTTTCGTTTCAGGATTGCCTTGCTGATTCGCCAGAGTCCTTCGGTATGTGACAGCTCCGGCGACCTCTTCAGGGTGCAGTTGAGGAATATTGCCTTAAGATCGGAGAAGTCGCTTTCACTGGCGTCACACATTTGCATTTGCTTCTCGTCTAACATTGTTCTCCTCCTGACGGTTTGTTTGCTGTTCAGAGAATATAGGTGATACGCAGTCGCGAGTCGATCCTATCGCCCATGTGTTGAACGCCACCAACAAATGAGCATGAATCCCAAGCGGAGCGCCTGCAGGCAACCATTGATCAACGTCCCGAAGTGAGCGTGGTTGTCGAAGATTCCGGCTGGCTGACACGGGGAATGACTCAACTTGCCCTATTTGCCGTGAGGCACATCACAAGGCAATCGGGCCGGGCACGTTAGACAGGCGCGAGACTGCTCTTTGCGGTTGAAAAACGGCGGGATTATGCCTATTTTGTTTTCAGTGGGGGCGGAAGCTGGAAGTAGGTTGACGCGATGCGTACAAGTCTCTTACAAATGGGTCCCGCGTCTCGCTCGCGCGCCGTGAGGCAGTGTTCTCGCCGGATACTCGGTCTTGCCAGAAGCGGCAGTCCCAGGCAGGAGTTCATCTGCGGGGTACTCGACTCCGTCTATGAGCTGATCGGTTGCCTGGTCACGCGCGCAGTACTGATTGACAATGACCGGCGGTTCTACGCAGTCGCCGGCAGCGGTAACTCGAGTCCGGCGAGATGTCAGGTAGTGCATGATGAAGCGGCCGGATACGGCAGGGTGACGTGGAGCGTTGCTCCTGATGACCTGTTTGAGAAGTTGTGTCGGCAGGTGGTCGATGAGAAGGTCGATGACGAGTTGCCATGGTTCACCGACGACGGCTGCCTGTGGATCAATGACCTCGACTGTTTCCCCCACAATCTGACAAGATCGGAACGCAACTGCAGCGATCCGGGGCTTGTGGTGACCCGCGGTGTGCGGTCGCTAATGGTTCTGCCGGTAGAAGGGGCCAAACACCGTTTCGGACTGCTTCAACTTGAATCCGAGTCGGCCGGGTTCTTCCTCCCGGAGCACTTCGACAATTATGGTCGGCTCGCGCAGGCGTTTGGGCTGGCACTCGACATTCGCTCGCTGCACATTGCTCTTCGCGAGCGCGTGAAGGAGCTTAGTTGCCTGTATAGCATTGCGCGGTTGTTCGCGCGTGAGGATTGGTCCACTGAAGACGTCGTACAGAGCGCGGTTGCGATGCTGGGTCCGGGGTGGTTGTACCCGGATGCGACGGCGGCACGAATTGTCCTCGATGGCCGTACCTTTGAACATGAAGCGGCCAACGCCATGATTCAGAGCCTGCGGGCGCCGATCGTCGTCAGTGGCCGGCAGCGCGGCTATGTCGAGGTGGGATATACGAGCGAAAAGCCACCTATCGACGAGGGGCCTTTCATGATCGAAGAGCGACAATTGATCGACACTGTCGCACAGGAGTTGGCGTTTGTCGTGGAGCAGAAATCCTCCAGTGAGGAACGGCGCTGCCTGCAGGAACAGCTCCGGCACGCCGACCGGTTGGCAACGATCGGCCAATTGGCTGCCGGAGTCGCCCATGAACTGAACGAGCCGCTCTCGACGATCGTCGGATTCGCGCAGCTCGCGGCCCGCAACGAACGGCTCCCGGAGGATACCAGCAGGGATCTGCAGAAGATAGTCACCGCTGCCCTGCACGCTCGCAACGTGATCAGAGAGCTGGTGGTGTTCTCCCGCGATGCAGTACCGGTCAAAGTGCGCTGCAGCCTCAATGAGCTTATCAGAGACGGGTTGTTCTTCCTCGAGTCGCGCTTCGAGAAGGCCGGCATCATGTTGGTGTGTAACCTCGATCCGGGACTCCCGATGATAAGCGCCGACCGTTCCCACATGTTACAGGTACTGACCAACCTGGTCGTCAATGCGGTGCAGGCCATGCCGAACGGTGGTCAGCTAACTATCGAGACGCGTGCCGAGCCGGGCACGATAATGCTCGCTGTCACCGACACCGGTGTCGGCATGGACAAACAGACCCTGGGAAGTATATTCGACCCGTTCTTCACGACGAAGGACATTGACGAGGGGACCGGCCTGGGGCTGTCGGTTGTGCATGGGATTGTGGTGTCGCACAACGGAACGATCGACGTCGCCAGCGAGCCCGGTGAGGGCACGAGGTTCACCATCAGGCTGCCGCAAACTGCCGTTCTGCAGCCTGAAGAGGAGTTCCACGATGCCTCATGACAATAGTGCTGTTCGAATCCTCGTGGTAGATGACTCCCCCGACACGCTGGAAGTGTTTGTGCGCAACTTGTGGGGATGTGGCTACCGCGTAGTAACAGCGCGGTCCGTGGCAGAAGCAACCCGTATCCTCGACAAGCTGACGGTCGATCTCGTGGTAACCGACTACAAGATGCCACAGATGGACGGCCTTGATCTTGTGCAGTATATCCACGAGCGGTTTGCCGATATTCAGGTAATCATGATTACCGGCTACCCGTCAATCGGCAGCGCCGTCAAGGCGGTGCGGCTGGGCGCAAGCGACTACCTTGAGAAGCCGTTTACCGACGAGGAGTTGCGGGGGGCCGTTGACCGGGCCTTGGCCCGCCTGTGTGAACGACGGGCCTCGATTCAGGCCGTAGCCGAACCGCCGACGCCACAGTCGGGGTTGGTAGGCAATTCGGAGGCCATGCGTGATGTGTACCGTGCTATCGCGCGTGCGTCCACCACAATCGCGCATGTGCTCATCACCGGAGAGAGCGGCACCGGAAAGGAACTGGTGGCTCGGGCGATTCACTACGCCAGCGATCGTGCCGCATGCTCCTTCGTGCCGGTCAACTGCGGAGGCATTCCGGAAGGGCTTCTCGAGAGCGAGTTGTTCGGTCACGTCAAGGGTTCCTTTACGGGAGCGACCGAATCCCGGATTGGATTCTTCCAGGCGGCGGACCACGGCACCTTGTTTCTGGACGAGATCAGCGAGACAAGCATGAGCATGCAGGTGAAACTGCTCCGCGTGCTGCAGGACAAGGAAGTGTCCATGTTGGGCAGCAGTGAACGGGAGAAAGCCGACGTTCGCATAATCGCCGCCACTAACAAAAACCTGGAGAGTCTGATAGCGAAGGGACGATTCCGCGAGGATCTGTTCTTCCGTATCAGTGTGCTAACTATCAATGTGCCGCCGCTGCGCGCTCGCGGCAACGACATTCTCCATCTGGCCGGCCACTTCGCCCATAAGTTCGCGCGCGAAGTGGACCGTCACCCGATCCGCTTCAGCGACAATGCGATTCGAGTGCTGAAACACTATGCGTGGCCGGGAAATGTCCGCGAACTGGAGAACATCGTCCAACGACTGACTGTCATGTGCGACCGTGAGATCATAGAAGCGGCCGACCTTCCTGCTTTGATGAAGGAAGATAGTGTGGCTGGAGCGCCGGGACCGCTGCGCTCACTCGCCGAAGTCGAGATGGAACACGTCCGGCATGTGCTCGAGAGCGTCAGGGGCAATAAGACCCGGGCGGCCGAGTTGCTGGGGATCGATCGCAAAACGCTTCGCGAGAAGCTGAAGGTGGTCACACGACCTCGCTCCTGACAGCGATGATCGGGGAGTTTCTCCCCGATGGTACGCATTTCCTCAATTTCATCACACACAAGTCCCATTGCACTTCTTCGAGAAATTGTAGTAGTGTGGTCTAATTTGTTTGCTTAATTGGCGTCGTAAGCTATTGACAGGTCCCAGCAGAACGTGGTCGGCCGCCAGTGAAGTCGTTGTGCGACAGTCCGGATCACACTGCTGGTCCTGAGGGCACACCATTTGCATTCACTATTCGCATTCATCTGGTAAGTGCGCAGAGGATATCTGCGCGTGTCAACATGATGCGGGTTGCCGAGCGATTCGCACGCTGAATGCGGAAGGGTGTATATGATGTCGGACAGCGTTACTGGCATTCTGGAAAAGCACGAAGACGGCCATGGTCATCTGATCGCCATTCTTCAGGAGATTCAGTCGCTTTATAGTTACCTGCCGCGCAAAGCGCTGGAAGAGGTGGCGCGCAAGACGGGTCGTTCTCTGACCGACATTTACGGGGTAGCGACGTTCTACAGCGCGTTCAGCCTGGAGCCACGCGGCAAGCACCTGATCTCGGCCTGCCTGGGCACCGCTTGCCATGTGCGCGGCGGTCCTGCGGTGGCCGAGGAAATCGAATTGCAGCTCGGCATAAGGGCCGGCCAGACGACCGAGGACCGGGAGTTCTCCTTCGAGACGGTCAATTGTCTCGGAGCCTGCGCGCTGGGCCCGGTCGTGGTCGTCGACGGGCACTACTTCTCCAAGGTTCGAATATCGCAAATCAAGGGCATCCTGCAGAAGGCTCGCGAAGGGCTTGACGCAGTCCATGTCGAGACCGATCGGCGAGTCTTCCCGGTTGAGGTGAGCTGTTCGCGCTGTAACCGCAGCCTCATGGACAGCGAGTTTCAGATTGACGGATATCCCGGGATCCGGGTCACAGTATCGTTCGGCAGCAAACACGGTTGGCTGGTTCTGTCGAGTCTCTACGGCAGTTACAAGGTGGAATCGCTGTATCCGATCCCGGAGGATACGGTCGTCAATCTCTTCTGCCCGCACTGCCATGCACAGCTAATCGGTGGCTCCAAGTGTGCCGAGTGCAGCGCGCCGATGGCGCCGATGATCGTACGTGGCGGCGGCGTCGTGCAGATATGCTCGCGCAAGGGCTGCAAGGGACACATGCTCGATCTCGGCGAAGTGGCCCTCGACTAACCATGAGCGAAAGATCGTTACCACAGGAGACGTCTTCATGAACAGACTTTCGTCCCTTGATGAGTTCGTCACGTTCCGCCAGCGCATCATGTCGGAGCGAAGTTTCCGGGAGCGTCAGACGACGCTTACGGTCAGCGCCGGGACATGCGGCCAGGCGAGCGGCGCGAACGACATCATACGGGTCATCAAGCGGTACATCATTGAGAAGAACCTTCGCGACCGCATAGCGCTCCGCATTACCGGTTGTCAGGGCTTCTGCGAACTGGAGCCGTTCATCCTGGTGGAGCCGGGACGGCACTTGTACCCCAAGCTGACTATGGAACAGGCACCGCGAGTGATTGAAGCCGCGGTCAACCGGCTCATTGACAAAGAGCTGATCTACAAGGACCCGCGCGACGGCAGACAGTATCTTGACCAGGACGAGATACCGTTCTTTCACAAGCAGACGCGGGTGCTGATGAGTGCCAACGAGAAGCTCGACCCGATCCGCATCCTGGGATATATCGAGAACAACGGCTATTCAGCGCTGGAGAGGGTGTTGCTGCGCAACGCCCCGGAATGGGTAATCGACGAGGTCAAGGCGTCGGGGATCCGCGGCCGTGGCGGTGCCGGATTCCCCACCGGTATCAAGTGGGAACGGGCAGCGGCCTCTGATAGTGGCAAGCGCGAGAAGTACATAGTCTGCAACGCCGATGAAGGGGACCCCGGCGCGTACATGGATCGTAGCCTGTTAGAAGGGAACCCGCACGCCATTCTTGAGGGGATGATGATTGCGGCGTTTGCGATCGGCGCGACCAAGGGGATCATTTATGTTCGCAGCGAATACCCGCTGGCAATCAAGCATACGGTGATCGCGCTCGATCAGGCACGCGCCCTTGGTCTGCTCGGCGAGGACGTGCTCGGCACCGGGCGGACGTTCGACATTGCGATTGTGCGGGGCGCGGGCGCGTTTGTGTGTGGTGAGGAAACCGCGTTGATCCGCTCGGTGGAGGGGTACATGGGTGAACCGCGCCAGCGGCCCCCGTATCCGATCCAGAGGGGCATTGACGGCTGCCCGACCTGCATCAACAACGTCGAGACGCTGGCAAACATCCCGGTCATAGTCAATCATGGCGGCGCCGAATATGCAAAGGTTGGCATTCCCGGCAACACCGGCACCAAGATATTCTCGCTGGTGGGAAAGATCAGAAACACGGGTTTGGTCGAGGTTCCACTCGGCATGTCCATCAAGGAAGTCGTCTACGATATCGGCGGCGGACCGGTCAACGGAGGACGAATCAAAGCTGTGCAGACCGGGGGTCCGTCGGGCGGATGCATACCCGCCTCGATGTTTGATCTTCCGATCAGCTACGACAGTCTTACCAAAGCCGGCTCGATCATGGGATCGGGAGGCATGATTGTCATGGACGAGAATACCTGCATGGTGGATGTCGCGAAATACTTCATGAATTTCCTTCAGGACGAATCCTGCGGCAAGTGCTACACCTGCCGCAAGGGAACCCAGCGCATGTGGGAGATACTCGATGACATTACTCGCGGCACAGCGACCATGACTGATCTCGATCTGCTGGAGGAACTCGCGCTTGTGGTCAGGGACACGACTATGTGCGGGCTGGGACAGTCCGCGGCGAATCCGGTGCTCAGCACGATCCGATACTTCCGCCACGAATACGAGCGACATATCCTTGACAAGCGCTGCGATGCGTTCGTCTGCAAGGACCTGGTCGGGGCACCGTGTCAGACCGCCTGTCCGCTGAACACAAGAGCATGGGAGTACGTTGCCCATATCGGGCGCGGCGAGTACCAGCAGGCCTATACGGTCATTCGCGAAGCCAACCCCTTCCCGTCGGTCTGCGCCCGTGTTTGTCATCATCCCTGTGAAAGCCGCTGTCGTGCCGGCCTGAGCAGCGGCGACCCGGTTGCAATTCGAAACCTTAAGCGCTTCATCACTGACCGCATTGATCCATCGACCTACAAACCACAGCGACAGGCCTGGCCCGGTGATGACGTACCACACGTTGCCGTGGTCGGTTCGGGACCGGCAGGACTCACGGCGGCCCACTATCTGTCGTTGAGAGGAGTGCGGGTCACTGTCTTCGAGGCCGAGGATAAACCGGGCGGCATGCTGACCTGCGTGATACCGACATACCGCCTGCCTCGTGAAACGGTTGAGAAAGAGATCGAGTCTCTGATCGATGACAATATCGAAGTCAAGTGCGGCATGGCACTCGGAGAGGACTTCTCGGTCGATTCGCTCCAGAATCAGGGATACCAGGCAGTGCTGCTTGCGATGGGTGCTCATGAGAGTCGACCGTTGCGAATCGAAAACGAGAATGTGGATGGCGTGTATCCTTCTATCACATTTCTGAAGGCGTTCAATATTGAACAGCAGTCGCTGGCCAAGGGATGGGTAGGCGTAATCGGCGGCGGCAATTCCGCCTTTGATGCCGCGCGCATGGCCCTGAGACAGAGAGATGTAAACGGTGTGACCATCCTGTACCGCCGCACGCGAGACGAAATGCCTGCGTTTACCGAGGAGATTGAGGCCGCCGATCAGGAGGGCATCCAGATCCGTACGCTTGTCTCACCGGTGCGAATTGTTTCCCGGGACGGCAAAGTAGTTGGTCTTGAGTGTTTGCGTAACGAACTGGGAGAACCTGATTCGAGCGGTCGACGCCGCCCTGTGCCGGTGCAGGGTTCGAATCACGTCATCAACCTTGACACCGTGATAGTCGCGATCGGCGAGGACTCCGGGGTTGACTGCATCGGTCCTGCCCATTCGAGCGGCATTGAGACAACCCGCAATCACACGGTAGACGTTGACGTGCACACGATGCTGACCAACCGTCCGGGGGTATTTGCAGCGGGCGATGTAGTCACCGGACCGAACACCGTGGTCGACGCCATCGCGGCCGGCAAGAAAGCCGCCGAGATGATTCGACGGTATCTGCTGCAGGAAGACCTGACACAGCCTTACTCCGAGCCGAACATTCCGCGCAACTACATTGAGCCTCCGAAGCTGGCTCCTGGGTTTGAGGTCGACGAGGCGCGCGTGGAGACGCCGCGGGCATCGGTCGAGTGGCGCAAACGCAACTTCGCCGAGGTGGAGGTATCTCTCTCAGTCGAAGAAGCGTACCGTGAGGCACACAGGTGTCTCCGCTGCGATCTTGAGTTCACACGTTCCCGGAAGCCGGAGACGGAAGACATAAGTGTACCTGTGAGCGGAGGAACTGCCCTATGACAACACTGAACCTGAACGGGCTGGACGTAACAGTCGAGGGGGGCATGACGGTGCTTGAGGCGGCCCGGTTTCTGGGCTTCCCGATTCCGACCCTCTGCCACATGGAAGGACTCACCCCCTACGGCGCATGTCGCCTGTGTGTAGTAGAAATCGGCCGTGAACCGAACTCCCGACTGGTGACCTCATGCACCTATCCGGTCGAGGAGGGCCTGATCGTACGCACGGCCTCGCGTCGCGTGGTACGCGCCCGCAAGATGATCATTGAACTGCTGCTGGCATCCAGCCCGCAGTCAAAGACGATCCAGGACCTTGCGTCCGAGCATGGCGTGCGCCAACAGCGTTTCCGGCAGGAACACGAAGATTGCATCCTGTGCGGGCGGTGTGTCCGCATGTGTGAAGAGCAGATGATGGCCAAGGCGATCGGCTTCCGTGGTCGCGGTCGCGATCGCAGCATCGGTACACCGTTCGATGACAAGTCGGAAGTATGCCGCTTGTGCGGCGGGTGCATGTATGTATGCCCCGCGTGCCAGCTTCGATGTATCTACACCGATCCGAGCAAGGCCATTTGCGGCGGATGCGCCAATATCGAACCGCCGTGTGTGGAGAAGCCGCAGTTTGACGACATGATGTGCTACATGAAGCCGTGTGTCGCCTGCGAGGTCAGCAAAGAAAACAAATCATCGTAGAAGAGGAATGCGACTATGTCACTTACACGAGTCAATGCCTCGGCGGCAACGCTGACGAAGAACAGAACCGAGGACTCCATCGTTCCAACCTCCGGTATGTGCGTCACCTGCGTCGATGGCTGCATCGGCATGTGTGAAATCGGTAAGTCTGCCTATCGTGGTCATGAAGTGATCTACCCGCAGCCATTCGGTGTCATCACAACCGCCGGCGAGAAAGCATACCCCGTCGATTACTCGCACTTCAACATCATGGGTGGCGTGGTCGGAGCGGAGGGTATCGAGGCCGACAGCGACAAGGCGGTCTTTCCGAATGTGGATCTTGAAGTTCACTTCGGACATGACAAAGGACTTAAGTTCCGTTACCCGTGGATCATTCCCGGCATCGGATCTACCGACATCGCCAAGAACAACTGGGAGGGGCTTGCCATCGGTTCGGCACTGGCCGGCACCGGTCTGACGATTGGTGAGAACGTGGTCGGTATGGACACCGAAGCAGTCATCAAGGACGGCCGCATCGTAGATACGGTCGATCTCAAGCGGCGAGTGAAGCTGTACAAGGACTTCCAGCGCGACGGCTACGGTGCCATCATCGTCCAGGCCAACATTGAAGACACGCGTCTCGGAGTGCAGGAGTACGCTATCGAGAAACTCGGCGTCGAGTGGGTAGAGTTGAAGTGGGGACAGGGCGCCAAGAATATCGGCGGCGAGGTCAAGATCCGCAGTCTGAAGAAAGCTCAAACTTTGTACGAGCGCGGCTATGTTGTGCTTCCGAACCCGACCGATCCGAACATCATCCGTAATTTCGAGCGGGGGACGTTCAAGGAGTTCGAACGCCATTCGCGGGTCGGCATGGTCACCGAGGAGTCATTTGCCACGCGTGTCGACGAGCTTCGCAAGGCCGGTGCCAGGTACATATCGCTGAAGACGGGCGCCTACCGCCCGGCAGCGCTCGCACAAGCGCTCAAGTACGCATCGAAATACGGAATCGATGTACTGACTATTGACGGCGCCGGTGGCGGAACAGGTATGAGCCCTTGGCGCATGATGAATGAATGGGGCATGCCGCCGGTCGAATTGCATTCGCTGACCCATCAGTACGCATCGCGGCTTGCCGCGAAGGGTGAGCATGTCCCGACGATCGTAGCGGCAGGCGGGTTTACATTCGAGGATCAGATATTCAAGGGTCTGGCTCTGGGTGCCCCTTTTGTCAAGCTGGTTGGCATGGCTCGCAGTCCGATTGCAGCGGCCATGGTCGGCAAGACGATCGGGCGGACAATTGAGGAGCATCAGGTGCCGGTGTACGTGGAGCGGTTCGGTAGCTCGGTCGACGAGATCTTCGTCACCGCCGCAGAGCTGCGCCGCGAGCTTGGCGACAGTGAGTTCGAGAAGGTCCCGACCGGAGCGCTGGGATTGTATACGTACTATGAGCGACTCGCCCAGGGTCTTCGCCAGCTGATGGCCGGCAGCCGCAAGTTCGGAATCGACTATATGAGTCGCGATGACCTCGGCGCACTGACACCAGAGGCAGCAGCCATCAGCGGCATCACATATGTCATGGACATGGACAAGGCCCAGGTGGACCAGATACTGGGTGCATAGCAGTTCGGTGTGCCCCGGGACAGCCACAGGCACCCCTTTTAGTTCGACGGGAATCGGGCCGAAACCACTATGGTTCGGCCCGATATCCCCCCTGCAAATCCAACTCGATCGAGCGGGAGGGTATCGATCGTGAAAGATCAGAAGAATCGTGTGGAAACGCTGCTTCGGTCGCTGCACGAGCGAGCCAGGGAACTGGAGTGCTTCTATGGCGTCCAGTCGATGCTCAGTACGCCGGATATCACGCCTGAGGCGATGTGCCGCAAGCTGCTCAAGATCATTCCTCCCGGATGGCGTTATCCGGAACTGTGTGTTGTCAAAGTGTCGGTCGGCACCACCACTTATACATCGCCCGATTTCGTCGAGACGCAGTGGATGCTCTGCTCCGACATCGTGGTTCAGGGCCGGGTGGTTGGGTTTGTCGCCGTGTACTATACGTCTGATCCCACGCCGCACTGTGCCAGCCCGTTTCTGGATGAAGAAGTCCGCCTCCTTGATATGATTGCCTCCCGAGTCGGAGATTTGTTGCTGCAACGCATAAAGACGCAATTCGCTGCCGACTGGAACGAGGTCAGGGCGAGTGTCCCCGAGTACGCCAAGTGCGAGTGGCAAATGGCCCTCGGGGCACTGAAGAGCGCCGATCCCGACCTCTACCAGCGAGTAGCTCGTAAGATGCTGAACTACCTGTGCTGGAACGGCATCTCCGGAGCTGAACAACTGCTGCGCTCCGCCTGGCCGTCGCGCATCGCCTTCCATAAGCCTGACATCGCTGGTGAATGGAATCGCCCGCGCCAGGAGCACAGCACCTACTCCTCGTCGTGCCTTGGGCCGCGTGTATTTGCAATGGCCGCCGACCATCTCGAATGCTCGCACATCCTGCACCTCATTCAGATGTGGATACAGGAGGACAAGCAGAGCTTCCTTGTTCAGTTGACGAACTCCAGCGGGGCGGTTTCGACAGTAGCCGATATTCTCCGTCGTTACCATGAGATGTCGAACGATCCCGCCTTTGTGCCTGTGCAGCGCACTCGGGGAATCCTGATTTCATTGATTCGTCGTTTTCTCTCAGAACAGCGAACGTATGTCGACGTCGCAAAGGATCTAATGACCATCAATGACTTCCACTTCCTCCTCGAAAAGACGATTTACAGCAAGGACAGTTATGGACGGCTGGGAGGAAAGTCGGCGGGCTTGTATCTCGCGAACCAGATTGTGCGTAAAAAGGCAACTGAGCATCCCCTCTTGCGCGATATCAGAACACCCCGCACCTGGTATGTAACCTCGGATGTGCTGTTCTACTTTATTCATCACTGTGACTTCGACGAACTCGTCGAGCAGAAATACAAGCCGATACAGCAGGTGCGAATGGAGTATCCCTGTATCTCCCAGGCTTTTGCCTCGGTGACATTTCCCGAGGACATCGTGCGCGGACTATCAGCGGCACTTGACGACTTTGGCAGCAATCCACTCGTTGTGCGGAGCTCCAGTTTGCTCGAGGACAGCATCGGCGCGGCCTTCTCGGGTAAATACAAGAGCCTGTTCCTGGCTAACCAGGGGAGTAAGCGCCATCGGCTCGAAGCGTTGACCGATGCAGTCGCCGAAGTGTATGCCTCAACATTCAGCCCCGATGCGATCGAATACCGTGCCGATCGAGGACTGCTCGATCACAACGAGGAAATGGGTATCCTGATCCAGGAGGTGGTCGGCAGGCGGATCGGCCCGTACTTTCTCCCGGCATTTGGTGGTGTTGCCTTTGGACGGAATGACTTTCTGTGGTCGCCGCGGATTCGCCGAGACGACGGCCTGCTTCGCATCGTACCGGGTCTCGGAACGCGTGCAGTCGACAGGCTCGGTGACGACTACCCGGTGCTGATCTCGCTCGGGCAGCCCGGCCTGCGGGTCAATGTGACACCAGAGGACGTGTATCGCTATTCTCCTCACATGCTGGACGTGATCAATATCGACAGCGTCTGTTTCGAATCGATCGAAATCGAGAGGTTCGTCACCGGTGTCGAAGGCGGCCAGGAGTTGCTGCGCGATGTTGTATCCGTGTATAGCCAGAATTTCATCAAGCCGATGTCGCTGCTGGGGATCGACCCCGATCGCGAGAAACCGGTCGCGACCTTCGATAGACTTGTGTCGCAAACCGACTTCCTCCCACGTATCCGAACGCTCATGAAAGTGCTTGAGGAGACGCTCGGGTATGCGGTTGATATCGAGTTTGCATCTGACGGCACCCACTTGTATCTGCTGCAGTGCCGGCCGCAGAGCTATTCAGAGGTGTCTGCGCCGGGTCAGATTCCGCAAGGACTCGACCCTGAAAGAATCATATTCACCGCCGAGCGCCATATATCCAACGGCTGTGTTCCGGGCATCTCACACATTGTGTATGTCGATCCTGACTGTTACGCCGCAATGGGATCACAATCCGGCATGTTGGAAGTCGGGCGCGCGGTCAGCGCACTGAACAAGCTGCTTCCTCGACGTCGCTTCATTCTCATGGGTCCGGGGCGATGGGGAAGCCGCGGGGATATCAAGCTCGGCGTCAGTGTCGATTACTCCGACATTAACAATACCGCTATGTTGATAGAGATTGCATTCCAGAAGGGTCAGTACTTGCCCGAGCTGTCGTTCGGGACGCATTTCTTCCAGGACCTCGTCGAGGCCGGGATTCGCTATCTCCCGCTCTACCCTGATGATGCCAATATCGTCTTCAACCATGCGTTTCTCCGCAGCCGTGACAACCAGCTCGGGCCTATTGCTCCCGAATTCGGTCATCTGAGCGATGTTGTCCGCGTTATTGACATCGCACAGTCTGCCGGTGGTCTTCATCTAACCGTCTCAATGAACGCAGAATGCAACCTGGCGATTGGTTACCTGTGCGATCCGGCCGGACAAGGCATCTGAGAGCGATCACACATAACAGAAGCACGAGCAGAGATACCCATACAGGTAGTTGCACAGATCGAACTCGAATTCCACCCGCGGAACTCTTTGTCCCACATACAAAAGCCCCTTCGACATACTTGCCGAACGGGGCTCTTTTCAATCAAAGCGGCTCCGACAAGACGCGTTTCGCAACTGGGTGATGGCAAATGCGGTGTAGCCCCAAACGACCCGTTAGAAAAATCAAAAGAAAACCCCGCTACTGGAGCGGGGGGGAGCCGGCCCCGTGGGGCCAAACCTTCGAGACGGTTGTCTCTTACTGGAACTTGACGGACAACCGCCGATCAAGTACATTCAACTCAAGTATACTTCCGGCGACATGCCACGTCAAGGGGTTATTGAATGGCTAAGAAACATGAAGAAACAGTTCTTGGGCTTGATTTGGGAACTGGTTCGGTTGGTTGGGGGCTTATCGAGTTCGATGGGGAAGGCCCTCGGCGCATTATTGATGCAGGTGTCAGGATTTTTGACGCCGGTTTGGACAGTCTCAAAGTTGACGGCAGGGGTAAATCTCGCAACTTGGAGCGCAGAGAGGCCCGGCAGATTCGGCGCGGCCTTGAGCGACGCGGCCGTCGCATGCGCAATCTTGCGAGGCTGCTTCAGCGCTCGGGACTGCTTCCGAAGGGGAATGTAACTGATAGCAATGACCGACACGAGTTCTTGAAGGAGTTCGATGCGACGCACGACGACCCCTATAGCCTCAGGGCCAGAGCCATCAATGAAAGACTGGAGCTTCATGAACTCGGTAGGGCGCTGTACCATTTGGCACAACGTCGCGGTTTCCTGAGCAATCGGAAATCGGCGCCTAAGAAGGACGAGGATGCAGGGCAAGTCAAAGCTGCCATCAAGGACTTGCAATCGGAGGTTGAAGATGAGAACGCCGCCACGCTCGGAGTTCTGTTTAACCGCAGACTGATCCGAGGCGAGCGCGTCAGGGGCCAGTATACCGGACGACAGATGTATCTCGATGAGTTTGATCTAATCTGGGCATCGCAGGCTCGATTTCACTCCGATGTGCTGACGGAATCGCTCAGGAAGCACGTACATCACACTATCTTCTACCAGAGACGCCTGAAGAGCCAGGCGCGATTCATCGGCAAATGCGAGCTTGAAAAGGGACGCCAGCGGGCACCGATGGCGCTGTTGATCTGTCAGCGCTTCCGGTATCTCCAAAGCCTCAATAACCTGCGAATTATTGATACTTCTACGGGCGAACTCGTCGAGATGGACCAGAAGCAGCGCGAGACCGTCATCAACGCTCTTGAATACGGAGGTGATCTCAAGTTTAGTAGTCTCCGTACCACTCTCGGTCTGAAGCGAACCGCCAAGTTCAATCTCGAGAGAGATGGCGAGAAGAGGTTGATCGGAAACCGCACGTCCCAGAAGCTGGCAACGGTCTTCGGTGAAGATCGGTGGAGGATGATGTCCGATCACCAGCGGGAACAGGTTGTCGAAGACTGGTATTGCATTGTAAAGGAAGAAACCCTCAAGCGTCGCGGAGTGCGGTACTGGGAGCTTGAGGAAGAGGCAGCTGAACAACTGGCCCACCTTCGTCTCGATTCCGACTACAGCGCCTACTCTCGCCAGGCTCTGGCCAGAATCGTTCCGCTGCTTGAGCGCGGCATGCCCCTTCAATCCGCGATCAAGGAGGTTTACCCTGAACACTTTGATCGAACCGGAAAACCGCTGTCTCAACTACCCGAGGTTAAGTGTAAACAGCTGCCGGACCTGCGAAACCCAGTGGTTACCCGCACACTCAGCGAAATGAGGCGCGTGGTGAACGCCATCATCAACAGGTATGGGCGGCCGGATGTTATACGGATCGAGCTTGCACGTGAGTTGCGCCAGTCATCAAGGCAGCGTCAGGCAACTACGAAGCGGATACGGGAGAACCAGAGTAAACGCGAGGCCGCGGCTCAGGCTATCCTTGAGGAGGCCAAAATACCGAACCCGAGTCGAAGAGACATTGAGAAGTACCTGCTTGCCGAAGAGTGCAACTGGACGTGTCCCTATACTGGCAAGAGAATAGGAATGGACTCTCTGTTTGGAGCGCAGCCGCAGTTTGACATCGAGCACATTATCCCCTTTAGTCGCAGCTTGGACAACTCCTTCGTCAACAAGACAATATCTGATGTTCATGAGAATCGTCGCGTAAAGGGCAATCGTACTCCTCACGAAGCATACGCCGAAACGTCTGGGTGGCCGCAGATACTGGAGCGGGTCAGGCAGTTCCGGGGGCGGCTGGCATCCGCCAAACTTAGGCGGTTTAAGATGGATAGGAAGCAACTGGACAGCCACATCGCGGAGTTCAGCAATCGCCACCTAAACGACACCCGCTGGGCTGCCAGAAGTGCAAAGCGGTACCTTGGTCTGTTATATGGTGGCGTTAACGATGACGGGATAGATGCGTCACGCAGGCGCCGTGTTCATGCGGTTTGTGGACCCGTTACCGCCTACATAAGGCAGACTCATGGCTTGAATACTGTCCTCGGCACTGGCGACACCAAGTCCCGCGACGACCATCGCCATCACGCCGTCGATGCCCTCATCGTCGCCCTGACTGGGCCAGGAGTCATTAAGAAACTCAGCGATGCCGCTGCGCGTGCTGCGGTCGATTCAGGGCGGCTCTTCAAGGATATGCCGCTTCCGTGGGCAACATTCCATACAGATGTCGAGGCAGTCGTCAACTCGATTGTGCCGTCCCATCGCATTAGCCGTCGCGTTCGCGGAGCCTTGCATAAGGATACGTTCTATGGTGTACCCCGTACCGGCAAAGACGGTCACACATTTGTGACGGCCCGCAAGGCACTGCAAAATCTGACACCGGCCGAGGTTGACAAGATTCTGGATCCGACCATCCGCGATCTGGTCGCAGAGACTCTCAGCAGGCTTGGTAAGCCGCCAAACCAAGCCTTTGCCGACGAAAACAACCTACCCGTCATTCGCTCGCAGGACGGATCTGAGACCAGAGTTCGCCGAGTGAGAATTCGCGCAAGGCTGACGTCTCCGCAAAACGTCGACTCTACGCACGCCCCGCGGTATGTCGATTTCGGCAATAACCACCACATGGCAATGTACGAGACGACAGACGATGACGGTTCAATCAAGTGGGAAGCCGAGGTTGTGAGCCTCTATGAGGCGTACCGTCGCAAGCGTTCAAAGGAGCCAGTAGTCCACCAGGAATCCACTGAAAGACGGCGGTTCCTCTTCTCCCTGTCTGGTGGAGAGATCATCGAACTGACCAGAAATGGTGTCGCAAATCTGTTTGTAGTCCGCAGTATTGAGGCGACCGGCAACATACGTTTTGCTCCTGTCAAGGACGCCCGGACTCTCAAGGAAATCGGCAAGAAGGGGCTCACGGCCCTCCCCGAGCCGCTCCGGAAGCAGGGGTGCCGCAAAATGGTTGTCACGCCGCTGGGTGAGGTCCGGACCGACAATAGCTGAGAGAATGGAAAGTTAACTCGATCTTCGTTCCTGCCGATTAGACACAATGGGGTATGGAACAGAAGATTATCGACATATCCGAAGAAGCGGCCGGTCTCAGTGTCCGCAACTCCCAGCTTGTCATCCAGACCTCTGATCGCGAATTCTCGGCCCCCCTGGAAGAAATCGCCGGACTGGTGGTTTCCCATCCGGGAGCGCACTACACCCACGCCACACTGGCCGGGGTCTGCGCCAACGGCGGGACGGTTGTCCTATGCAACGAGAAGCGGTTGCCGATCGGAATGCTCTTGCCGCTAGCCCAAAACTATGTTCAGACCGAGCGGATGGCGTCGCAACTGACGGTCACGGTTCCCCGCAAGAAACAGTTGTGGCGACAAATCGTTGTCGCCAAAGTCAGGGCGCAGGGTCGCCTGCTTGAGTTGCTGCACGGCGACGACCACGGACTGGCTCGACTCGCCCGCACCGTCAAATCGGGCGACACCTCCAATGTCGAGGCCCAGGCGGCGCGCCGCTACTGGCCGGTACTTATTGACCCGGCGTTTCGCCGCATCCCCGGCCGACGAGATTTCACCAATAGCGCTCTCAACTACGGCTATGCCGTCCTGCGGGGGATCATCGCCCGCGCCGTATGCGCCGTCGGACTGCATCCGTCGCTCGGCCTGCATCACCATAACCGATACAACCCGTTTTCGCTGATCGACGATGTTATGGAGCCGTATCGGCCGCTGGTGGACCACACCGTCTGCCTCCTTGACAAAACCTGTCCTCAATCGATGGAAATGGACCGCGACGTCAAGGCGGCGCTAATTCGCCCGCTGATGAACCGCCGCCACGAAATCAACGGCGAGTCGCGTTCACTGTTTGACATCGCTGCCAGAACGGCTACTTCGCTGTTTAAGGCGTTCGGCAACCCGAACGGACGGCTCCAATATCCGGAACTAACCTTTGAAGACGACACAGAAGAAGAGGACGAAGAGTAACTTTTCGAAGTATCGAGCCGTGTGGTTGTTTGCCATGTTTGACCTGCCGGTCGACTCCACTGAGGCGAAGCGGCAATATTCGCGCTTCCGAACGTCGCTTCTGAAGCAGGGATTCTCCATGCTTCAGTACTCCGTGTATGCTCGCTTCTGTGCCGATGAGGAGCGGGCGGCGACTATTCGCAAGCGGCTGCATGGCTCCTTGCCTCCGGGTGGTGAGGTACGTTTGCTCCATGTGACTGACATTCAATTCGGAAAGATGGAGGTCTACCTCGGAAAAAGGAAAGGTTCGCCGGAGAAACCGCCGGACCAGTTGCAGCTTTTCTGACCGTTTGAACGCCGATACCCCTTGTAACCCAGGGGGTTACAAGGGGTCTAATGTACTTGATCGGCGGCTGTAGTCAAGCCCCAGCATTCCTTTTTCGGGCGAATCTGATCGGGCAAATGTACTTGATCGGCGGCTGTAGTCAAGCCCCAGCGCGGAAACTGCAGGGTTTACAAATCGATTTAATGTACTTGATCGGCGGCTGTAGTCAAGCCCCAGCGTAGGGTGTATGGGATGCCGTACCAGGTCGAATGTACTTGATCGGCGGCTGTAGTCAAGCCCCAGCCTCCGGCAGCGATTTCAGGTTGGCGCATTTAATGTACTTGATCGGCGGCTGTAGTCAAGCCCCAGCCGCGAAGACGCGCCGCCGCCGCCGGCCCGCAATGTACTTGATCGGCGGCTGTAGTCAAGCCCCAGCTTAGAGCAAAACAGCCCCTCGCATTTCGGGAATGTACTTGATCGGCGGCTGTAGTCAAGCCCCAGCCACTGCCACAACTGCCAGAGTGCAGACTTCAATGTACTTGATCGGCGGCTGTAGTCAAGCCCCAGCCGATAATCTGAAATCGCTGCCATCGCTTCCAATGTACTTGATCGGCGGCTGTAGTCAAGCCCCAGCGAATTGTGACGCGAAAAGTCACAGATCAACAATGTACTTGATCGGCGGCTGTAGTCAAGCCCCAGCCGTACGGATCGTCGGTGTGATAGAATATATAATGTACTTGATCGGCGGCTGTAGTCAAGCCCCAGCTGATCATGGCGCGTATCATCGATCGTCTGAAATGTACTTGATCGGCGGCTGTAGTCAAGCCCCAGCTGATCCGTCCGACTTGAAGAAGGCGATCTTAATGTACTTGATCGGCGGCTGTAGTCAAGCCCCAGCTCGGGAGAGACAGGATTGCTCGCGGGGCTCAATGTACTTGATCGGCGGCTGTAGTCAAGCCCCAGCGAAAATGATGCTGACGTGCAGAGCACGATCAATGTACTTGATCGGCGGCTGTAGTCAAGCCCCAGCTTCCGGTAGCGCCGTCAGCCGGGGGCAATCAATGTACTTGATCGGCGGCTGTAGTCAAGCCCCAGCAGTTCACATTCAAGTTCCCAATCCTCTCTGAATGTACTTGATCGGCGGCTGTAGTCAAGCCCCAGCGGCAAAAGCCTGCCCCTGAGCCGGATGAAAAATGTACTTGATCGGCGGCTGTAGTCAAGCCCCAGCTTGAGGGGATCCGGCGCTTCGGCCGGAAGCTACTGAGTCTAACACTGATTAACGGTTGATCCAGCTCGTATTGGCGTGTGGTCGATGTAGAGCGCAGTTCAGCGCAGAAGCCCGACAACGTCGTGGTTTGGATAGCGAATGAAGTAGTCCGTGCGAAAGCCAATCCTACCAGGAGCTTCATTGGCCTCGCCACCAAAACGGAGACAGCACACCGGAGGTGGACCCGTCTGCCGGTGATGCACGCACCGATATGGCAATCCTCGACTGTCTGCTGCACCTCGGCAGGATCATCCGGATCACGGGATCGAGCTGCCGTCAGAGAGACGTGCCGGCACACTCTGTCAGTTGGACCTGAACCAACTGCCCGCCCCTTACAGGGCATACGTCAGCGGCTGGACTCGCGGACACGCTGAATCCGCGTCATAGCTCCACTCCTGCCAGCCGGGCGGTTGCGATGATGATATCACGGCCGCGCAAAATTCCAACCAGCTCCCCGCTTCTCATGACAGGGATGTTGATGAGTCTGTTTTCGACCAGCAAGTGAACAGCTTCCATCAAAGGAGTACTCACTTCCACGGTTGCCTGTTTTTGAAGCAGTCCCTCAATGGTTCTTGCTCCAAACACCTTGCTTTGAGCCAGAAGCATGCCAGTGAAGAATGACGCGTATGGCGAATGATACAAGGCATCGGGGATGAGTAACCTCAGCAGATCCGAGAAGCGAATCATTCCCCTGAACTCATCCCGCCGATCATAGACCAATGCAGATCGAACCTGGCCATACTTCGAGTTCTCAGGAGTAGGTTTCCGATAGGCCTCGCTGATTGCTTTGAGTACTGAGGTCAGATGTTCATCGACGTACACTTTCGGGTACAAGTCGGGCGGAGCCATCAACTCCGAGATAGTCGGTTCACGTAGGAGTTGGATGGTATCGCGAGCCAGCAGATTGTGGATGCGCTCGCTAAGCTCGTCCACTTCTACCGGCTTCTGAAAGAAGTCAACGATATCGAGGTGAATTCCGGCCAGAGCAAGGTGGTAATCCCCGTGGCCGGTCAGAATGATTACTGGCAGCTTGTCGTCGATGTCCCTGATCTGTCTGAGCGTATCGATCCCGGACAAGCCGGGCATCTTCTGGTCCAGAAGCACGACATCGAAGCTCGCCTGCCGGATCCTTAAGAGACCTTCTTCGCCACTGGCGGCCTCACTGACGTCGAACCCACGTCGAGACAATCCCTGAGTGACGGCTCTTCGGAAATCCGCCTCGTCGTCAATGATCAGAAGCCGAACTTTCGTATTATTTTCTTCCCTATTCATGTCGATTCTCCTCATTGACACACCATTAGTGGCTCGGAAGGTCTCCGAAGCCGAGATACACCCAGTAGGTGGCGCTCATTAACACCAGTACTGTGGCAGCGACCACAGTCAGAATAATGCCCGCTCTAAGATAGTCCTTTGCTGTTAGATACCCGCTGGAATAGACGATGGCATTAGGGGGGGTACCGATAACAAGCAGATAGGCCATGGACGAGGCACACGCCGTGGCCAAGCCCATGAACGGCATAAGGGTGGTACCGGGGTTCGCGACTGCCGCCATGTTGAGCGTGATCGGGCCGACGGATGCCGCCGCAGGCCCGTCAGCCATCAGATTCGTCATGAATACGGTCACGCCACTCCCCGCAGCAAGAAGCGCCGTCCCCGAGGCAATGCCAACCGAGGCGAGGCCTTCCACAATCGATCGAGCTATCCAGTAGGCGGCTCCGGTCTGATCCAGGGCGCGCCCGAAGACGATCGCGCCGGCGTACAGCCAGACAACACCCCAGTCCACCTTCTCCTGATAGTCGCGCCAGTTAACAATTCCTGCCAGAAGATACGCCACGGCGCCGGCAATAGCGATCACACCGATGCCCAGACGGATACCTGTAAGCTCGAGAATGAGGTTCTTCTCCGTGACCCAGCCCAGAAACATGGTAACGAAGATGACGACAGCGATTATCTGTTTCCTGTTCCATCTCCCCATGTGCTCGATGTCCTTCTTCAGCGCCGTCATTGCGGGCTGCAGGTCGTTGATACGCGGTCGAAAGGTGCGGTTCAGCACCACCCAGGTCAGGGGCATCATTATCAGCACGAACGGCATCCCGTATATCATCCACTGACCGTACCCCATCGATAGCCCGAACATATCCTCCATGTAGGTCATCATGATCACATTGCGGGCACCGCCGGATGGCGATCCGAATCCGCCAATATTGCATGCCATAGCAATTGTGATCATCATCAGTTTCGCCAGTTCGCCATCTTCAGGAACATGTTTGGAAAGGCTGTTGCTGTATAACACAATCCCGATTGGCAGAAAGATCGCAGCCAGTGCGTGATCGGAAATGAACGAGGCGGCCGGCGCAATGACCAGAATCATGATGGCTGTCACCCAGCCGACACTCGGCTTGGCCAGACGCCTGAAGATCATCAGGCAGATCCGTTTGTCGACCCCAGTTTTGACGAAGGCTGCGGCAAACATGAGGCTCCCCATTATGAACCAGACGGCATCGGACCAGTATAACTGTGCTATCTCGGCACGGGATATCACGCCGGAGAACACGAGAATCAGCCCGACGCAGAAGGCTACTCCCGGCAACGGCATGGCCTCGGTTATGAAGCACGTAACAACAAATGCGACCATTGCAATGCAGACGAGGATACTCATAGCCCAGGTGTCCACCCGCTTCTTCTGCCTCTCTGTAAGCATGTCGTAGTTGAGTTGATCGTGGCGAAGACTGCGTGCTTCGGTCATGAGGCGACTGACCTGGGCGCTCTCCATCGAACCGACAAACTCCTGGTAGCGAGCGAAGTTTTCATCGGCGACTTCTATTCCCATTCTGCGCAGGTCCTTCGCCTGACGCCTGAGCAGTGTCTCCTTCCTGGAGGCTCCCTGCATCATGACCGCGTTCATTGCCTCCACGGTCAGCTTCTGCCACTGATCGATCTCGCTTACGCCTCCTCCGAACAGCTCCTGCGCAAGGAACTCCTCAACCTCTTCCTTTCCTACCGTGTACTCTACGGCTACATCGAGCATGCTGTCGGGGAATGGAAGCAGCAAGATCAGAACAAACAGCCCAACCGCTACGGAGAACCGCTTATAGTCAATGTACCGATCATAGGCGGCGATCTTCTCCTTCAGTTTCTCTCCCATGTGTCAAGTCTCCCTGTTGGTTGGCTACATTCGCGATTGACCGGGTTTCGACGTCAACCTGAATCGCGTATTACTCCGGATATCGTCGCCTGATCTCATCCACGAGCCTCTTCTGCTCCTCTTCGAGAATCTCAAGACGTCGCAGGTACAGCCGCTTGATGGTGTTGACGAGTTCCTCGACATCCGGTGGCTTCTTCAGGTACTCACTCGCCCCGAGCTTCACCCCCTCCACCGCCGCTTCAACCGACGGATGACCACTCAGGAGAATGACCTGGATGCTCGGATGCTTCTCTTTCACCTGTCGTAACACCTCCAAACCATCCATCCCCGGCATCTTCACATCCAGGACCATGATATCCACGAGGATATCCTCGAGAATCTCAAGAGCCCTGGGACCGCTGTTGGCAGTAACCGGTCGGATGTTTCTACGAGCAAAGACGCGGGACAGCGACGACAGCAATTCTTCCTCGTCATCGACGATCATCACACCTATCTTGTCATTGATGTCCCTGACATCGTTGCCGGTCGCATCCTCGGTGGATGTCTGCGCGGCCTCGGCAACTGACTGGCGCACCTTGGCAGCCAGTTCATCGATATCCACGGGTTTGGCAAGGTAGTTGGCAATACCGTGTTTCGATGTGTGGAAGGCGTCGGTGATCGACGGGTGTCCGGTGAGGATTATCACCGGTAACTCGGGCAGGCGACTGCGAACCTGATTGAACACCTCTACACCGTCGATATCGGGCATCTTGACATCGAGGACAACGATATCAAAAACGCCCTTTGAGAGCATCTCGAGTGCGGTCACTCCGTTCGGAGCCACAGAGACTTCGAAGCCGCGACGAGCGAGGGCCCGAGACGTTGCCAGCAGAAACTCTTCTTCATCATCCACCAGCAACAATCTGATTGGTTTGTTCTGACTTTCCATAATCACTCCATCTCACAGCTATCAACTGCTTGATTGTCACTCGTTCTTACAGGCCAGTATGAGTCGCACTATCGTACCTTTGCCCACCTGGCTGCTGATCTCCATCTCTCCTCCCCAGGAGCGCACAATGCCATAGCACACCGAAAGCCCCAGCCCGGTCCCTTTCCCCGGCGGTTTGGTGGTATAGAAGGGTTCCAGCACGCGGTCAATGTCCTCGGCGGGAATGCCGGTTCCTGTGTCAGCCACTTCAACTGTCACCCTGCCGCTGCCGAACTTCGCACTGATCCGGATTTCGCCACCTTCAGGCATGGCATCGAGGGCGTTGTTAATCAGGTTGACTATCACCTGTTCGATTTCTATTGGGTCGGCGTAGACCGGAGGCAAGGAACTGTCCGCCTTCAGTGCAATGGTTACGTTCCGAAGTGTGGCCTGCCGCTCCATCAGCCCCATGATCTCCTGCAACCGGGGCATAAGGTCAGTGGGCTCCACATGTGATTCCTTTGCGCGCCCGAACTGCAGCAGCTTCTGGGTTATCGCTCCGCACCGTTTCACCTGATTCTGGCACCGCTTCACCGAATCAATAGCCATTTCAATGTCGGAGGGGCTCGACTCGGGGGCGGTAAGAATGTCAGCTATGTTGGTTTGCTCTGCGCCTATTATTGCCAAAGGGTTGTTGATTTCATGTGCGAGCCCGGTCGTCAACTCCCCGATCGAGGCCAGCTTCGCGGACCGCATGAAGGCGCGCGATAGTGCCTCACGCTCCGCGGTGACCTTATCAATCTGGCGAGTCAGGTGCCACGTCGCCAGAACAGTCGCCAGCACGAGAATGAGCACGGCACCGAAAACGACATAGGCTCCTCTGGCGATTGCCTGATCCACCGGAGCCTGCACACTGTCAAGGTCCTGTTGCACCACCAGCAGCCAGCGGTTCTCGTTGATCCATGTCATCACGCGAATCATTGTCCGACCCTCGACCGTCACCCGCGCATCCCGCAAGCCGGCGAATCCCGATACATCGGTCAGCGGAGACGCATCGAGCAACTGGCCATCCCGCGGAGTGGTCTGATACTTGCCTTCTCGATTGACGATGAACGTCTCACTGGCGTCATCGCGAAACTGAGCCTGCACCAGCTGATCGAACTGAGCGCTGTTAACTGTTGCCCGCAACACCCAGACCCTGCCGCTGCCGGAGGAACGCACCGCGACAATGCAATGGGGCACCTGACGATATCCGAGAAACACATCGCTGACATACTCGCCACGAGCGAGCACTTCCCGGAACCAGTCGGCATCCCGGTAGTTGCGATCATGCAAGTCGTAGGGACCAACGTAGGCCAGATGCGCTCCGTCCTCACCAATGATGCCAAGGTCAACAAAGCCCCGTCCCGTTACTCGATTGAGATTGCTGAAAAGCTCCTGCAGCCGGTCAGGTTCCGCCAGGTTGGCCAGCCCATGATTCTCGGAAATGAGTTGCAGCAGATGTCGCTGCTCGGCCAGATGACTATCTATGGCCTGCGCATGCCGGTCCACTGACTGACGCATCAGCTCCAGCGCTTTCTGCTCAAGCAGATCCCCGAAGACAACCCAGGAACCAAACCCGGCAAGAAGCAGGGGGAACAGCGCCGCCACCAACAGAACAGCTACAATCCGCCACTTGAGAGTGCTGTGACCTTTCCCAAGGTGGTCAGCATGACCGTCTCGACTCCTGTTAGGCATCAGTTCATTCCTTCCGATCTGACGTTCTGCGGCTCACATAGCAAGGAACGGGCCAAAATGCGTACTATCAGGCTATATGCTTGATAAGAAAGCTTTTAGAGAAGCGAAAGGTCTTGACATCGAAATGGGAGCATTCTATTATGAAAAGGTATAATTCCATATTGAAGTCTGATTAAACCTGGAGCCGGAGCTTGCCAATGACAGAATTGAGAGATTTGCCGGCATTCATGAGTCCGGTGAGGAGCCAAGCCTTCAGAGAAGTCCTTAAGATGGCCCTCATGGTTGCGAGGTTCGATTCCTCAGTGCTTCTGAGCGGCGATACGGGCGTCGGGAAGGAAATCGTCGCCCGTTTCATCCACCACCATTCTCGACGTCGCGAGCGACCGATGCTCACGATCAACTGCGCGGCCCTGCCGGCGGCACTCCTTGAGAGCGAGCTGTTTGGCCACAAGGCGGGATCGTTTACCGGTGCCATAAACGACCGGGTCGGCCTGTTTGAGCAGGCCGCCAGGGGCACGGCATTCCTTGACGAAATCGGCGATGTCGACGGGGCCATCCAGGTCAAACTCCTGCGCGTGCTGCAGGAACGCGAGATTCTGCGAATCGGAGAGAATACGCCCCGAAAAGTGGACATTCGCGTTGTGGCGGCAACAAACACGAACCTCAGCGACGCCGTTGGAGAGGGTCGCTTTCGAAAGGACCTTCTGTTCCGCCTGCGAGTTGTTGAGATCCGCGTGCCGACGCTGGCAGAGCGGCGTGAAGACATCCTGGTCCTGGCAGAGCACTTTCTCGCCGAGCTCTCCGCACGGATGCAACTGCCCGATCTGAGGCTTCATGAAGCCTGTCAGCCCTTCTTGTTAGATTACTCGTGGCCCGGCAATGTCCGAGAGCTGTACAACGTTATGGAGCGCGCGGCCATTTTCGGCCAGGGCCAGACGATACAACCTGAACACCTGCCCGCGGAACTGCTCAGACCGAAACCTCAGATTACACGATCGAGAGAATACAAACCTCTGAGCCTGAGAGAACTCGAGACACTGCACATCGCACAGACGCTGGCTTACACCAACGGCAACAGACCGAAAGCCGCGAGGATTCTTGGGATCAGTCAGTCAACGTTGTGGCGGAAACTGAAGGCACTGGACGAAGGCAGAAGCGACCTCGCACAGATTGCTCCTAAGGAGTAGGTCTCGTCCCGGGCTCCGAACTCCTCCAACGACGGCCTTGATCGTGTTACAGCGTATTCCTGCCCATGCATGAGACCCGCTGCCACAGCAACTGCGCCGATTCCTTGGCTAACCTGAGTTGGGGGAGTTCACCGCTGTGCCACAGCAAGATATAAAAAGCGGGGTTGACTGGTCAGTAGCCGGAACTGCGGAGTTGAAGTTCAAGATCGAATGAGCGCGTCGCCCTCCGAAGGCGAGAGTTCCCTCGATCATGTTCTCCCCAACCGTCCCCTGGAGGAGTGGGGCAAGCTGATCGGTGATGTGCCGACGGCCACGGCCATCCTTGATCGC
>CAZVHP010000012.1:0-75258 GCA_964627305.1 uncultured Ignavibacteriales bacterium | reverse complement strand
ACCGCCCGGCTCTAATATAACGCATTTTATCCACAAAGGTTGCGGAAATCAGCCGAGTATCCACCGGCAGACCCCCAGCGGGGTCGGCTCGGCAATGAAGGATGAGGATCCAGGATCTGTGAACTTGATCGGCCCGATATTCACCCGCAACGTCCAATCTGACGCCGAGGCCGGAACCCCGGCAGTTCACCTTCGTATGGTTCAGACAAACAGGGAGACGATCATGAGACTCATTATCACAATCGTTGCTGTCATATGGTCCGCTGTCAATGTCATGGCCCAGACCGCCAACCAGGACTTTGAACATCTGCACGACAGTGGCCATGTTGCATATCAAGAAGGTCGCTGGGTTGACGCAGCCCGGCTCTACGCTCAGGCTTTGACCTGTCCGGTTGCCGATTCCTTCCGACCGGCTGTGCTCTACAATATCGCCTGCTGCTGGTCGTTGGCAGGGCAGGTCGATAGTGCCTTCGCCTACCTGCATGAGTCACTGCGCGCCGGTTATGACAATCCGGAGTGGCTGCAGGCCGACACCGATTTCGACTACCTGCGACGGGAGCATCCGGGTCGCTTCGCTGATCTTCTCGCCGCGGCGCCGGAGATCATCCGTGAGGTCAGTATCGACAGAAGCCCCATCGCTGTCCTGAGCTATGAAACGTATACCGGCGGCACTGATCTTTCCCGCTACCGCTGGGATGAGTACGATGATCCGTCGTTCGACACCCTCCGCAACGAGTACCAGCTGGCGACGATCGCCACAGACGACCCCTCCGAGTTCGCGCAGATGCAGCGTCTGCTCGACTGGGCCTCAACACGCTGGCAGCACAGCGGCAACAACGAATGCCGGGACGCCAACGCGTTGAATCTTCTGCGACAAGCCGAGCAGGGGGAGCGTTTCCGTTGTGTGGAGTTTGCGGTGCTCCTGGCCAACTGCTATTCGGCGCTGGGATTTCCGGCCCGCGTCGTTGGGCTGGCCCAGTATCCGGTCGCCTATGGCTTCGGTCGCGGTCATGTTGTTACAGAGGTCTGGTCCAATGAGTTCCAGAAGTGGATCGTTCTCGATCCCCAGAACAACGCCTGGTGGACCGACGGCGGCAGTACACCGCTGTCAGCCGACGAATGCCGACGGCTGTTTGTCGGCGGCCACGGTGATCGTCTGAGCATGGTTGGCCAGCATTCCGACCGGGACTACGCTCGTCAGTCGCGTGCCTGGGCGCCGTATTTCCACCATCTCGATTACAACACTCACGAGATCTACTTCGGGAAGCGCTCACAGTCACTATCGTTCGAGTACCTGGTTGATGGTGTCACGCCCGAGCTGCATTTTCAGGGGTTTGCCCGCAACCTGCACTACACCAGTGACCACCATCTGGCCTATCCGATGTTGAACCAAACGTCCGTCAGCCTGACCCACGCCGCAGTGCCGGGCGACAGCCTGACGGTCAGGCTGACACACACCATGCCCTTCTTCGAGCGCTATGAGGTCCGTCTCGACGAAAACCAGTGGGAGAGTTCACCGGCCTCATTCTCGTGGCGATTGAACCCCGGTGTGAACATGCTCGAGGCGCGCGCGGTCAACAAGGCCGGTATTGTCGGCAAAGCATCGCGTATTGTTCTTCAGAGCAACCTAAGCCGGTCAGAAGACCAACCGTAGGCCAAACTGATTGACCGACTCCGGTTCAAACGAGGATATCACTCGCTGGTAGCTCAGCGCCACGAAGCTCGACACCGGTTTGACCAGCCCAAGCTCGACATAGTGATCCCGCGCACGGCCCTCGGTGTAATCCCAGTTGTAATCGGCGGTGAACTCGAGATTGAACTGCGTCAGCAACCGGAAGCTGTTGATAGCGACGACCTGCAGGGTTGTGCCGCGGTCTTCGCCGGCATCATCGACATTGCGCAGCAGCGAGATTTCGTTTGATATCGGGTAGAACCCTATCTTCCCCGATGGCGCTTCCCAGGACTGCAGGACCTGGGCGCCGGTCGGGGCGGCGGCTGCCAATGCTGCCGCCATCATGCCAACGAGCAGAATAAGCTTGCGCATGATTTCCTCCGAACAGATGGTGAATGATTCAGTTGTCAGGTGGAGTATAGGCAATTGGCGCGGGCAGAACAATCTCCTTGAAGCCGCTCTTGTTGTGCTCTGCGGGCTGAATTCAACACTTGACGATGATGATACTGTTGGGCTAACGTGCGGTGGGCCAAAACAGCCGTAACAGTGCTCTATCGTTATGAAATCAGATTAGGGACGTGAGATGCCTCAAGAAGAGATCAGAATCACTATTGAAGTGCGGTGTCCGTACTGCAACTCAGACGAAGTAGACTTTAGTTACTCCGAACACATCCGTCTCACTGGTGACGGGTTCGAAGTGGAGCAGTACTCGGCCGTATTTGATGCCACGAGTGATGAGTTGAAGGCTAATCACATCTTCGACAACGACAATCTCCTATGTGGTTATTGCGATTCCTGTGACAAAGTCTTTGCGGTAAGACTCTACTGCCCCGACGAGGCGAATTTCATATCGCCCGACATCCGGCAGAGAGAGGCTCAGATCCTTGGACAATGGCGAGACTTGGCATTTGGATTCAATGGTGAAATCTTGCTCAGTCCCTCAGGTATTCCCGTAGCAATATCACTTGGGGATGTCACGCTGAAGTTCTCCCGGGTTTCGCCCGCTTTAGATCCTCATCGAGAGCAAGTTGATGATGTGTTGTACTACGGCGCGCCATACGGCAGGTATGGGATAGAAACGATGGAAGGTCGCATGGATCTTTGGATCAGTCACGAGCTTGCGTGGCGCGGCGATGAACTTCGAAAGGACAAGACGTGCTTCACCGGGTGTATCACCAAACTGGATGGCTATCTGGAGCGGTATCTGCGTCAATTCAAAGTCCCTGACGAGCGTAAGGAACTACCCGTTCGCTTCTCCGTTGAGCGCATCTTACAAGCCGCCTATCATACTGTGTTTCGCACAGAGACGCTCATCCGCAACAAGATATGGGCAGTACTTAGTGAGAAGTACGGTAGAGACGGCGGTAGGTGGTACAAGAGCATACTCGGTCAGGAACTCGCCCAAAGGCTATTTGACAGAGCGAAGAGATCAGGTGATAAGCATCTCTCGCGTTCAAGGCTGCAGGAGTATTTTACGCTTGGTGAGTGCGCAAAGCTGATTGAGGGAAGGTGGGAGAAGGACTTCGCTGAGATGTTTGAAAGAGCAGAGTACCTTCTACGTGATATCAAGGTTCTGGAAGATTACCGGAATAGCATAGCTCACTTTAGACATATGGACTTCGATGCCTACGATGATCTGGTTCTAACGTGCTCACGATTGAGAAATGCCTTCGAATAGAGCAAGGACATCCGTTAGTTCGGAACTCCCAAGAGAGTGCACTACGTCGGGCAGTGGAAATCGGACTCGCGATTCCTTATGACGAAGTGGTTTCGCTCTCGACGAGAACGTGAGGCGCCATCCCTCTGCTGTTAGTGGACTTAACGTAGTCCCTGTTTGGGTAGGTGCCATTTGAAGGGATACAACTCGGTGATAGACTTGACCGCCTGTCACTCAGGGAGCCGCGAGTGGGAGTCCAGCATCCCCCCACATCCCCTACATTATAAGTTGCCCGCACGCCCAACGCCCCGTATAGTACCCGGCAAGGAGAACCAATGGTAGCCGGCATCATTTTCGACCTTGATCCCGCCATCGTGCGCTTCGGACCCTTCCAGTTGCGCTACTATGGCATCATTTTCGTCGCCATGCTCTATACCGGCTACTTCGTGTGGCGAGCGCAGATCCTCCGCGGCGGCTACCGCGAGGCCATCGCCCAGAACTTCCTCATCTGGGGCGTACTCGGCGTGGTGGTGGGGGCGCGACTGGGGCACGCCCTGTTCTATGCCCCGGATTTCTATCTCTCCAATCCGCTGGAGCTGTTCGTCTTGTGGCGGGGGGGGCTGGCCAGCCACGGGGCGGCTGTTGCTCTGATCGCGGTCCTGATCCTCTATGCCCGGCATTATCGGGCCAGCGTTCTCGATTTCATGGACCGCTTCGCATTCTCGGCTGCGATTGGAGCGGCGATGGTGCGCCTGGGCAACTTCTTCAATTCCGAGGTAGTCGGTCGCGCCACCGATCTGCCGTGGGGAGTACGCTTCGTTCGCTACGATGGCGGCGCTGTGGCGCGCCACCCCTCACAGATCTACGAGTTCCTCATGGGGCTTGCCATCTTAGCGATTCTGGTGACTATCGATCGGAAGATGGGCCGCGAGCGTCGGCCGGTCGGATTGCTCTCCGGGCTGTTTCTGGCTTCGTACTTCCTGTCCCGATTCCTGGTGGAGTTCGTCAAGGAATATCAGGCCCTGTCGGATTCGGCTCTGACCATGGGGCAGTACCTGTCGATCATTCCGTTTCTGGCCGGTGCGGGCCTGGTCATCTATGCCATAAAACGGGGAACTCCCGCAAGCGACATCACTCCTTAGTCTCCCGGATGCGCCCGACGTGAGGTGCCGACGAAGTTGTTCTTGAGCAGATCCTCAAGAGTATTGTAGATCGATCGCGACCCGAATCCCAGCTCTCTTCGCGCTTTCAGAGATGAGAAGGCCCAGTCGTAATCCAGAAGTCTGACCAGGTCAGGGTAGAACCTGATACGGCTTCTGCCGAAGACTTTCGACCACCACAGCGACACACGCGCGCTGCTGTTCAGCAGCAAACGGGGGATACCGACCAAGTGAGGAATGCGACCGATGATCGACGAAACTGACAGCACCAGATCGCGTCCGGTGATGTCATCGCCCGCAAGAATGTACCGCTCGCCTTTTTGACCCTTCTCGAGCGCCGCAATAATCCCGGGGGCGACATCGCGGATGTCCACGAGATTGATCCAGTTGGGGAAATCGGGCATGAAGAAGCGACCAAGAATCTTGCGCGCTTTGCTCCGGTCATCACCGGTGCGCGAGGGAGCGACGATGATCGACGGGTTGACTATAACCAGTTCCGTCTTGCTGTCGACAGCCGCCATGAGCAACTCCTCTTCGGCCGCCCGTTTGGTCATGATGTAGGGTACCTTAAGGTGTCCGAGGTTGAACTCCGACTGCTCGTTGGCCTTGATCGAGGGACCGCGGTTGCTCCCGTTATTGCCGTTGCGACGAGGGATTGCTCCGATACCGACGACGCTGGAGACATGGACAAAACGCTTTACGCCGGCGTCCGAAGCCGCCCGGTACAGGTTCAACGCCCCGAAAACATTGACGCCCGTGAACTGCGTCAGACGATCGCGACGGAAATTGACGAGGGCGGCACAGTGGATGATGGCATCCACCCCCTCAACAAGAGGCGCCAGTTCCGTTTCCTGGCGAAGGTCCGCGAGGCGCTTCTCAAGCCCCAGCGAATCAATGTAAGAACAGTCCCCATCCCGCCGAACCTGTGCTACAGGCTTGATACCCCGCCGGTTCAAATGGTAGAGCACCTCTCTGCCCAGTTTGCCCGTCGCCCCCGTAACCAGAATCCTGGCCTGTTGCAAATCAAACATACCTACTCAATCCTGTGTCGTTCTCCGTTGTTTGAGCACTGTCATCACGCAAGCGTTTCCGTAGCGCACTGCTAATCAACCTGCAAAAGCATCCAGCACGGCTATCAGGCGGTCTATGTCGCCCTCGTCGTTAAACAGATGGGCCGAAATCCGTATCGATCCCTCACGATGGACACAGATTATTTTATGCTGCAACAGCTGTGTATGCAAGCGTTCATAATCGTTGCACGTGAAGGTCAAAATACTGGAGCGGTGTTTTGGCTTCATGTTCGAGGTTATCGTATACGCCGGTGACTCCTTAAGATACGCCGCCAGGCGGTCCAGCAGCCCCCGGTTATGTTTCTGTATGTTGCCCACGCCCAGCCCGAGGATGATATCCACGGCGGCATCAAGACCCAACAGATTCAGCACACTGTAGTATCCCATCTGCCAGCGTCGGGCGTCCTCAAAGAACGGCAGTTCGAACTTGAACAGGTCCGAGTAATTCATCTGCCAGTCGACCTCGTGCCACGATGCCCAGGGCCGGCTCAGCTCGGAACGCACGCGCTCCGAGAGATAGTACATGCCCGTTCCCTGAGGCGCCAGCATCCACTTCTGACAGCCGCTGGCGAACAGATCGACTCCAAGCCGACGGACATTGATCGGCTCCACACCCAATCCCTGGATACCGTCGACAACGAAGTACATATCATGCGCGCGGCAGATGTCGCCCAGGGCTTTCAGGTCGTTCTTGTATCCGTTGAAGAACTGCACCGAGGAGATCACCAGGGCTCGAGACCTCTTGCCGATGGCCTGCTTGAAATGGTCTATGTCGAATTCTCTGTTCCGGGACTCGACCAGTTTCAGCCTGAGGCCGCGCTCGGCGGCGGCGCCGCGGAACGCATAAATGGCCGAGGGAAACTCGATGTCCGATATCAGGACCTCGTCACCAGGTTTCAGCGGCAGGGCAAAGGCGGCGATGTTCAGCCCGAAACTGGTATTGCCGCCCAGCCCGACATCCTCTCTGCGTACCCCGATCAGGCGGGCGAGCTTCGCCGGCAGCGTATCAAGTGTTTCGTGAGTCAGCCGGGTGTCATCGCGATCGGCGGCGAGACGTAGCTGCACATTCTGGCCAATGGCGTCCGCCACGGTAGTCGCGAACGGGCAGTAGGAGGCCGAATTGAAGTAGCTCACCGATTCCGTGTGCGGAAACAGCTTGCGGGCCTCGGCGAACGCCCGGGGATCATACACGCTCATGTCGTCCTCATGCTTCACAGTGAATAGATATATCCCACAACCAGCATTGCCCCTCCGAGTTTCAGAAGATGGGCGCACATGAAAAACAGCAGATAGGGCATCGACAGGCTGAGGCGCACCGTCAGCCCCATGATCGCCGGGACCACGCCCAGCGTGAACGCTACCAGCGCTCCCGCGAGGGCCGTGCGGATGTCCGTCAGCGGCAGCAGCACGTGGAAGAACTCGAAGGCCAGCGTAGGAATAACCACAAAGAACAAAAACTCCATCACGAAATTCACAAGAAACCACTTAACCGAGTACGGCTCGAGCATCTCAGCCGGATACAGCCTCAAGAACCCCAGCTTCTTCAGCGCCAGTTCCAGCACGGCACTGGCTATCAGCAAATACAATCCCCCAAAGGCGAAGCAGTACAGCACCATCCAGTTGATTCTCATGACAGCCAACCCTTCCGCCGATACCATGCGAACGTCTCTTCGGCTCCCCGAGAAAACGCGACCTGCGCCACAAACCCAAGCTCCTCGCGGGCGCGCGTCACATCAACCTCCCATTCGGCCAGCAGCTCCCCGGCCTTCTCACGGGTCAGCATCGGCGTCGCTCCCACCGCGCGGAAGACGCCCTCGCTGATCGCCGCGATAACTCGAAACAGCCCCGAGGGGAGGTACAGAGGTATGGCCCAGCGTCCGCAGGCACGCTGCAATATGTCGATCATCTCTTTCAGTGAATAGGCCCTCGGCTCAGCAATATGGTAGACTCGTCCCGGTTCGACTGCACTGGTGCACGCAGCGAGCGACGCCCGGCAGACATCGTCGACATGCACCAGTTGCAGTTTGCGGCTTGTGTCGCCAATGCAGGGGCGAATGTGACGGTTCAGGCTCTGAAAGAAGGCAAAAACCTCCTTGTCGCCCGGCCCGTACACGCCGGATGGCCGCAGCACCACCAGCGGGAGCTCGTCTACAAAAGGCATTGCGGCTTCTTCACCAGCCAGCTTGGAGCGACCGTAGGCAGTTATCGGGTGCGGGGGATCATCCTCGCGGACCGGTCGACCGGCGAGCGAGGGACCGCACGCCGCCAGCGAAGAAATCAAAACCACTCGCTTCACCTGAGGGTTATGCTCTGCCACTGCGCGGCAGACGTTGCGCACGCCCTCAACGTTCACGGTGGTGAACGCGTCCGCGGACTTCGCCTTCACGATCCCGGCGTTGTGCACCACATAGTCGACCTCAGCGACCATCTCGCGCAGGTCCTCGCTGTGTGTGATGTCTCCGTAGCGAAAGACCACGGCCTGCGGATCAAGGGCGGATACATCCGCAGTGCGACGCACCCCCGCACAGACCTGATAGCCGGCCGAGGCGAACGCCCGACACAGCCGGGCACCAACAAAACCATTGGCGCCGGTGATTAATACCGATGGACGTGACTCAGGCATGGGGCAAAAATAGCCAAGTTCGCCAGTTGGTTCAAGGATTTGCTTTGGCGGGCAACGAAAACGGGCCGCCGGATACTCACATCCCGGCAGCCCAATGATTGCCTGACCATCAGCACCGGAGCGCTATCTGATCCACTTCCATTCTCCCTCGCGAAGGACCAGCAGGGCCTGACCGGTGTCGACCGTGCCGCCGACGGTGGTAATCTCGAATGTCACCATCGACTGCTCCCCCTGAACCTGCTCGTCGATGACCACGATTCCGCTCAATCCACCGCGCTCCTCCAGTTGCAGTCGCTGCATCGCCTGAGCCGCCTGGAAATTCTCCTCACCACCGAGGCTCTGCATGACTTCATCGGCGAAGTAGTCACCGCCGGCCAAGCTGTCACCTGCGGCCAGCAACGTAAAGTACTCAACAATAACATCACCGGCACTGCCATTTCCCTGAGCGGTCGTTGAGGTGGCCTCGGTCTCGACCTGTCCGGTTTCCTGCCCGTCGTTACCCCCGCAGCCGACCAACAGGCCTGCCGCCAGTACCAGAAGAATCCACAGTCGCAACATACATCTCTCCTCATCGTTTCTCGTCACAATGCCGCTCCCGGCGCCAGCCGCAGAACGGCCTAAATTGGCTGGTCCGTCTGTACTTAACTCGACCGGTGAATGCGAAGACACTCAATGTGGTCACGGCGGTTCCGGAGTACGATCGGCCCGGATTCGGAGTGAAGACACTTACGCCTCACATGGCGGCCAAAATGGGAATTCGCGCCCGAGGCGCGAACCACAGTGCTCGCCAAGATAGGGCCTCAAACGCCGCCGTCAAGCAAAAGGTGTGCTCCCATCACTGCGCAAAGGCCGCATCACCAATGTTAAGCAGATGTGGGCCTGTCACTTGCTCTTGCGAAACCAGAAGAACGGCTGCAGCAGTTGCCGTCGCCACGATGGGGTCATCTCCGCCGGCACTCCTTCGTGAACGTGCCGGACATCCTCGACCGTATAGAACGCCTTGGGCGCATATTGCTCCACAATACCCAGAAGTGCTTTCAACCTCGAGGCCCTGACCACGGAGAATATCACCTTCTTCGAGCCTTTCGCCCCAGAACCATCCACGTGAGTAATCCGATAGCCATTCTCACGGAGAACTTCTATCAGTTCCCCGCTTTCGCTCGGTATAATGATACGCACCAGCAGCTTACCGAGGGTCAGCCGACGCTCCAGTGTCATGCCCAGAAACGTACCGGTGGCAAAACCGGCGCCATAGGCGAGGAAGTTCTCGATACTGGACAAATCACGGATGATCTGGCCGATCGCCGCCAGCCAGATAGTGACCTCGGCAAAACCCAGCAGCGAGGCCACCAGCCGCTGTCCCCGGGCCACCAAAACGATTCTCACCGTCCCCAGCGTGACATCGGTCACCCTGGCGAAGAAGATCAAAACTGGAACCGCCCAGGCGGGGAATGCGGCAGGGTCAAACATAGCGGCTCATCTATACGCCCCCCTGCTGCCTCTGTCAAGCCCCGACTGCTATTGCCAGACCGGATCAGCCACTCGTCCCGCGAAAAGGATCGTTCCCGTGGTCGATTCATGGATCACAAACACAAAGGGTCGGTCACATCTGATGAGCTGTTTCTCGAGGCTTGTAGTACCCATGGCTATGACCGTCACAGCCGCCGCTTCCGTGCCCACTTCATCGACCTGCACGAAGGACTTGTGCAGCGCCTGCGAGATGAACACATCGGCATCCACGAACATGCTGTCGAAATTGGCCACGAACGGATCGAAGGCCGGGCCCATCCCCATATCGACCAGCTGGTCCTTGAGCGGTTGCTCGAACTCAAAGCGGAATTTCGGCAAGGCCAGCTCGAACGAGGCGGGGCGCAATAACCCGCGCCACTCTGCCCAGGACTCGGCTGTGAAAGCGCCTATGATGTCATCAGCGGTATGATCACGCGTCGGTGACAGTACGGTCATCCGCAGGGCACCATTGCCATACGGCAGACTGGCCGCCCAAAACAACTGCGTGCTGGCATACAAGACAGTAGTGTCGCGACGGCTGTTGTCGTCGAGCAGCGAGTCAGTATCGAGATACATCATATCGCGAATGACTTCGCTTCCGTCGGCACGGTGGAACACCTGCGGCTTGGTGAAGTCCGGGTCGAAGGAGTATGTCCAGTCACCCTTGAAGTAGATGGCGTTGGCCAATAGCGCCACCAAATCCCGCGGCAGCGGTGACGCGACGATCTCCGAAATCAGCCCCCTGGTCTTGTCATCGACCCAGCTGTTGATCGTATCGACAGTCGCCGGATCATCGAAGTCCATGCCGCGCACGGCGGCATCGAAATAGTCTCGACAAATCGTCTGGAAACTGCCGTGCAGCGTCAACGACTGACGATACCACACGGCGTTGGCCAGAGACACAGTCGTCCTCGGATCAAGGCCCGGCAGAACCTTCATAATCGTGCGATACGACTCGTTGACCTGGTCCAGTGTCATGCCTGCCGGCAAGCGCAGGGCCTGGGAGATGGCCTGCTGTGTTTCCCCCGCAGCACCGGCGTGGACCATCCCCAGCGCGACAGATATGGACAAGGGTGAGACGAAGACATTCTCGTCGATCTCCCGGGATTCGCAGATTCTTCGGAAGATCTCCGGGGCAAACTGCGACCCGGCCTCCAGCAGTTCATGATCAGTGGCGGTCAAATCCGCCATCGTATACTGTGGCACAGGGGTGGGGTTGTCGTTATTCGTGATCCTCGAATCAGAACACTGGCAGATCAGCAGTGCCAGTAAAGCCAATGTGGTGCATAGCGCTGTCCATCGCATACAGACATCCTGAAAACTGATCCGGACTCCTGCCGGATTCCCCAACTTTAATTGTGTGATCGGCGCCCGGACCTCAGAAGACCAGCGCCTCGAACCGGTAGATCTCAGCCAGCTTGTCCCTGTAGCTGTTTCTCGGCAGCCCCGCTTTCAGGCATGTCTGCTCAAGGAAGGTGACGCGGTCCCAGCCGTGTTCGGTGGCCACCTGTGGCAGGAGCAATCCGCTGTGGAATTCCAGCTTGATCATCAGACCATCGCGGCCAACCTCGATTTCGTTGATGTCGTGCACTCGTTTCAGTGGTGACAGCACTGAAATCTCTATCTTCAGACGTTCGAACTCCTGAATTGTCAACGGCGAAAACCGGGGATCATCAAAGGCCGCCGCGTGGGCCATCTGTGCGACAGTTTCTGTCAGGGGGCCGCGGCCGCGAAGCTGCCCGATGCAGCCGCGAAGCTGCCCGTCGATCTCAAGCGTGACAAAAGCCCCCCGCTCGTTTAGCAGGCTTTCGTCTTTGGGCGGCTCATAGGACCGGTTGGCCAGCCCGGCCGCAATGGCTTCACGGGCAACGCGATGCAGCGTTTCCTGCTGCTGGTCGTCCAGCGTAAATCCCTTCTTCGGCTCGGCCTGACGGGAGCCTATGGCTGACCTGACTTGCCTCGCTTTCTCGCCGCCGATAACAACGGCAGAGAGGTAGCCGACCACCTCGTTGGCATCGCCGGTTGTCTCGGCGCTGGTCGTGTAATCAATCACCTTCACCTCGGTACCGCCAAGCCGTCGTGCGGCCGTAAGCACAGCCGCGATGGGGCCGCCGCCGCAGGCCTCGCCATCGCCGGTCTCGAGTACCGACAAAAGCCGCCCGGGATCAAAAGCCTCGACAGCCTTTCTCACCCGGTTGTCAAGCTGGTTGGCCGTTCCGAGGTCATGGAAATGCGACAGGTCCGATGAGGCCACCATCAGCGTCCGGCTTTGCCGAAGCGCCGAGGCCAGCACTTCACCCAGGGCCGTTGTCGTGTCCTCATCCTGCTCGCCCATGACAATCGGCACCAGCTTGAACCTGCCCAGGACAATCTGCAAAAAGGGCAACTGCACTTCCAGCGAGTGCTCTCCTCGCTGCGCACCAACCGAATGGCCCTGGCTCGAAAAGTAGACGGACGGATGCACGCGCGCGATCCGTTCGGCCAGATCGCGGTCAATCTCTATCTCTCCGAGAGGGGTCTGGTAGGCGTCGCCGTCGTAAACCGAGCAGCCCTTGAAAAACACTGTGTGCGAGGGCGACACCACCACGACTGTGTCAAATTCCTCCCCCTCGATAAGCTTGTAGGCGCGGGCCGCCGTCATGCCGCTGTAGGGGTACCCGGCGTGGGGGGCAATGATAGCCAGGGGAGGCCCCGAAAGCGGCCGCTTCTCGGCGGCGGCGTACATTTCTGCAATCGAACGCGTCAGCTCAACCGGATCGGCCGGGTAGAACATCCCCGCCACGGCCGGGCGACGCACTCTGCGTGTTTCTGACTCCACTATATCATCTCTCTTTCCCGGGTCAAAGCTACCACTAACAGCCGGCATTGTCAAACAGGATAACGAGGCTCCCAGTCACAGAAGCCGCCCCCTGAAGTGCGAACGAAGTGCCGTCTGACACTTTGCCTACACATCAAGCACGCCAACGATCCCTGTGCAACGATCACATCCTGTCGATAGAACGAGATCACGCCATGCCATCGGTTGCCAGGCGGGAAGCTCCGCCTCAGACCCCCCACACTCTGCCCAGCGAAGCAGCCGGCAAGAGACTACACCGCGCCCGGCGTATGCTCGGCAGTGGAAGCCGGTCTCGATGTGTGCTTGACGCCGTTGCCCTTATCGGTTTTCAGCCCCTCGACCATTGCAGCCAGGGCGGAGATGATCCCGGTGGCCTCGTACGGCAGGAATATCTTGTTGGCCTGTCCCTCGGCCAGTCGCGGCAGCATTTCCAGGTACTTCAACGTGATGAGCTTGTCATCGGGGTTGCCGTCGTGAATCGCCCTGAAGACCTTGGCGATCGCCTCCGATTCACCCTCGGCGACCGCGATCTGGCGGTACCGCTCGGCATCGGCTTTCTTGATGACCGCCTCGGCGTAGCCTTCCGCCTCGAGAATCTGTGCCTGGCGCATACCATCAGCACGGTTGATCTCCGACTGGCGGCTGGCCTCAGAATCGAGAATCTTGGCCCGCTTCTCTCGTTCGGCCTTCATTTGACGGCTCATCGCCTCGGTGATATCGACCGGCGGGTCAATCCGTTGCAGCTCCACCCGGTTGATCTTCACACCCCACTTGTCGGTGGCGTCATCGAGTACATCGCGAAGCTGGCTGTTGATCTGATCCCGCGAAGACAGGCAGGCATCGAGATCGAGTTCACCGATGACGTTGCGAAGGTTGGTCTGGGCCAGTTTGGTGGCGGCGTTGAAATAGTTGTTGATCTCATAGTAAGCCCGAAACGGATCGGTCACCTGTCCATAGATCACGGCGTCGACTTCCACACCGACATTGTCCATAGTGATGACCAACTGCGGCGGGACATCGAGCACCATTTCGCGCATGTCCATCTTAACCATCGTGTCGAAGAACGGCAGGATCAGGTTCAGGCCGGGGTCCAGCACACGGTGGAACTTCCCGAGCCGTTCCACCAGCCCGCGTTCGTAGGGGCGGATAATCCTGACGGAGAATGAGACGTAGATAACGGCGAAGGCCGCCGTGACCAGCAGAAATATCGCTACCGGGTTCATGATGCTTCCCCTTCCGTTTCAGTCGGTTGTACAACAAGACGAGTTCCGGTTACACCGGTTACCCGCACTTTGGCACCCTCAGGCACTGGTTGTGTTGCGCGCGCAATCCACACCTCACCATCGAGTTTCACCTGCCCGCCCAGGTCCGGGTCTATGGCTTTTGTCACCAGGGCTACCCGCCCTTTGAGGCGGTCAACGTTTGCGCCGGGCGAACCGGGATTGGTTATGCGCTTGACAAGAAGACGCGTCACAGGCAACAGTCCGAGCGTGACCACAATGAAAATGCCGATCTGCCAGTAGTACTGGTCGGGAGAGAAGTAGGCAAACACTCCCGCCGCAATGCAGCCTGCCACGAAGCAGGCGAAGACGAACGCGGGCGACAGCAGTTCAATCATGAGGAACACGACCGCTGCCGCCATCCAGATCCAGAACATTGTCGACATTCGCTACTCCTTACCTGCGTGCTATCAAACGCGCAGCGCTTTCGATAAACAGCTATGGACAGCCACCGGTAGTACTCGGCCGACAGCGAGGTATTCACGCGTTCGCGGGCATTCGCCTTCTGGATTCCGTTTCCCGTGGTGGCGGTTGTCTGTGCGATCAATGCGGCAGCGGCAGCGCAAAGTCAACATTAACAACAGCCAGCCGAAAATCGTAACTTGGGGCCATTTTTAAGTTTACAACGATGCCTCCCGTACGGACATTGCCCAAAATCACCAGATAGAAGGAGATCGAGGCAATGTCGGGCAGTAAACCCTACAGCAGACTTGCAGAAGTCTGGGACCAAATGGGGCAGGATGAGCACTCCAGACGCATGGTGGACTACGTGCTGCAGATATTCGATAAGGCCAGATTCAAACCCGACTCCGGTCTTGATCTGTGTTGCGGCACCGGCACCGCCATCGAGTTGCTCTCCGAACGCGGTTTCGACATGGCCGGGGTTGATGGCTCCGCCGAGATGCTCAACGCCGCCCACCGCAAGCTGCGCGGGTCCGGGGCGGATTTGTACCACCAGGTCCTCCCCAAACTTAAGATTCAGATGCGCAAGGCGCCGCGCAAGACGCGAACCTTCGACTTCGTCGTGTCGTTCTACGACTCCCTGAACTACCTCGACAGCGCCCGCAAACTGGGGGAGACCTTCAAGGCAGTTCAGCAGCACCTGAATCCCGGTGGGCTGTTCGTCTTCGACATGAATACGGCCAAGGCCCTGACAACCATCTGGGACAGCCAGACTCATGCCGAAGTGCGCGATGACCTGGTCTGGGTGTATCGCAACCACTACAATGCCAAACGCGGTTCCGCAACCGTCAGGGCGACTTTCTTCGTCAACAAGGGGAAACGCTGGGAACGGTTCGATGAGGACCACACCGAATACGCCTACTCGAATACGCATATACGCACTCTGCTGCGCCAGGCCGGCTTCAAGGTCGAGGGAATCTACAACTGCTATACCATGCGCAAGGCCTCGCGGGAGACCGACCGCATCTGCGTGGTTGCTCGCAATAGTGGTAAGAAGTAGGTTCCAACCAGCCTTGAAGTTGCACCTGCGACAAGAACAAAGAGAAAGCGACCATCTCCGGTACAAGAGGTGGTCGCTTCTGTTTCGCATCCGATCAGGATCGATCGCTCGCCTCGTATCCGCACCCGGCGGATGGGAAGTCCTACCCTCAGGTGAATTTGGAGGACGACTTACAGGAGGCGGTATTGCAGCTGTTGCAGGCCGAGTTCATGCCCTTTGACGAAATTAACGATATTATCCGCCCGGTGTGCTCCGATTGGCACCTCGGGCAGGGGACATGCTCCTCGGAGGGGCTGACCAGTTCCTCGAACTGCTCCCCGCAATCCTGGCATCGAAACTCATATATCGGCATTGCCGTTCACCTCACCAGCGTAGTCATTGTTCCCGACCGACTCAGGTCAGCCTGTCTGTGAACGTCTCTTTTCCGGCGTGGACATGATCAGACCGATCACTGTTCCGAATATCACAGCGACAAACGGATTGCACATCATCTGTCATGTCGAGCCGATCTGAATATAGGCCAAATGACCCAAATATCCAAGACCGGCGCCACCCAAACCGAATAAGGCTGTGCGCGCCAAGCGCCGCAGAGGCGAGGTCGTCTTGTCCGTGTTCTGGGTCTGGTGCATGTTCACACTCTCTTTGTCACGTCGGTGTCGGTCGGCTACCAGCTGCAGCCACACACCGGCTCAGCTTTTCAGTTTATATCCAGGTGGCACCGCAAACATCTCGTCCGAAAGACCGTCGGTGGATCGTTCGATGACATCCGTGGTGATCTGTAGCACCCGGGACGATTTCTGCCCCAGGACTTTCGAGGCCGCCTTCTTCTTCAGCCCGCCAAGCAGCCCACCCCTCGATTGCTCCTCAGCGTCATCGCCGGGCTGCTGCTCCGATTCAAACACCGTGACGCTTCTGATCGGCAGCCCGTCAAGCTGCTCACCCTGCTCGTGTAGCTTCTCGATCGCCTCCGCCAGCAACGGCATACTGGCGGCTATCTGGTCAAGCATGTAAGACAACTCCTGTGCTGCCGGATCAACTCCAAGCTTCTCGAACAGGCGGGCATTGAAACTCTCAATCTCCGAGGTCCCTTCCAGTTCGGTCGTGAGCCAGTTGTCGGAGGTAATAGTCATCTCCTTTACGGAGTCTTCATCGGATCCTGCTGCCTTCGAGAACACTTCAATAACCATTGTGAGCTTCGTCGCCTCTCGACCATTAACCTGCTCCGGCGCGTCGGAAACCTCCACGATTAGCGCGTAGCTGTACTCCCTGTCGCTTTCGGGATGCCCCTCATCTTCCGACTCGTATTGCGCCATGTCGTCCCCAAGCTCGGCAAGCTGCCGACGCCACTGCTCAAACGACAGCTCAGTGTAGGTCTTCTTCTTGTGATCCATCGTGATGAACATCTCGCGCTGCAGATCGATAATGTCTGAGGATTGCATCTTCCCCTTGTTGTCGAGCACATCTGTGCGCTTGAAGTCACCGCGGTAGTACTCCGCCGAATGAATGGGTTTGGTCAGGCCAAGAATCTTGGCCATCGTACCGGCGGTGCCGGAAAACGCATACTCCGTTACGGTCTCATGGCGGACATCGGCCTGCGCGGTGAGGGAAAAGGCCAACAGAATCAGGATCAGGACGGCAAATGTGCGAAACATGACAGGCTCCTCTTTTGCGGTGATAGTTTATGCCGGTCCCAATTCTGGTAAGATCAGATCGAAGCCGCCATAACTTTCTTCAGAGTTTCCTCAACCTCCGTCGCCAGGTCTTTCAGCCCCGCGCCCGGCATCAGCTCTGATATCATCCGCGGCCGGGCCAAAGACACGACCGTTTCATCCCGGTCGTTCTCGTATACCGTGAATTTGCAGGGCATGAACATGGCCACGCTCACATCGCGGCTCAGAGCCTCGTGGGCGAAGGTGGCGTTGCACACCTCGATAATCTTGAGCGGCTTGCGATGCAGCCCTTTTTCGGCCAGCGTCTGCTGCACATCGTGGACGGCCAGCACGCGAAACTGGTGCGCGGCTGTTTGACTCTCGATGTTCGCCACCACTTCCTCGAACGGCTTGTCGCTGGTGATCTCGTATGTCAGTTTTTCCATCATGGGCCTGTTCTTCCTTATCCAGTTGAATTCTCTCTTTTAATCGTTAGATAGGTTCAGGCCGGAAACGATTCACTCCATTCAGTTCGATCAAGCCTGTGTTCGCAAAGCCGCCACGCTAAGTTGCCTGCTGCAGCAGGAACGCATCTGCCCCGCATCCGGTTACACGCCAAGTATCTCATAGCTGGTCTTCACCTCCGCCGGCCGGGCAATTGTCTGACTGATGACGCAGTACTTGCTCTCGGAAAGCTCAATGGCCATAGCCAGCTTCTTTTCGTCGAGATTCTCCCCTCGGGCGCGATAGATAACCTCGACCGTGTGAAACGGCTTGGGATAGTCGTCCTGCTGATGCGCGATAACCTCGATCTCCAGAGAGGTCAGCTTCTGGCGTTGCTTTTCAAGGATGCGCACGACATCCACCCCGGTGCAACTGGCCACAGCATACAAAAGCATTTCTGTCGGCTTGATCCCGCTCTCCTCGCCGCCGGAGCTTCTGGCCACATCGGCCACTATCTTGTTCCCCCAGACGTTAATCCCTTCGAATTTCAGCCCGCCGCTCCACTTCATGGTGACGTTCATGCTACCCATCCACTTGTCTCCTCGCGTTGTATGTCATTGTACTGCATGTCGTTGTGTGCCCGTCTGACGGACTCCTCGGATCACAGGTCCGCCAGTTGACTGCCGAGTTCCTCCACGCTCCTGACCGGCGTTCGGCAGGTGTTGTTCCGGCAGACATAGGCAACAGCTTCACCGTTGTCAACTGCTCGTCCTTCAAACAGCTTCACCGAACTGACCCTGCCGTCCGGGCTGAGAGCGACCAGCCGATTGGGCACAAAAGCCCGGCAAATCTCCCGAAACATGGCATCGCGCCCCTCACCAGTGCCGACCAGCACCACTTCGACTCTGTCCGCCACCATGCGGTCCAGCGCCAGCAGCGCTGATGTCATCCCCGGCCCGAATTGTCTCAAGGCGCCAGAAAGTGACTGCAGACCCCTTTGCGCCATCTCTTCGTAGCGCGTCTCGTCGGTCAGCCGGGAGAGCACCAGCAGGTTGTCGATCATAATCGACCCCGGCGCCGGCACAGAGGCATCGGTTTCGTCCCGCGGTCGCATGATCAGATCCGACTGCCCCTCAGGCCGCAGGTAGAAATTGACCTGATCGTCGGCAAACAGCGCCATCGCCCGGTCGATCAGTTCCTGCGCCCACTTGAGCCACTCGACGTTACTACGGGAGGGATCGCTTTGATACAATTCCAGCAGCCCCCACGCCAGATAGGCGTAGTCCTCAAGAAACTCGCCTTCCGAGGCCCTGCCGTCGCGCCAGGCGTGGACCAGATGCCGGTCAATATACATCGTATCCCGAAGGAATCCGGCTGTCGTGATAGCCTGACTCAGATACCTCGGCTGCATGGTTACCTGGTAGCCGATGGCCAGCGCCCGAAGCACCAGTCCGTTCCACGAACTGAGTATCTTGTCGTCGGTCAGGGGCCGCGTGCGCCCGTCGCGCGCCGTCATCAGCTTCATGCGGCAGCGTGCCAACAGCTCCTCCAGCGTGTTCGTGTCCATTTCCTGGCGCATCCGGTCGGACTCAGCGCTGATGTGAAGGATATTCTGTCCCTCAAAATTCCCGCCGTCGGTTACATCGTAATACCGGCAAAACGTCTTGGCATCCTCACCGAGCAACTCGACAATCTCGCGCTTCTCCCACGTGTAGAACTTCCCCTCCACCCCCTCGCTGTCGGCATCGATGGCCGAATAGTGCCCACCGCCGGGTTTGGTCATTTCCCGCAGAAGAAAATCGAGTGTCTGGGAAACTACCTGAAGGTAGCTCTCTTCGCCGGTCACGCGATACGCCTGTGCGTAAACCGGGACCATCAGGGCGTTGTCGTACAACATCTTCTCGAAATGAGGCACCAGCCACTGCCGGTCCACCGAGTAACGCGCGAAACCGCCACCGAGGTGGTCGTAGATTCCCCCGCGAGCCATCGCCGTCAGTGCGCCCGTAGCGGCGTTCAAATACGACAAATCCCCCGTCTTCCGGTACTGCCTGAAAAACAGCTCCTGCTCCAGCGCGTGCGGGAACTTTGGCGCCTGACCAATTCCTCCGAAAGCGCTGTCGACATTTCGCAGCAAAGCGCTGGCGGCCCGATTGATAGTCTCAACATCGGGCACACCTGTGCGATCGCTCCGGTTCAGGCGCTCCTTAACCTGGTCGAATATGGCATCCGCCGAGGCGTGCAAGCGCTCACGGTCTTCCTTATAGACCTGAGCGATCTGCTCCAGTACTGTCCGGAACCCCGGCCGGCCGTAGGCATCCTGCGGCGGAAAGTACGTGCCCGCGAAAAACGGCCTGAGGTGTGGCGTCAGAAACACCGACATGGGCCAGCCGCCGCTGCCGGTCATAGCCGTCGTAAACGACATGTAAATCTGATCCAGATCCGGGCGCTGCTCGCGGTCCACCTTGATCGAGACGAAATGCTCTTTGAGCAGGGCGGCGATGTCTTCGTTCTCGAAACTCTCGCGCTCCATCACGTGACACCAGTGGCAGGCGGCGTAGCCGATCGACAGGAAGATGGGCTTGTCCTCCGTCCTCGCTTTCTGCAGCGCTTCTTCGCCCCACTCATACCAGTCTACAGGATTATGGGCATGCGAAAGCAGATAGGGTGAGCTGCTGTCGATCAGGCGATTGGTATGGCCCGGCACTTTCGATCCTGAGGTACTCACTCAATCCTCCATCCGCCACCTTGTGTCGCAAACGCGAGAACACGAGCCGAACAAACCCGGCGGCAGCGTCTAAGTTACACTATTACAAGTTGTTGGATTAACGTGGGGAAAGCGCCGGCAGTTCCGAAAAGCGGGGGGTGCAAGACGTGTTCCACAATCGCGGAACCCGGCACGACCTGAGATCGCCGATAACACCAAGTCCAACAGGCGGAATCTCGCCCAAACCCACACAGCGAACTCGCGGCATGGCGCCCGGTAACTGCACCGGCAGTTGCGTAGGGCCAGTCCCAACAATCAGCCGTCTTCGCCCCGGGTCGGCTCCTGGTAGCGAAGCAGCGACGATGAGCCAGCCTGTCTCTTCTTGAAATCCTCTATTCCCTGCTGAATACGGCTCTTGAATCCATGCGGAGCCACGCGGCCGCACAATCCGGTTCCGTCGGCATTCGGTCTGCACATGCGGAAACACCAGGGAGACCTGTTGTTGGTCATGGGGCATCCCAGGTAGGTGTATTCCTTCAAACCCTTCAGGGTCCTGACGCGCTTGCCTTTTCTTATGAGAGCTTCTGATGGCATGTCAACTCCACGTTGTTCTGTCTGCGGGCAGAACCTGCTCCTGTCTCTGCCCAACCTCTGCCTGATGTCCGGATGTTCCCGGCTGTAGGCACCTGTAACCGGAATTACGAGAAGAGGTTCACTCTCACGGGGAGTTTTTGATCAAAATCACGAGGCCGCGATGGGCATCCATGGCTTTGGCTCGCTTTTCGGTCGGGTTGGCCCGCCTTTCGCAAGCGTCTCTCTCCTGCTTGGTATAATAGGGGAATATGGGTAGACGAATGGCGTCACAGGATCGCCAGCCAGATAACCAACCGCTGTATGTTCTGCCAGGTCATCAGCTGCCTCCGAAAGAGCGGGGGAGAGGCTTTGCCATCACTATCTGATCACTACTCAACGTCGTGCGCCGCGACCGTTGCCGCCTGACGCACCGGGGACAAACAAGTGACAGATCGAACCCTTGTTCGCTTTACTCACCGGCAGCGAGCTCTTGCGCCGGCGACCACGCCTCCTGGCTACCGAAACCACCACCGGGGCACCCTTGCTGTTGCTTTCTGCCTGACCGAACAGGCTGCCGTAGAGTTGCGCTATCAAATGCTTCATTGTCGTGTATCCGAATTTCGTTGGTTTCTGTTTACCGCTCCCACGGGCCGGAGGCCCCAGCCCGTGAAAGTGGCGACTGTTGAACGCTGGGATTCAGGATGTCTTTATCAGATCCGGTTTCTCGGTACGAAAGCGCGAAGGCCGCTTCGCTGTGCCGGCCTCGCCCAGCACACTGGTGCGCTCAGGCGGTCTGGCCTGCTCGGCCGCGCGACGGCTGCGAACCATACGACGGTCGATACTCGCCATCTTGTAATTGCGGCTCGGCATCTTCTTCATCGTGTCCATGAATTTGTCATTGGAAAGAGGCGACTGGATTCGATAGCGAACGTAGTGGTCCAGCTCCGGATAGCCGTCGAGGTTGCTTATGTAAACCTTCTCAGCCGCCAGCGCATTACCCAATTCCTTGGGGTCGTTGACCCGCATCAATAAGAAATCCGTGGCAGTAATCTTCGACTGCACCCCCAGCCCGGACAGCCCGGTGGCCAGGCGCAGGGATTCCTCGTGTACCTCGTGCAGCCGACGGTTGACCAGCTCCTGGTTGACGATCGTCTGCATGATAGTGCGCCGCACGGTCTTGCTGATGGGGCGTCCCTGCATCTCCTGCTCCATGCGGCTGATCACCCACGGATTGGACAGCACATACCCGGCCTCGGCCGACTGAATGCCAAAGGCCGCCGTAAACGAGCGCAGGATGATCACGTTGGGGAACATCTCCAGCAGCGGCGCCGCCGTGATTCCATAGAAGTCGTGATAGTACTCATCCACAATCACGGCCCCGTTCGGTACCGCCTGCGCCAGCTTCTTCAGATCATCGAGCGAGAAGTCGGCACCGGTGACCCGATTGGGGTTGGCGATGTATATCAACTCCTTGTCCGATTCGATCGCATCCAGAACAGGCTGGACATCTCCCACAAAGGGCGACTCACCACGTGCTTCTTCGATCGCGACTCCGGATCGATCGGCCGCCAGCTCCACCTCCGGAAGCACATGACCGGCACTCAGAAGCCTGCTGCCTGGCTTGTGATGCATGCGGAGCAGATCGGCCAGCAACGGGGTGAAATCGGCAAACGGGAGGATCATCGCCCGCGTGACCGAGTCCTTTCGCGCCACCAGCGTGGTGATGTCGTTGACTTCTGATACCGATGCCGTCTTGACCAGACTCATGATACTTACCCTTCCTGTAGTTCCGGTGTAACGGGGTCTTATGGCAGCATCCGTGCCACCACTGTTGCCCCGACACCCACCTTGTATTGCAAGCCGCTTGCCATTCTGCTCGCGCGATGCGAGGTTGTTTGTAACGTATTGTCAATAGGTTGCTTACGGGCTCACAACGGCTTGTCTCCGGGAGCCTCGGCTGCGTGAATCCGGAAACATCTTCCGGGTCGCCTCGGCAAAAAAAACCGTCGCCGACAGCGTGTCGACGACGATCTTAGGAAGGTAAGAAACAACGTGGAGTACTTATGCTTCTTGCGGATGCGCACTCTGGCGAATCCGAGCCAACAGCTTGTTAACTCATCTGCCTTCCACCCAATAACACCAGTAAGAAGTGGTCAACACATTCCTTGAGGGACTGTCACATCACGCGACCTTCCCATCCCCGTTAAGAGCCTCTCTTGCAGGTCAATCCATCTCCACGACGCCCGAGTCTCAGACAGGCGCCATGCCTGTGCCACCGACCACTCAGGCCGCCAGAACCTTAAACCAGTTCAAACACACCAGCACGATCACGAGGATCGCTCCCAGCAACACCACTTGTCTCATCGCTCACCTTCCGTGCTTCGCTCCATGCCTGCGCGGGCAACCTCCATGTTGCCTGCTATGGCCTCGCCCTCAGCAAGCGCAGTGCCGATCGCACGGCAAACCAGGCAAGTGCAAAGCGCCAAACCACTTGCAGCGCAAGACAGCGCTCCGACTAAGCACCCCTGTCAGCCTGCCATGGAAACGAATTTCCCGGTCACATGGTCACTCGTTTCCTCTGCCGGCCTGTTTCCGGCTCAATCAAGGGCGCCCCTCATGCGCTGTTCCGCCCTCCCAATCAGCAGTGCCACAATGCCTTGCACTTTTGTTAAGTTTATCGACAAGTAATTGAACCGACTACTCCACATTACCCGCTGTCGATTCGTCTTGTTCTCACAGCGGCTAACAGTCCGCGAGGTATGATCTTAATGGCTTCTGCGCCAAGCATTTTCTGGCACCGAAGCTTGACAAGACCGAACAGGCAACATAACTTGATCGCTTGTTCTGCCTGAATTCGTCAGTCGGGACCGCTGAGGATGGTGATCGGCGTTGCACTCATCGTCTGAAACCAGCACCAGACAGTGGTCAGACCGACTGGCATGTTGACTGGTTTGGGAATTTTCGATGGCACTATACAATAGCTGTGGAGATGGGAATGAGGCTTGTGCGACCAATTGTTAATCTATCCATTCTTGTAATCATGCTCCTGTCGGTTGCATCTGCCGGAGGGTTTGACAACCTCGCGGTGGGGACCAAGGCCCGGGCGCTCGGTGGAGCGTTTACCGGTCTGGCCAACGACTGGACGGCTGCATATTACAACCCCGCTGGCTACGCCTACCTGATGGACAACTCCATCGGCGGGAACCTGGCCCTGATGCACTACCGAAACGAACTAACCCCGGACTACCGCTGGGGGGGAACCTACGAAACCGGGATCTTCAACGACGTTGCCAATGTCAACCGACATGAAATCCTCAATGCGCCCTCGGCTGGTGCAGTCGTTCGCCTGCCCGTCTGGGGTGAAACGGTGTTTGGGTTCTCTATCTATCAACCGTTCGACTACAACATCACCTGGGAGCTCTACCGGCCGTTGCTCGCCTACAACGACAGCCTGGTACTGCCGACCGACCAGTACCGAAACAACCTTGACGTCGTTTCATTCCAGCTCACCGCAGGGCGCGAACTGAACGACAAAGTGGCGCTTGGTCTGGGTGTCGAACTGCTGCGCGGCGATCTGCTGTTCAAGAGCATTGTCTTCCGCGACAACCCCATGCTGTCTCTGGACTCCACCTCGCCGCTGGCGACCCGCCCGTGGGACAAAGTGACGCAGAATAACCAGAACGACGGTTACGGCTTCGGCCTCGGGCTTCGCGGCGGACTGCTGTGGAAGGCCAGCGAGAAACTCAACGTCGGCTTGACCGCGCACCTCCCCTTCCAGATTACTGTCAGTGGTGAACACACCTCACTCTTTGTGATGCCCAAGAACGCGACCCTCTGGCAGAACTCAGACTCCACTGCTGTCAGCAGAGTCGGTTCTGTCGGCCACTTGTTCGCCGCCGGCAGTATGCAGACTGTCACCAGCGACTTCGATGCCAAACTCAAGATGCCGGCCTCGTTTGCAGTCGGATTCGGCTACCAGCTCTCGGAGAAGCTGCAGATGGCGCTCGACGCTAAATACACCCTCTGGAGTACCTTCGACGGCTTCGAATTCGAGTATGAAAACTTCACCGGCCTCAGCGGTCCGGCCGATACGGCTCAGGTGGCCAGAGAGTTCTTTACATCCAATGTCACCTATGCCGTCGATTGGGACAACACCATTACCCTGTCGCTCGGCGCCGTCTACAAGGTCAACCCGACCCTGACCATGATGCTGGGCGGGACCATGGATCAGTCCCCCGCAAAGGACAAACAGCAGTTCTCGCCGGTCTTCGTCGACAATGGCACCAAGTACGTGCTCAACGGCGGCCTGATTGTCCATATCGATCGCTGGGATCTCGGCGTGAGCACGTCGTACACCCGCTACCCCAGTGAAACCGCAGACGTACCGAATGATTTCGGCGCCGGCGAAGACTACTACACCTTCCCCGGCGAATACAGTGGCGACGGTTACGAAACCGTGCTGTCGTTCATCTACCGATTCTAAGGAGGTCAGAGAAGTTATGAAATCAGTCTTTCCACGCACTCTTGTTCTGACCGCGCTTGCTGTGATCATTCTCACGGTCGGGTGTACCGACCGGGGTGACAACTATACCATGAGTGGTCCCACCTGGCAGGACAACCTGGAAGGCGGCAGCCAGGTGCCCTTGCAGCATGTCTTCTTCGAGGAACTAATGCTGCAGACGCGAAACAATCTGCAGCTCATGCGGATAATGGTCTATATGCCCCAAGCGGCCATTCGGAACCAACTTGCCGGCGATCCTCAGCCCATGCCACTACTCATCCTCCTGCCTCCTCAGGACGGCAATGCGTACTATTACTTCAACCATGGGCTGCAACAAGTAGCTGACGAACTGATGGCTCGAGGCGTGATTGACCCCATGATCATCGCCTGCATTGAGAACGATCAGATCTTCGGAGGATACTTCTATGCCGGCGGTGGCGGCGGAAGGTATATCTACGAACAGCGAGATCTTACCGGCGGTGACGCCACCGGGACCATTGATGCCAGCGCGGCGTCTGGTTCCTATGACCGCATTATTGGTGCCTCCCTCATCGATTACTTGAACTTCATCCTCCCGGGGCTAGTACTTGACAACCCGGACAAACGGGGCATTGGCGGTGTCGGTATGGGTGCCTACGGCGCCTTCCGCGCGGCCATGAAGCATGCCGGTGCCTTCTCCTCCATATCGGCTGTCGATGGCCCGCTGGATTTTGATGGCCCCGATGGCAACTCCGGGCTGATGGCCCTGGTTGACCAGGTGTTTGCCGAGCAGGGAATCCCCTTCGGCAATGAAACCGCTTATAAGAACTTCGATACTCTCGGCTCATGGCACGCTTCGCGCCTGTTCGTTGGCGGTAGCATGGCCTTCAGCCCTCTTGATACAACGGTCTTCGTAACTGTCCAGGCTGTCATTGACGACAACACCGGCGCAGAGACACAGCGCATTCGGATTGATTCCATACACCGTGTTGACCCCACCACTGCCCCGACCGCCATCACCAGCCTGATCAGAGGTACCGGCGCGCTCCACTTCCTCCTGCCGTTCGATGCCAATGGCAACTTCGTCAACGACGTCTGGAACGACAAGTGGCTGCCGAATAACCTTGAGAATCTCTACCAGACAGAACCCTGGGCCCAGCAGGCAATCGCCTCTTCCGACATCTGGTTCGGCTCCAGCCGCCAGGCCCGGCTTGGCTATCATGAAATGACCCAGTCCTGGTACAATACCATCGCGGCAGACCACCCGAACAGCAGCGAGGACACTCTCGTGTGGTTCGACTACGACGGCTACGCCGGATACAGCGCCAGCCATGACCAGTATATCTACGACCTGCTTCGCGAAATGCTGATCTTCCACGATCGCAGTTTCAAGAAGGAGGCCCAATTGCCTTAGGGCAGTTGCGAATGCAAATACGGCCCGGAAGACACACGTAGCTCTTCCGGGCCTTCTTTATGGTGAACACTTGATGGCGAAATGGGGCAGTATTCAATGGTAATCACAAAAGCAATGAAACCCTGTGATGTCCTTGCCGTTGGGGCCCACCCCGATGATGTCGAGGTTGGTTGCGGTGGGGCACTGATTGAACTGTCGGAGCGCAGCAAACGGTGCGCTCTGGCCATCCTCACCGAGGGTGAAATGGGCACCGGCGGCGACCCCGAGGTGCGTCGACAGGAAATCGATACGGCCGCGCATGTCATGGGCGCCGATGTTGCCGCCCTGTTCGACTGGGGCGACACCAGACTCGCGGATACCTACGAGTACCGGCTGGCGCTGGCGGAGGTGATCCGCAATCTGCGCCCGCGCATCATTCTGTGCCCGTGGCCACAGGTCTTCCACGGCCGCCGACAGTCCCACCCCGACCATGTCGCCGCCGGACAGATCACCATCAATGCCGCCAACATGGCCAACCTGCGCAAGGCCCCCATAGAGGGGGAAGTGCACTTGGTCACGCGCATCTTCCACTACTTCCTGCCGCCCAATGTACCCCCCTCAATTGTGGTCGATATCACCCCGCACTATGAGCGGTGGATGCAGGCACTGGCGGCGCACCAGTCGCAGTTTCTGAACCCGCAGAAGGGGAAGGACTACCTGGACAGCCTGAGTGTCATGGCCCGAAGCTTCGGCGCCCTGGCCCGAGTGAAGTACGGTCAGGGATTCGCCACCGCGGAACCGGCAGTCGTGCGCGATATCACCACTCTGGCCGACCCCCACCCTGCCGAGGAAAGCCGAAGGCGGGGATAGGCCCAGGAGAACAAGTAGACAAACCGACCGATATTCTTCCCGCACAGCAGTCAGTAGTGGAACGTACTTGCATCGAAGTCGGTTCTGCGCGCTCTAACACCCACATCCCAGTGGGGACACTCCGTCACTAAGTACATTCCCACTCTGTTTATGGACGCCCGAAGCCATGATTCTGTCAAGTGAAAAGTCAGGAGTTCCGCTGGCAGCGCGCCGGCACACGGCAAGCCGGAGTTTGTGATTGAACGGCAGCCATACAGAGCGTATAATCAGATAGATGGATTTGTTCCCCGACAGAAGCGCGCCCGGCGAGACCGCTCAGTACTCGAAGGATGAACTGGCGCCACTACCCGAAAGGCTGCGACCAGCGACACTCGATGAGGTGGTAGGTCAGGAGGACATCATCGCACCCTCGCGGCCCCTCAGACAAGCAATAGAGAAGGACCGCGTACCCTCGCTCATCTTCTGGGGCCCGCCCGGCTCAGGAAAGACCACCATCGCCCGGCTGATCGCGCGCACCACTCGCGGGCAGTTTATTCCCTTTTCAGCCGTTGTCTCAGGCATCAGGGAGGTCAAGGCCGTTCTCAGCAAGGCAGGCGACTACTATCGCATGTCCGGGCATCGGACGTATGTGTTCATCGACGAGATCCACCGTTTCAACAAGGCGCAGCAGGACGCCTTCCTCCCCTATGTCGAGAGCGGCGAGATTGTGCTGATCGGGGCGACCACCGAGAACCCCTCATTCGAGGTCAATTCGGCATTGCTCTCACGAATGCAGGTGCACGTGCTCAGACGACTCGACGAGGCCGCCCTGCAGACAATCATTAAGCGAGCGTTGACAGACACCGAGCGCGGACTGGGACGGCTGAAAATTGCAGTCGATGATGACGCCACGGCCGTGATCGCATCGCTGGCTGACGGCGACGCCCGCAGGGCGTTGACGGTTCTGGAGGCCTGTGCGGAGTTTGTCGGCCCCGGGCAGCACCTGACCGCAGAGATCGTCGGGCAGGTGCAGCGCCGCGGCGTGGCACTGTATGACAAATCCGGAGAACACCACTTCGATCTGATTTCGGCGCTGCATAAATCGGTCAGGGGCGGAGATCCCGATGCTGCCCTCTACTGGCTGGCACGGATGCTGCACGGCGGCGAGGATCCGCTCTATTTGGCACGTCGCATGATTCGGATGGCTATCGAGGATATCGGGCTGGCCGACCCGTATGCGTTGACTCTGGCCATCGGGGTTCGCGATGCGTTCCATTTCATGGGCAGTCCCGAGGGCGACCTGGCGCTGGCGGAGCTGGTGGTGTACCTGGCCTGCGCGCCCAAATCCAACGCCGTCTACACCGCCTTTGCCCGGGCCAGAGAAGACGCCGAACGCTACGGCTCCCAGCCGGTGCCGTTGTGGCTGCGCAATGCGCCAACAGGCCTGATGAAATCGCTCGGCTACGGCAAGGATTATCAATATGCCCACGACTTCGACAACGCCGTCTCCGATCAGGATTACTTTCCCGACAAAGTGGGGCAGAGGCGGTACTTTGAGCCGACCGAACGCGGCCGGGAGAAGAAGATAAGCGAGTATCTGGCTGACTACCATCGGATTCGCGATCAACTCCGGGCGCGCAGGGGCAACAAGCAACAGACATAGACTTTCATCAACGAGCGCGGCACCTTATCTTGCTTGTGCAATAGTGACTGGCAGAGGGTCAGTAATTGATGTGTGCGATTCGGTTCAAACTAAGCGGAGGTTTGCGATGAAGACGTTTATTCTGATGACCAAGCTTGACCCCGAAGTTGCCGCCAAGATGCGCGAAAGGGACTCGGTAGGGCGAGCGTGGCTGGAACATGTCCGCGAAAAGTGCCCGGAGGTGAAGTTCATTGCCCACTACGGACTACTGGGCCAGTACGACTTCATGGACATTTACGAGGCTCCGGACGAGGAATCAGCGGCCAAGGTGTCAATGATCAGTCGGGCCAACGGAGCCTTTCATGCCGAAAGCTGGCCCGCTATCCCATACGCCCGCATCGTCGAGTTGTCCCGGGAGATTTAACCTGAAGGCGCTTGCACTGCCGGGGCTGTTTGGGTACCTTGGGGCCTGATGTCGGCGCCGGTGCGACGACCAGTAGTGCAAACGGGATGTTACCAGACAGTGAAGGTACTGTGTCAATGATTAAGCGACTTGTGACTCTGACTGTTCTGGCAGTAGCGACTGCCCTGCTGCTCGCAGCAGCATGTTCATCCGAGAAAGAGGAAACATCGACCACGGACATCTCGCAGGATCAGCAGGACTCGAAGATACAGCTGAAGATGACTGGCGCGGAGGACTCGATATTCCTGCCGGTCGTTGCCGGGACTATCCGTCAGGAAGTGCAATACCAGCCCACTGACATTGTCTGGGATTACGGTCGCGAGCCGGTAACCGTCGCCGGAATGCAGTTTGTGCCGCCAATACAATATGTGCAGGGTCCGGCCTCCGGACAGCGCGCGGCAACGTTCTTATATCCGCCGATCGAACCTGAACGGGATTCGGCGATGCTGGCGGTGTTCTATTTCGGCCCCGATCAGGGCGGTTCCGTTGAGGACAATATGGAACGCTGGATCAGGCAGATGCACTACGACGACGGACGCGACCCGCACTCCGCAGCGATCCGCTATAATCTGCAGGTCGATGGCATGACCGCGCACGTGCTGAGCATGTTCGGCACCTACAAGCAGCAGACAGGCGGAGCAATGTCCGGAGAGATGGCGTTCAAGGACCGCTACCGCCTCGTGGGAGTCGTCTTCGAGGCACCGGAAGGGAATGTCTTCTTCAAGCTCACGGGACCGGATGAGACCGCCCGTGTTATGATTGAGCCCTTCATGCACATGGTCAAGACAGCTAAGAAGGCTTCCGGGAAATGAGCGACATCGTGTCCGAATCCACCCATTGTCAGACCGGGCAACGCCTTGTCGGCAGAGGGCCGCTTGTCTACATTGAAAGATTGCTTCCGATTTGAACCAGACAACCGGGTATGCTGGTGAACGAACGATCCAAAGCTGACGACCTTGAAATTATCGGGCTTGCCCTCGGCGGCGATCAGCGAGCCTATACCGAACTGACCGAGCGGCACCGCAACGCCGTCTTCAGTATCGTCTTCAAGATCGTTCGAGACCGCGAAGAAGCCATGGACCTCGTGCAGGAAACCTTCATGAAGGCCTTCTCTTCGCTGGCCTCCTACCGCTCGGAATTCAAATTCTCCACATGGCTGTACAAGATCGCTGCCAACTGCTCCATTGATCACCTCAGAAAGAGGCGGATCAAGGCCCTCTCTCTGGATCGGCCCCTCGAAACCGGCGACGGTACAGTGGAAATCGAAGTGGCTGATTACTCCTATCACCCCGAGCACGACCTCATCCGCAAGCAGCAACGGGTGAGCATTGAAGATGCCATTTCTGCTCTGCCGCCCAAGTATCGGGAAGTTATCATCTATCGCCACAAGGACGATAAATCGTACGAAGAAATAGCCGACTTACTGAATATACCGGTGGGCACGGTCAAGGCGCGCATTTTCCGTGCCCGCGAGCTTCTGAAAAAGAAGCTCCGCGCCGTCTGATGGCCCGGACAATCAGTTAGCGAGGCACACATGAGAAGACTCCCCGCGTTGGCGGGTGTGCTGGTCATGCTGGCGCTGCTGTATAGCCAGGTGCCGGCCGCCCGCGAGTACACCTTCCATTACCAGAAGATTGTTGAAGTCCCCGAACCGCTCAACTTCAAGCTTGCCCTGACCAAGGGGAGAGTCGTGATTACCGGCACGCAGGACACACGAGCGGTAATAACGGCGGTCAAGCGGGTTCATGCCCCCAACCCGGAGGAAGCACAACGAGTGGCTGATCATGTTGAAATTCGCACCGAGCAGACGGCTCGCGGACTTGAAATCAGCACAAACTACCAGAAGATTCGCGACCGCTCACCGTCATTCTGGCAGAAGCTGTTTGGCGCCGGCGATGATGCCTATGGGGGAGTCGACTACGAGATATCCCTCCCTACACTGTCCTCCGTCAATGTCACCATCATGTACGGCGATGTGGCCGTCTCAGGCGTCGAGGGTGAGGTGACAGTCCATGCCGAATCAGGCACAACCACAGGCGAATTCCTCTTCGGGCCGGTAACGGTGGTGCAGCCGGCCGGTGAGGTCGACCTTCAGTGGATCGAGGGAGATATCCGGGTGCGAACCCAGACAGCGCGGGTCAATGTCAGACAGCTTCTCGGAGCTCTTGACATTGCCACCGGTTCAGGTAACATAACTGTTCAAACGGAATTGGACAGCCCACGGGACTACTTTGTCGAAACCAGTAGTGGAAAGGTTACGTTTAGTATCCCGGAAGCGTCTTCGGGCACGCTGAACATCCAGACCGAAGCCGGAGATATTGAAATGGACCTCCCTGTGACCGTCAAGGCAGCTTCGAAGCGCCGACTGGTCGGCGAGTTCGGTATCGGAGGTCCTTCGATTCATATCACGACCTCCACCGGCAGGGTGACTGTGGCCGAATACTAAGAGCGGCTAACGACAAACTACATGGGATGTAGGGTGAGACTCTCCCGCACCGTTGCCTATCGTGCTCTGCCAGCCATCATGGTACCGTTACTGGTATTCCTAACGATCGCCGGATTCGCTGTTGCACAAGATGACGAAGCGGATTCCATCGCCGACAGCTCAGCAACGGACCAGATCCAACCGGACCGCGATGACTGGTCCGATCTTTCACCACTTTTTGCCGCCATCCAGCTCACTGCCGAAGGAGTGATCGGTGTCGACACCACTGGTCAGCAGTGGCGCTACGACTTCACCGAGGCGGTCTTCGTCCCGATCGACTTCCGTCAGGAAGAATCCGGGGCCATCAGGGAGTACGCCGGTGAGAGCCGCGACGCCTCCTTACCGGTCGAGCAGCGCGCCACAGAACCACGCACGGTCCGCCCGTTCGAACGCTGGGTTGTTGTCGGATACGATGAGTATGTCGATGGTGACATCATTGCGTATGGCCGGGTAACAGTTAAGGGATGGGTGAAGGGAAATGTGCAGTCGCTGACCTCGCGCGTCCTCGTGACCGAGACCGGTCAGGTCGACGGCAACGTGCAAGCGCCCCGGATTCTGGTCAAGGAGGGCGGCGTAGTCCTCGGCAAGATCAAAGAAGGGGCCCAGATCGATGTACGTGACCTCACCGCCGGCTTCTCTGCCGATGGAGTGATTGTCGCCATTTCACTCACCGCAGGCTTCCTGTTTGTCGTGTTTCTCATCGCTTCGCTGACCCCCGGCCCTATGTCCCGCGTCGAGGAGTGTATGCGACGCTACCCCGGACGTTCGTTCATTGTCGGCTTCGGGTTCCACCTGTTCATTCCGCTCGTTCTGGCTGTCGTGGCCATCACGATTGTGGGCCTGCTGGTCCTCCCCCTGGTACCCCTGGCGTATCTCCTCGGCGAACTGATGGGGCTGGCCGTTGTCGGAAATCGCCTCGGTGGCAGGCTCTGCCGTCGGTTCTGCGGCGGCGAAAAGGGACCTGTCATTCAGTCTCTTATCGGGACACTGATGTATATGCTGCCGTGGATTGTCACCGCCCTGTTCCTCGGATCATCCTCGGACGCGTGGCAGATACCCGGCGTCATCCTTCTTGTATTGAATATCCTGTTAGCTGTGTATGTTGGCTCCTCCGGCCTCGGCGCGACCGTGTTGACCCGGTTCGGCTATCGTCCTTATGTCAGCTTCCACGACCGTCAGGCCGGAGAGGATGACCACGGCCGAACGCCAACCCCCGCCCCGCCACCCATTCCCGAGTCACCGCCGGTGACACCACCACCAAAACCACCGGGACCACCACCACCTCGCCCCAACAACCTCTAACACGTAACAGGAGAGTGTACCGTGAAACGCCGTGTTGCATCGATCGCCGGTCTCAGTGTGCTGGTTATCGCTGTTGCCCTGCCCGCGATGGGTGCGAAACTCCAAACCGAAACTCTGACTTTCGCCCCGGAGGGGGCCAAAGAGGTCATGGTCAATGTGGACTTCTCGGCCGGTGAGCTGCGTTTTCGCCCGGCGGATATCGCCAGTGTCGCCGAGATCGAGATCCGCCATGATCCCGAGGTGAACACCTATGATACCCACTACCGCGTGCGAAATGAGCGAGGCTATCTCAACCTCGAATCGAAACGCCATCGTCGGCATGTCGACACCGACAAAAACCGCTGGGACATCGCACTATCCAGCCGGTATCCCCAGTATCTCGATCTGGACCTGGGCGCCGCCGACATCAGCATGGACCTCGGCGGACTGGCCATCGGCAGGCTGATGCTCAATGTCGGGGCAGCCTCGTGTCAGATCGATTTCTCGGCACCCAACCAGATACGCCTGAAAGAGATCAGTGTCGATGCCGGAGCCTCCTCCCTGGAAGTGACGAACCTGGGCAACGCCCGCGTCGACCGTCTGAACTTCTCCGGCGGTGTAGGCGCGTTTCATCTGGACTTCTTCGGTGACTTCCGTGGACAAAGCACTGTGGCTATCGATGTGAGCATGGGAGCCGCCAGCATTGTTATCCCCGAAGACCTGGCCGTACAACTCAGAACCGACGGCTCCGGCTGGTTCTCCAAGATGGCCTTCGACAAGAAACACTTCCGAGAAGTGCATGACGGCGTCTGGGAGACAGCCAACTATGAATCCGCAGAAGACCGGCTCGTGCTTGACATCGATGTGGGCATGGGAGCAATCGATATCAAGGTCCGGTAAGCAATCCTGCCTTTTTTAGTTTGTGTCAGAACGGGATTCCCCATTAGGTATACGGGTAATCCCGCTTCTGTCTGCCCCCGTGCAGGAAGCGAACTTCCTGCCACCCCCTGTGTTATAAGGGGCGTCGGATGATGCGCAAATAAGGAGGACACATGCGCCGATCGCTTCTGGCAACGTTGACCCTGCTGGTTGTCTGGGCCTCAGGGCCTCTGAGCCTGGCTCAGCCGGTTGATCAACAGACCATCTACCAGGCCCGTGACCGCGTTATGCCGGCACTGGTGCATATCCAGCCAGTCATTAAGAACTACTTCACCGGCGAGCTGGAGAAGCAGGCCGTAGTCGGATCCGGCGTCATCTTTCATCCCGACGGCTACGTCGTCACCAACTATCATGTGGCAGGCAAGGCCGTCCGTATCATCTGCACCCTCAGCGACAAGGAACAGGTCCCGGCCGAGTACATCGGCGGCGATCCGATGACCGATCTGGCTGTTATCAAGCTCGACCTCTCCCGGTACTCGGGCGAGATACACGTGGCAAGCTTCGGTGACTCCGATGCACTGCGGGCCGGTCAGTATGTGCTGGCTATGGGGTCGCCGCTGTCGCTGTCGCGGACGGTCTCGGCGGGCGTTATCTCCACTCCGGATCGCTACTTCTCCGCCGATGTGCGGCTGCCAACCGGCGAGCCAACAGGACGCTACAACCTGTGGATCCAGACCGATGCTGCCATCAACCCAGGCAATTCCGGTGGCCCGCTGGTCGATATGAACGGTGACGTGGTCGGGATCAATTCACGTGCTACCTTCTTCGCCAACAACCTTGGCTTCGCCATTCCGGTCAATGTGGTCAAGGAGGTGACCGGGCGGATTCTCTCCGACGGCGAGGTCACCCGCAGCTACCTCGGGCTTCATTGTCAGGCCATGCAGGAGCTTGAGGACCATTTCGGCACGGCGCCGAACACCGGTGTCCTCATTGCCTCCATCGACCCGGGATCACCCGCAGAGCAGGCATTCCTCCGCGGTGGCGATATCGTGCTGGAGATGAACGGTGAGCCGGTTTCTGCACGCTTCGTCGAGGAACTCCCGGGGTTCTACCGGCGTATCGCCGAACTCCCACCGGGTAGTGAGGTACAACTGAAGGTGCTGCGTGATGATCAAAGCTACGAATTCAGGCTTACCACCCGCGAACTCGGCGAACTCCTCGGAGAGGACTTCGAGGCGCGTGACTGGGGGTTCACTGTCAAGGCGATTACGCGCCAGATGCAGGTCGATAACCAACTGCGAGACTCCACCGGCGTGTTTGTCGTGGGGGTCAGACGAGCCGGCCCGGCCGATGAGGGAGGAATGGCCCGTGCCGATGTCATCAAGACAATCAACGACGATGATATCCGGGATCTGGACCACTTCCGAACGCTGTACGAATCACGAGCAACCGAGGTCACCGACCGCGTGTTGCTGACCATCAGCCGTGGCGGGGCGACGCGATATGTGCTGCTGAAGATCGATCAGGAATCAGGAGATGACCATGAGTAGGGCGCTTCGCACTGTCAGTTTCTACATGGTTGCGCTGGCCATAGTGCTGACTTCGACAAACCTGAGCCACGCTCAGAAGTTCGACTTCACCAGGCTTGATCAGAAGGTGCGCGATGTCTCGGTTATTCTCGACATTAAGTTCGAGGTGTCCTTCGGCATCCACTCCACCGAGCAACAGGAGCGATACCTGGGAACAGTGGTGTCAGAGGACGGTCTGGTCATCTTCAATGGCTCCGCCTTCGAAAGCGAGAATGCCGCCGCCATGTTCTCCGGCTTCAGCATGAAGACCACCCCCACCCGAATCGAGGTAACAACCCTCGACGGCACCACCTACACCGGCGAGTACGTCGGAGTCGATCGCTACACTCGTCTGGGATTTGTCAGAATCACCGATCTGGGTGATGACCGGCTGAAAGCGATCTCATTTGACAGCGGCGCCAAACTGACGGTCGGTAACTGGCTGGCACTCTATGTGTTACTACCGGAGCATGTCGAGCCACCACTGGCGGCCGATGTCGGCATGGTATCGGCGCTTCTGACGCGACCCGAACCTTTCGTGCTGACCACGGGTTTCAACTCCCTGCAGTTGGCGGCAGTACTCTTCGATGAGAATCTCAAGCCCGTCGGCTTGCTAAGCGGGCTGTTCGACTCCGGCGGCAGTATCGACGGCATGGGTGATGGCTTCGGTGCCTTTGGAATGCCTCTCCTGGGAATGATATCCGCCGAGCGATTGGCAAAGATGATTGCCGATCCGCCTCGAATGGGCGAGGCTGACCGGGGCTGGTTGGGCATCACCCTGCAGGCGTTGACACCCGATATCGCGGAATTCTGGGGGCTGACCGTTCCCGGTGGGATTATCATCAACGAGGTGGTCCGCAATTCGCCGGCCGAAGAGGCCGGCCTGAAAGTGGGCGATGTCATCATCGCCGTCAATGGTCAACCCGTGCGCGTGGATCGCGAGGAGAACCTGTCAGTATTCCAGCGGCAGATCTCCGAGATGGGGTCAGACGTCCCGGTCGAGTTCACCATCCTTCGCAATGTCGGAAATGAGTTCGAAACACGACGGTTGCTGGCTACCCTCGGCAAAGCACCACTGGCTGCGACGGAGGCCCCGGAATACAAAGTCGAAAGCCTCGATTTCAAGATACGTGACCTGGTCTTCGCTGATTATATGCGCTTCAATAAGGACCCGGAGAGCCTGTCCGGAGTGATCGTTTCGGAGATCAAGCAGGGCGGCCTGGGTAGCATCGGCGGTCTTCGCTTCGGCGACGTCATACAACGAATCGGCTCAACCGGCGTGTCCAATCTGGAGGAGGCCCGGGCTGCTATAGAAACTATGGTGCAACAGCAGCCCTCAGAGGTTATATTCTTCGTATGGCGAAACAACCGGACCATGTTCGTCAACGTCAAGCCCGACTGGGACTAACACCTGCCTGCCCCAAAGGCTGCAAACAGATTCAGTATGGCGCGCAACGCCAGGCGCAGCTATCTGACACGAAGGACAAACCGGTTCTGACAGAGGCCTTGATAACCCTGCGGTTATTTGTTAAGTCCTTTTACTACAACTAATTATCCAATCGTTCGCGACATCAGGGCAAGACTGCCCGTCAACCACAGAATGCTCGACGCAACAGGAACGCAGTTTGCAGTACCGGAAGTGGAGGATACTCAAAAAATGAAAAAACTGACTAACCTTTCGCGAGAATTCACACAAGCAGCCAAACTGCTGACCATCACGGCAATCATCCTGCTCGCTTGTGCTGCCGCCGGCCATGCCTACGCCGGTCGCGTGGTCCTGGACGATGTCTCCGGCCAGCCGGGTGAGACCGTCGCCATGGAGCTACGGCTGCTCAGCAACGACAGCGGCATCGCCGGCATGCACTTCCCCCTTCACTTCGATAACCGGTGGCTTGAAGTTGTCGATGTCTCCTTCGAAGGCTCGATAATCCCCGCTGATTTCACGGCCGAGTACAATGTGGCAAATACCGGCGATTCACTGAACATATTCGTGATGGCACCATGGTTTGAAATCGGTCAACAAATGGAGACCATCGACGATGAAGCCGGACTTGTGGCAACCATTTACTTCGCTATCGATTCGCTCGCTCCGGGAGCAGTTGTTACCATTGACTCGGTCTTCCACGAGCAAGGCTTCCCCGGCAGCGGCAACTGGCTCTGGGTCAACTTCAGCGACGCCGACGGCTTCATGCTGCTGCCCGAGTTCAAGGCCGGGACAGTGACCATTGACTCGCCGACCGATGTCACCAACGGGCCCCACGACCTGATCGTGCCAAACGGTTATGTGCTGGAGCAGAATTACCCGAACCCGTTTAACCCCACCACCACAATCGAATTCTCCGTTGAGCGCCGAACACACGTCAATCTGTCGGTCTTCAATATCCTTGGACAGCCCGTCGAAACCCTGGTCGACGCTACCGTGAATCGAGGACTCCACCGAGTGGAGTTCGATGCCTCGGCGTTCCCCTCCGGGGTCTATTTCTACCGTTTGAGCCATGCCGATGGGATCGAGACGCGCAAGATGCTGCTGCTAAAATAGAACTGATTGCGAATAAACCGATCCGGTTATAGTGCCGATGATAACAGGGATAGCCGTAAATGGCGGCTGTCCCTGTCTTTTTGCTGAAAGGGATGAATGACCGACGCAGTCAAACAGCAGACACCGGCACCGAATGCCCCCGCCGAGGCCAAACCGAAAAAGAAAGTGGTCAGGATTGGTGACTATGTGGTTACCGGCAAAATCGGCCAGGGCGGAATAGCCGAGATATACCGCGCCCGCCAGGAGTCGCTCGGACGGGATGTCGCCGTCAAGATCCTCTCGCGGAAACTGACCGACGATCCCGATATCGTGCGCCGGTTTGACCGCGAATCCATGGTCATCGCCAAACTCAATCACCCCAATATCGTGCACATCATTGACAAGGGGCAAACGGCCGGACGGTACTACTTCGTAATGGAATACGTCAACGGCACCTCCTTGCGGGAAGTCATGGACTCCGACAAGATCCCCCTGAACACTAAGCTGGACATGTTGGTTCAGGTGTGCAAAGCACTGGATTATGCTCACAAGAACGGTGTCATCCATCGCGACATCAAGCCCACCAACATCCTGATCGACCGCCAGGGCAACGCCCTTGTGGCGGATTTCGGCATCGCCCAGATCGTGGGGACACCCGAAGGCGAAATGACCGCCTCGGAGGTCGTTATGGGCACGCTCTCCTACATGTCCCCCGAACAGAAACTCAGCTCAACCAACGTCGATCGCACCACCGACATCTATGCCCTTGGCGTTGTCTTGTACGAGATGCTGGTGGGCAAGAAGCCGCTCGGACATTTCAAGCCGCCATCCGAAATCGATCCTAATGTCAGTGTGAGATTCGACGAGATCGTGCTGCGCTGCCTGGCCCAGGAGCCGAAAGACCGCTACCAGTCGGCGGTCGAACTGAAAAACGCCCTGTTGGAACTGATCGGAAGCTCTCGCAACCGCTCCGCAACCGACGAACTGGAGCTCGAAAGCGCCGACAGCTTCATGGGCAAGTGCCGCCACCTCGACACGATCAAGGAAACGGAATTCGGCTCAACGATTCTGGTGGAGAACCGCGTCAACAAGAAGCTCTACGTCATCAAGAAGCACCGCAAAGGCGAGGCCGGCCGCAAGGAGGCCATCCTGCTCAGTTCATTACAGCATGACAACATTGTCAAGATTCACGGCGCCGGCGGTGACAAACGCAACACGGTGGTCATCGTCGACTATGCCCAGGGTGGCTCTCTGGCCGACAGGATGGTACGCAAGTGGGAGTGGCGAAAGGCGTTCCAGATGATCCGACAGGTGGCCTCAGGGCTGGACTTCGCCCATCGCAATAATGTCATTCACGGGAATCTGCGTCCGGCCAACGTGCTCCTTGACGCGAACGAAATCGTCAAGCTGACCGACTTCGGCCTGCCCCCGCACTACGATGAACCCAAAAAGAAGAACTGGTACAGCTCCCCCGAGCGCAAGCAATCAAGGCAGGGTGACCTGTACGCGATGGGCGTAATCCTGCACCAGATGATGCTGGGACGAAATCCCGCCTATGACAGCGGCAGTAACCTGATGCTCGACGAGATCCGCGGGGAAGTGCCCAACGATATCATCCACATGCTAAGCAAACTGCTCTCAATCCGCGTGGCCAACCGCTACAAGACGGCCGAAGAGTTCCTGCTGGATTACGAGGACTTCGAGAACCGACGACGCGAGGCACAACGCCGCAAGGCAAAGGCCAAACCTCCGGCGACCGAAACACAAAAACAAACCCCGGCGTGGATGTGGGCCGTGCTGGCCGCCGCCATCGTTGCCGGGGTCCTGACTGGTCTGTATCTGGCCGGGTTCTTCAGCCGCTGAGGCCAACCCCGCCCGATATCCTGACTACATCAACCTGAAAACAAATCCAATGCCAAGCGTCTCTTTCAAGCGACCTTTCTTGCTGATCTGCTTGTCGTAGAGAAACTGCGTATAGAAATTCACTGTGATTATCCGGGAAAGCTCCGCCTTGACCGTGTTCTCCCAGTTGACATCAATTGCCTTCCAGTCATCTTCTTCCGCAGTACCCTCCAACTCATCTGATTCAGAGAAGGCCACCGCCTTGTAGAGGCTTAGTTTGCCCATATAAAGCAGCTTCTCGCTCAGCGTCAATTGCGCATCCGTCACCCACTCAAAACCGAAGTCGGTAGCTGTCTCTCGCTCCGTAGTCAACTGGTCCATATCGGTAATCACCGTCGTGAACGTCTGCCGAAGAGCCCCACCAAGGCGCGTCATCAGGAAGTCCTTGTCCTTCTCGTAGAACTTCTTCAGCATACCTGCCGACTCTGTCAGTCTAAGCGGCGAAAAGTACCTCTTCTTGGCCGTAACCGAAGCATCCATAAACTGCGACTCAAGGCGAACCGCCGTGTAGAAATCCGCTGCCCAATCGACGTTATAGCGGGCGACGGTTTCCCAGTCAATCAGGTCGGTCGATTTCTGGGGTCTCCGCCAGTCCCCGGTGGAGTCATCCTGGGTGAGCGTCTGCCCATAAGACAGACGCAGGACCGACCGCAGGTTGGCCCAGGGAGCCAGTTTCCTCTCCGCCGAGGCATTGAGGTTGGAGACCCAACTGAACGATCCGACCTCGCCGCCAGTCCAGGAGTCCGAATAGGACACCTGAGTAGCCGTAAGATCAAGGATCACATTGGTCTGCCAGCCCGTCCTGCCCGCAGCGGTATCATCCTGCGCCATTGACGTCGCGCCGACAACGCAAATCGCCGCCATAAGAATCAGAAGTGACCGTATACGTACCACCAAAAACCTCCTTAGTTGGCCGCAACCTGATGAAGGTGCACATCGCGCTGCGGGAAGGGTATCGAAATGCCTCTTTCATCAAAAGTCAATTTGACCTTCTCCGTCAAGTCGAAATACACCGCCCAGTAATCGGCAGTCTTCACCCAGGGGCGAACGACGAAGTTGACCGAGCTGTCGGCCAGCTCCGAGACGGCAACCGTCGGCGCCGGATCTTTCAGAACACGCGCGTCCGAACCAACGATCTCTTCCAGTATCTGCTTGGCCATCCTGATGTCATCTCCATAGCCAATCCCGAACACCAGGTCAATACGGCGCATCTCCTTGGCCGAGAAGTTCGTGATTGGGCCGCTCGTAATCTGGCTGTTGGGGACTATGAGGGCGCGATTGTCTGGAGACTTCATCTTGGTGACGAAGACGTCAACCGACTCGACAGTCCCCGCCTTGCCCCCGGCCTCGACATAGTCTCCGGCCTTGAAGGGACGGAAGATGATCAGCATGACGCCGGCAGCAAAGTTCGACAGCGAGCCTTGCAGCGCGAAACCGATAGCCAGACCGGCGGCACCAAGGATGACCACGAACGACGCCGTCTGAATACCAAGCATTTCGAGTATGGCAATCACCAGGAAGGCCAATAAACCGATCTTGGTAAGGGCGACCACAAAACTGGACAGGGTTCCATCGACCTTGGAACGGTTCATCAGCTTTCTGACAATGTTGACGACGATGCTGATGGCAATACGACCGAGTATGAACAGCAGAATCGCGCCGACTATACTCCCGGCGTAGTTTCTCACCCAGTCGTAGGCCAGTTGTGCGATCTGGGTCATATTAATCTCTGGCATGGACTCCTCCACTAATCTCAAGGGGTTATGAGCGTTGTTCTGAAACCTGTCTTGAAACACCCGGCTGGTTTGGTGGTTGGGGGTGAGTCAACTGACCGTAGTGTGCCAAATCCCTGCGCGAAACCAGACGCGGGCCGATGATATCTCCAGGCAATATTCAATTGGCTGTTCCAACAACGACTTCCTCGATACAGTTCCCGGCTATGTGACGACAGGGCGAATTGACCCGTACGCTTAGCTGTCGTAGGACTCGTCGCCCTCGTTAGGGAAACTGCCGGATCGCACGTCCTCAGCAAAGCGCCTGGCCGCATCGCTGATTACCGGAACAAGATTGGCATATTCGCGCAGGAACCTGGGCTTGAAGCCTTCCTCTCGCAGCCCCAGAATGTCGTTCACCACCAACACCTGCCCGTCGCAGTATGGACCGGCACCGATGCCGATAGTCGCCATCTGTTTGAGCGATGCCGTGATGCCCTTGGCCACCTCTGTCCGAACCAGCTCCAGCACACACGCGAAACACCCCACGTCCTCCAGGGCCAATGCCGATTCCTTCAGATACTCAGTCGAGACGGCATCCCGACCCTGAACCCGTGGTCCACCGAAACGATTGATCGACTGCGGTGTCAACCCGATATGCCCCATAACAGGGATCCCGGATTCGATTACGCGCTTGATTGTCGGGATCATCTCCAGCCCCCCCTCGATCTTCACCGCCTGCGCCCCCCCATCACGGAGAAATCGCCCGGCATTGACAATCGCGGTTTCGGCAGAGGGCTGAAACGACAGAAACGGCATATCGGCTATCACCATCGCACGGCTGGCGCCGCGGCTGACTGCCGACGTGTGCAAAAGCATCATATCCATGGTGGCAGCAAGCGTGGAAGCATGGCCGTGAATCACATTGGCGGCGCTGTCACCAACCAGAAGGCAGTCCAACTCGGCCCCGTCAAGGATCGCTGCCGTGAAATAGTCATACGCCGTGAGAATAGTGATCTTGGTCTGTTCCTGCTTCTTCTTAAGCAACGAAGAGACGGTAACGCGTTTGGACTTGTGAATGTGCGACATACCAATCAATTCGTGGTCAAATCGCCGGCAGGTGAATAGTACTTCTTGCCGGTTACACGTTGTCTGAGCTGGCCGATCAGATCATCGAAGTGCTCCGGGTTATGGACGAAATCAATGTCATCGGTCTTGACCACCAGCAACGGGGTTTCAGTATAATTGAAAAAGTAGTAGTCATAGGCCTGGTTCAGCATGGCTATATAGTCGTCATCGATCGGCTTCTCGAAAGTCAGGTTGCGCCGACGGATGCGCTGCATGAGCACGGGTGTCGATGCCTGCAGATAAATGACCAGGTCCGGTCGAGGAACATCCCGGGAAAGCACCGGGGCGATCCTCTCGTAAAGAGCCAACTCCCGCTCGGAAAGGTTCACCTGAGCGAAAATATGATCCTTGGCAAAAAGATAGTCACTCACAATTCGCTGAGCGAACAGATCGCGAACCATCAACTCCTGCTGCTGACGAAAACGCGAGAGCAGGAAGTACAGCTGGCAGGAGAAAGCATAGCGACGGCGATTCTTGTAAAAATCGCGGAGAAAGGGGTTCTCAAAGACCTCTTCGGTCACAAGGTCGGCCTCAAGCCGTTTGGCCAGCATCTGGGCAAACGAGGTCTTGCCGACTCCGATCACGCCCTCAACAGCAATGTAGTTCGGATCAAATGTGTCTGGCGACATAGTCCTTGAACAATAAGACGCCGTGCGCCCTGTTCTCCTCAAGAAATTCGGCGACAGGCCGGCGAGTAACCGGGTGCACAATCTCAGGATCGATCTGCAGCAGCGGCACCATCGCAAAGGCCCGGTTCAACAACTCCCGATGCGGTATCGAGAGCTGCTCAGTTTCTATAATCTGCTCGCCGAACAGGAGAATGTCAAGGTCTATAGTTCTCGGCTGCTTCTGGCCCTTATCGCTCCGCCCGAGACGCTTCTCGATACGCTCAAGGGTAACAAGGAGTTCATTCGGCAGGTAATCGTAGTCTCCCTTGACCACCTGGTTGAGAAAGGATGGAGCCTCCTCATCCATGCCCTCCGCCTCGGTCAGATAGATCGAGGAAGCCGCTACTATCTCCAGCCCGGGGACACCTGTAAGCTCTTCCATAGCGCGTGTCATGTTCCGTTCGCGGTCGCCAAGATTGGAGCCAAGTAGAATGTAGACTGTTTCTGCCATCGTGAACCTGTCCTGTTGAAAGTCCTCGGTGCCGGCATCAGCCGATCTGGTCCCTGCGGCGCGTCAACTCAACCTCCACATACCGGATGTGGCCCGCGATCGGTGGGTTCATCTTGCGAACACGGAGCGTCACCGTATCGACCTCGAAAGATTTTATCAGGCGCCCCGCAAGTCTCTGGGCCAGTCCCTCCAGCAAACTGAAGGCTTTCCCTTCGACCGTCTCCTTGATCAGCCTGAAAACCTTCTCATAGTCTACTGTATCGGCCAGTCGGTCAGAACGTCCAGCACCGACCAGATCGACCGCCATCTCGCAGTCAATCTCAAACATACGCCCCGTCTCCTTCTCGGCGGCGCTGACGCCGTGATAACCGTAAAAACTCATGCCGACAAGGCGGACCCGGTCAACCGAAGACGCCACACTCATGACGGTTTTCTCTTTCTGCGGGCCGGACGTCGACTGAGCCGCGCACGGGCCTGCTCAATCGTCTCCGGCGTGACCGTCAGGGAGAAACGCACATACTGCTCGCCAATATCACCGAACACCGTTCCCGGGATCGCCTGGATTCGCCAGCGACGGTAAAAACGGTCCACGCTCCGGTTGGCGTCGGTTCGCGAGTCCACTCTGGCCCAGACAAAGGGGATAGTCGGGGCGCTGGCAGGCTGAACGTGCAACCCCTCCAGCAGCGGCAACAAGGCTGTCCTGGCCTTTTCAACAGCATCACGGGCGGCAATCAGAGTCGATATAGGATATCCCGCAATCGCCCGCCCGGCGGCATCAACGAGCGATGATGGCAGATACGGCGGCAACAAGCGCGCGGCCTGTTTGACACCGCTGATAATGTCGCGTTGCCCGGCCATGAAACCCAACGGCACACCGGGCAGCCCCAGGTTGTACGCGAACGAATACAACTCAACGCCCACCTTCCTGGCCCCCGTCGCACTCAACAGCGAGGGGATCCGCGGATCACACAAATCAGCATAAGCGGCATCATTGACCAGGGCGACATGCGACCGACCGGCCATCCACACCAGTTCGTCAAGCTCAGCGTCAGCAACTGTCATGCCCGTCGGGTTGTGGGGGCTGTTGATGAACATCAGCCGGGCAACTCGTCCCAGCCCGGTATTCAGACGGTCCATCCCTATTGACCAGCTATCCCGGCCATTCACACCGTAACTGACCGCCTCTCCACCACAGGCAGCTATTGCTCGACGATACAGCGGCAATCCCAGCTCGGGAACGAAGCCCACATCGCCATGGTCGATGAACGCGAGGCTCAGCAGTATGGACATCTGGGAAATGCCGGCACCGATGAAGACCTCCTTGTCGGGGTCGACTTTGGCGCCCGTTCGCTTCTCAACCCAGTCGGCGGCCAGCGACTTGAGCCGCATGAGCTCGGTCAGGTTGGCCGGCGCGAAGTTGGCCCGATCTCCGGCCAGGTCAAGCTCCGAGACCGGCCATTTGAAGGTCGCCAGATCAATCAGATCGCCCTTGCGCGCATGACTTCGCTCGCGTTTGCGCGCAAGCCGCAGCAAAGAGTCGACCTCCGGCGGGAGTTGATAGAGGCGATTCGCCTTTTCGACCACCACACGCTTGACCAGCACGGATTCTACCTCTTTGTGGTTTTGTCCCAGGCCTCATCAAGCTTCAGGCGCATCTTCGCCAGACGCTCGTAATCCTCGGAAGGAATACTCTCCACATTACCAAGCTGGCGGGCCAGATGGACAATGCGAGCATAATGCTCGACCGTCTCATGCCGGTTGTAGGCCTCCTCGAGCGTCCGTCCAATCGTCAGCAGACCGTGACTGCGCAGCAAAAAGGCGTTGTTGTCAGCCAGAAACGGCTCCAAAACCTTCGGGACAGCATCAGTGCCCGGGGGGGCATAATCGGTCAGCGGGATTCCACCCACACCAACGACGACCTCGGGGAGTACATCCTCGGCAAGGTGAACTCCGGCAACAGCAAAGGCTGTCGAGTACGGCGCGTGCGAATGCACGCAAGCGGTGATATCCGGCCTCTCTCGGTAGACGCACAAGTGCATCGCCAGCTCCGACGAGGCCTTGTTCCGGCCCTGCAGATGCTTGCCGTTGCGGTCGACCAGCACCAGGTCATCGGGAGACAGGCGGCCCTTGGCCAGACCGCCGGGAGTGACCATGATTCGGTCGTCATCAAGCCGAACCGACAGGTTGCCATCGGTTCCGACAATGAACTTCTTCTCCCAAAGCCAGCGGGCAGTTTCGATAATCTGCTTTTTCATCATAAACGGTGATACCATCGCGAACGGAAGTTAGGCCGATTCGGCTTAAATGTCAACAACATAGCGCCGCGACCCTCACCGGCAGGGCCTCGTTCCGGGGATCAGTTGACCGCAGCAAAGACGGCAGCAAATAAGGCCGCAAGTCCAATTTCCTTGAATCAAATCGCCTGTGGCTGCGTTATCAATATAGACAACCTTCGCTGATAAAAGTGTTGACAATGTTGCGGAGATTGTGTATACTACGAGGCTTTAACTTCTGGAGGACAAAGCAGGCTTGGCAAACCGCTACTTTCCCTCGTCCCCACCGCATTCCAGGAAACGCACGGGGTCCAGTGCGCTGGCCCTGATCGTTCTGTCTTTGGCTGGAGTGCTCATCGGGGTATTAGTTGCATCCAATCTGGACTTGTCGCCATCCAGCGTGGCTCAGTCACCGGAGACGATCGGGTCGTTTGGTAGTGCCTATCCCGTGGTGAAGGTGAACGATCACCTGCAATCACCGTTCGTCTCCGTCGTGGAGTCGATTCAGGATGCCGTCGTCAACATATCAGCGAAATCCCGCGATGAAGCCCTGCCGTGGTGGCACCGCGGATCGAATACCTCCAACGGGTCCGGGTTCTTCTTCCGGACCGACGGATATGTGCTCACGAACTACCATGTGATCGCCGATGGTGAGGAACTGGTGGTACGAACCTCGACCGGCTACGCCTACGATGCTGTCCTCGTCGGGGCCGATCCTCACACTGACCTGGCAGTCCTTAAGATTGAGCCGGAGGATGAAATTGTGGCCATTCCTTTCGGCAACTCGGACTCGATACGGGTCGGAGACTGGGCCATTGCTATCGGCAATCCTTTCCCTCAACAGGGGCTGGACCGCACCGTGACGGTGGGTGTCATCTCGGCCAAAGGCAGGAGTAACCTGCGATTCGGGTCCGATACGCCCCGCTACCAGAACTACATACAGACCGATGCCTCCATCAATCCCGGCAACTCGGGCGGCCCGCTGCTGAACCTCCGCGGCGAGTGTATCGGCGTCAATGCCGCCATATCCAGCCCCACCGGCTCCTCCGTCGGCATTGGATTTGCCATACCCATTAACATCGCCAGAGCTATTGTCCCCGATCTGATTTCCTCGGGACGGGCGTCCCGCGGCTGGCTGGGTGTATACATCGGGGGAAATGTTACCGAGCGTGAGGCCCGCCGCCAGGGGATGGATGCGGTCTACGGCGTAATGATCGATTCGGTATTCGCCAATTCACCGGCCGAACGCTCCGGACTGCGTGCCGGTGACGTGATCGCGACCTTCAACGGCAGGCCGGTTGAGAATGTGGGCCAGTTCACCGTCCTGGTCTCCACCATACGGAAGGGTCAGACCGTGCCGATTGAGATATATCGAAACAAAGAGAGAATGCTGCTGGAGACGATCATCGGCGACCGTGACACTTTCCTCGCCGGAACAGAAACAAGAGACGACTTCGAACTTGAGACCTGGCTGGGGATGGAGGTTATCACCTTCACTCCCCAGATCGCACGGGTGCTGGGGTTGCAGCATGTCGATGGCGTGTACGTGCGGCGCATATACGCCAATAGCCCCGCCGCGAATTCGGCTATCACTCGCGGTACCATCATCCTGCAGGTGAACAACGTACCAATACAGTCATTGGCGGACCTTCGACGCTCCCTGACCGAACTGGATGAATCAGTCAGCAGGATACCGTTGATTGTCCAGGAACCCGACGGTACCATTGCGCGCAAAGTAATCCGGCGATAGACTGTCTCCGTGTTCGAGGAACCTGACAATTACGTCGTTGTACAAGAACAACGTTGGATATAGGAAAGTCCCGGCCAGAAGCCGGAGACACCAATGGGAAGGAGCTGTTAACAGACCGTGGCTAAACAATCCCTAAAATATCGCGACGAAGACAGGTCATTAGACCTCTATCTCCGCGAAATCGGGGAAACACCTCTCATCACCGCCGATGAAGAAGTGCGACTGGCCCGTCGGATCAAGCAGGGCGACAAGAAGGCCCTGGAGAAGCTGACTAAAGCCAATCTGCGCTTTGTCGTCTCGGTGGCCAAGCAGTATCAGAACCAGGGTTTGTCCCTCGCCGATCTTATCAATGAAGGCAATATCGGCCTTATCAAAGCGGCTAAGAGGTTCGATGAAACCCGCGGGTTCAAGTTCATCAGTTACGCTGTCTGGTGGATTCGACAGGCCATTTTGCAGGCGCTGGCCGAGCAGAGCCGTATCGTCAGGCTCCCGCTCAACCGGGTTGGCACCCTGCACAAAATCGGCAAAATCTCCAGCCGCCTCGAACAGGGGCTGGGACGCGAGCCATCGCCTGATGAAATCGCCAAGGAACTGGAGCTGTCGGAGAATGAAGTCTCCGATACCCTGAAGATCTCCAACTCGCACTTGTCCCTCGATGCCCCCTTCTCGGTATCCGAGGACAACTCACTGATCGATGTGCTCGAGGATGAGTATCAGCCCTCACCGGACGAGGCTCTGCTCAAGCAGTCCCTACGCGTGGAGATCGAGAAGGCACTGGACACGCTGACACCGCGTGAGGCCGAAGTGATCAACCTCTATTTCGGGTTGAACCACGAAAAGGCGCTCACCCTCGAGGAGATCGGGGCGAGGTTCTCACTGACGCGCGAACGTGTGCGCCAGATCAAGGAGAAAGCGATTCGCCGGTTGCGGCATGCCTCGCGGAGCCGCTCTCTCAGAGCTTATCTGAATTAGACTATCAGTCCATCACAGGAATCCCTGACGGCCGCTTCATGAACGTGAAGCGGCCGCTGTGCATGTGGGGTGAGTGTGCTCATGACCCCCACGTGACAGGCTGCCGTCGCTCAACCACACCCCCCAACCAAACCGGTTGCGCACGGTAAGCTTTCGTCCTATCTTATTCGCGCACAAATCGAATATCCTTCGACCGGTCACCGACGCCAAAGGTCGTCTCCACATCATGCGGGGAGGGAGAGGACGCTCCGGCGATCATGTCACCGCCGCGTCAATTGTGCCGGTCGCTTAACCCGCATTTCTGCAAGAAAGGGTTCATCATGGCTGATACAATGGGAATCCGTGGCTACGACTACCTTGAGCTCTATGTCGGCTCCGCCCGCATGGTCGCATTCTGGTGGGCCAGCGCTATGGGACTGGACATTGTCGGATACAAAGGGCCTGAGACCGGATCCAAAGACCGGATGTCCTTCTACCTCACCAAGAACGACCTCAAGATTGTCGTTACCTCCACTATCAAGGCCGGCGCCTGCGAGGTCTCGGCGTTTGTATCTGAGCACGGCGACGGTGTCAAGCGCTGGAGCATGGAGGTCGACGACGTCGCCCGCACCTTCGAACGCGCCACCCGGCACGGCGGTATCCCTGTCCGCCCGCCCGAGGAGTTCCGGGACGACAACGGCATCTTTCGTGAGGCCGCCATCAAGCTGTATGATGATACCGAACTGGTATTCGTCAACCGCGACGATTACCACGGTATTCACCGCCCCGGCTTCGACCAGCCGCTGCAGAAAATCCACCTGGATCGACACGACACCGGCATCCGCAACATCGATCACATCGTCGGCAATGTCCGTGTCAACGAGATGAACTACTGGTCCTCCTACTTCGAGAAGGCGCTTGAGTTTGAAACATTCGTCGATTTCGGACCGGGCGATATTGCCACGAATTACTCTGCCTTGCTCTCCAAAGTCGTGCGCAGCAGCGACAGCAAAATCCGCAACCCCATCAACGAACCTTACAAGGGGCTGAAGCGTTCTCAAATTGAGGAGTATATTGACGAGTACAATGGCAGCGGCGTTCAGCATATAGCGATCGCCACGGAGGATATCATATCTTCCATCACCGCCTTGAGAGCCAACGGTGTCGAGTTCCTCTCTGTCCCGGATACCTATTTCGAGGATCAGAAAGCCAAAGGCTTCCGTATCACCGAGAACTGGGACGATCTGCAGCGACTCGGCATTCTGGTCGACAACGAGGGCGACGGTTACCTGCTGCAGTTGTTCACCAAGCCGATCGGTGACCGGCCCACCCTGTTTCTCGAGATCATCCAGCGACAGGGAGGCAGTCAGGGATTCGGCCACGGCAATTTCCAGGCTCTTTTTGAGGCCATTGAACGCGATCAGATGCTTCGTGGCAGCCTGTAAAACCGAGAACCGCACAGAACACCGGAGCGTACCTATGGCATTCTACCACAAACTGGGCGACATACCTCGTAAGCCGCATACAACCCACTACAAACCCGACGGCAAGTCCCTCTATCGCGAGGAGCTGTTCTCAACTTTGGGGTTCTCCGGCATCTTCTCAAACAAGTACCATATCAACATACCGTCGAAGCTGCTGCGCCGACGCTTGATCGATCTGCCGGACTCCGCCGAGTGGCCCGAGGCCCCGCTGCTATACACTCACTTCTTCACCGACCAGATAGCTGTTGCCGGAGATTTCATCCAGTCGCGCCGGCGCTGCCTGTTCAATGATACCTGCATCATCTCCATCGCCGCGCCCACCGAAAACAGCGATCGCTTCTTCCGCAACCAGTTTGATGAATACATTTTCGTCCATCATGGCGCAGGGACCATGCACTCCGAATACGGACGCATGGCGTTCGAGGACGGTGATCAGCTTGTCATCCCCAAAGGCACAACATATCAGCTTCACTTCGAACAGACCCAGGCCAACAAGCTGCTCATCTGTGAATCAGCTACCGCCTATGATATCCCCCGCAGGTACCGCAACGACTACGGGCAGCTTGTCGAAGGCGCCCCTGTCTGCGAACGCGATATCAAGGTCCCCCAATACGCCGAACCGCACGACGAAACCGGAGAATTCACTATCATCCTCAAGGCGCGCGGACAGCTCCACGAACTGATTGTGCCCCACCATCCCTTCGATGTCGTCGGATGGGACGGCTACCATTACCCCTGGGCCGTCAATATCCGTGACTTCTGTCCCATTGTGGGCAAAACCCACCAGCCGCCACCCGTACACCAACTGCTGGAAACCCGGACATTCGTTCTGTGCAACTTCACACCGCGGCTGTTTGACTTCCATCCGAATGCCATCCCGGCCCCCTATTTCCACTCCAATATCGACAGCGATGAGGTGCTCTACTACGCTGAGGGGAATTTCATGTCCCGAAAAGGCATCAGGGAAGGCTCCATCACCTTGCATCCGTCCGGAATGCCCCACGGCCCCCAACCGGGCAAGACTGAGGCCAGTGTCGGGGCCAAAAAGACAAACGAGTACGCAGTCATGATAGATACTTTCCAGCCGCTGAAACTCACGCTGCCGGTCAGGCAGGCGCTCGATGAGTCATACCCGCAGTCGTGGCTGAAAGAGTAGGATGCCTTTGGCCGGAACCAGTACGCACAATGACTGTTGCAGACAGCAGGAAACAGACCAGTGCACCGACACCGGGGCACTGAACAACGTGAGACGACTATGACAGCGAACGACAAAAACGACAACGCCCCGGGAACACGCATTCCCATACCGGACTACGTGGCCAATCTGAATCCCTACAAACCGGGTAAACCAATCGAGGAACTCGCCCGCGAAAAGAAACTCACCCGGATCATCAAGCTCGCATCCAACGAGAATCCCCTCGGGCCAAGCCCGAAGGCGGTTGCAGCCATCGAAAAGGCCCTCGGCATGCTGCACCGCTATGTCGATCCCGGCACGCCACAACTGGTGCAGGCACTCGCCTCCCGGCTGGGCAAATCGCCGGCACAGATCATCTGTGGCCACGGCACCGATTCCCTGCTGGCTGGCACCGTCAACGCCTTCATGAACCGCGGCGAACATCTGCTCACCGTCGAAGGCACGTTCATCGGTATCTATGTCAGCACGCAGAAACTCGGCCATGAACTCAGGCTTGTCCCTCTGGAAAGCTGGGGCTTCGACCTCGAAGCCATCGCTGACGGTATCAACAGTCGGACGAGAATCGTCTACCTGGCCAACCCCAACAACCCGACCGGCACTATGTTCACACGGGATGCTTTCGAGCACTTCATGACCAGAGTGCCCTCAGACGTTCTCGTCATTCTCGATGAGGCCTACGATGCCTATGCTGCGCTTCACCAGGATTATCCCAACGGTACCGATTATGACTACCCAAACTTGCTGGTCACTCGCACGCTGTCGAAAATCTACGGCCTCGGGGGGCTGCGAATCGGTTACGCTGTCGGCCCGGATAACATCATCGCGCAGCTCTACAAGGTGCGCCTGCCGTTCGAACCGAATCTGCTCGCTCAGGCGGGTGCTCTTGGTGCCCTCGATGATGACGCCTTTCTGCTCCGGACACTTGAACTGAACACCCGCTCGCTCGAGGCACTCCGACAGGCTTTCGTGCGCATGAACATTCCGTTTGTCGAAACAGCCGCCAACTTCTACATGCTCCTCATGCCCGATCGCGATTTCGCGCTCGAATTCTATGAACAGTGCCTGAACCGGGGCCTGATCGTGCGGCCGCTGGAGCGGTTCGGAATTGATCGCGGCATCCGCATCAACTCCGGCACCGACGATGAAACCAGCCTCGCGCTTGAGATCATCGACGAGGTCTGGAATCTGCTGTGCCGTCGCCGTCACATCGACCCCCAATCCATCACCAGTCAGGGATCTGTGAATGAAACTTGTATCGTTTAAGAATCAGCACAACCAGGAGCGTGCCGGGCTTTTCGTTGATAAGCAGACGTACGACCTCGCCGAGGCAGGCAGGGTTCTTGGTGCCGATTTACCCTCGACCATGAACGAGCTTCTCTCCGCCGGGAACAAAGCCATCGAGGCGGCGCGCAATGTCGAGCGAGCCATTCAGGAAGGCAGGGACCTGCCGCCAGTCACCGATATCACTCCGCTGGCGCCGGTACCCCATCCGCCATCCTGCCGCGATGGCTATGCCTTCCGGCAGCACGTCGCCACCGCCCGGCGCAATCGGGGAGTAGACATGATCCCCGAATTTGACCAGTACCCCGTCTTCTATTTCACCAACCACAACGCCATCTTCGGCGAGGGCGACATCATCGTGGAAAGCGATCACCTCCAGCGTCTGGATTTCGAGCTGGAATGCGCCATCGTCATTGGCAGGCACGGCCGTAACATCGATGCCCGCCAGGCCGACCAGTATATCGCCGGCTACACCATCATGAATGACTGGTCCGCGCGCCTGTTACAGATGGAAGAGATGAAACTCAATCTCGGCCCGGCCAAGGGCAAGGACTTTGCCACCTCCATCGGCCCCTGGCTGGTCACTGTTGATGAGCTTGAGCCATATCGTGTCCCCGGCGAATCCGGCAACAGGTTCGACCTCAAAATGACCGCCCGCCACAACGGCACCCTAATCTCCGAGGGCAACCTCAAGGATATGGACTGGACCTTCGCCGAAATCATCGAACGCGCCTCCTACGGCGTCGACCTGTACCCCGGCGATGTCATCGGTTCCGGAACCGTCGGCACCGGCTGCTATCTGGAGCTCAATGGTACCCGCCGCCTCGAAGCCGACAAGCGCGGCGAACCATTCACTCCCACGTGGCTCGACGCCGGCGACACCATGGAACTGGAGATTACCGCGCTGGGAAGACTGACCAACCGGATTGTGAAAGCGCCGACCGATCGTTCCATCCTCGCCAAAAAGAAGAATGTCGAGCTGTCCGGCCGCTGAGCCGAAAGCCCGGTATGTGAGGTATTGAGACATGCTGCACTTTAGCCCCGATGAAAAGAGTACCGCCGAGATACACCGCTATCTGCTCGGCGGCGTCGCCCCGCGCCCGATCGCTCTGGTGTCGACCATTTCCGAGAGTGGCGTGGTCAATCTCTCGCCGTTTTCATTCTTCAACGCCTTCGGGGCCAATCCTCCCACGGTCGCCTTCTCACCATCTTTGCGGGTGCGTGATGGCAGTCGCAAGGATACCTGTCACAACCTCATCGCCACGCACGAATGCGTCATCCAGGCCGTTCCGTTTGACATCGTCGAACAAGTCTCCCTAACCTCGACCGAGTACGACACCGACATCGATGAGTTCGTCAAGAGCGGTCTGACCCCCATTCGCAGCGACCTCGTCCGCCCGCCGCGCGTGGCTGAATCACCGTTCCAGATGGAGTGTCAGTTGTCGCAAATGGTGCCCCTTGGCGACGGACCCGGAGCGGGTAACCTCGCCATATGCGAGGTGGTCCGTTTTCACATCGACGAGGACATCATCGGACCTGCCGGAACCATCGAGCCCGACCTGATCGATCTGGTCGGCCGCAACAGCGCCGACTACTACACGCGCGCCTCGGGCCAGGCCATCTTCGAAGTCCGGAAGCCTGTCGGCAGGCAGGGGATCGGCTACGACCGCCTGCCCGACTTCATTCGGTCCTCCGACATCCTGACCGGCAACAACCTCGCTCAATTGGCCAACTGCGAAACAATCCCCGACCCGGCGCAGGCTGAGCATTTCGCCGACACTATACAGCCTTGTGATGACCCGGCCGCTCCCGCTTTCTACCGCTGGTACCGTCTTGGCCGATACGAGCGCATGCTTGCAGTCGTCAAGGCAGCCGCCGATACCGGGCATCCCCACACCGGCATCTGGTTGCAGTTGACCGCCAGGGTCGCCCTCGATCACAGGCAGACAGAATTCGCCTGGAACACGCTCATATGGGGACACTCCCGCGGACTGCTGTGAAGGCCGTCCGAGTGCTGATCGCTGAACGTCGAACGCTGATTCCCGAACGCGAGGAGCAAAGCGATGCCCGCCGATGCCAACCCGCAACCGCTGTGGACTCCCTCAGATGAACGCATCTCACGGTCCCAACTGCGACGCTTCATAAAGTTCGTCAGATCCACCACCGGCCTGAGCTTCCAGGACTATCACCAGCTCTATGACTGGTCCGTGACCGACCTGCGCGGCTTCTGGAAAGCCATATGGGAATTCGCCGACATTGTTCACTCCCGGCCGTATGACTACATCCTCGATCGCAACACCATGTGGCAGTCGCGGTGGTTCGAGGGCGCCCGCCTCAACTTCGCCGAGAACCTCCTGCGATATCGCGATGACCACCCTGCCATCATTCACTGGTGTGAGCATCGCAACCCTCAGCGAATCACCTACCACAAGCTCCATCAGTGTGTCGCCTCACTGCAATACGGCCTGCGCTCGCTCGGCCTCCGGCCCCACGACCGCGTCGCGGGCTTCATGCCCAACATCCCTGAGACAGTCATCGCCATGCTGGCCGTCACGGCCTCCGGAGCCGTCTGGTCCTCCTGCTCACCCGACTTCGGATTTCAGGGCGTCCTCGACCGCTTCGGCCAGATCAGGCCGAAAGTGCTCTTCACCGCCGATGGCTACCAATACGGCGGCAAACGCTTCGACTCCCTGAGACAGGTCGCCGAAATAGTGCAGGCGATTCCCTCCATCGAAACAGTCGTCGTCGTGCCCTTCCTCGAAAACCACCCGGCCACACACCTCCCGAAGTCCGTGACCCTGCAGTCACTCATGAGCCAGCCGAAAGATGAAGTCGATTTCGTCCAGACTGACTTTGATCACCTCGTATACATCATGTATTCCTCCGGCACCACCGGCAAACCCAAGTGCATGGTTCATGGCGCCGGAGGGACGCTCCTCCAGCACTACAAAGAACACGTCCTGCATACCGATATCACGCGCGATGACACCGTCTTCTACTTCACCACCTGCGGCTGGATGATGTGGAACTGGCTGGTCAGCACCCTGCAAACAGGCGCCACTCTCTTTCTGTATGATGGCAGCCCGGTCCACCCCGACCCCGGTATCCTGTGGCGCGCATGTCAAGCCGAACAGCTCACCGTCTTCGGGACCAGTCCGAAATACCTGTCCATGTGCCGCCAGGTCGGCCTGACTCCGCGACACAGCCACGATCTCTCGCGCCTGCGAGCCATCCTTTCCACCGGCTCACCCCTGCCTGAGAGCAGCTTCCGCTGGGTGTACCAACACGTCGGCAAGGACCTCCAGCTCGCCTCCATATCCGGTGGCACCGACATCATCTCCTGCTTCGTGCTCGGTTGTCCCATACTGCCGGTCTATTCAGGAGAAATCCAGTGCCGGGGACTCGGCATGAAGGTGGAGACCTGGAACGACAAGGGCGAACCTGTCACCGATCAGGTCGGCGAACTGGTCTGCACCGCGCCGTTTCCATCACGACCGGTATACTTCTTCGATGATCCCGAACACGAGCGCTACCGCCAGGCCTACTACGATCACTTCCCCGGCGTCTGGTGGCATGGCGATTTCATCAAGCTCACCAACCGCGGCAGTGTCGTAGTCTACGGGCGCTCCGATGCCACCCTCAATCCGGGCGGCGTGCGTATCGGCACCGCCGAAATCTACGGACCAGTCGAACAAATCGAACAGATAGCGGACTCCCTCGTCGTCGGACAACAGTGGCAGAACGATGTACGGATAATCCTGTTTGTCGTCCTGAAACCGGGCCTGACCCTCAGCGAACAACTTGCCGACAGAATTCGCCATGAGATCCGCCGCCGCCAGACACCCCGCCACGTACCCGCCAGGATCATTCAGGTCGACCAGATCCCGCACACCATCAACGGCAAGAAAGTAGAAATGGCCGTCGCCAACATCATCCACGGACGGCCTGTCACCAACCGCGACGCCATCGCCAATCCCGAGGCGCTCGACCAATTCGCTGACCTGCCCCAGCTTAACACACCCTGAACGCCCTTTCCCCGCTGTCCCCTCATGACCGTCACATTGTGCAACACGAAACATTTGCTCTGCCACGACGTTTGTATTAGTATAATATGGTTAACATAGATGCAAATAGACCATAAAACACGCCGGCCCCACTCCCCGACCGGCAGGCAACAGGTAGGTGTGCGATGAATCTCTGGCAGCGTCATCACCGGCCCCGACAGCTCAGGGCGGCCGATACCGCCCAATCCGCAGCAGCCGCGACCGATCACGTCCCCTTCTGGGATACCGTCGAAAACGAAAACGTTCGCAATCTGCCCGATCACCTCAAACAGTTCGTCGTAGACCAGAACTGGGAAGCCTACACCCCCATCGATCATGCCGTCTGGCGCTACATCATGAGGCGTGCCGTGGCCTTCCACAAGAAGTACGCTCACAAGTTCTACTTCCAGGGCCTGCTGGGAACCGGCATCGACCTCGACAAAATACCCCGTATCGAACAAATGAACCGCATCCTGGCCAATATCGGCTGGGGTGCGGTCGCTGTCGATGGCTTCATCCCGCCGGCGGCATTCATGGAGTTCCAGGCCCACCGCGTTCTCCCAATCGCCTGTGAGATGCGCCAGCTTGGCCATGTCGAGTACACGCCAGCGCCCGATATCGTCCACGAGGCCGCCGGCCACGCCCCCATCATTGTCGATCAGGAGTACGCCGACTACCTGCGGCGTTTCGGCGAAGTCGGCGCCAAAGCTATGTCATCGCGCAGGGACTTCGAACTGTATGAGGCCATCAGGCACCTGTCGATCCTCAAGGAACAGCCCCACGCTGATCCACAAGACATCGAAAGGGCACAGAAGGATGTCGAATATCGCCAGGCTAACCTCGGCAAACCCTCCGAAATGGCCCTGCTGAGCCGCCTGCACTGGTGGACAGTCGAGTACGGACTCATCGGCACCGTCGATAACTACAAGATCTACGGCGCCGGCCTGCTCTCCTCGATCGGTGAAGCAAAAAACTGCCTCGATGACACGCGGGTCACCAAGATTGCCTACACGATCGAGGCCGCCACCTGCGCCTTCGACATCACCACCGAACAACCGCAACTGTTTGTCTGTCGTGACTTCGCCCACCTCAATCAGGTGCTCGAGGATTTCGCCACCACCATGGCGTTCATCACCGGCGGCAAACCCGGCCTCGAGAAGGCAGTAGAGTCTGCCAACCCCGCCACCGCCGAATTCAGCTCCGGTCTGCAGGTCACTGGCGTGATCAGCCGCGCTCGCTACGGCCCCGATGACCAGCCGTACTACCTCCACCTCTCCGGACCCTCAGCCCTGGCCTTTGACAATCGGCAACTCGTCGGGCACGGCAAGGAGTATCACGCCGATGGCTTCAGTTCCCCCGTCGGCAGGCTTGCCAACACCGACAAACCTCTCGAAGACATGACCGACTCCGACCTGATCTCCCTCGGAATCCGAGTCGGCCACCGCTCAACTCTCACGTTCAGCAGCGGCGTCATTGTCAGGGGACTGCTCAGTGGGCTCGAAAGACGCCGCGATAAGCTCATCCTCATGACCTTCACCGACTGCACTGTCACCGATCACGACGAACCCCTGTTCGATCCCGCCTGGGGAACCTACGATATGGCGGTGGGGGAGAGCATCGTCTCGGTCTTCTCCGGGGCCGCCGACAAGGACGCTTACCAGCAGGTGTCTTTGGTCCCGAAAGAGCGCTCTGCACGTCCCCCCTGCGACGATACCACAATGCGCCTGCAAAGCCTGTACCAGATGTCGCGGAGTATTCGCGACGGCAACAAGCCAATCCATGATCTTGAAAGCCTCTTCGATGCCGTCAGATCGGAATTCCCCCGGGACTGGTTACTGCCGGTGGAAATCTACGAGACAGCCCGTGCGGCCGGCCCGCAGCCGCTGGTTGCCACTGCACGGGCCCATATCGATGACCTCAGGACAAGTCGCCCCGAAACTGCTCACCTGCTCGATATCGGTCTGGAGTTGGCGCATCAGGACAGCGACAACCATAGCGGAAAGCACCCTCAGTAAGAAAGGACACTCTATGGACACCCTGCATCAGAAGACATGCCAGCCGTGCGAGGGCGGCGTCGATCCGCTCGCTCGCGATCAATTCAGCCAGTACCTCGATCAGGTTACTCAATGGACTGTCATTGACCACGACACCAGAATCGAACGTGACTTCACCTTCGCCGATTTCAACCACGCCCTCGCCTTCGTCAACAAGGTAGCTGAGATTGCGGAAAACGAAGGCCATCATCCCGACATCTTCATGCATAACTGGAACAAGGTCAGAATAACCCTCTGGACTCACGCCATCGGCGGGCTCTCAATCAACGACTTCGTCGTCGCCTCCAAAATCGACCGCATTGACTGAACCTTAACCCCCGGCCAGGCTTGTCTTCGCAGCCTCAATCCGTCACGGATCGAGACCCGTTCATCGACCGCAGTTTCCTAAACCTTGACAGCGAAGTCCCGTATTCACTATTGTGGTTCGAGACTGCCGCCCCGTGTTCGACGGCTCACCTCGTAAGGAAGAGCGAACATACTCCAAATATACACGCTGAGAGGTTTGCATGACCAGATTGGTTCTCCGCTTCATTGCGGCCGCATTCGTGGCCCTCATAATTGCCGTTGCCTGTGGACATCGTGTTCAGGAGCCGACACCACCAGTTGCCAAAATCGAGCCTCATTACGATACCGTCCACGGCCGGGAGATGGTCGACAACTACCACTGGCTCCGCGAACGTGATCACCCCGACGTCCTCGCCTATATCGAGGCCGAGAACGCCTACGCCGATTCGGTCATGATGCACACGACCGAGTTGCAACAGAACCTGTATGACGAAATGGTCGGTCGCATCAAGGAGACCGACCTGTCTGTCCCTGTCAAGAAAGACGACTATTACTACTACTCCCGCACCGAGGAAGGCAAGCAGTACAGCATCTACTGCCGCAAGTTGGGTTCCCTTGAGGCAGCCGAGGAGATACTTCTGGACGTTAACGAGCTTGCTGAAGGCAGAGAATTCGCATCCCTCGGCATCTTTGTGGTCAGCCCCGACCACAAGCTGCTCGCCTGGGGCATGGACTTCACCGGCAGCGAGCGCTACACTGTCCGCATCAAAAACCTCGAAACCGGCGAGATCTACCCCGATCAGATCGACAGCGTCGCCTACAGCTTCGCCTGGGCGAACGACAATCTCACGTTCTTCTACACTGTCTTCGACGCTGCCTGGCGCCCGTACCGTGTCTATCGCCACCAACTCGGTCAGAAGGCAGCCGCCGATATCATCGTGTTCGAGGAGAAAGACCCCGGGTTCTACATCGGTCTTGATCGTTCCCGCAGTGGCGAGTACATCCTCATGGGAATCGGCAGCCAGACCAGCCACGAGTACCACTACCTGCGGGCCGACAACCCCACCGGCCGCTTCACCATCATACAGCCGCGTACACCAAAACTGGAGTACTCAGTCGATCATCACGGCGACAGGTTCTACATCGTCACCAATGACAATGCCGTCAACTTCAAGCTCATGAGCGCACCCGTAACCCGACCCGCCAGGGCCAACTGGACCGAGGTCATCGCCCACCGGGACTCCGTACTCCTTGAAAACGTCAGTTGCTTTGCTGACTTTATGGCCATCTACGAGCGCGCCGAGGGCCTCCGGCGGATCCGCATTATGGACTTCGCATCCGGTGACATTCACACCATTCGCATGCCCGAGCCGGTCTACGCCGCCTATGGCAGCGACAATCCCGAATACGACACCGACAGGCTGCGCTTCACATACACTTCGATGGTCACACCGCGGACGGTCTATGACTACCATGTCGCCGGCCGCACACTTGAACTGAGGAAGCAGGATGAGATCGGCGGCGGGTTTACCTCCGAGGACTATGCTACCGAACGCATCTGGGCCGAGGCCCCCGATGGTGCCCGCATTCCCGTCTCGATGGTCTACCGCCGGACAACCACCGACAAGCTCCCGGCCCCGCTGTACCTGTACGGCTATGGCTCCTACGGCATCACTATGGATCCCTACTTCTCTTCCAGCCGTCTGAGCCTGCTGGATCGCGGCTTCATCTTTGCCATCCCTCATGTTCGCGGCTCCGATGCTATGGGCCGCACATGGTACGATGACGGCCGACTCCTCAACAAGAAGAACACCTTCACCGATTTCATCGCCTGTGCCGAACACCTGATTCAGCGCGGTTTCACGACCAGTGACCAGCTCGTTATCGGCGGCGGATCCGCCGGAGGCCTGCTGGTCGGCGCGGTGGTGAATATGCGACCGGACCTGTTCAGGATTGCGATTGCCGAGGTGCCCTTTGTCGATATCATAAACACTATTATGGACTCCACCATGCCGCTGTCTGTGATCGAGTACGACGAATGGGGCAACCCCTACGACAAGGAGTACTTCGACTACATGTACTCCTACTCACCGTACGACAATGTCAAAGCGCAGCACTATCCCCACATGCTGGCAATGACGGGCTATAACGACACCCGCGTGATGTACTGGGAGCCCGCCAAATGGGTCGCCAGGCTGCGCGCGCTCAAGACCGACAACAACCGCCTGCTGCTCAAGGTCAACATGGCCGGGCACGGCGGCGCCTCCGGACGCTATGATGCCCTCAGGGAACAAGCCTTCGAATACGCCTTTGTACTCGATGTTCTCAACATGCGGCGCTAACAGAGATGCTTGCCGAAAGCCGGAGAATCACACCGGTCCACGATTCCGCAGGGAAGAAGCCCGTCATCGGGCTTCTTCCCGCTCGCCAGGACCTCCGACTGTCCCCCGCGAACAATGTTGCGGACCTGTTCGCTGCCTTGTGGCCAATACGCCATTCACAACGAGCAGGCAATAGGCAGCTGTCACCTGCTCTTGGTTTCTCCTTGATCTTTTAGCCGGTTATCCTCACCTTCTACAGCAGCCAGTGCCCGCTCACTGAAACCTGTGACGGAGGGATTCCACTATGAATACCACGAGATACACTCTGCTGACACTTGTCCTGCTCATTCTGATCGGCGCCACTACCAACGCTACCCCCGGCGACACCGTGCGAAGCATCACGCTGACCACACACCACCCCCACGGGCTGACGTTCGATGGTACCCATCTGTGGCTGGTCGATCACTTCACTGACTACCTCTACCAAATCGACACCGCCACCGGCAACGTCCGCGACTCTATCAAGTCACCAGCCTATCATCCCCGCGGCCTGACATTCGACGGTACCTGGCTGTGGTGTGTCGATTCGCGTGAAGAGACCATCTTCGCCATCAACCCCGTCACCCGCGTAGTGGAACGCACCATCTGGTGCGCCGCCGGGTCACCCAACGGGCTGGCCTTTGACGGACAGTGGCTGTGGATTGTCGATGACGCCTCCGATGAACTCCATAGGATCGACAACAACGATGGCACTACTATCAGCAGCATCAAGGCGCCCACCCCAAACCCGATGGGCCTGACCTTCGATGGCACCTGCCTCTGGGTCAGCGATCGCTACCGCGATAAGATCTTCATGGTCCACCCGACCAGCGGCGATGTCATTCTCACACTTAATGCCCCCGGCAAGCATCCCTGGGGACTGGCCTGGGACGGAAAGCATCTCTGGAATGTCGATTACCAGTCAGATCGCGTGTACCAGATTGTCGTACACGATACCACCCGGTTCGACCGCACTGAACAGAAAGACCAGCAACTCACGTTCGTTCATCAGGTACGCAACTTCGGGCCTGATTCAGTCAGGACGCTTGACGTCTACCTGGCCGTTCCGCACGACATGCCCAACCAGACCCTGCTGTCCGAACCCGTGTTCGCCCCCCCGCCCCGGCAGTTCTTAACTGACAAATGGGGCCAGCGCGTGGCCCATTTCAGCTTCGCCGACATGGCGGCCGGCGAGTTCACCACTGTCACTATGACTAACAACGTGCGCCTCTTTCAGAACCGCTACTACATCTTCCCGGACAGAGTCGGGACACTGAATGACATTCCCGCTGAAATCAAGAACACCTATCTCGCCAACGATGCCAAGTTCGACTATGAACACGAGGTAATCCGGACCGCAGTCAGAAAGGCTGTGGGCGATGAAACCAACGCCTACTGGATTGCCCGGAAGATATACAACTATGTGATAGAGCACATCGAGTATGAACTGGCCGGAGGATGGAATGTTGCACCGACTGTGCTCGAGCGGGGGACAGGCTCCTGCTCGGAATACACGTTCGTCTACATTGCCATGTGTCGGGCGGCCGGGTTGCCGGCACGGTATGTCGGGTCGGTGGTTGTCCGCAACGATGATGCCTCGCACGATCGAGTGTTCCACCGCTGGGTCGAGGTCTACCTGCCGGGCTATGAGTGGGTGCCCGTTGATCCCTCCGGCGGCGATTCCCCGTGGCCGGCCACGCGCGCCGACTATTTCGGCTTCCTGGCCAACCGCTTCCTGATTACCACCTCCGGTGGCGGTGGCTCGGAATTCCTCGAATGGAGCTACAATGCCAATGAGCGCTGGACGTCAGTGGGCCGCTGTAAGATAGAGGCTGAGAACTTCGGCGAATGGACCCCACTTGAACTCAACACCGACACCACCGGGCACTGAGCCGGTCTAATCGCGTGCTGCCAACAGCCCGCGCACCGGGACACCCGAATAGCCAGAACATCCCGGGGCAAGTCACAAACCACCACGTCCTGCAACTGGACAGCAGCTCGGAAACGGTCTGCGTCCGGTCGCAGTGCGCCTCTGTGCCAACCGTTCAATCGCACCGGGCAATGCCACCACCGCCTGCCTCTGCGCCTGCTGCCGGTCACAGTCCCTTCCGTTCCACATACCAGATGTCGGCATCGAATCCACCCGCCGCGTCTGACAGCACGTGCACGAAATACAGATAGCGCCCATCGGCGGTCAGCGAAGGCTCACCGACAATGCCCCTTATGACCAACTCAGGCGGACCTAATCTGCCCTCCGAATCCACTACCGAGCGGTAGATAGCGCTGCCGTGGGGGAAATGATCAGAGACGAAGTACATGGTGTCGCCGTCTGACGTGAAGACCGGTTGCTTCTGCTCCGTGAACGGACGGTTGATCTGCACCGTTGGATCTGTCGTAGGCAGGAATTCAGGTTCGCTCCATGCCAAACCATCAAACGAAGATCGCCAGATGTTGGCATGCCCGGCAGGAAAGCCGGCGGGGCCCGGACGAAGCGAGGCGAAATAGAGCGTCACCCCGTCAGGATGCAGACAGGCCTCCCCATCCGGATACACCGAATTGACCGACGCGCCCAGATTTCGCGCCACCCCCGGTACACCATTGTGTATCGATGCCACATAGATATCCAGAAAATCCTCTTCACCCTGCTGGTAGCCGAGATTCTCGGGGCGGTTGGAATGAAAGAATACCTCAGAACCGTCCGGACTGAAGCTCAACTCCCCATCCAATGACAACTGACCCCCCAAACCAAGTTCGTAGAAAATGGGATCCGAGAACTCTCCCGGGCCACCCGTCCGCGTAGCGACGTAGGTGCCATTGGGAAACGACAGCATCGCCCCGCCCAGTTCATCCAGCAGATCCTCGGTGAACATGAAATACAGCTTCTCACCGTCAGAACTGATCTCAATCGCGTCCTCCGGGCAAGTGGTGTTGATCGAGCCGTCAAGCCGAACCGGCTCGTGCCACTCAGCCTCCATACCTTCGGCAAGTTCCGGAGAATGTGCATCCACCCTTCCTCCGTGGGAACGGTCACACTCGGGCCGCGCTTTGCCATGGTCGTTTCGCGTAACAGGGCCCTGCGGCTGGTTGACCGACTTGCTGCACGCCGACAGCATCACAAGCGCCATCACAATTGAAAGGGCCACGAGCAGAATGCGCCTCATCAGGTGAACCTCCACGACCTCCGAAATCAGGCGGCTTGTCGAGTCGCAGTCCCAGCGCGTCAGCCGGCATGTGGCAACCCTGAACCAATGCCGTGCCACCCGTACCGAACACTTCATTCCCAGTGCCCAGGGTCTTGCCGGCGTGCTCTCACCTGAAGATAGCACCGCCTCATGACAGTGGCAAGCCACAAGGACATGACCCCGACCAAGGGACACGACCCGGCGGCGTTCCTGCCGGATCAGCGGTCCAGGTGTCCCCGAAATGGCAATCAGGACCGCCCCGTCTGCGGAAGCCCGCGCCAAATTTCTTGACACCTGCCGATAATATAGTAGATTCAGCCACTGTCCTGGACATCTGGATTGAAACAGACAGATGTGCAAATGGAAATGGCGGTGTAGCTCAGCTGGTTAGAGCAGCGGAATCATAATCCGCGTGTCCGGGGTTCAAGTCCCTGCACCGCTATTTTTCTTTATCCCCCCAACCGCCACGAACCCGCGATCCCCCGCTGACTCCCACATCTGAAGCCCATGCCACCTGAACAGCGTGCCATGCTCCGATAACTGACGGCACAACACCTCCCACGTGACTCGACCACGCGGACAGCAATAACAGCGTCAGGCCGCGCCCCGACCCGCCCCAACCAAACAGCCCGGACCACAAGAACCTCACATCTGGCCATGTAGGGCCTCCGGCCGGAACCCCTTACAGCAGCCTTACAGCACACATCGTTGGTAATAGCCCAAAGCCAGAAACCTCCCCAAGGCCGATGCCATCGAGGAGGTTCCTGCCAAGACACAATCGCACTGTTTCACAGGCTGCGTGACCCCTTGGTGAACAACTCACTAATCCACAAAGGTGACCGCGTATATGTGAGAGCACAGGTATTCGGTGTGGCTGAGCGGATGAAGACCGTCAGACGTCAGAAGCGCTTGCTCGTTCCAGGAGATTCCAATCTGCCCTGAACCCGCCTCGAGATCGGCCAGTTCCGCGGCGCTGAAAGTCGCCGAGCCAGTGTTCGGTACCTCCACATCCACACCGCCGAAAAACTCCGTCAGCGATTATCACGATCCGCACCGTCGACCCAGGTGTCGCTCCATCCCACGTCAGTGTGAACCCATCCAGAGATAACTCGGGGTCATCCCCCAGACCGGTTATGGCAATGTCGCTGCCCGGTAAGCTGATCGTCTGATCTATGGCCGGGACATCATCACTGGCCGTCACCACGAACGTGTAATCCGAGTCGAATGTCAGGAACGCCATCTCACTGAAATCGAAATACTCATACTGATCACGACCGTCCCAAATCATCTCCCAGGCACCGAACGACACCCCGCCCGCTTGCAGGGGAACAACGCTGGTCTCATCGACGACTGCATCGAAACGGGCTGCGAGCACGTCGACTGTCACATGCGTTCCATACATGCTTGTTCTGCTTCTGGAGATTCGAAGGGCCGTGTAGACGCCCTCACCCTGCACCGGCACTGCCGCTACGAAATCCGAAAGGCCGGACACCTCAGCTGATACCGTCTGCTCATAAGTGTCCACGTCACTGGACAACACTTCCCAGTCCGTCCCGTCGTGCCTGAGGATGACAATGCTCTCCTCCGGAGCCCCGTCGAGGTCGTCCGGGTCATACTCCATCTCCACAGTCGCAGGTGAAGAAAACACCGTACCCGCAGGTCCAACACTGTACACCGGAGTGAGACGCGTGTACCCATCAGGACCGGCCGGAGGCGAGCTGTTGACCGCAGCGGTGAAAGCGATCGTTTCGTCCAGTGCGCCCGCAGGGATGCTAAGCCGGCCGTCATCCCCCAGCAGTACGATGCCGCCCTCGGATCCAACCACGCCGGGGGAGTCCGTGAGACTGATAAGCTTGTGGCACAGTGTGTATGACGTTATGTGACTGCGGGGATCGTAACCGGTCACACTCGACAGATAGCGGAGGTTCTGATAACCCAGGCTGAGCAAATAGATCCCGGAACCAAGCCCGGACAACTGCTGCTTACTGAACGTGTAGCTGCCGTTATTCGGCACCTCGACCCTCAGCGCCTCTGCATCGTTCGTCATGAGGCTGATGGCCACGTTGCCGGACGACGTGCCATCCCACACCACCGTGAAGCCATTGCCCGATACGGGATCCCCATCCCTTGGACTGCGGATCGTCGGGTTCGCATCCACCATGGCGATAGTCTCATCGAGCGCATACGGAATCTCGGCACTGGTTGCGACCTCGAAGCGGTAGCTCGCGCCCAGGTTCAAAACGACGTCCTCTTCGTTGACATACGACAAAAAGAAATCGTCCCAGACCAGTGTGTCGCCGTTGCACTTCACCGAGCCGGGGTGCAAGGGCCCTATGGGACTGCACACGTTGACCACGCTGTCAAAACGCGCAACTATCAAATCAACGTAAATGTCCTCACCAGGCGGAGTGTAAGCATAGTTGATCAGTCGGACCACCTCGAGCACGGCGTAGACACCGTCAGCCGGCGAGCTTGCCGGAGCTGTCACCGCAAAATCCGAAAGGCTCGTGATCTCTGCGGTCACGCTGCTCTGCACCGCATTATGCGTCGTCGGCAGCGGCACCCACCCACTCCCCTTGTCGGTGTAGATAACCAGTGCGCTCGGATCTACTCCGTTCAGGCTGGCCGGATCGTAATACAGAGTGAGCGGCACCGGGTCGTTGAAGGTGGTTCCCGATGGTCCGATGCTATAGACCGCAGACTGCACATCTCGGCTCTGAACCATGGCTGTGTGGCTCGACCCTGCGTTGGCAATCGAGAACGTGACGTTACCATCGAGCGCTCCGGGAAGAACGTCGAGGCACACTTCGTTGACGATCTCGATGGCGCCTCCGGAACTCCCAATGGTCTCGCTGACTGTGGGGTTGGTCGGCGAGGTGGGATTCTTGTCGTCGCTGCCGCACCCGGCTGACAAAACAGCCAGCATCGCGACAAGCAACAGAAGCTGGTACAGGGACATGTGACGGTGAAAAAGGGGTATGTCTTCCTCCATTGGCGATTAGCGCATACTGTAACCTCTGCATCCACAAGTAACGTGGACGAATTATGACACGTAAAGTAACCTGATCCCCGATCTCAGGCAAGAGGATTCCACGACCGCCCCCCTCGCCCCTCACATACTCCTGAACAAATCAGCCCCGCTGTCGCCCGACGAACGCCACCTCACATCCACGAGCACTGCAGCTGATTCCGACAGCCCCTACGACCGGCTACTACAGATTCCCCCCAAGCGCCCCAATCCGGATCTCCTCAACAAGGACACCATCAGGACGGTCAAGTGCGAAGGCTACCGCCATCGCTACCTGCTCCGCCGACATCATCTTCGAGGTGTCCCAGTCACCGGGAACCTCCCGCCACATATCGGTGGCAGTCGCCGACGGGGCGATGTTGACCACCCGCACCCCGCGCGGACGCAACTCCTCGCGAAGCCCCCGCACAAATCCCTCCATAGCCGCCTTGCTCATGCAATAACTGCTCCACCCCGGAAATGCTGTCCGGGCCGCCACCGAGGAAATATTCACAATCGAGGCCCCTTCATTCAGCAGCGGCAGAAGCCGGCGAATCAGCTCGAATGGCCCCGTTACATTCACATCGAGCGTCCGTTGCCAGTCCTCGAGCGTCAGCTCATCAACGGGCTTCACGACAGCCATGCCGGCATTGGATATCAGTCCGGCCAGACGCGCCCCCTTCAAAGACGCCACCAACCCCTCAATCTGCACCGTATCCGCAAGGTCCGCAGGCCAGACCCGCGCCGAAGCGCCTCTCTCTTCCACCAGACGAGCCGTCTCGCGCAAATTCGTCTGATTCCTCCCCGTCAGCACCAGCGTGCGTTCCGGCCGACTGATCGCCACAGCGATCTCCCGACCGATTCCCCGCGATGCGCCCGTTATCAGATAGGTAGCATCAGTCACCCGGTAACCTCCTGTTCGCGTGCACGTCCCCACGGACCTGCCACGTTATCTCTCGACTATCCTCTGTCACCGGCGCAATGTGAAACGGTTATTGGGAGTCTCCCACATCCGTACGCGCTCCAGCGGATAGCCCAGTTCACGCTCCAGCCGATGCCACAGCACCTCAATCATGTTCTCCGATGTTGAGGGGCGCCCCCGGAAATCCTCCGTCTCTTCATCGAGGTGCTTGTAGTCCCACGGACCTACCGCCCGCTCCAGTGCCTCCGTGAAACGCTCAAGTGAAAACAGCGCACCGCTGCGTTCATCGAGCGTCCCTCCGATCGTCGCCTCCACTCGGTACACATGCCCATGGCCGTTCACGTTATTGCACTTACCATACAGAGCTGCATTCTCTGCCGCAGAGAGCTGGGGTGCGTGCAAACGATGCGCCGCCGTGAAATGCGTCGTGACTCCAGAAGCACTCCGACCCTCGGCGTCGTACTCCGCGAAGAAGTATGAATTCTCCCACAACTGCACCCGTCGCACAGGCAGCGACCTTGCCAGACGCCCAAACACACACCGCGCCAGACTCTCAGTCGTCATCGGCACGTGAGCAAGCTCCGGCACATCGACATTCAGGTTGCGGTGATCCAGAAGCGTCCGCAGTTCCTCTAAAGCGGATTTGATCTGCAGAATCGGTGCCACCATACCGCTGCGCGGCAACTCATCAACACCGAATGTCGCCCGCAGTCGATACCCATGCCCGTGACCACTCGGCCGCGCCGCCATTCCAAACAATTCCGTGTTCTCCTCGTCACTCAGATGTGGCGAACATGTCCGACGAGCCGCCGAAAACTCCACCCAGTGATGCCGTTCCACACGACCGTCCCGCCATGCCGTTGCCTCCGTCTCGGGCGATTCAACTACGTGACAACACACCGCTTTGGCAGCCACGTCGTCAAACAATCTCGATGCCTCCCCAAGAAGCACGCGTGCCACATTCTCCGCCGTCGGGATAACCGTATCAAATGGACGAGTATCGGCATTGAGAAAGCGGTGGTCGTATCTGCTGTCAATGACAGGCCTGAGCCGCTCCTTGATCGTCGCCACATTAATGAGCATTCCCGTTATCGGATCGACTGAACCCTCAAACACGAAAAATGGAAAGAAGTTGGCCCCATGACCGAACCGCGCCAGCGCCGACCGCCCATACAATGCCATGTTCTCTTCTTGCGAAAGAGCCGGATCAAAACACCGCCTCGAGGCGGCAAATTCGAAACGTTTGCTTATGGTAAGCCGCATCTGACTACCTCAGCGAAAAGCGGATTGCTCATCCCGGCGCTCAGTGGCCAGTCCCGGCTGAGCTAAGCCGGAGCAGGCTGAAGAACTCAGACCGGGTCTTCGGATCATCATGGAACTCACCCAGCACGCACGAGGTCGTCATCACCGAGTTCTGCTTCTGAACCCCCCGCATCATCATGCACAGGTGCTGCGCCTCAATCACGACCGCCGTACCCTTCCCCTGTGTATGCTTCTGGATTGTGAACGCTATCTGGTTCGTCAGGTTCTCCTGTATCTGCAGCCGGCGAGCGAATATGTCCACAATCCGCGCCACCTTCGACAGCCCGATGACTTTGCCGTCAGGAATATAAGCCACATGGCACTTCCCAATAAACGGCAGCAGATGGTGCTCGCACATCGAGTACAACTCGATATCCTTAACCAGCACGATCTCGTTATTGCTGGACTCGAATACCGCCTTGTTCACGATCTCATCTACGTCCTGCTTGTATCCCTGGGTGAGAAACTCCAGCGCCTTGGCCGCCCGTTTCGGGGTGTCACGAAGACCCTCGCGATTGACATCCTCACCGATGCCCTCCAGAAGACCTAGATACAACGATTCCAGCTTCTCCATGTTTCCTCCAACACCGGCCGATCACAGGGCGGTCGGCCACGCGGTCACCATCAACATCACCATCACCGTTACCATCACTATCCTGAACAGGCGCTTGATAACACAGTTTCCCGCCACAGGCAAGTCTCGCGCTCATTTGCCCGAGCCGTCCCGGTCCTCAGCCAGACCGAGAATGCGAAGCATATCTGTCGTATACCAATCGGTCACCGCATCCGATGACAGCGCCATGTCAAGCTGCTTGGTGAGAATGGTCAACCGCCCCAATAACTTAAGCTTCTCTATGATCGAATCGAAGTCCTGATAGGCAATCATGCTGTCAAGAAAATCCCCGCTGCCCATGTGATCGAACCCCAGCACCGTCAAAATCTCCGTGATCAACTGAATTCTTCTGATACGGCGATCCCGACGCGCTCCCCCCTGCTTGAGCTGTATCCGAATGAAATTCTTGCTGACCGAGTCCGAGCAGTATGCCTCGATCGTCGACACATGATACCCCATCCGCAGACTCAGTAGCAGGTAGTCGCCGCTGACTATGGCATAACTGTCCTCGGCGAATGTCTTGCGCTTCTCCTCCGTCATGTCGCTGGTCGTAATCCCGGCCGGCATTCCCTTGTGCTGACCCATCGAGGGCCAGCCCTCCATCTTGATGCCGTCCCATACGGCCTTGAGCGTGTGTGAGACAATCTCGTCTTCCGTAATTACGCTCTTGCCCTTGTGCCGGTCACGGTCCGATCCCATCCAAATGATGTGCACATCCAGCGGAATCTCCGTTTGCAGGTGCACACCAAGCTGCCCCGGACCCTCCAGCTCGATCGCCGCCCGGAACATCTCCTTGAGGGCCATCTGGTGGGAGAAACGCGTGATGTCATGGAACGTTCGGCAGTTCTCCGGTGTGAACTCAGGATCAGACGGGCGAATCAGATTCAGCCGCGAAATCCGATTCATCACCGCCTCCAGCAAATAATACGGCCCCCCGCGACCCTGTCTGTGGCTGCCATGGTGCCGACTGGCCACCAGCGCCGGGTGCCCTCCCCGATACACCACCCCCTTCAGGCCGTCAACCGTCACCATCTCGCCCTCGCTCAGCTCCCAGGCATTGTCCACGCCTACCAGCGTCGGCACCCGAAACTCGCGCGCGATAGTTGCCATGTGGCTGGCAATACCGCCAATCACCGTCACCAGACCGTTGACCTTGCCCATAACCGTAATCAACCCCGCGAACGGATGCGGCGCCACCACCACGGCGCCCTCCGGGATCCCCGGAATATCGCCCGGTGAAGTCACATGAAAGATCGGACCCGAGCCTGCCCCGGGATACACCGTCGTGCCTCCACTGGCAAGTACCTCCGCCCCCGACATGTCCACCGTCACACCCGTTCGCTCCTCAACAAGATGCAGCGGCCGGCATTGCAGGATCATAATAGCGCCCGCTTCATCTATGGCCCATTCGATATCCTGAGGCCTCTCGTAATGGCGCTCGATTTGCATCGCGTACCCGTGAAGCTGTTCCACCTGCTCCCGCGTGACCGATAGCCTGTTCTGCAGCGCTTCGCTAAGCGGCTCCTCAATGATACCCCCCTCATCGCGAATGACCAGACGATTCGGCTTGAAGACCGATCGCACCGACAACAGCTCACCGTCGGACCGACGCACCCGTACCGTATCAGGGGTCTGATGGCCGTCCACGACCAGCTTACCCAGCCCGAAAACCGAATTCACCAGCAGCACGTCGTCATGCGGATTCACCGGGTCACGGGTATAGATCACGCCACTCGATGATGCCCTGACCATCGCCATGCACCCCACCGCCATAGCCGGGTCGTACTCGATCAGATCATTCGTTGCCAGGTAGTACAACGCCTTGGGCGTGAACTTGCTCGCCAATACGTCGCGATAGCGCTCCACCACCTCGCGAAATGTGCAGTTCAGGTATGTGGCGTACTGGCCCGCGAAACTGTGATGGCTGTCCTCGCCGATAGCGCTCGAACGCACCGAGAAACGGTATACTCCCGGTCGCTGACGAAGGTCCTGGCAGGCGCGCCGAATCTTATGCGCCAGGTCATCTGGAACAGCGCTCGAGGTAATCATACTGCGGATGTCGTCACTGAGGCGGTCAAGTTCAGCGTAGTCGTCGGGCTTCACGCTGTGCAGACGATCGGAGATGCGCTTCTTAAGATCGTTATGGCTGACGAAATACGAGTACGCATGAGCGCTGATCGCAAAACCCTCCGGCACCGGCAACCCTAACCTGTTTCGCAATTCCCCCAGTTGGGCGCACTTACTGCCAACACTCGGTGCCCGATCCCGGTCCACATGCTCCAGCAAAATGATGTAGTCATCCTGCGGCACCGCCGAAGTCGTCGGCAATACCTGCTCGATCTCCCAGTTGCACCTGTCAAAGGCTTCCTTCAGTTGGCCGTAATCCCCACCGCCCAGACTGATCATATTATCAACGATCTCGGAGACACCTTCGCGCACCTCATGGACCGCGTCCAGCACGTAGCGCAGCTCGATTACGTCATCTGAATGCAGACGCTCGTCCATCTCGCTCATCTGCTTGAGCACCTGATTGTTACGCTCGAGAATAGTCTGAAAATGCTGGAACTTCGTCTCAATCTCACGAAGCGCCTGTTGCGGCGCCGTATCGCCCCTGCTTTGGCCCGAACCTGACTTGTCGCTGTGCCTGTCGATCATCACTCCAAAGCTACCATGCACCACGGCCCTAACCAAGCGGTATTACTGCCCCGTAGTGCCCGCTCTGATACTACCGGCCGCTCTGCACCGCTTTCAGCTCAGCAACCGCCTCTCGCACTACCGAGGTGTGGAACTCCGGACTGACCAGATTCTTCAACTCCCGGCACGGCGTGTCCGGCGAAATCACCGTGCTGTCCAGCTCCAGCTTCTCATACAGCACGTCCAGCGGTATGTCGTTGTCATGCGCCACTTCACGTAATGTGTGCGTCCCCAGGATCGCGGAGACCTCGGCCGGCGCAGCGCCGCAGCCCCCGACCGGCCGGGCCACATCAATCATCCGCGCCACAACCACCCGCACACTGTCTGTCTCAAACTCGCGCCCTGTTTCCTTGGCGACATCCTTGGCCTTCGTATACGGCGACACCTCGTGACGATCCAGCGCCAGTTCCGCGTACAAACTGTCCAGCTCCAGACCAAAGGCCTTCGCTATCCCGCCCAGCGTCATATATCCGCGGATCTCCTCCGGCGAAATCTGCTTGCCCGACGCCGCCAGCTCTTCGGCCGATGGCGGCGTGCTGTGGTAGATGCCGGTCGCCTTCGTCACCCCCAGTATCCCGAAAAACACCACCACCACCGTCACTCCCAACGCTGCCAGAGAAAAACGCCGTCTCTTGCCAATTGTAAAATACAACGTGTCCGGCACCGGACAGACCGGCACGCACTCCCCGCACGAAATGCACTCGGTGGTGCTGACAACAGTGGCAGACTCGATCGGTATCCCCACCGGACACTTGCGGTCACACGCCATGCAGTGAATACAGCTCTCCTGGTTCACTCGCAACCGCACCGCCGAGCCTTTGTTGAGCGCCGCAAGAAATATCCCCATCGGACACAGATATCGGCAAAACGGTCGCGCCACCAACATGCCCCCAAGCAGACTCAAAACCAGTACCGCCAGCCCGATCGGAAACTCCTCAAGCACTTCCATCGGCTCCCAGATGTGCATCCAGGCCACCCACGGATCATACGGACGAATCAACAGTTTCCCTCCGTACCAGGCCCCCACCGTGAAAACCGCCAGTATCGGCCACCGCAGCCAGCGCCAGCGTCCGTCACGCGTCATATCCAGCCGCTGCTTGCGACCAAACAGCCGCCGTCCCACACCAGCGAAAATCCCCTGAAGCGTCCCCAAAGGACAAATCCACCCACAGAACGATCGCCCGCTGACAGCCACCATCACCACCGTAATCCCCAGCAGAATGAACGACGATATAAAGATCCGCTGCAGGTACTCGCCATGAAACACAAGGCTGTACAGCGAGGCCAGACCACCGAAAGGGCAGATGGCATCCACCGGCGGATACACCGTCTGGTGCTGAAGGTGCATGTAGCCGACATAGCTGACATACCCCAACAGCCCCCCCAGAATGGCGTACCGAAGCCACATCACCGGGTGTTTGCACTTGTATGCTGCTGTTCTCTGCATAGACAAATCCGCAAAAGAAAAATGCCGAAGGTGGGATTCGAACCCACACTCCCAAACCGGGAACTGCGCCCTGAACGCAGCGCGTCTACCAGTTTCACCACTTCGGCATTATCACGCGCCCGACGCGTTGTTCTCTCGCGGGGGCAATCGGCAATATATCCGCTATTATCGGAAAATCAACACTTATCTTTCATCCCCGACGGCCGGAAAGCGCCCCCCTTACATCCATCAGACGCAGTCATCAGAAACCATTACACAGCACACCGACTCACCCGTCACAAGGCCGAGAGACAGCCGATAGGCGCGTTGCCTCATAATAAAAGGTTACCGAAGCTCAGAGTCGTTTCCTCACATTCC
>CAZVHP010000011.1:0-91460 GCA_964627305.1 uncultured Ignavibacteriales bacterium | reverse complement strand
ATTTTGGCTCCCCCGGTTGGACTCGAACCAACGGCCCGCTGATTAACAGTCAGCTGCTCTACCGACTGAGCTACAGGGGAGTACACAACAAACTACGACCTCAGGCGCCAATCCGCCCGAGGTAGAGTGCTATTATATCCATAATCGTCACTTTGTCAAACGTTTTTTACCCCCGTTGCTCCCTGCCGACCAACGCCGGTCGGCGCGCACTGCAAACCGGTCATCACCGCGCTGCGGAAGTGAAATCATGAGCCCGCCGAGGGCCGGTTTTGAGCCGATGGTTGTCCTAAGAACCCCTACACGGCCGGCAGTTGCTGCCGGTAATTGTACCAGTCGGCCAGACCGATCGCCCAGACGAACATGGCCAGTTGGCGCACCTCTTCATCGAAGAAGCTTGCCTCGGTCACCGAGGTCATCAGGAACATGAGCGATCCCAGCAGCATGGCCAGGCTGTATGCGGGGGCTGGCAAGCGGCTGGTGGAGCGGTGTTTGCGGCCGCGCCAGGCAACAGTGAGAATGGCCAGCCAAAGCCCCAGCCACAAGGCAGCGGCCGGCAGGCCACCCTCGACAGTGACCTGCAACAGATCGTTGTGGGCGTGGGGTACGACGAACTCCGGCACCGATTCCTCAGGGATAGTGGCGCGATAGTGGTCGCGGAAGTTGGCCGGACCGACACCGATCACCGGGTGCTGCCTGATGATTTCAAAGGTGCGCGACCAGATATATCGGCGGCTGTGCTGGTAGTTACCGTCCCTCTCGACGATGGCACTGTTGATGAAGCGATCGGCCATGGAGGGTACCTGCCAGATAAGCACGGCACAGACCAGACCGCCGACCGCGAGAGCCGCAAGAGCTTTGCGGTTGCGCAGTAGCACGGCGATGATGACAAGAGACAGTATCAGACCAATGACGGGGCCCCGGCTGAAGGAGAGCACGGTTGCAATGACGGCGAGCAGACCGCCGACGACAGCGAGAGTGCTCCACAGGGGTGGAAGGTCGGACTGCCGGTGCAGCGCAAGGGTCAGGAGGGTGACAGCGGCGACGGCAAGATAATTGGCGTAGGTGAGAGCATGGCTGAAGCCTCCCTGGGCGCGAAAGCCGCCGAAGGGCATCTCTGCAGCGGCGTGGGTCTTGAAAAGAAACAGACCGGTGAAGTACTGCAATACGCCGTAGAGGGCCGCGACGATCAGGGCGATGATGAAGGCCTGCAGGATGTGTCGGCGATTGTGGGTGTCCTGCATGACACAGACGCCGACCGGTACGGCGAGAAACAGCCAGCCCTCGCGGATTTCGACGAGCGAAGTGGCGGTGTTATCGTTGAGTATGGAAGCTATCACCATCCAGCCGACATACAGCACCATGAGCAGCCAGATATGGCGCAGGGGGCTGATCATGAGATTGGGTTTGGTTCGGACGAGCTGAACCGCAAACAGAACGACAGCCACCCCGAGAGCTATCTGGGATACGGCAATCGAGAAAGCGGAACTGACGACGAACAACCAGTAGAAGCCAAACAACGCCCGGGACAGGTATGTCGGGCGCGCGGTGTTCATTTGAAGAGATCCTGCTCCACCAGTTCCACCAGGGTGTGAATGATGAAGGCGTGTTCTTCCTGTATGCGCTGGGTGGAGGGATGGGGAACGACGATAGCACGGTCGACTGCGGCGGTCAGTTGTCCACCTTTGTTGCCCAGCAGACCACAAGTGAGCAGGCCTTTTTCGCGGGCGGTGCGAGCGGCATTGATGAGGTTGACGGAGTTGCCGCTGGTGGAGATGGCGATGAACATATCCCCCTTGCGGCCGAGCGCCTCGATCTGGCGGGCAAAGATGTGCTCGAATCCGAAATCGTTGGCGGCGGCCGTCATGATGACGGGATCGACATTGAGGGCCATTGCCGGGAGCGCCTGGCGGGATCGATCGGCGGTCAGCCTCACGACCATCTCCCCTGCCCAGTGGGCGGCATCGGCCGCGGAGCCACCGTTGCCGGCGATCAGCAGCTTGCCGCCGGAGCCGATGACGCCGGAAATGAAGTCCGCGGTCTGGATGATCGACTCGGACAGTGACTCGACAACATTCTTTCGCAGGAGGATGGCCTCGTTGGCGATGTCCTTCAGGTGTTTGAGTTTGTCGTCGCGGGTCATGGTCATTCGTTGTTGTCCTCTGGTCTATTTAGACCCTCAGACGGATTGGTCTTACTCCGATCTTTAAGCATCATCGTAGCTGTCGCAACGAAACGCGTTGTGTCAACGAGGTGTGACATCCCACCTTTAGCAAATGACGGTTTGCCACCGCCACGACCACCGAATCGCGAAAGCAGCTCACTCGTTAGCCTACCTACATGCAACCCGTACTCCTTTGTGGCTGAACCGCTCGCCGCAGCCACATAGATTTGCTTGCCGTTAACTGTCCCAAGCGCAACGGCAACCACCGGGTCGTTGGATTGTTTTTGCGTATCCGCCCAGCTAGCCATGGTGTCGGGATCGGTTTCGTCAAAGTTATTCCACACAAGCGTGAACGGGCCGGCTTGTTTCCTTTCCCCGACACTCTTGCCGGTCCCGGAGAACATCTCTGTTTTGACGCGCTTGAGTTCCTTTGCGAGAGAGCTGCGTTCGGCGGCGAGTTGCCGCACCCCCTCGAGTGCTTCGGTTTCCGGGCGGCCGACGGCGATGGCCACTTGTGAGCGGAAGGATTTCAGGTCAAGCATGAAGCGGATAGCTTCACGCCCGGTGACGGCCTCGAGGCGGCGTACTCCGGAGGCGATGCCGGTTTCGGCGATGACGAAGAAGGGGCCGATCTGGCCGGTGTTGTGAACATGAGTGCCGCCACAGAGTTCTTTGGAGAAGTCATCGACAGAGACGACACGGACGCTCTCGGCGTATTTCTCGCCGAAGAGGGCCATGGCGCCGCTCTTTTTGGCTTGTTCGATGTGCATCACTTCGGTGGCAACATCGCACCCGATGACGATGTGCTCATTGACAATCTTCTCGACCTGCCGGATTTCATCCTCGGTCATGGGCTGGTGATGCGAGAAGTCGAACCGCAGGCGATCGGGGCCGACATAGGAGCCGGATTGTCGGACATGGTCACCGAGAACTTTGCGCAAGGCGGCATGGGCAAGGTGGGTGGCGGTATGGTTGCGCATGATGTCCCACCGACGCTGGTCGTCGACCTGGGCGGTTACTTTGGTTCCGGGCATGAAGGCTTCTTTGGAACCGCGGGTTATACGACCCACGTGCACGTATGCATCTTTGACCAGATGTAAGTCAGTGACTTCAATCTCGCCGTCACTGGTGAAGATACGTCCGATATCGCCAATCTGGCCACCCGCTTCCAGATAGAAGGGGGTACGATCCAGAGCAACTGCGATCTGGTCAGCGTTAAATGACATGCGCAGCACTTGTGCCTGGGTGCTCAGACCTTCGCGAACGAACTCGGTCGGGCTCGGGTCTCCTTCGCTGAAGTCACTTTCGAAGATAAAGTGGTCCACATTGAAGGCGCTGCCCGCGCGGGATTGCTCGCGCTGGTGTTCCATAGCCTGATCGAACCCGTGGCGGTCGAGCGTGAGGCCCTGTTCGTTGGCGATGATCTCGGTCAGGTCATACGGGAAGCCGTAGGTGTCATAGAGCTTGAAGACTTCCTCGCCGGGGACGGTTCTGCTGTCGGACTTTTTGAGTTCGGAGGCGATTCTATCGAAGAGTTGCAGACCGGTTTCGAGGGTGCGCAGGAAGGATTCTTCCTCGGCTTTGATGACGTTCTGCACATGCTGCTGCTTGTCTCGCAGTTCCGGATAGGTCTGGCCCATCAGGTCGGCGAGCACCGGCACCAGTTGGTAGATGAATGGTTGTTCGGCGCCGAGTTGTCGTCCGTGACGGGCGGCACGGCGGAGGATGCGCCGCAGAACGTAGCCGCGGCCCTCATTGGAGATGCCGGCGCCATCGGCGATGGCAAACGACAGGGCGCGGATGTGGTCGGCGATGACATGATGCGAGGCGACATGGTCGCGGTACCTGGCATGGGTAAGGTCACTGATGGCCTCGATGAGATTTCGGAAGATGTCGATGCCGTAGTTGGTGTCGGCGTTCTGGAGGATTGCGGCGAGGCGTTCCAGTCCGGCGCCGGTGTCAACTGAGGGGCGCGGGAGCTCAAGGAGGGTGGCATCGGGGCGCTGATCGTACTGCATGAAGACGAGGTTCCAGATTTCGACAAAGCGATCAGTCTCACCATTGACCTTGTCTTCAGGACCGGTGCCGAAGCGCTCGCCGCGATCGAAGTGCAGTTCGGAACAGGGGCCGTTGGGACCGGTATCGCCCATCGCCCAGTAGTTGTCCTTTTTGCCGAAGCGCAGGACCCGCCCACCTTTCAGTTCGGGCGCAATCCTTTCCCAGAGGTCGAAGGCCTCGTCGTCAGTTTCATAGACGGTGGCATACAGACGGTCTTTGGGGAGTTGGAGATGTTTGGTGATCCACTCCCAGGCGTAGGTAATGGCCGCTTCCTTGAAGTAGTCGCCGAAGGAGAAATTGCCGAGCATCTCGAAGAAAGTGTGGTGACGGGCAGTGAAGCCGACATTGTCAAGGTCGTTGTGTTTGCCGCCGGCGCGGATGCACTTCTGAGACGAGGTGGCGCGTGAGTAGGGCACCTGTCGCCGGCCGGTGAAGACATCCTTGAACTGGTTCATGCCGGCATTGATGAACAGCAGCGTGGGATCATCGTGCGGGATGACGGGGGATGACGGCACGACCGTGTGATCGTTGCTCTTGAAGTAGTCCAGGAAGGCCTGTCTGATCTGGGAAGTCTTAATGGCTGGAATCCTCGTTTTCGTCTGATCGTGTGTTCAGGATTTTCCACGCCTGGCGGGCGGCCTGGAAGCTGAACCCGCGGCGCGAAAGGTAATTATATGCTCTGCGCCGGGCGGTTTCAAGCTGAAACTGAGAGTACTCGCGCATCCGCGGGCGCAGGGCGCGGCAGGCCAGCTCGGTTTCGTCCTGGCCGGCGAACACGGCCTCGGCGGCAAGTTCGGCGGTGGCGCGGTCGATGCCCTTGTCGTTGAGAAATGACAGCAGGTAGCCTCGCCAGCAGGGCTTGCGGCGCAGGAGCGCGGAGGCCAGGTTGGTGGCTACGCGGGTGTCATCGATAAGTCCCTGGCGACGGAACGCGGACAGGACGTCATCGACGTGCTCGCGTTTGAAGCCCTTCTTTCGAAGGCGCATACCGAGTTCGCTTTCGCTGTGATCGCGAGAGGCAAGGTAGCCGGCAGCCTGACGGCGGCAGGCAAACCGTTCGGATTCGTCTTCGATGGCGCTCACCTGAGAATCGGTGAGCACCACCTGCGGTTTGAGTCCCCACTGTTCGGCAAGAGTGGTCGGGATGAGAAATGACCGGCCGTGAGTTGAGATGGTGACGCGGGCGGTATCGCCTCGGATGCTGACGTTTTCGATTTTTGTTTGTGTGCTCACGCCGGTTACTCCTTCAAGGTACCCAATAGTACGGTCTTATACTGTGTCGTCGCGGGGCCACCATCGCTGGCGCAGATCAGGGCGTAGTATATGAGGACAGGCAGCATTAAAAAAGGCCGAAATTTGTTGCGAAGCTTGTTGACTCGGATTGTGAGATTGGTTATTGTTGTTTGTGGCAGCAAAGATCGTAAACTACTGTGGTATAGACGAATTCGCGATCATCGAAAAATCAATATGTTGTAATTTGTTGTCTGGTAGTCGGATGGCGGGAGATGCCCGTTCTTGACGGCGTTGATTCGGATAACAGATTGTGGCGGGAGCAGTTATGGATCTGGACTTACAGGGTAGCATTGAGCGCTTCACCTTACCGGAGATCTTCCAGCTTATCGCCGCCGGCCGCAAGTCAGGGACCTTAGGTATCCAGAAGGACGATTCGATCGTCATGGTCTACTTCAAGGAGGGGGACATTGTGTACGGATACGGCCCCCGTCAGACGTTTCATCTGGGCCAGCTCTTGCGTGATCGGGGGGTGATAACCGGCGGGCAGCTTGAAGAGGCGATAGCAATCCAGGCGCGAACGGAGAATTCCAAGCGTCTGGGTGAGATTCTGATCGAGAAGCGGTTCATCGACCGAGCCGACCTTGAGTCGGTTGTCCGGCAGCAGATTGAGGAGTTGTTGTATTCGCTGTTGTCGTGGGAGACGGGTTCGTTCAAATTTTACGAGAATCAGTTTCCGACGGACGAGGAGATCACGGTTCGCATCTCGGTGGAGAATGTGATACTGGAGGGTCTGCGGCGGGTCGACGAGGCGAACATGGTGCGCCAGACGTTGCCGGACGGCAACGCGGTTATGACGATCAGCGCCTCTCAGGCGGGTCGTTCGCGCGACGTGTCGCTGGAGGCAGGCGAGTGGAACATTCTGGCGTTGGTGGACGGGCATCGGTCACTGAGTCAGATTTGTCGTCACAGTCCGCTGGATGAGCAGACGACGATGAGCAAGCTGGCGCAGTTGAAGCTCGCGGGATTGATAACCCAGACAGACCGTCGGCCACAGACATCTTCTGATCAACTGGAGAAGATGATTGAGCGGCTGGCGGGGCTGTTCGAGTCGTATTTGAACGAGAGGTCCTCGGGGCGGTCGGTGGCTGCCTCGAGGCGGATATCGGAAACGATTCTGGAGAACCGGCAGTGAGTCAGACACGTTCGCTGATGCGGCTGGAGCGCCTGCTGGAGACGTTCCTGGAGCAAGTGGTGGCAACCAAACAAGAGCGCTTGTCCGTGCTCCGGGGCATCAACAGGCTGGACGATCTGACGCGCGAGTCCGACCAAGGACTGGATATCACGGAGCATGTCGGTGAGTGGTTCGCGGAGCACAACCGCTGGCTGAACGAACCGCAGTTGCGCGCCGGCGATATCAATCGTATCGCGCCGATGCTGTCAAAGATACGGGAGTCGCTGGACAACCGCGGGGATGAGAGTGCGGCCTCGATGAAGATCCGATCGGAAATTGCCCGTTGGGAACCGAAGGCCCGTCAGGCGAGTCAGAAGCTTGTGCTCAGGCGCGGGCCGGAGGGCGTCGAGCCACAGCCATCCCGGCCACCCGAGACGCCGACGGCGGAGCAGTCGACCGGGCAGCCTGAGGGCGAGGAGACTATTGCTCGTCTTGACAGCGTCCTGGGACGAATGCAGCGGTTGTTCACGGGGCTGTCTCACGGGAGAAAGCATGTACTTTCGGCGCTCGATTCGGCTCTTCGATCAGCGACCATGCAAAGACAGAAAGATGCCTTGCTATTGTCGGGGTTTATCATATATTACCTCAAGCAAAATGGCTATAAGGTCGAACCGTATGTCAAACGGCTCAAGGAGGCCGAGCGCTTGATACGGGAGGAGGCGTAAGATGTTGTCGCCGCACGAGAAAGCGTATTGTCAGGCCTTGTTGGCGTTAAGGCAGAAGGAGTATGCGAAAGCAGAGACCTGTTTTGGCCAGGCTGCGGAACATTATCGGGAGAACCGGGAGTTTATGATCCTGTGGGAGACCACGCGCGTGTTGCTGGCGGTCAAGCGGGAACTGGCCGGTCTGCCGAAAGAGGAACGTGATAAGATCGACATAGAGGAGGCATTTTCTCGTGGCTAAGAAAGTAGGTTTTACCGATAAGCTGCGTCGTGCGGCATCGGGTGAGGCTGAGAAGAAGCGTGAGTTTGTCAAGCTCGTCAAGGCCGTCAAGACGGAGAGTGGTCACTGGCGTTTTCGCACGCAGGTGGTTGAGATCACCGATGACAACCGCAAGGAGCTCATGGGCTGACCCACCCTTGTGGGCTGTCCCCCACCCTTGTGGGCTAACCCCACCCTTGTGGGCTGACCCCACCATCCTCATGAGTCTTCCCTGTCCTCATGGGTTACACATGTCCACAGGCGCATTCTTTGTCTTTGTGGAGTGAACCCTCCTGAAGGACATCGGCAAGAAGTGAAGCCAACCCTTCCGCATCCATTGCGGAGGGGTTTTGTGCTTTGTGCGGCATTGTTGTGCTCGGAGGGATCGTGCAGGAAGCTATGTCCTGGCCGGGGGCAGTTACGGTTTACCTAAGAAGAAGTCAGGGGCAGGTAGGGGACGGCGTTGTCGACGAATTCTCCGGGGCCATACTCCTTGAAGGTGTAGTAGCCTGCGGCAGCGATCATGGCAGCATTGTCGGTGCAGAGGCTAAGGGAGGGATAGAACAGGCGTTTGCCGGCCGCAGTGAGTTCCTCGCCGAGCCAGGCACGCAGGCGGCTGTTGGCTGCGACGCCGCCGCTGATGGTGACATCGCGGACGCCGAGTTCATTGGCAGCCCTGACGGTTTTCATGACGAGGACCTCGACGGCAGCTTCCTGGAATGAGGCGGCGATGTCCACTTTGTGCTGTTTGAACTCTTTTTCGCTCAATGACTTCAGATGGAGGGCGACAGCGGTTTTCAGGCCGGAGTAGCTGAAGCGCCAGGAGTCATCGTGCTTCATGGCTCTTGGGAAGGCGAAGTAAGCGGGGTCTCCCCCGGCGGCCAGTCGGTCCAGACGGGCCCCTCCGGGATAGCCGAGCCCCATGAGTTTGGCGACCTTGTCGAAGGCTTCACCGGCGGCGTCATCGCGGGTCTGGCCGAGGATAAGGTAATCACCGAACTTTTTGACCTCGACGAGCATGGTGTGCCCGCCGGAGACGACCAAGGTCAGGTGGTGGGTGTCAAGGTCAGGATGTTCCAGTATGTTGGCGGCAATGTGCCCTTCCATGTGATTGACACCGATGAACGGCGTGCCGGATGCGAAAGCGACACCTTTGGCAAAGGTGAGTCCTACCAGAAGCGGTCCGACCAGTCCGGGTCCGCGCGTTGCAGCGATGAGACTGACCTGATCGATGGTAATGTCTGCCTGACGGAGGGCCTCCCGGAATATGGGGACAACGGTCCTCAGGTGGGCACGGGCGGCAATCTCGGGTACGACTCCGCCGAAGATGCTGTGTTCGGTCTGGGAGAGGATGACATTCGAGAGGATCTCGCGCCCGTCGCGGATGACGGCCGCCGAGGTTTCATCGCAGGAGGTTTCGATACCGAGGGTGAGTTCACTCATGGGTTTGCTGACAGGCGCTACTCGAGGCTGATGGTTACAGAGTCGGGGATGATGTTTCGCAACTGGTAGCGTGCGGGGATATCGACCTTGACTCCGATGTTTCCCTCTGGAGTACGGGTCTCAAAATCGACTGAGGCGGCGATGGCGTTCGGATTGAGCAGATCGATCTCACCGGGAGGGCCGGTGACCTCGACATCGATAGTCGGGGGATCGACCTTGACGATACGATCGACGGGACTGTTGTAGACGACAACCGGAATACGTTCGAAGACCCGGGTTTTGACCGGAACGATCTCAAGGGTAATCCGAACCGAATCAGGCTCGAGCCACAGGCCATAGCCCTGGGGCGTTTCCAGGGGGAGGGTAATGGTGACATTGCTGCGAAGGTTGGTCAATTCTCGTTCCTCGGTGTAGACCAGGTTATAGCGACCAAGAAGACTCCGGGGGCCATGAAGCGTGACTCTTGAGGGAACCGGTTCGGAGATGGACCTCACGGTGAAGCCGGGTGCGGGGACAGAGGTCAACGCCGGGGCGACATTAACCTGTACCTCTGCCTCGTGATCTATCTGGAGAATGATGTTGCTGGGGGTGAGCACCTCCTCGAGTACGATGGCACTCCCTCCGTGAGTCAGTGAGGTATTGCCGGTATTGAGGTTGATGTTGTGGCGGCCGGTCTTGTACTGAGTGACGATGATGCGCAGTCCGCCGGTGCGCCAGTCGCGGCGCAGGAGAGCCTTGCCGGAGGCGGAGACGCTGACCAGCAGGGAGTCCGGCGGGTTCTGGGCGAGGGTGAGATCGTCACCGAGAGCGACATCGTTGACGGGCAGCCAGACCTGATAGGAATAGTCTTTCTCGGTGGCAACGTGGAACCACAGCAGAAGCCCCAGGACGATGGCGATGAGTTTGAACCAGAAATTGTTGAGCAGTTTCAGCATGGCCTGTCGGTCCCACAAATGGCAATTGTCGGCGGCTGAGCGGTTGCTTGCCCGGCCTGATTGACAGCATCTTAACACATGGATATTGCGCGGGCAATATTAAAGCGGGTGGACCGGAAGTGCCTCCGTCGCGGTCTCAAGCGGTTCATATCCAGAAGTGACGGCCGGATCAGTACCCGCGACGGGGGTTATTCCACCAGAAGCGCGTGAGGCCTTTATCGGAGCCAATCCACAGGAAATCGCCGTCGAACTGCAGGCAGAAAATGGATTCGGACGGGAGGCCGTCGAAGGTATCAAAGCGCTGGGTGAAGACCGGGTCGGCAGTATAGAAGACAAACAGCAGGCCGCGGGAACCGCCAATGGCAGCGATCGAGTCATTGACGGCGAGGGCGTTTGGCCAGACCTGCTCGATGCGAAGCCTGTGTGCCTGTGTACGGCCAGTAACCAGATCGAGCTGGAGGGCTCCATCATTGGAGATACCCCAGAGGGTGGAATCATGAATCTCGACGGCGTAGACATCGCCGGTGAGCATCATCTGTGGGTCGCGGAAGTGCTGCAGGCGGCCGTCGGCAAGGAAGTAGCGGAAGACACCCTGTTCGGTGGCGATCCAGACGGTGCTATCGTACGGGAGGATATCCCAGACGCGTAGTCCCGACAAGGGCGAAGGGTACAAGAAACTAAGCGAGTCGCCCTCGGGGGCAAGAATAGTGAGGCCCTCCTCGGTGCCGACAAACAGGCTGTCGCCATTTCGGGCCAGCGAGATGACGTTGTCGTGGATCAGTCCGGAGCGTCCGGTGATCTGGTACTCAACCATCTGGCTGGGGCGATGAATGACATAGAGGCCATCCGGCGTGCCAATGTAGAGGTAGTCCTTGTCGCCGGTCAGGCAATTGATGTCAATCTGGGGAAAACCGGCAACAACACCTGACTCTACATAGGTGAAGCTGAGATCGTCGCGGTCAAAGCCGGTAACGCCGGTGCGGAGGCTGCCAAAGACTGCCCCGCTGACCCAGAGAGTATCGCCTTCTTCCCAGATAGCATTGACGCGGTCCTGCAGCAGGCCAAAAGGCAGCAATTCCATAACGTTGGTCGGTGGGGCGTAGTGACCGGCTCCATAGCCCCAGGTTCCGATCCAGACATCGCCGCTGCCGTCATCGAGCAGAACGTTGAAGGAGAAGGTCCGGTTGTGCTGGCCGTACATGACGCCGGGGTCACCGTAGGAGAACCCGAATGGCATGACAAGCATGTCCGGCGGGGAGACATAGCGAGAGTCGTTGTCAATTTCCGGCAACGAGGCAATGGGGTACCATCGTTCGAACAGGGGGGCATACTCGTACAGGTCAGTGCCGGTTCGGGCGTATATTCTTTCGCCAAAGCGGTCGGTCCAGATGCGCTGGATGTCCCGGTGATCGATTCCCTCGGTACCGGTGAGTGGTTCTTCCCAGTTGCGGGTGGCCTTATTGTAGACCGTAATGCCGTTGCTGGTGGCGAAGTAGACATGGGTCATGGAGGCGGCAATGTCGCGGATGAAGTTGAAATCCGACCACGTGGTCGCCTGTCCGGCAGGATTGGGCCGGGCATCGGGCGGACACGCAAAGAGCAGAGCCAGAGCGCCGAGTATCAGCAGACGGGAGAGTTTCATGCAGCTCCACCGTTGAGCAGGTCAATGGCGGCAGCCGCCAGAAGAGCGGCTCCGATTTCGAGAGCGCGCTCATCGGCGATGAATTGCGGGGAGTGCCAGGGTTTGTCGGCGCCGATCTTTCGATTGCGAATGCCCAGTCGGAACATGGCCCCGGGGATAATCTCCTGATAGCAGGCGAAGTCCTCGCCGCCCAGGACCTGATCGGTGAGCACGATCTTGCCTTTGCCGTAGAGGCGTTCGAAGTTTCGGCTGAGGACGGAGTTGATTTGGGCGGAGTTGGAGAGAACGGGGTAATCGGCAATCAGGTTCATGGTGGCCTTAGCTCCGTGCGCCCGACAGATGCCGTCGGCGGTGCGCTTGATCAGTTTGGGGAGACGCCGGGCGTCCGCGGCGGAGAGAGAGCGGGCGGTGCCGGTCAGGCGGACCTCATCGGCAATGACGTTGCGCGCTGTTCCGCCCTCAATGCGACCAAACGTGACAGCAACAGAGTTGATGGGGTCGGTATGGCGTGAGACGACAGTCTGCAGGGCTCCGACCAGTTCGGAGGCGACGACGATGGCATCGACTGCGTCCTGCGGGCGGGCGGCATGGCCGCCCGTGCCGTGGATGACGAGATCGAAATCGGTAACGGACGCCATGGTGACACCGTCGCGCAGGCCGATCTTTCCGGTGGGCACATGGGGATCGACATGCAAGCCGAGAATGGCTGCGACACCCTCGATAGCTCCCTCGGCGATCATGGGGCGCGCCCCACCGGGAGGGTGTTCCTCGGCGGGCTGGAAGAGGAAGCGAACGGTTCCGGGGAGACGGTCGGCCATCCGGGCCAGTATGCGGGCGGCGCCAAGCACGGTGGCCATGTGCATGTCATGGCCGCAGGCGTGCATGAAGCCGGGACGACAGGAGGCGAAATCAAGGTCGGTTTGCTCGGTCACCGGGAGAGCGTCGATATCGGTTCTGATGGCAACAACGGGCGATTTACGGGTGCCTCTGAGTTCGGCCAGGAGGCCGGTCTTCATTGTGAGCTTGCGCTCGGCCAGGCCGAGCGTGCGGCACGTATCCCTGAGGAATCGGGTTGTGTCATGTTCCTCGAAGGCGATTTCCGGATTGCGGTGGAGATGGCGGCGCCAGGTGACCTGGTCCGGGTAGCCGTCCCTTGCGGCGCTGAGAATGTCAGTGAGTTGCTGCTTTTTCATGTGCCCTGTGGTGTGTGCTGGTTTCGGCGACATTATGCCATTTCTTATCGGTTATACGAGAAGCAATGCCCTTTCAACCAAATACTCATAACTCGCCCGGCGCGTCAATCGTTCTCGGACAACTCGTGCCAAAGACGGATGGCGCGACGGATGTGCGGAATGGTGATGGAGCCACCGACGATCAAGCCGACCGACATGACTTCATCGAATTCCTGGTCGCTTACCTCACGTTCGCGTGCCTGGAGGGTGTGGTAAGTGATGCAGTCATCACAGCGCAGTACCAGCGAGGCCACCAGTCCCAGCAGTTCCTTGGTTTTGGCATCGAGGGCGCCATCGCGGTAAACGGCGGTGTCTAATCCGAAGAAGCGCTTGATATTGACATTGTCACGAGAGAGAACAAGTTCGTTCAGGTGTTCGCGTTCGGCGATGAATTCCCTGGCTCGGTCAGACATGGTATCTCCTTTGTGAGTCTCAATATACGATCTTGGCGTCAAGCGGGCAATACTGGAGTGCGTGGTCGGGCCGGTTGCTACTTGACTGCCTTTTGCACGGTTGCAAGTGACACAGCGGAACGTTGCAGATCGCGCCAGGGGTCAGATATCCGGGCGAGTCTTCGGAACAGGTTGGCGATAGTGTAGCGTTGTGAGTGCATGTTGTGACGCAGCAGCTCATCCGGATCAACTGGTGTCGCGACTGGTGCTCCGGGACTGGCCCGCAGAGAATACGGAGCGACGGTAGTCTGTCCGTAGGCGTTACGGGACACATCGAGGTAAACTCGGCCCTCGCGGCTGTCGTCCTTGCGCTGCTCAGTGGTGAGTCGGTCTTCAGACTGGTCAGCAATCCTGGTGGCGAAGCGAGCCGCTGCTGCCCGCACGGTGTCGAAGTCGGGCTTGCGCCTGATGGGTATCACCAGATGAGCACCGCGTGATCCGGTTAGCATGCAGTATACCGGCAGGGCGTGGTGCCGGCAGTGTTTGAGAATAATCCGGGCAGCCAATTGGACGGGCCGGAAATCACTTCCCGGAGGATCAATGTCGAGGATCATGCGGTCGGGGGTTGACGGTTTGTCCTTGCGGCTCAGCCACATGTGGATAGTCAGGCAGGCCTGGTTGGCCAGATAAGCCAAGTCCTGTTGGCGCCGGGCGACAAGTTGCGTGTAGTCGTGATTCCTGCCGACCGAGATTCGCTCGATCCACTTTGGGAAGTAGTCCGGGACGTTCTTCTGGAAGAAGTGTTCGCCGTTTATGCCGTCGGGATAACGATGCATGGTTAGGGGTCGATTTCCGATTAGCGGCAGCATGTGCTCGGCAACCCGTCGGTAGTAGTCGATTATGTCGGCCTTAGTTATGCCATCGCCGGGATACAGGACCTTATCAGGGCGGGACACGTTGAAGGTAGGTTGAGGGGCAGTCACAGAGCTGAGTTCCTTTGGTTATGAGTGGGGTCTTTCTCGCTTGACCTCGCTGGCAGGTTTGTCGCGCCGAAGACCGATGAAGCGCGGATGGCGCAGCCGCCCCTTATCTGTCCATTCGGTGAAGCCGATTTCGGCAACGAGCTGGGGACTGATCCAGTGGACGCCCCCTGCGGGAAGGTTCTCCTCAGCAACAGGCGGAGACTTGCGTTTCAGTTTGTCCATCTTGCGGCGGAGCGTCTTCAGGGTATCATGATCGAAGCCGGTTCCGACCTTGCCGGCGTAGCGGAGAACGTCGCCTGAGTGGTAGCCGACCAGAAGCGCCCCGAAGCCCGGACGTTGGCCGTCGGGGTCGGTGAAACCAACGACAATGAGCTCCTGTCGGCCGACGCATTTGAACTTGAGCCAGTCTTTTGAGCGGCCGTGACGGTAGATCCCGTTGTATCGCTTGGCGATCAGCCCTTCCCATCCCTTACGACATGCCTGACGATACAACTGGCTGCCATGCTCGCAGCGGTAGGCAGTCAGACGAAGTGGATCTGTGAAATCCAGCAGGTTCTTCAACGCGGTTTTCCGGTATCTGAGGGGAACACGGCTCAAGTCCCGGCCTTCGGCGTAGCAGATATCGAACAGATAGAAATAGACGCTTGGTTTGTCTGACTCGGCGGTCTTTCTTGTTCTGGTGCTCTGCATGCGTTGCTGTAACCGCGAGAAGCTGGTAAGGTTGCCATCGAAGGCGACAATCTCTCCATCGACAATGTAACCAGAGGCGCTCTGGCCTTCGAGAGCCTCGACCAACTCCGGGTAGGTCGCGTTCAGGCTATTGTGGTTGCGAGAGTACAAAGTCACGCGGTGGCGTTTACGGACGGCGATGCAGCGCTCACCATCGAGCTTGCGCTCGAATATCCAATCGGCATCCGAGAAGTGCTCATCAGTGAGAGTCGCCAGCATGGGATGGATGAAATCGGGTTGACTTCGCTTGATGGCGTGTTGTCTGGCTGGTGTGCTCAAAAGGCTCATGTCTCTCCCCCATTGGTACTGCGATCATCGGACTCGATTTGCCTGAGTGACCGACCGGAGATGACGGAATCAGGCTGAGTCGAGACCGGGTTGCGGCGGACGTCGGCTTCATCGTCTTTCGTCTTGATGAGCAGCCACCGCTTTTCGGACCTTTTGCCGGTTCGAATCAGAGCATATCCGCCCTGAAGCTTCTCTCCATTGAGCCAGACTTCGATCCGGCCCTCGTCGAGCGCCCTCTCCATGGCCTGAAGCCTGCCATCCTTGCGCTTCCGGTTCTTGTACGTTCCTCGGTCCCAGACCAGGACAGGGCCGGCGCCGTATTCGCCCTTGGGGATAACGCCTTCGAAGTCCTTGTAACTGAGGGGATGGTCTTCAGTCTGGATGGCCATGCGCTTGTCGGCCAGGTTGGTTGAAGGTCCCTTGGGGACCACCCAGGACTTGAGGACACCGTCGATTTCCAGGCGGAAGTCATAGTGCAGATTACTGGCGTCGTGCTTCTGGATGACGAAGGCCCGTGCCCCGGGTGACCGGCCGGAGCTGTGTCTTGGTTCTGTTGTCTTGTTGAAGTCACGTTTTCGTTGGTATTCCTTTAGTTCATCTTCTGCCATGGTGAATCCTCTGCCGAGCCGTGTCGTCGGCGTGTCTACCGGTCAATTGACCGCAAGAACGTGTTGAGATTAACGTGATTATTGGTCAGGCCGAGTTTGCGACGGATGATCTCGCGATGCTTCTGAACGGTCAGCGGTGACAGGGTGAGCGTATCGGCTATTTCCTTGGTAGTCATACCTCGCCGTATGAGGCGGCAAACCTCGGACTCACGTGGCGAGAGCTTGCTGAAGCGATTCTGCAGTGTGCTGAGAAAGGGCGAAGTAACGTCTTTGAGGTCGGCGATGAGCAGGTCGAAGTTCCTGTGCGTGGATTCATCGGATGACTGTCTCAGACGCATGATAAGAGGCAGGACAGCCTGCTCGACGTTACGGACGAGGTCCTGCTTGACTTTGTCGCGCTCAGCCTCGAGCCGCTCCATGACCTCGCGCAGAGCGATGTTCTTGTTGTTGAGTGCTTCGCGCTCCACTTCGAGTTGTTCGGTGGTCCTGCGAACACGCTCCTCGGCTTGTCGCCTCAGCGTGACATCAAGGGCAATGGAGGCAACCATTGGCGGACCGCTGGCCTGCGGCAGCGGGAACTTGACGGTCAGGAAGCTAATGTGTTGACCATCGAGTTCGAACTCCTCGACCATCTCCATCGCGGCGTTCGTGGCTCGGACGCGCTCATCATCCTGAGCAAGGCGGGCAGCGAGTGCCGGGGGCCAGAGATCGCGGACGGTGCGGCCGAGGATGTTATCGGCCGGGGTGCCGAGGAGGTGCTCGAGGTGTTGGTTGACAAAGACATAGCGACCTGATTGGTCCTTGATGGAGGCTGGTCCGGGCAGATGGGTCATGAACAGGTCGAAGCGGCTTTCGCTGTGGCGCAAGGCCGTACGGGCTTCGCGGGCCTCCCGACGATTGCGGGCCTCGGCGAGTTCTCGCTCCACGGCAGGCACAAGGCGCGTGAGGCGATCCTTGAGGACATAGTCACCGGCACCGGCGCGCATGGCTTCCACGGCGGCCTCTTCTCCGGCCTGTCCGGAGACCATGATCACGGGGAGATCATCCTCTTGCTGCCTGATCCTGCTGATGACGTCGAGTCCGGTGAAGTCTCGGAGATACCAGTCAGTGATTACCAGGTCCCATGAGTCGGCCATGGCTCGGTCGAACGCCTCCAGCGTATCTACGCGTGCGGTCGCGACCTGCAGGCCGGACTTGCGCAATCGGCGTTCAAGCAGCTCGGCATCGTCAACAGAATCCTCCACCAGCAAGACGCGGATAGTGTCCCTGGAAGTATGGTCAGGGTTGCTTTCGGGTGTAGTTTCCTGGGGTGCTGCCATGCTGATACTACTCCTGTATGTTGAGCGTGAAGTGGAATGTTGCCCCCTGGTTCAGTTGTGACCGGCACCGGATGGTCCCATGATGGCGTTCGATAATCCGTTTGACAACTGCCAGACCGATTCCTGTGCCACTGTAGTTCTCTGCCTGCCGTCCGCGCCGGAACGGCAGAAAGATCTCCTCGAGCTGATCCGGATGCAGCCCACAGCCGTTGTCGGCAATGTAATAGACGGTTTCATCGTCATCGTGCTCGAGACCGAGTTCTATGGTTGGAGATGCCTGCCGGGCCGTGAATTTCCAGGCGTTGCGCAGGAGATTCTCCAGCGCCATGGTCATGAGTCGGCGATCGGCCACAGCCAGCATCGGGTCTTTGATGATCAGTTCCACTGAACGCGAAGGGTCCTCCTGACGCAGGCGGTCGATAATGGATCGGGCGATTTCGGAAAGGTCCAGTTGCCTGAGGACGAGGTCCTGGCGAGACAGACGCGACAGCCGGAGGACATCGTCTATGAGATCCGCCATACGCTGACTGGCGCATCGGATACGGTCGAGGTAGTGCCGCGCCGGTTGATCAAGCTGATCGCGATAGTCTTCATCGAGCGCCCGGCTGAAGCCATTGATGGCGCGCAGAGGCTCGCGAAGGTCATGCGAAACGGAGTAGCTGAAAGCCTCGTTTTCTTGAAAGGCCTGTGACAGGCGGATATTGAGGCGCGTGAGCATCTCGTTGGCACGCCGGACATTGTCTTCCTTCTGTAAGCGCGCAGAGGCATCGGTCTCGATGATGACGGCACTGATCGGCGTGCCGGTGACATCACACACCGGGACAGCATTGACCGTAACCGTGAATGGCTGACCATCGCTGCGCACGCGGACTGTCCGGGGCACAATGGCTCCGCGCCTATCTCTGATCAGTGACAGCAACTGCTCCGGCTCTTCGTGGCGATCGGCCGGCAGGAGATGATGGTAAGGCAAGCCTGTCGCCTGCCCTCGGTCGAGGCCGTAGCACAGATGAGCAGCCTCGCTCCAGGTGGTAATCAACCCGTCCAGAGACAGCCCTATGATGACATCGGTGGAAGCCCTGACGACATCGTCACGGTCGAGATCAGGCACGGGTTTCCGGTTCTGATCGTTCTGATCATGATTGGCCTGTGATTGAGTGGTCATGCCACCTGCCTTTCTCATGTGCAGTCAACCGGTTCCTGTGGGCTGTGCTGGATATCTCGGAAGTGATTTCCGGCGATTACGTCAAGAGACACCGGTGAACTGGCAGTACAGCCGCCCAACAGCGTAGAATACATACGCGTTTGTGGTGCCTCATATGCCGTTGTATTAGCCCATCTCTGTTCTTTTGTACGTGTAACATAGCCAACGGCGGCCCCGATGCAAGTGCTCTTTTTTCGCATGTGCTGGATGTGGTCGCGGAGTGTTTCTCATAATTCATTGTTTGACATGTGGTTGTGCCGTAGCTGACACGATCGCGGGGCTGTATCACGTAATTTTTATACGTATTATGCACGTGATATACTCGTCTTGCGCTGGTTGCTGTTCTTAGCGATGGTATAGGCACAGGAGCACGACGGAAGAAGTCCGAAGGAGGAGGCGCTTAGGGGAACTGCCTCAGGGCTGATCGTCTGATCGTCAGGCCGGGAGCGAGGGTTCGGCCCCCCGGCGAGCGGTTCGCGGCTCCGCCGCAAGCGACATTGACAACCGGCGAGGCGGTCAGAAGGAAACGGAGAGGCGGAGACAAAAGGATTGTGAGGTACGATCATGTTGTTAGCGGATTTCATATTGGCCTTCATTATTGCCGCGATAGTCAGTTCGCTGTTGGTTTTCGCTCTTGGCTGGCAGGGGCCTGGCCATGGCGGATTGTGGCCGTCGTTTCTGTTCATCTTCTTCGTTATCCTGATAGTGACGTGGGCCGGTGGCGTGTGGATAACCCCATTCGGTACACCGATCTGGGGAGTCTACTGGTTGCCGTTTGTTGCTGTGGGGCTGGTGCTGGCGCTGGTGCTTCTGGCGATCAACCCGCCGCGCAAACCGCGGACACGACGGGAGGCGATCCAACGTCGCGAAGACGAGCGTCGGGCAGGCGCGTTGGTCAGCGGGTTTTTCTGGGTAATGCTGCTGGCGCTGGGTGTAGCCATTGTCACTCACTATGTGGCGTAATGGAAGGCGGGCGAAGATGAGAACCAGAATGATGCGGGGAGGCATTGTGTGCAAAGAGGAACAAGACCGCAGCAATCAACCCGGCACTTTGAATCCCGGGAGACGGTCACAACAGCGAGCGGCTTTCCGTGATTGCCTTGAGAACCGGTTGGTGAGCATGCTGTCGATTGCGGAATTGATGAACGATGATGTCGCCGTGGCCGAGCGGATAGTTACGGAAAGCGCCATTGAGGCCTACGTCGAGTCAGGCGATACCACGTCATCTGACGATTGCGCGGTGCGTTTGGGTACGGCGCTGGTCAGGCGTCTGCTGACAGACACAAGTGATCTGCAAGAGGCTGTGACGCGGACAGCGACGATGCGACTTGATGAGACGAACTCAGATGGGGTGCTTGCGGGCGCTCTGTCTGCCCTTGATGCCGAAGTGATTGTATCTGACGCGGATCGGCGTACGGTCAGGGAGGCCTTTCGAAGGCTGCCTGAGCCGGAACGCCTGGTGCTGGCGCTGGTCATGTCAGGCAATCACACGACAGCGGAGTTATCCCGGATATTCGATGTGCGGCGCGATGTGATCCGTCGCCTGCGTGTCCGGGCTCAGCAGTGCCTGCAGCGGGAATTGGCAGACCTGACGAGGGTCGGCACATAACGCAGTGGGACCGTGTTCAAGATATGCTGCGGACAAAGATAGGCTGCGTGTTCTGTCGGTTCGGGGAGGGGCCGACGGACACCTGTGATGGCGGACGGAACCTAAGTATGTGAACCCGGAAACGATATGGAGGTGTGAATCATGTTGATTCGCGACATAATGACGACAGAAGTGAAGCTGGTACATCCGGATACGAGGATCGCCGAGGCAGCATCGGTGATGAAGGATTTTGACATCGGCGCCTTGCCGGTAGTGGATGATGGTGAGCCGGTCGGCATGGTGACCGATCGCGATATCGCGGTACGAGTGGTAGCCGATGGCAGAGATCCGAAACAGACGACAGTTCGGGAGGCACTCAGCCAGAATATTGTGCATGCCTACGACGATCAATCGCTGGAGGAGGCTGCCAATCTGATGCAGGAGCATCAGGTGCGACGGCTGCCTGTTCTTAACCGCGACAAGAAGCTGGTGGGGATGGTCTCCATGGGTGATATTGCCCTGCGCGGTAGTCAGGAAACGGCCGCACGGGTCATCGAGGAAGTCTCCAAGCCAAGTGAATCATGAGCGAGGTGTGCACTGAGTCACGGTGGCTGCGGCCGCGCCGGCGGTCAACCCGGCGTGGCTGCGGTACTATCGGATTTGGTCGTCACACGGCTAAAATAGTGCTGCAAGGAGCAATCAGATGGGTCACAGGGAACAGTTGAAGGTGGTCACGCTGACAATGAATCCGAGTGTGGATGTCAGTAGTCGTTGTGATCAGGTCAGACCGGAGCATAAGCTCCGCTGCACGCGTCCGCACTATGAGCCGGGCGGTGGTGGCATAAATGTGTCGCGCGCCCTGCACAAGCTGGGGCGGGATTCGCTGGCGTGTTTTCCCTCAGGAGGTCCGTCCGGGGTGCGCCTGCAGCGGTTGCTGGATGATGAAGGGGTGGCCTCGGAGACGATTGACATAGCGGGCGACACGCGGGAGAATCTGACGGTCTCCGAAGAGACAGGCGATCAGCAGTTTCGCTTCGTTATGCCGGGTCCGGAGGTGAAGAAGGCTGAATGGGAGGCGTGCATTGACCGCATCTGGTCCGAGGGGCGGCGGCCGGAGTATGTGATTGCGTCAGGATCGCTGCCCCCGGGGGTTCCAGATGACTTCATGGCGCGCCTGGCCCAACGGGCACGCGATGAACGCGCGCGGTTGATCGTTGACACCAGCGGACAGCCTCTCAAGGAAGCGGTCCGGGGCGGTGTATTCCTGATCAAGCCAAACATGAGAGAGGTGCAGTCGCTGAGCGATAAGGAAATCACCGGCGAAGACGATCTTCGGCGGTTAGGCGACGAGCTGCTGGAGCGGTGCTCGTGTCACGCGATCGTGGTGTCTCTGGGGGCGGGTGGCGCGTTTCTGATGACGGGGGATATCAGGCGGCATTTTAGTTCACCGACGGTTCCGATTCGGAGCAAAGTCGGCGCCGGCGACAGCATGATGGCGGGAATCGTGTATGGATTGACCAATGGCAAGCCGGTCGAGGAGGCGGTCAGGCTCGGTATCGCGGCCGGCGCTGCCGCAGTGATGACACCCGGCAGTGAGTTGTGTCGGCGCGAGGATACGTTCAGGCTCTACGAACAGGTGGAAGCGGTATGACGACTCAATCGACACTGCAATCACAGGACTTCGCGGAGAATAACCGTATTGTCACGCTGGAGGATTACGAGGACCTGATTGGTTCTGAGGCGTGCGAACGCATTATGAAGAAGGCGCGGCGGTTACGGGGTCTACATGTCGCGCATGTCAACGCCACCTATTACGGCGGGGGTGTGGCGGAGTTGCTGTCGTCGTTGGTGCTGCTGATGAACAGTGTCGGTATTACGACCGGCTGGCGCGTGCTGCACGGCTCGCCGGACTTTTTCAGCATTACCAAGAAGATGCATAACGCCCTGCACGGCGCTGACATCAACCTGTCAGATCAGAAGAAGAAGATCTACCAGGAGGTCGTGCACGAGAACGCCGTGCGCAACCATCTTGACCACGATGTGGTAGTGATCCATGACCCGCAGCCGCTGCCCATGATCCGGCATTACCGCAAGCGGGGCCCGTGGATATGGCGCTGCCATGTCGATATGACCAGCCCCAATGCTGAGTTGTGGAACTACTTCAAACCGATGGTGGAGATGTACGATGCCATAGTCGTCTCGCTGGAGGAGTACCGGCAGAAGGGCATCAAGACGCCGCAGGTGTGCATCCAGCCGGCAATTGATCCGTTCCGGGTGACCAATCGCGAGTTGACTGATGAGGAAATCGCCCAGCGACTGGATCGTTACAATATCCCGACTGACTTGCCGCTGGTTGTGCAGGTGTCACGTTTTGACAAGTGGAAAGACCCTGAAGGCGTGATAGCGGCTTTCAAGAAGGCGCGCCGGGAAGTCGATGCGACACTGGTACTGCTTGGTAATGTGGCGACTGATGATCCTGAGGGTGAAGAGGTCTACGACTCTTTGCTGGATCATCGCGAGGACCGAATCCTGATTCTCAGTCACCAGGATACGGCGCTGGTCAACGCCCTTCAGCGAAGAGCCGCTGTGGTGCTGCAGAAGTCGATACGCGAGGGGTTCGGCCTGACAGTGGCCGAGGCCATGTTCAAGGGGACGGCGGTAATCGGTGGGGATGTGGGGGGGATACGATATCAGATCAAGGATGGCGAGAACGGCTATCTGGTCTCCTCGGAAGACCAGGCGGCCCGGCGGATTGTGGAGTTGATCAAAGATGAGAAGCTCCGCAGGAAGATGGATCAGAAGGCGCAAGAGAGTGTGCGGGAGAAGTATCTGCTGACGAGACTGCTGGAGCAGCATCTGGATATGCTGAACAGTTTCGAGACGAACTATGTACTCAAGTCAACTCCGGGATGCTCGTTTCCAAAGGAGTGACAGGGAGCCAAGATGGATTCGGGACGGAGATACGATGAGTATTACAGCCGACAGGGACCGGGCCTTGGCGAGGCAGCCTCACCGGAGCTGTCCGTGTTCCTCAAGCGCAAGCGATGTGATGGCAAGGCGCTGGACCTTGGGGCCGGTGAGGGGCGGAACAGCCTGCACCTGGCGCGGCTGGGTTATTCGGTAACGGCCGTGGATGTGTCCGAGGTCGGTCTGCGGCAGTTGGAGGATGTGGCCAGGCAGCATCGGCTGGATGACCGGATTCAGACGATTCGGGCGGATGCCCGCAAGTTGTCGTTGCCACGACAGGAGTTCGACCTGATCGTGGCCGAGACAGTACTTGATCACATTCAACGGTACGAGATCGAACCGTTGTTTCATCGCCTGGCGGGCTGGTTGCGACCATCCGGCAGCACGTACATCAAAGTGCACACAGTCGACGATCCCGGGAACCATGATGATGCTCGTGCGACCAGCGAGTTGGCCCCGCTGGTGGCATACTACTTCCGGCGCAACGAACTGCTGTCGCTGGTGCTGGATCGTCTGCATGTAAGCTGGCACAGCGAGCAGCCGGAGATCGACACGACGCACGGCCGGCCCCATGAACATGTCTTCGCCAAGATATGGGCCGAGAATGAAGCTCTTGTTGAGAGCAATGGCGGTCACGGGGCCTCCCGCGGATAGCATTTGAAGGGAAGCAGTACGGGCGTGGCCGGCTGATGAGGGCGATGCGGTCTTGATGGGAGTGATGTTCTTGATAAGGGACGGTGAGTGAATGACGGCGATCGCGGATTCGATAGAGTCATGCGGCCGCAGAAGGGAGATGAGGCGATGCTGCGAAGCGCCAGGGGTCTGCTGGAATACAAGGTGACCGCCACCGATGGTGACGCCGGAAAGGCTACCGATATGCTTTTTGAGGACCGCGACTGGTATGTTGTCTACCTGGTTGTTACGGGAGAATCGTGGTTGAGCAACCGTCGGGCGCTGGTACCTCGTCGAGTGGCAGGAGAGCCGGATTGGCAGGCACGCCGCTTCCCGGTGAGGCTCACCCGCCGGCAGATTGACGACTGTCCCCCAGTGGACGCGGATCCGCCGGTATCGATCCAGCAGGAGCAGGATGTCCTGGCGTACTACAACCTGCAACCGGGATGGATCCGTGGTCCAGTATCCGGTTTCGGGCTTCCGGAGATGGTAGTACCATCGGACATAGCCGATCAGGAGGCTATTGAGGAGCAACGACAGGAGCGAGATTCGCATCTTCGATCAATGCAGGAGATCATCGGCTATCAGGTAGAGGCAAGCGACGGTGATATGGGTCATGTGAAGGATGTCCTGATTGATGAGGGGCAGTTTGTCGTTCGCTATCTGGTGGTTGACACGGAGGACTATCTGGACGGGCGCCTATTTCTGCTGGCCGTTCCCTGGGTGAAGGAACTGAGCTGGGAGAACGAAGCTGTCAGAACCGAGTTTTCCGCTGAGCAAATCAGGCGAAGTCCGCAATGGGATGGCCGGTCGCCGATTTCGCGACCGTATGAAGAGGCACTGCACACATACTATGGCCGCCCCCGGTACTGGGCATCTTAGAGCCCAGTGCAGAGATGAATAGCGATTGATGTAACCATAAGGAGGAAGACGATGGATCAGAAGCAGACATACATAGACCAGATGAACGCGCAGATGCAGAAGTGGCGGGCCGAGCTGGAACGTCTGGAAGCAGAAGCCAGTGTCATGCAGGCCGAGACACAGGTGGAGTATCAGAAGCGCATTCGGCAACTCAGCGAGAAGCTGGCCGAAGCGGAGTCGAAGGTTGAGAGTATGCGCGAGGCCCAGTCTGACGCGTGGCAATCGCTCAAGGAAGGCATGGAGCAGGCCGTAGACGAGATCAAGAGCGCTTTCAGCCTGGCCCGTGATAAGCTGGGCTCGAGGTGACCTGATGAGAACCGCTGAATACGACAAGGAATTCCGGGACAGAGTCGATGAAATGCCGACGGCCCGTGACCGCGACCCGCGCGATAGGGACAAGCCACCGGTGCCCCGTACGCCGCCACAGCCACCGCCGAAGCATCCCCCGGACCGGCCGCCGAATCCGAGGCGGGAGCCGCCGCAACCGCCCCCGGAAGGACCGCCTGAGGATGACAAACCGGGTGACCCCCCCAACCGCCCAAACCGCCCAAGCGGACATGATACGGGAGGTTACCCGAAGAGGACAAGCGGGTGGCACAACAGACTGTCACCACTACACATATCTGGCTGGAGGTGAGAAACACAGTGAGATTAAAAGACAAGAAGATAGCGGTATTCGTAGCTGACCTTTTCGAGGATGTCGAGTATTGGTATCCGTATTACCGTATGCAGGAGTCAGGAGCCGAGGTGGTATCGGTCGGCCCCTCGACCGGGCCGTTTGAAGGGAAGCGAGGTACGACGGCGACACCGGACTCGACGATTGATAATGTGAAAGCGATTGAATTCGACGCGGTCATTATTCCGGGCGGGTACGCGCCCGATCATATGCGGCGCAGCCCGCAGATGGTCGAATTCGTCAGAGAGATGAACAAACAGCGAAAACCGGTGGCGGCGATCTGTCATGGCCCATGGATGCTGGCCTCGGCCGGTATCGTGGCCAACCGGTCAGTGACCGGGTTCATGTCGATTGCAGACGACTTGAAAAACGCCGGTGCTGACTGGAAGCAGAATGTCCCGGTGGTCAAGTATGAGAATCTGATCACCTCGCGTAATCCGGATGACCTTCCCGCGTTCTGCACGGCGATAATCGAGGCTATCAACTACGGTGACTGACCCAGACTCAGACAGATCCGAAGAGCCTGGCCAGGAACCGGTGGACGGCATGGATGCCGTTCACCGGTTTCGCGTACATGAGGATACATTTGCCGCTGACAGTCTGCAGGCCGGCTTCACTGGCTATCCGTTCGGCCTCGGAGAAGTCAGCGCCGCGCTGAAACCAGATGCGTCGGACCCGGCCGGCGATGGCGTCACGGACTACATCGACAGCTTTCTCCGGTCGCACGACGATGATGGCGGCATTGATGTCGCTGCTGACATCGCTGAGGCGGGCCAAGGCTCGATCGGAATCGACGGTATCGGCCCCGGGGTTGACAGGAACGACGGGGATACCTTTCGCCTTGAGGGTGCGGTAGATGGTATAGCCGAACTTGCGTTTGTTGTCGGTAGCACCGACGACGGCGACGCGGGCGTTATCAAGGAACTGCTCGGCTTCGACACTCATGGTCGTGACTTTCGATACAGGGAGGTACGGGTCAGCATCGCATAATGTATAACTGAAAAAAGGGCGTTGCGCAATATGGTGTTATGGCGTAAGTTACCGCAGCAAATCGGATGCGAAAGTGGCGGAATTGGCAGACGCGCTGGATTTAGGATCCAGTTCCTTCGGAGTGGGGGTTCGAGTCCCCCCTTTCGCATGGGAATGTAACACCGAGTGTGTTGCCGTGCCGCAGGCGAGTCGGATGGCCGGCGCCGGATGTGGCGGAGGCATACCGGGAAAACGAAAGTGATACAGTAAGCGCAATGAACGAGAGCAATCGCAAGGTCAAGGTGGAGGTCAAGCCGCTGGAGAAGCTGGCCCATGAGATAACGGTAGCGGTGGATGCCGAGACAGTTAACCGCAAGCTTGAGGGGAAGTTCGGCCAGGTCAGGCGCGATGTGCAGTTGAAGGGATTTCGCAGAGGCAAGGCCCCGATGGGTATGATCAAGGAGATCTACGGTGGGGATGTTCGGGCAGAGGTGGCCGAGGAGGTCCTCAAGGAGACCCTCTCAGGAGCCATCGAGGAGTCAGCGCTGAAGGTTGCCACACGGCCGACGTTGATGGCACTGGATTTCAACGAAGGTGGCGGGATTGATTACTCCGTGAAGGTTGAGATATTGCCGGAGATCGGTTCGATTGGAATCGATGGTCTGAAGGTCACCGAAGAAGGCACCGAGGTCACCGATCAGGAAGTCGATGAGCTGGCGGAATCGTTGCGTAATGCTTTCGTGGAGCACCGCCCGGTGCAGCGCGAGGTGATCAAGGGGGATCGTGTGATTCTCGATCTTGACAAGCTGGAAGACCCGGATAACGTTCTTGAAGATGATCACTTTGAGGATGCCGAGGTTGATCTGGCCAACCCGATGACCGTCCGTGAGCTCAAGGATGAGTTGCCGGGAATGAAGACGGGGGACAGTAAAGAGATCGAGGTCAACTACAGCAATGATTACCCGGACCCAAGTTTCGCCGGCAAACGTATCAGATATCGGGCGACGGTCAAGGAGGTCCAGGAGCGGATACTCCCGGAGTGGGATGATGCTTTCGCTAAGCGGACCAAGCAGGCCGAGACGGCGCTGGAGTTGAAGCTGCGGCTGCGTGACGATATCAAACAGAACAAGGAGGGGCACCGCAAACGAGTGCAGCGCAACCAGATAGTGCGGCAGATGTGTGAGCGAAACCAGTTGGAGATGCCGGAGGCGCTGGTTGACGACTATTTGTCGGCGGTTATTGAGGACGCCAAGCGACAGCAGCCGGATCTCAATGAAGACGAGGCGCGCCTGCGCTACCGGGTGACGGCGCTCAACACGCTTCGCTGGAACATGATCTACCATCATCTTGCCGAACAGGAGAAAGTAGAGATTTCGGCGGCCGATACCGACGAGTTCTTTAAGCGGTTTGCTGCTGAGTATCAGATGACTCCTGAGCAGGCCGCGGAAGCGCTGAAGCGTTCCGGCAAGATGGAGACCCTGCAAGACACGGTACTCGAAGAGAAAGTGCTTGATTTACTTATCGGTCGAGCGCAGGTTGTGGATACGCTTGATTAGAACAGGCGAATAGGGAAAGCACATACATTAAGCGGTAGGGATACCATGCACGACAGTATTCTCAGCAACTACCTGGTGCCGATGGTGGTCGAACAGACCGGCCGCGGCGAGCGCGCCTATGACATCTTTTCGCGCCTTCTGAAGGATCGGATTATATTCATCGGTTCACCGATTGACGACGGGGTAGCCAACCTCGTCATTGCCCAGATGCTTTTTCTGGAGGCTGAAGACCCGGAGAAGGACATTTTCGTGTATTTGAACTCGCCGGGCGGATCGGTAACTGCTGGTATGGCGATATATGACACGATGCAGTTTATCAAACCGGATGTCGCTACAACCTGCATGGGAATTGCGGCGAGCATGGGGGCCTTTCTGCTGGCGGCGGGAGCCCGGAACAAGCGGGCGGCCCTGCCCAACAGCCGAGTGATGATTCACCAGCCATTGGCCGGAACGCAGGGTCAGGTGTCGGACATAGTGATCATGACCGAGGAGTTCGCCAAAACCAAACGGCGCTTGAACGAGTTGCTGGTCGAGCACACCGGTCAGCCACTGGAGCGAATCGAGAAGGATACCGACCGCAATTTCTTTATGTCGCCGGCCGAGGCCAGAGACTACGGTATCATTGACAAGGTTTATGGCGCTGAGCGACAGGAGAAAACGGAATAGCTGAAACGTACCGGGCAGTGTGAACGGTAGAAGGTAATACTATGAGCCGCGACCAACACAGATCAGATACGCCGCACCGTTGTTCTTTTTGCGGAAAGACCGCGACCCAGGTGAAACGCCTCTTCAGCGGTCATGAGGCCTATATCTGCAACGAGTGCGTTGAGTTGTGCAATGATCTGATGCAGAACGCGCCGGACATTGAGCAGCCCGGTGAGATTCGGAATCTGCCGACGCCGGCTGAGATAAAGGCGTTTCTGGATCAGTATGTGATCGGTCAGGAGAGGGCTAAGCGGACGGTGTCAGTGGCCGTCTATAATCATTATAAGCGAATCAACGCGCAGATCAAGGCCCGCCTGGAGCCGGGCAAGAAGGGCGCCGAGGATGATGTCGAACTGGAGAAGTCCAATATCCTCCTGATGGGACCAACCGGCACGGGCAAGACCCTGATCGCCCGCACACTGGCGAAGTTTCTGAAGGTGCCGTTTTGTATCGCTGACGCGACCGTCCTGACGGAGGCCGGTTATGTCGGCGAGGATGTTGAGAACATTCTGGTGCGGTTGTTCCACGCGGCCAATTTCAATCAGCAGAAGACCGAGCGGGGGATCATATATATTGATGAACTCGATAAGATTGCCCGCAAGGACGGCAACCCGTCGATAACGCGTGACGTCTCCGGTGAGGGTGTACAGCAGGGCCTGTTGAAGATCCTGGAAGGGACTGTTTCCAATATACCACCGAAGGGGGGCCGCAAACACCCTGAGCAGGCATTCGTGCAGATTAATACGTCGAATATCCTGTTTATTTGCGGTGGCGCCTTTGACGGTCTTGAGAAGTTGATCGCCAACCGTATCGGGAAGAAGACGGTTGGATTTGAGGCGGAGAAGCAGTTCGTAGATGCGAAGGCGACCGACATTCTCACCCACACGCAGCCGGAGGATTTGATTAACTTCGGACTGATTCCGGAGCTGGTGGGCCGTATACCTGTCAGCGCGCCGCTGGCGCCGCTGGATGAGGCAGCCCTGCTGAGTATTCTGACCGAGCCGAAGAACGCGCTGACACGGCAGTTCAAGCGGCTGTTTGAGCTGGAAGGTATTGAGCTTCAGTTTGAGCCGGCGGCCCTGCAGGCGGCGGTGAAACTGGCCCAGCAGCGCAAGACGGGAGCGCGGGCGTTGCGGTCGATTTTGGAGCAGTCGATGCTCGATGTCATGTTCGATACGCCGGGGCAATCGGAGATTGCTGAGGTGATCATTACCGAGGAGACCATTACGGAGGGCAGCCCGCCGCGAATGATTACTCATGCGGAGAAGAAGAAAGCCGGCTGATGCCGGCTTTTTTGATGGGGGTGTTTCAGTCAGAGGCCAATACTACCCACTGCAAGGGGCTTGTTGCGAAACCCTGTTCAGTCAGGTCTTGCGGTCGTCAGAGACGAGCGTGTGACCTGACTGCTTGCACTTAAGTAGTTGCAAGACCGTCGGGTCACAATCCGCCGTTGGCGCATCAAGACCCCACGGAACAGTACGGGTGGCTTTTTCAACAAGCCCGAGAGGGTGGGCCACCGGGCCACTGATACCCGAGGCAGCAAGAATATGCATTGAGCTGCCGAAGCTGGATAGTTTCGGTTCACGTTCTCTTTCATCTTGCGGGGCTGGTCTGTCATTTATTCTCTTGTTGCACAGCTACATAACCAATCTATCCGAACTCATCTGCTGACCGGTATGGTCTTTGCGATATAGCAGACACGGCTTTGAGGCTTTGAGCCTTTGAGGCCAGTCGCCCAAGGGCCGTAAAGCGTACCTTATTTGTGTTGTTTGTCGGAACCTGCGGCGAAATTGCCCGGTTCCGGGCATACTTATGAGACGAGATGTTGCCATGTCACATACCAAGCTGCTCATAGCCTTGCTGGCGCTGGTGGTCCTGTTGGGGACGGGGTTTGCACCTACGTCGTCGCAGTGGATACCGCTGGTTACAGAAGATGACACGGCCAAGCGTGCTCTGGCCGACAGCCTGTTGACGGTCTACGGTCACGTATATCATGCGGCAGTGGCAGACGGCCCCAAGGGGGTGGTGTCGCTAATGGATCCGCTGGGTCATGAATACCTGCGGCGGGCGGTGCGGTCTTTGGAGTACCGGTCGGTGGCTTCGTACCTCGAGAAGCAGGTCAGCACGTGGCCGGATGCCGACACGCTCTTTGTTCGGGCGGTAGATCGATCCAACGACTGGGTACGTCTGACGCTGACCGGCAAGGCCCGACCGGGGTTTGGTCGCGACTGGACGCGATACACGGTGGTGCTGTTCAGGAGCAACGGCGAGGAGTATTGTTTTGCGGCGATGACGTCGTTCGAGAAGCAGACCCGCGATCAGTTTGGCCACGCGGTCAGTATTCACGAGACGGAGCTTCCGGAGTTGTTCCGCTTTCCGAAGGTGCTGTAAGCACCCTCTCCCCTGTTTGCAGATTGGACCGTATCGTGGGGTGAAGATTAAAGGATAAGCTACGGCTTGTTTGGTGAATCGTGCCGATCGGGATTGGCCGGATCGGGCGGTTCGGGGTCGTGGGGGCTGGGGTTCACCCACTCATCGGTGAAAAAGAGGGGTTTCTCGGCGTCGATGGCGTAGTTGTCCTTGCGGAAGCGGAGGGCGACATAGGTGCGTGCCTGGGCAGTGGCGACGACAGAGAGCATATAGGCCACAATGGTTGCAAAGCAGACAAACAGCATGGCGGCCATCAGGTAACCGGAGGCGCTCTCACCGCCTGTGGCGATGCGTCGCGAGATACTGAAGCCCCAGTCAATACCGGGGAAGACGTTGAAGACGAACTGGGCGAACTGGGAGCGAACGGGCAGGTGGGCCAGGCCGGAGCGGACGAGATCGACTGGTACACTCCCGCCGCCGATAGAGGCAGTCCAGACGAGGAATTGAATAGCGCGATAAGCAGCGTAGGCGTAGACGAAGCCGAATACCTTGGCACTGACCAGGGCGTACGCGGTATAGCCGACCCATCGTACGGGCTGGCGGATGATAGTCGAGAAAGTCTCCAGGATGGCGCTGAAGGCCTGACCGTGACGTTCGGCAGCGGCCGTTGCCGGTAGCAGAAGCACAGAGATGGCCAGCACTGCCACCACCAGCATGGCCAGCATGGACACAAGGAAATTGGGCAGCACGAAAAAGATCGCGAATATCCACTCGCCGAGGTACGGAATGCGGGTTATCAGGCCAAGGAGCGCCCCGGCCCCGACGAGGAAAACAAGGGCAAGGACGATGGCCAGTTCAGCGGAGAAGAGCTGGCCGAATCGCCGCAGACCGAGGGCGATCGCCTTGCGCGCGGACAAGAAGCGGTTGCCGCGGATTTCCTCAATCTCAATGATGGCGACAGAGAACAGACCGGCCATAACACTAAGGCCGGATACGGCGATACCGGCATAGAAAACGATACGTGCCAGCCAGCTCTGGAAGGTGAACCACACAAACGGCAGCAGGCCGTACACGTCCCAGATCAGGCCGACTCTTTCGCCGGCGATAGTTAGTGCCAGGTACGTGAAGGCGTTATAGACCAACAAAGCAAACAGCAAGAAGACGGTCATCGCCAGAATGCGACGGGCCGACAGGGCGCGGGCGGGCGCCGCGAGGATGTCGGTGAAGTTGTAACGGGGCGATTGCAGCATACTCAACAGCAATGTTGGCCAGAGAAGCGGTGATGTCAAGATAGTTTGGAGCGTTCGATCAGATGTGAAATTCGATGATGTCGCCATCGGCGAGAACGAAATCGGACTGGACGCGCTGGCCATCGTGCTTCCCCTCCCCCCAGATCTTGGCGAATTTGAGTTTGGCGGCGAAGTCCTTGTGCAGCGATTCCGCTGCCTGCTGGACGGTGCCGCCGATGGGCAGAATGACGGGATCGGTGAAATCGGGCTCCTTGCCGACCGGTTTGGTATAGACGCGGATTACTTCCAGGGCCTCGAAACAGGTGCGGGCGAAGGCGGTTAGGGAATCATCGTCGATGATTGACGTGACGATCATGCGGTAGTCTGGAAACAGGGTCCGGAGCTTGTGGCGGCGGGAGCCATCCTCGTCCTCGTAGGACTTATGGGCACAAATGATGCATTTCTTGAAGGCATAGCGAGGGTCATCGGGTGACTCGGTGACAATCGGCAGCAGACGGATACGTCGCTGTTCGAGGGCGTCGACGACGAACTTGCAGTCGGCCAGCATGGTTCCCGACTCGAGGTCGGCAACGAGGACGACAATGTCGGCATTGCGGATAAGGCCGGTCAGGTAACCCTCGAAGGATTCCTGAGAAATGGGCGGAGTATCGATGAGTTGGAGCTGAACAGATTCGTGCTGCATCATACCGGTCATCGGTTCGCGGGTTGTGAAGGGGTAGTCGGCGACTTCGGGTTCGGCGGCCGTGAGGGCGTCGAGCAGCGAGGATTTGCCGGAGTTGGGCGGTCCGATCAGTACGATCTGCGCGGCGCCTTCGCGCTCGATGTAATCCCTGGTGGGGGCACCCTTACCGCCGCCGGGGGTTTTGGGGCCGGAGGCGATCTCCTTTTTGTGTTTGGAGATTTTGGCTTTCATGTCGGCCTGGAGCTTGTCGGTGCCCTTGTGTTTGGGCATAATGCGCAGGAGTTCCTCGGCGAGGCGTAGTTTCTCGCGAAGGTCGGTTTCGGCGCGGTACTGGCGCTCGAGTTCGTAGTATTGTGGTGGCAGATTGGCCGGCATGAAGGAAAGATATGAAAGCCGGGAGGGGATTTCAAGAGGAAGTGAGGGCGCGGGTGTACCTTAAGATGACTGCTTCGTTTCGGAGCGGGTTCTTCGGGGATGGCGGGATATTGTCGGTGGGGCAGGCGGGACGCCTGGCGTTCACGAGAGTGCGATCGCGCGTACACTCGGTGAAAAGCCGAGTTGACAGAGCGGCTGGTGTTTACGTCCTTTGGAGAAGGCCGACAGTGTGCCGGTTCGCCATTAGGGCGACAGTCGGTAATCAATAACGGGGCATTGTTCGTTAGGAATGGTAACTCACAGGATGCGACGCTGACGATAGTATCAGCCCCTAACCGTGGAGAGGCGCAATGCGGGTGCGAAGAGGATGGAGAAGTGGGTTCACGGTGCTGTTTCTGGCTGTAGTGTTTCTGGGCGGCTGTCAGGACAAAGCGACGCCTCCCGCAGAGCGTTACTTTGCCCGTTTGTATCCCGAGTCACTCCCGCAGAATGGCGGCACTGCCTTCATGATACTCCGTGTCTGGCAGTCGAAGCACTTCTGCCGGCAGTATCCCAAGTGGTGTGAGAAGGAGGAGGGGCGTCACCTGTTGGTATCGCTAAGGGAAGATAAGACAAACAGAGCTGAGTTACTGCGGGATTGGCCCTGGGTGATTCATCTGGATGATGACTTCAGATACGAGGAAACACTGTCGGTCAGGTTGGCGCCAGATGACACCTGCACCCTGCAGTTGAGTCTGGCAAACGAAAGGGACTTGCCGGCGGGGACGAGAGTCTACTGGGTTACGGGGCCGGACACAACGGAGGTGTGGTACCACTATCCGGGGGCGCATGTTTCCCATTTTCGAAATTGTATTCTTGATTCATCGGATGTTCTCAGAGCCTGGATTAACCTGAGCAATGAACGGCAGCGCAGGTACTTTCTCCAAATCGCAGCATTGGAGCACCCGCTGTTCGGCACGCCGGTGCTGGTTGACGATTCCGGCCTGTACCATTTCCGAGGTACGCACTATATGATACAGACTATGATAGACCTGTGCTGGGATGTGGGGTTTATTGATACACCGCCGCCGCTTCCGAGCAGGAGGGCCATACCACGAAGAGACAAGGCAAGGAGTACGGAGAGATGAGAGTTGGCAGGACTGCAGGTATGGTTCTGAGCATCATCCTGGCTCGATGACAGCGGCCATTGTCATGACACGGTCTCTCGTTTGGTTCAACATACCTCTTGAGCGGTGCCTGCAAATAGCGTATCTTGCGCTCGGAGCGCACCGATGGAGAAACAGACCTTCACCCGATCCGAGGAGATGAAGCCGGTTATCGCCCTGCGGCCCGGTCGGCAACTGGAGTTGTCGCGTCCGCTGGTCATGGGCGTTGTCAATGTGACGCCGGACTCATTCAGTGATGGCGGCCGGTATCTCGATACCGAAGCAGCCATCGCGCACGCCCGGCGCCTGCTTGCCGAGCAAGCGGATATTCTTGATATCGGTGGTGAGTCGACGCGCCCCGGTGCCCAACCGGTGCCTCTGAAGGAGGAACTGGACCGGGTGCTTCCGGTGATACGGGCGATCCGGGCCGAGTTTCCCCGGGCGGTGCTTTCGGTGGACACGTACAAGGCGGAGGTCGCCCGGCAGGCTCTGGCATCCGGCGCCGACATGGTCAATGACATCTTTGCGCTGCGTTTTGACCCGGAGATGGCAGCGGTGGTGGCCGAACACAAGTGTCCGTTGGTCATCATGCATATGCAGGGTCAGCCGCAGACGATGCAGGACAGGCCCGGCTACGATGACTGCGTTCGTGAGATATGCGAGTTCTTTGAAGAGCGCCTTGAGTATTGCCATGCCGAGGCAATCGATCGTGCCCGGATCATCATCGATCCGGGGATCGGCTTCGGGAAACGTTTGTCCGACAACCTTGATATCCTCGGCAACCTGGGGGAGTTTAAGCGTTTCGGGCTGCCGCTGCTGGTTGGCGTCTCGCGCAAGGGGTTTATTGGGATGTTGAATCCGACCGGCCAACCGGCCGATACAAGAATAGGCGGTTCGCTTGCCGCCGCTGTCATGGCGGTCGCGGCCGGTGCTGACATAGTGCGAGTGCACGATGTTGCACCGACGGTTGAGGCCCTCAAAATCGTCCAGGCGATCAGGAGTCAGAGGTGACGCTCTTTGAGATAGATTTCGTTCGCTTCACCATGAAGGACGCCATCGATGTTGCCATCGTGTCGTTCATTCTCTACCAGATGCTCAAGCTCATCAGGGGCACTCGATCGGCCCAGATTATGGTGGGGCTGCTGCTTCTGGCGGGAGTCGCTTTTGTGTCGTTCTGGTTTCGGCTGGAGGCGCTCACGTGGCTGTTTTCGAATCTGGCGACATTTGGGCTGATCGTCCTTGTCATTGTGTTTCAACCGGAGTTGCGAAACGTACTTGCCCGTTTTGGGCAGAACCGACTGATGCGGCGCTTCATGCCGCTGGAGGGGCAGCGGGCAATTGATGAAGTCTCTCGCGCTGCTCTGCGGCTGTCGGAGCTCAACTATGGTGCCCTGATCGTCATCGAACGTCGCACCGGGCTGCGGAATTTCGCCGAATCGGGCAAGCAGCTGTCAGCGCGGCTCTCGTGGGAAGCGCTGGTCACGCTGTTTACACCGTACACGCCGCTGCACGATGGTGCTGTTATCGTTTCCGGAGACTATATCACCGCTGCGGCCTGCTCGCTTCCCCTGACAACCAACCAGCGCTATCGCAAGCTTTTCGGCATGCGCCATAAGGCAGCGATCGGTGTCAGCGAGGTCTCCGATGCCGTCGTGGTGGTTGTCTCCGAGGAGTCCAGCGAGATATCGATCGCCTTCAATGGTACTCTCGACTCCAATATCCCCAAATCGGAGTTCAAGGAACGCCTGGCCGACTATCTCGAGCAATGATTCCCCGTTTGACATTATTGACGTGGGGCGGTATTATGCCCGCTCGTTGAGCCGGTATGATACTAATCGTCTGTTAACCACCCCGGGATGCTGACTGACTGATGGCTGATCTTTCGCACATACGCAACTTCTCGATCGTAGCGCATATCGATCACGGCAAGTCGACGCTGGCGGACCGCTTGCTGGAGTCGACGCATACGCTGACTGTCCGCGAAATGAAAGCACAGGTGCTCGATTCGATGGACCTTGAGCGTGAGCGGGGCATTACGATCAAGGCTCACGCCATCCGGCTCAGCTATGAGTCCACTGATGGTCGCACCTACATGCTGAACTTGATAGATACTCCGGGCCACGTGGATTTTACGTATGAGGTCAGCCGGGCACTGGCCGCCTGCGAGGGGGCCATTCTGGTTGTCGATGCCTCGCAGGGGATCGAGGCTCAGACGTTGTCCAATCTGTACCTTGCCATGGAGAATGACCTGGAAATCCTGCCGGTGGTCAACAAGATCGATTTGCCCAATGCCCACACCGACCAGGTGGTAGCCGATATCGTGAACCTCCTCGGCTGCAGGCCGGAGGAGGTCATCCGCTGCTCGGCCAAGGAGGGCATTGGCATCGCCGAACTGCTTGAGGCTATTGTTCGCACTATCCCATCACCGATAGGCGATCCTGCGGCCCCATTGCAGGCGATGGTGTTCGATTCGGTATTCGATACCTATCGGGGCGCCATGCCGGTTGTTCGCGTGGTCAATGGCACGCTGCGACGAGGAGAGCGAATCAGGTTCTACTCCACGCGCAAGGTTTACGAGGCCGACGAGATCGGTCATCTTCGTTTGCGGCTTGTCCCGGCTGAGACGCTTGCCGCCGGCGAGGTTGGCTACCTTTTTGCGTCGATTCGCGAGGTTGCCGATACCAAGATAGGCGACACGATAACATCGGCCGAACGCCCGGCGGAGCGGCCGCTCGAGGGGTTTGTCGATGTGAAGCCGATGGTCTTCTCCGGGCTGTATCCGGCTGTCGCCGAGGACTTCACGGACCTTCGGGAGGCGCTGGAGAAACTGAAGCTCAATGATGCCTCTTTGGTGTTCACTCCGGAATCTTCCACAGCGCTCGGTTTTGGTTTCCGCGTGGGGTTTCTGGGGTTGCTGCACATGGAGATTGTCACTGAGCGTCTCTCGCGTGAGTACGATCAGACCATCATCAATACCGTTCCCAATGTCGAATACCACGTCCACAAGACCGATGGTCAGATGATTCTGGTGGCCAACCCGGCGCAGATGCCGCCGGCAGGAGAGATCGACTATGTCGAGGAACCGTTTGTCGAGGCCACGATCATGGCCCCCGATGACTACATCGGGGCAATCATGAAGCTGGCTACTGATCGCCGAGGGGTGTATCGAACGACCGAGTATATTGCTCCAAAGCGTGTCAGTCTCAAGTTCGCTTTCCCCCTGGCTGAGATCATTTTCGATTTCTATGACCGTCTGAAGTCCTCGACCCGCGGTTATGCCTCGTTTGACTATGAGGTTCCGTACTATCAGCGCTCCGATCTGGTCAAGCTGGATATACTTATCAACGGGGAGCCGGTCGACGCTCTTTCGGTCATTATTCACCGTGAAAAGGCTTATCACTGGGGTCTGAATCTTAACGAGAAGCTGCGCAAGCTCATTCCGCGCCAGATGTTCGAGGTCGTCATCCAGGCGGCGATCGGAAGCCGGATTGTCAGTCGGGCGACGGTTCGGCCGCTGCGCAAGAATGTCACCGCCAAGTGCTATGGGGGGGACATCACGCGCAAACGCAAGCTGCTCGAGAGACAAAAGGAGGGCAAACGGCGCATGAAGCAGTTCGGTAAGGTGGAGATCCCCCAGGAGGCCTTTCTGGCGGCGCTCAAGGTGAACGAGTGAGCCGCTTTGGCGGTTACACAGGGAAACCGGCACACCGACAGGGTGTACAAGGTAACGGATCTCCGGTCGAGCATTAGAGCAAGCTATAAAGAGGCTTTCGGATATGCATGATGGAACGCGAACAGGCTTCCGCGCACTTACGACGACCCTGCTTCTGGCTGTGGTCTTCGTGGGTGTTGCGATGCCAATTTCTGCCGCGGAGCTGCTGATTCCCATGGATCTCGCTCAGAGCGATCACCTCAAGGCCTATGGCGTTGTCTACCAAGCCCTCGACAAGGGCCACTCGGGGCAATGGCTGCTCAATTACCGGGGCGGCTCCTTCCTTATTAACCGCACTACCGAGACCGTCAACCTGTGTCTGCTTGCCGGGGTATCCTTCGAGGAGATATCGTCCGGCCAACTGGCTGACATCTATCGCAGAATAGAGGTGGAGAACATGGAGCGGGTGGAGCTGGAGAAGGCGCCCAGTATCGCTGTCTATTCTCCCCCCAATGCTCAACCGTGGGATGACGCTGTCACGCTGGCCCTTGACTATGCCGAGATCAAGTATGAAATCCTGTACGACGAGGAGATACTGGCCGGCGATTTGGAGAAGTACGACTGGCTGCATTGCCACCATGAGGATTTCACCGGGCAGTACGGGAAGTTCTATGCCGCTTTCCGTAACGCCATCTGGTATCAGGCGGATGTGGCCCTCAACGAGCAGTTGGCCCGGAGTCTGGGCTATGCGAAGGTGTCCGAGATGAAGCGGGATGTCGCGCTCACGATCTACGATTATGTGCGCCGTGGTGGTTTTCTTTTCTCGATGTGTTCTGCGCCTGAGACGATCGATATCGCCCTTGCTGCGGTTGGTGTTGACATCTGCCCGACTCCTTTTGATGGTGACCCGATCGACCCGCAGGCACAGCAGAAGCTCGACTATTCGGCGACCTTCGCTTTCGAGAACTTCACGCTGGTTTTCGATCCGATGCTCTACCGGCACAGCGACATCGACACCTACCCCGACCGTCTCGTCCGGTTCAGTCGCGAGCCGGAGGACTACTTCTACCTTTTCGAGTTCGCCGCCAAGCTTGACCCGGTGCCGACCATGCTGGTCCAGAACCATGTCAATGCTGTCGATGGGTTCATGGGGCAGACCACCGGTTTCCGCAAGTCGCTGCTGAAGAAACATGTCACCATCCTCGGTCAGCCGGACAACTATGACGAGGTGCGCTATGTTCATGGCAATCTCGGCAGGGGTACGTTCACGTTCCTGTCCGGTCACGACCCCGAGGATTACCAGCACATGGTGGGGGATCCGCCTACCGAGCTGAGCCTGTACAAGAATTCACCCGGGTATCGGCTGATTCTCAACAACGTTCTGTTTCCGGCTGCCAAGCGCAAGGAACGCAAGACGTGAGCTGTCCGAGGTCGGCAGTTTCGATCGCTATGTGCATCGGTGGTTGACTATGCGATTGACTGAGTGATTGACTTCGTGGTTGACTATGTGATTGACACCGACGCTCCCTTGTCTCTACCTTGGCACCGATGACACACTACGACCGCACTTTCATTGCCATTGATTACGGTTCGCGGCGCATCGGTCTGGCAAAAAGCGACCCAACCGGTATGATTGCCTCTGCTTTGGCAACGCTTGAGGTCACCTCTGTATCTGAGGCTGTCCGAGGCATCAAGCGGGTGGTTCGGGAGTATGAACCGAATGGCCTTGTGATTGGCTATCCGCTCCTGCGCTCCGGCGACAAGAGTGACAAATGCCACGAAATCGACCGTTTCATCCGGCACCTTGAGCAGATCTATTCGGGACCGATATATCGGGTAGACGAGCAGTACTCGTCACAGGAGGCAGCGGAGATCATTCATGCCCACGGCAAGAGGGTTGGGCAGGACAAGCGCCGTCTGGATCGACTGGCGGCCGTGGTCATCCTGCAGCGGTTTTTGGATGAGTTGCCACCTGCTGGCAGCTCCGGCGTATAAGAGGTCGACAGACAAGAGGGCCATGACAATCGGATTTATTTCGCAGGCACTTGTATGGTAAAGCGTGTATGGTAAAGCGCATTCTCATAGGCATCACCGGCGGAATCCTGCTGCTTGTCGGCTATCTGCTCGTGTTGTACACCCATGATGTCGATCTGGGCGAGCGGACGGTCACGGTGATCGTAAACGAGGGCGACTCATTTGCGCGGATTGCCGCGCGTCTTATCGACGAACAGGTGGTCAGGTCGCGGCTGATGCTGGTGCTGCCGGCTCGTCTGCGCGACCTTGACAAGACGCTTACACCGGGCCGGTATGACTTTGCGGGCAAGAATTCCTGTCGCAGCGTGTTGCGCCGTTTGGCCGAGGCCGATTACCTGCGAGTTCGCATCACCCTGCCCGAGGGCCTGCCGATCTGGCGTATCGCCGGTATTTTGCAGTCACGGCTCGATCTTGACAGCGCCCGGATTGTCAGCTACAACTCCGACTCCGCTTTCTTGAAGCCGCTGGGCATACCGACATTGGAGGGGTATCTCTTCCCGGAGACCTACACATTCAAGTGGGGTATCAGCGATACTGTTGTCATTGCCACCATGGTCGACATGTTCCACACGAAGACCGGGGAGCTGCTTTCCGGTTTGAGCGACCGCCAGCGCCTGTCTCGCGAGGAAATCATCACGCTTGCCTCGATTGTGGAGGCTGAGGCCTATCTGTCGCATGAGAAACCTTTGGTGGCCTCTGTGTACCTAAATCGATTGCGGGAGAACTGGAGACTGGATGCCGACCCTACGGTGATCTACGGTCTGGGAGGTTTGAACAGACCTCTGATGAGAGGTGATCTGCGCCAGCCGACGCCGTATAACACCTATCGCATGAGAGGCTTGCCCCCGACCCCGATCAATTCGCCGGGGCTGGACGCCATCAGGGCAGTGCTTGAACCGGCCGACACGGACTATTTCTTCTTCGTCGCCGATGGTAGCGGTGGGCACTACTTCTCACGGACCAATGATGAGCATAATCGGGCGCGGAGTCTGATTCGACGGGGACTGCGTCCCTGAGGGAGGGTGGGGGCAGGTGGTTGTCCCCGCGGCGCGATGACAAGGCAGATGTACGATGAAGGGGTGGGGGCGTCAAGGGTTGATTGCCGGCCAGAGGTGAGCGGTTCGGGCAGGCCGGAGGCCTGCCGCGCACAGGAGAGCGGGCAACAGTGGGGGGCCGGAGGCCTGCCGCGCACAGCGTTCTGCGATGTCGGAGCCGCAGCTCACGATCTCTTTCGCGGCAGTGCTGACCTGCAACTAACGACCGGTTGATTTGGCCTCGAGAATCTCTGCGAACCTGCGTGCCAGGTCGTCGACGAGGCCCTCCTCGAACATCGAAAACGCTGTCGGCTGCTCGCTGGAGAAACCGATCAGGCCGATCACCTCGCCATGACATTTCAGCGGCTGCACTGCAAATGACCGCGAGTTCTCATCGAGCAGCAGCTTGCGCTCGAAGAAGTTGCCGCTGAAGGAACCGCAGAAGTTTTCGGTGTAGCAGCACCCGGTGTCCGTGATCTTTTCGAAGAGCGAGGAGTCTTTGGGCAGATTGATCATCAGGCCGTCGACCAGCACGCCCTCGCGCCAGGTCGAGACGGCCGAGAGTGCCTCGGTATCCGGCTGCCGGATAATCAAGACGCCGCGATTGATATGGAAGTGCTCCCCAAGAGCCCTGGTGAATTCGGCGAACGCCTCGGTGATGGAGATATCGGAATCGCGCAGGCGCTCGGTATCGACCTGCAGGGGTGGTGGCTGTTCAGAGTAGTAGCTGCGCTTCCGGTTGGGATCGGGAAAGTCCATCTGAGTGGTCAGGCAGTATGGGCCTGCTCCTTTTTCAGATTGTATTTCTTGACCTTGCGCCACAGGGTGGTGCGTCCGATTCCCAGTTCCTGCGCGGTCTGGGTGAAATTCCAGTCGTTGTCGGCCAGGGCTTTCCTGATCAGCAGGCGCTGGGTATCCTCCAGCAGCCCCTCGCTGGTGGCGTCGCCGGACTTCACCAGCGGTGGCGAGAACACCTCGGGCCGCATGCGAGAGGCCACGAAGATGATCGAGTCGCTGTCGATCCGGTCATTGCGCGAGAGCGCAGCGGCCCGTTTGAGAGTGTTTTCCAGCTCGCGCACATTGCCCGGCCAGTTGTGGCTGAGCAGCCTGTCCAGCGCAGCGGGCGTGATCTCCAGAGCGGGACGCTCCATTTCCTGCGCCATGCGGCGCACGAAATACTGGGCCAGGACCGGGATGTCCTCGGCCCGTTCGGCAAGATCGGGGATTCGCAGGGGGATGACGTTCAGGCGGTAGTAGAGATCCTCCCTGAACTTTCCATCGGCGACCAGCTCGGTCAGGTCGCGGTTGGTCGCCGCAATGATCCTGACATCGACCTTGCGCGATATCGAGCTTCCCACCGAGCGAATCACCGAATCCTGCAAGAAGCGCAGTAGTTTCGGCTGTATGGAACGGGGGATGTTGTTTACCTCGTCAAGAAACACGGTTCCGCCGTCAGCTTCCTCCAGTAACCCCCGGCGGTTGTTGACAGCCGTGGTGAAGGCTCCCTTGGTGTGGCCGAACAGTTCGGATTCGAACAGCGGTTCCGGGATGGTTGAGCAGTCGATCGTAACCAGTGGTTTGGTTCGCCGCTGCGAGTGGTGGTGAATGGCGCGCGCCAGGAGCTCTTTGCCGGTGCCGGAGGCACCGGTAATCAGAGTGGTGATATCTGTTGGGGCAATGCGCCTGGCGGTCTCCTTGAGTTTGCGCATCTCGGAGGCGTTACCAACGATGTTGTCGAAGCCGTAGCTCATGGCCACGTGTGCCCTCAGAGCGGTCAGTTCCGACCTCATTTCCTGGCGCTCGACGGCCTTGGTCACCTTGAGGAGCAACTGCTCATTGGTGAAGGGTTTGGTGATATAGTCGTAAGCTCCGGCATGTATCGCCTCGACGGCGCTTTCGATTGAACCGTAGGCGGTCAGCAGTATGCTTTCGGTATTCGGATACGACCGCTTGATCTGGCGAATCAGCTCCATTCCGGATTCATTGCCGAGCCGCAGGTCAGTGATGACCAGCTGTGCCGGTCGCTCCTCAAGGGCTCGGAGGGCATCCTCCGGTGAGGATACGCTTCGAGTGGTGTGCCCGGCCTTTTCCAGCAGCAGGCTCAGGGTTCGGCGCATCGCCTGTTCATCGTCGACTATCACTATGTCAGCACGCGCCTGATTGCGCTCAGAAGTGTCATTCATACGTGGCTTGCTCAATTTGCAGTGCTCAGGGTGATCATCAATTCTGTTTTCAGTGTTCCGTCGGCCTCTGCCGGCATCACGAGCAAATCAATCCCGATCACCCGTGCGAGGCGCCGGGCGTACATGGTGTGCACATCGAACTCACCGTGTGAGTAGACCGATCGGGCATACTTAGACTGCACGACCACGTGCACCAGAGGCCTCGCCGTCGGTCGGTCAAAGCTGATTGTGATGGGTACCCGGTCGGCAGCCAGATGGCGCAGCAGGACGGCCTCGAACAGCGCACAGCACGCCAGCGGCGGCGCGCTGATGCGTCCCAGATCAGCGTTCTCATCCCATTCGATTGCCGGCTGGCGATCGGTGGCAATGCCCCGGATCTGGTGGATGGCGAGCATCAGCTCCTCCGACAGGGCGATCGATCGCCGGGGTTGATCCTGGCTTTGCAGGTAGGTCATCAGACGATCCAACTGCCAGTTCAGCGCGGCTGCTTCAGAGAGCACGATATCCGCCAGCTCCAGGCTCGACTCATCGATCGTTTCGCCCTTCATGGACAACCACTGGCTTGCCGCGGTCGTGATTCCGGCCAGCTTGTTTCTCATCTTGTGTGCGAAGAATTCGGTTACCTTGTGCTCGCTGGTCACTTTCGCCGTCTCCCGGGAGAACGTAACCATTGACACCGACTGCTCACCAACGGCGAGCGTTTCCAGGGAGATTCGCATGCGCCCTACAAACCGCGCCAGCAGTTCCCGGACCTCCTCGAACGACAACTCGGTCACCTGCAGACTGTCTATGCCCACCATACGCACGAGTGGTCTGTTGACAGCCAGGACACGGCCGGTTGCCTGGCTGACCACCATAGCGGGCCGGTCATCGTCCAGCCGGCGGCGGATGTTCGTGGTGGCTGTCTCCGCCGCTCTGAAGGAACGCCGGAAGGCGCAGGCCGTAGCACAGAAGTCGCTTTCCTGACGTGTGCGTTCGGTAGCGCCTTCAGGCGACAGTAAGCCGAATACCACCGGATGTTCGCCTCGCGTTCCCACCAGGGCACTATGCAGCACGTAGGTATTCTCGGACTGCTCCGACTGTGGTCGATAGCGCTGTGTGAAGACAGCTTCCCCGCCCATGTTTCGGGTTGTCTCCACGAGTTCCGGCGCAAACAGGGGCGTGTCCGCCGGGTGGAGGTATTGTTCACCGGCAATCAGGAACGAGACTGCATCGCGTCCGGCCAGTGTGTCGAGCAGGGACTGCTCGTGCTGATTCAGCCCATCGCGCAATTGCATCGCAAGGGCAAGGTCACCGAGCAGTGACTGCCGGTCTTCACAGTGCTGACACGGGATCTCGGTCTCATTTGTCACCACTCGGGTCATGCCGGACCGGCGACGCAGCAGACACTGATCGGTGTCATCCGCAGTCGCGGCCGCCGAGGTCGGTGATTCAGCTTGAAACTCTGTAGTGAACATGGTTCCGTCCTGTTTCAGTTTGGTACATCTACTGGTGATGTCGACCTGTGCCGGAAATCCTTTAGCGGTTTTTGACGGTAGTGGGCGGCCCCTCCTTTTCACTGGCCAGCCGGTTGTAGTGCGCGCACCGGTGATTCGATCAGCTCCAGATGTGCAGTTCCAGTACGGAACACGATGCGAGGCAGGGTCGGCCGCTCTTAGAGCTTGACAGCGAATCGGACCATCGATATCATGGCCTATGCCACTTGTACCCCCTGAGAATGCACTCATTTTGCTGCCTTTTGTGTTCCCGACATTGGCGGCAGACTGCGTTGATGACTGCTTCGTGTGTTTGACGACGGCGTGGAGGAAAAGATGAAGACACTGGCTGTCATCCCGGCGCGTTTGCAGTCCAGCCGATTCTCTCGCAAGGTGCTTTTTCCGCTTAAAGGTAAGCCGCTGCTGTATTATGTGTGGCGCGAGGTGGCCCGGACCGGGGGCATCGACCGAACCATCATCGCCACCGACAGCCGGGAGGTTCTCGAGGCGGCTGTGACATTTGGTGCCGAGTGCGAGTTGACTTCCAGGCGGCACCGGACCGGCAGCGATCGAGCCGCCGAGATCGCTTCGCGCCATCCCGCAGATATTGTCATCAATGTGCAGGCGGATAATCTGGGCCTCAAGGCAGCGGCCCTTGGCCGCGTTGTCAGCGCCTTTCGCTCCGATCGCGGCGCCGATGTTGGCACGATCATTCGGCGCATGGCTGACGATGATGATTTGGCTGACCCCGACATTGTCAAGGCTGTCATCAACGGCGATAACTGGGCGCTCTGGTTTTCTCGCTCGCCTCTGCCCTGGGTCCGTTCTGCCGAAGGTGAAGCGGGTGTGCGCCGCTTCCTGTACTGGCACCACGTGGGGATTTATCTTTTCCGGCGTCGTGCCCTTGAGCAATTTGCACGGTGGCGCCGATCAACATATGAGAAGGCAGAGTCGCTCGAACAACTGAGAATACTGGAACACGGCGGACGAATTCGAGCTTATAAGACAAGGATGCAGACCATTTCGGTTGACAGTCCGAAAGATCTGAAGAAGCTGGGAAAAGTCGTATCTTGAGGATGGGAGTATGGCTGAGCAGACAAGGTATATTTTCGTAACTGGGGGCGTGGTATCCGCGCTTGGCAAGGGGATCGCGTCGGCCTCCATCGGTTACCTGCTGAAGAAGCGCGGGCTGAAGGTCTGCAATCTTAAGCTGGACCCCTATCTCAATGTTGATCCCGGCACGATGAATCCTTTCCAGCACGGCGAGGTGTTTGTCCTTGATGACGGTTCGGAGACGGACCTTGACCTCGGACACTATGAACGCTTTTTGGACCAGTCGCTGGGCAAGGACAACAATGTCACGACGGGGCAGGTCTATAACACGATCATCACACACGAGCGGCGCGGCGATTATCTGGGAGCCACGGTGCAGGTCATTCCGCACGTTACGGAGGAGATCAAGAGCCGCATCCGACGGCTCAAGAAGGTGTTCGATGATCCCGATGTCATCATCAGTGAGATCGGCGGCACGGTAGGTGATATCGAATCTCTTCCGTTCATGGAGGCGATTCGCCAGGTCAGCCTTGAGGAAGGTCCGGAGAACGTCATGTATATCCACGTGACGCTGGTACCCTTCATCAGCGCTGCCGGCGAGTTCAAGACCAAGCCCACGCAGCACTCGGTACGCGAACTGCGGGCTATTGGAATTCAGCCGAACGCCCTGATCTGTCGCTCAGCCAAGCCGATATCGGATGATCTGCGCAAGAAGATCAGCCTGTTCTGTTCGGTGCCGGTCAGGAACGTGATCTCTGCTCCCGATGTCTCCACGATCTACCAGATTCCTCTTAAGTTCCATGAACAGGAGCTTGATGACATCATCTGCAGGCACTTTCGGTTTGACACTCAGCCTCCGGATCTGACCCAGTGGGAAGACATGGTGCACCGCCTGAACAATCCCCGTCGACGTCTCAAGATTGCCATGTGCGGCAAATATGTGAATCTCCACGATGCCTACAAGTCCATCATAGAGGCCTTCGTACATGCCGGTGTCTACAGCGATGCCGAAGTGCAGTTGATCTGGATCAGTTCTGAGGACATCAAGCATTTCGGCGCCGAGAAGTTCCTTCACGATGCTGACGGCCTCTTGATCCCGGGCGGTTTCGGCGAGCGCGGGGTGGAGGGCAAGATTGAGGCGATTCGCTATGTTCGCGAGAATGACATTCCATTTCTTGGTATCTGCCTTGGTATGCAATGCGCCGTCATCGAGTTCGCCCGCAACGTGTGTGGCCTTGCCGATGCCCATTCCTATGAGTTCTACCGTGACCTCAAGCACCCCGTCATTCACCTGATGGCCGATCAGGAAGGTGTCACGCAGCTTGGCGGCACCATGCGCCTGGGGGCGTATCCCTGTCGTCTGGTGCGAGGTTCGAAGTCGTTCGAGGCCTACGACGCCGAGGAGGTATCGGAGCGTCATCGGCATCGTTACGAGTTGAACAACGCCTATCGGGAGATGCTTACCTCGCGGGGTCTGTTGCTGTCCGGCACGTCACCGGACAGTCGCCTGGTGGAGATCGTGGAGGTTCCTGATCATCGTTGGTTTGTCGGCGTGCAGTTCCATCCGGAACTGAAGTCACGTCCTGAGCGGCCCCATCCGCTCTTCCGCGAATTCGTGAAAGCCGCAGCTAACTACAGCGAACAGCGTAGCAAGCGGGAGATCTCGGAACAAGCCGAGTCTCGCGACCTGGCGAATCGCAAGTAGCGCACGCTGCCGGTCGGGTGAGTACGAAAACGGGGCCAGGGGGACTTTGACATGAGATATACGGATTAGACGGAACAGATATCTGGGGCGTCATTGAATGCGAATGACGTGCTCATACAGGAGATGTTCTATGTGTCGCGTATTCGTCCTGTTGATCTGCGGCTCGCTTGCCGCGGGACTGACGGTCTGCGGAGGTGATGACAATGCCGTGAAGTCAGACCAGACCGAGAACTACCGTGGATACTACGTTGTCCGCCACAAGACCATCATTGGCAGCAAGGCGGATTCACTGACTATGACTGTCCGCAACAACCGTACCTACTCTATGGACTTCTATCCTGCCATCGGGTCAGAGATCAATTTCTGCGATCACACCGGTATCGTGAGTAACTGGGGTCTGCCCACCTCGCGCTTCAGTCCGACAGAAATCACCAGCAGCAACTGCGATGCAGTTCGTATTCCGATCGGTACGTTTCAGGCCGACTGGACGGCTGAGCCGGATTCGGTGGTTTTTGTTCGGGAGACGGCGGATTCACTTTGGCGGCTGGTGCTGACACCGCGTTGAGAGCCCACTGAGAGCCGCGGCGCCTATATCAACCGTCCGTCCTTGTATTGTGGCAGGTACCCCACCCACGCCATGACCTGGGCACAGATGATATACGCCGGGACCAGCCAGCGACGTCGACGGTCGTTCAGGGCCAGCCCGACCATGACAGCAAGGGGAAAGGCCACAACGATGTGCCGATAGTAGCAGTCGGTCGTTCCGGCGGCCGGTGTGAACAGGAGTATGCCGAACATGAACAGCTGCCACGTTGCGGGCACCTTCGTGCGGTAGAAGGCCACAAGCATCACCACCACGGCGGAAATGATCAGGGTCACGCTGTAGCTTGTCGAGTAGTTGCGAAGTGACTCGAAGATTGTCAGCAGCGGAAAAGCCGGCTCGTGGGCATACATTGGCTGGTTCTGAAAGCGGAAATACAGAAGGAAGTCATCGAAACGATACCAATAGTACCCGGCGTATGCAGCCAATGCCACACCTACTGATGCAATTCCGCAGAGCACCCCTGCTTTGCCGTGTGCTGAGAGTGTACGCCAGCGGCTGACCAGATACCATATGAGTGGCAGGACGATGACGACGCCGCTGGGATAGGTCACAGCCAGCAAGCCACTCGGGAGCCACAGCCAGCTGAAGCGTTCCTGCTGAAGCAGCCACATGGTCAGCACGGCCAGGAGCAGAAACAAGGCGTAGGGGAAGGCGGTCAGGAAGTAGAAGGCTGAGGGGAAAGCCAGAAGCGCCACCAGTGTACCGACTGCGGTGGTTGTGTTGAACGGCCGCCTGACCAGATCAAACAGCAGCAGCAGGGCAGCCCACAGCGCGATCCATCCGGCCAGCAGCAAGGCCCACCGAACGTCCAGCCCCAGCCACGCGACCGCTCGCCCCGTAAGCGGGAACAGCGGAAACCAACCGACATTGCCGCAAATCTGGTGTGGTCCTCTGGGGCAGGGAAACATTTCGTAGCCATCGCGCGCTATGGAGAGGTAGTGCTGACCGTCCCACTGTATCAGCATCCGTTCCAGCGATTTGTATTTCACGCTTCCCGATGTCAGTCCAACCAGAAAGACCAGCATGAACACGGCCAGGAGCGCGGTCGGCCAGAGGAATCGGTTGCTTTTTACGTATGAAAGCTGCATTTATCTGAGCACACTCACAGATGTCGTTCGAGAGCACATGACCAAGTTTAGCATCTTACACCGTGCGATACCAGCCCTTTTTGTCCTGCTGGCCGTTTACTATGCTCTCCCGCTTCTGCTGAAGATCGACTGGTGGGGTGTACGCGACTGGGACCTGTTCACCACCATTGCCGCGGTACCGGCAGGCACGGTGTTGCACTATGGTCAGTTTCCGTTCTGGAATCCATACCTTGGCGGCGGTAACATCCTGTTTCATCACCCTGAGGTAGCCGTTCTCTCACCGTTCTTCCTGCTGTATCTGATCTTCGGACCGGTGGTGGGCCTAAAGCTTCAGGTGCTTGTATGCTACGTTCTGGGGTTCGGTGGCAGCTACCTTCTGGCGCGTACATTCGGGGTGTCGCGTGTTGCCGGAGTGCTGTTCTCGGTGGCCTATTTCGGCTCCGTGCACTTCGCATTGCATATAGCCGAGGGGCACATGCCCTTTACGCACTACTGCTTCCTGCCCTGGTTTGCATACTTCGTGATCGAGTCGCACAACAGGCGCCACTGGATTGTCTGGGCGGCGCTTGCTCTGATGCTGATGGTCCTGGGTAATGGCGGTGCCGTGCCGCTGGTGTACACGCTGCTGTTTACCGGTCTGCTGTGCGCCCTGCTTGGCCTGAGGCACCGGTGCGTCGCCTATCTGGTCAACTTTGTGGCAGCCGCCTTTGCCGGGCTGGGCCTGGCGGCTGTGAAGTTCCTGCCGAGTGTCATCTACCTGGTGGAGAACCGATGGGAAGGCAATCCCGATGAGTCAATCCCGCTTTCGGCCCTGGGCAAGATCTTCTTCGGTGTCGAGCACTCTCTGTTCGTGAAGCATTTCGACGAGCAAACCTGGGCATGGCACGAATACGGCGCCTACACCTCTCCCCTGCTGGTCCTGCTCGCTGTGACAGCTCTTGTCTGGCGCTTCCGACAACACTGGCCGTGGCTTGTGGTGGCCGCGTTCTTTTTGCTGTTGGGGCTGGGTGACTTTGGTACCCTTTCACCCTGGGCCATTCTCACCAGCTTGCCCGGGTTCTCTTCAATGCGTGGGACCGGTCGCGCCTTTCACTTCGTCATACTTCCGATCGCGATGCTGGGGGCCATTGGCTATGATCTGCTTGGCGCTCGCCTGAGCGTTTCCCGCTCCATGATCTCCAAGGTGGTTGTCAATCTCGCTGCGGTGGGGATTATCGGCACCAATCTGATTTTCGCATGGAACATCCTTTCCGAAGCTAACCGTCAGCCGCCCGAACCGGTTCACCGGGCTGAGCAGTTCCGTCAGGCTATAGATCCTCAGGGCCGGGCCTTTCGCAGTTACCTTGCCAATCGGGGCGCGCTGCGCTCGGCATGGCTCTCGGCGTACCATCCCAGTCGGGGGCTGGTCACGGACAATGGCGAGGTGCTTCAGGAGTTCGTTCTTGAAGGAGAAGCGCGGATCAACACGCGTGAGATCACTCCCAATGTCATTACGTACGACATCACCGGTAGGACTACCGGACGGATAGTGACAGGGATGGGGTTTGACAAGGGCTGGTCGGCTGATGACGGCCGGCGGCTTGAGGCAGTCAACGGGCTGATCTCATTCGCCTTTGATCAAGGCGACCAGCGGGTGATCCTGAGGTATAGAACGCCCCATCTGTGGTTGGGGCTGGTTGTCTCTTTGGCGTCGTTGGCAGCTCTGGGTGGTATATGGTATCGTGTTCGGCGGTCGGCGCGAAGCAGTTGACTTTGTCAGCGCCATGACGTATCCTGCCGCATTGAGCCGTAACGACATAGCCGATCAAAGCCATCCTCTGTGGAGGTCTTGTTGAGCCGCACACTATGCGTGATAGCCACGCTTGCTATTTGCCTGTTGCCGGCCGTGCCCGCTTTGAGCCAGGTGGCAGCTGTTGACAGTCTGGGGGCCATGCTCTCGTTGCTCTACGCTGATTTTGATCAGCCGGTCGACCCTGATCGCTACCTGATCCGTCCGGGCGACCAGCTCCGCATCACATTCGTCCGCTCGCAGGTTCGCACCATGACACTGGGAGTTGATCCGGAAGGCCGGGTTATCGACGGCACACTTGGTGTCTTCAATCTGACCGGCCTCACGCTGACCGAGGCGCGGAATCTCCTTTTGCCGGAGCTTGAGCGCCTTTACAAGGCGGAGCAGATAACGATCTCGATCACTGAACCCCGCCCGGTGTCCGTTGTGATCAGTGGGGCAGTTGCCAGACCGGGCGCTTATGTGGGATTCACATCGCAGCGAGTCTCGGACATCATCGATATAGCCGGTGGCATTCTGAAGAGTGGGTCGCGGAGATGGATCGTCTTCTCCGGCGGGCCGGAGCCGCTGCGTGTGGATTTGGATCGGGCCTTTTACCTCGGTGATCACTCCGCCAACCCCCGGCTGTACGCCGGCATCCATATCTTTGTTCCCGGCAAGGCGACCGACCTTGTACAGGTTGTCGGCGAGGTTAACCACCCGCGCGATGTGGAGTTGGTTGATGGCGACAGGCTTGAGGACCTTTTGCTTCTGGCCGGAGGTGTCCGCTTCGGCGCCGACCAGCACCAGGTGCAGATTATCAATCGCGGCGGCAGTATTGCGACTGATCCCGAAGCGGTCAGGTCTGGTGCCATGATCTGGATTCCCTCGCCGCAGATGTCTGAGGACCGTCAGTGGATCACCGTCTTCGGTGCCGTCGCACGACCCGGTTCATATCAGGCGCGGGAGAGTATGACGGTCGCCGACGCCATCAGCCTTGCTGGTGGCTACACGGAGGATGCCAACAGCGCCTCTGTCACCGTTTTTCGCAAGGCGCGTTTCGACGAGTTTGGCCGTGCCAGCGATCTGCGATTTCCGATCTCCCGGAGTGTCAATGATCAGGCGGGTGGCGAGGCCATCGCACTGGAACCCGCCGACAGCCTGTACGTGCCGCTGCAACTTGGGTACGTGCAGGTTTCCGGGGAGGTGTACAATCCCGGTCTCTTCCCGTACCGTGAGGGTCAGGATGCCCAGTTCTACATTCGGGCCGCGGGCGGCTACTCGCCGCGGGCTGACAAGGATCGTGTCGGCTTGTACAACCGGGTCTCGCGCGTTACCGCACCAGCATCTCCGAAGACGCGGGTCAATGATGGTGACGAGATCATTGTTCATGTCCGGGAGGAGCTGAGATGACCGGGCACGAATCGTCATCGGGCAGCTTCTGGCTCTTCCTTGAGGTGCTTGCTCGGCGACGCGGCCTGATTGTCGGCCTTGTTGTTCTGGTCACGTTGGTGGCGGCCATCGTGTCCTTTGTCCTGCCGAAGTGGTACGAAGCTACGGCCCTGTTGCTCCCTCCGAAGGACATGAGCCTGCCGATGGGCAATCTGGGCAGCCTCTCGCAGATTGTTTCGATCACCGAAGGACTGGACCTTCCGGTACTGGCGACACCCAGCGACATCTATGCGCGTATGTTAAGAAGCCGCACGATCGTTGGCCGTGTCGTCGACAGCTTCCACCTGCAGACACGCTATGAGACTGACTCCCGCGATGCGACCTACGAGGCATTCCTGGGACGCACGCGCTTCCGTGTGACGGAGGAAGGCCTGCTTGAGGTTGCGGTCGAGGATCGGGACCCGGAGGTGGCAGCGGCCATTGCGAATGCCCTTGTCGAGCAGCTCGATCATCTGAACCGTGAGATAGTTCTCAACCGTGCCCGCCAGCATCGCGACTTCGTAGAGCAGCGTCTCGTCCGGATCAAAGCAGAGCTGGATTCAGCGCGCACTGATCTTGAGCAGTTCCAGCTGGCCAATCGCGCGGTCGATTTCGACGAGCAGACCCGCCTGGCCATCGATCAGGCCTCCGAGCTCAAGGTTCAACTGGCCCGTATCGATATCGACTTGCAGGTGCTGGCCGGGCGACTGGGTGAAGACAATGCCGACTACAAGGAACTGCAGCGTCGACGCCGCATTATCCAGAAGGAGCTGGAGAAGCTCGAAAGCTCCAACGAGGGCAATTCCTTCTTCTCCCTGCCGATCTCCTCGGTACCGGGGCTTCGTGGGCAATACGAGCAGCTCTACAGTCGAGTGAAGGTCAACGAGAGCCTGTATCAGATTTTGCTGGAGCAACTGGAGCAGGCCAAGATCAGTGAGAATGAAAACCTGCCCACCATTTCCGTACTGGACCACGCGTCTGTTCCTGACAAGCGCAGCCGTCCGAGGCGAGCCATTATTGTCGGTGGTGCCTTCGCAGCTTCCCTGATAGTGGCTATTCTTCTGGCGGCCTGGCTTGAGTTCCTCAGGCGGCTGGCCGTCACCCGGCCTGACGACTATGCCCGTGTGGCGTCCTTCATGACGGCCTTCTTCGGCTGGCTTCCGGGGGTCAGAAAAGAGCGTTCCCGAGAGTGAGCCTGCTCAAGCACTGCGAGAACCAGAGCATGAATCACGCGGTACACATCAGCAATTACACACACAGAGGATAAACGAGTATGTCAACTTTTGTTATCTCCGCCAGCGCGTCGGTCGGTTCCGGCAGCACCTTTGGCGAGTTCTGCGTCATCGGTGACAAGGTGAGAATCGGCGCAGGTTGCCGGATCGGACACCATGTCGTCATCCACCCGGATACGACCATCGGTGACAGTGTACGCATCGACGACCATACCATCATCGGCAAACTGCCCATGAGGGCGGCCAATACTGCCGTCACCAAGGATGACACCTTACCGCCTTGCACGGTCGGCAACGACTGCATTATCGGCGCGGGGGTTATCATTTACCGGGGCTGCACCATCGACAACAAGGTCCTTGTCGCTGATCTGTCCACTGTTCGCGAGAATGTCAGCATTGGCTATAAGACCATTGTCGGCCGCGGCGTGGCTATCGAGAACTTCTGCACAATAGGCCGGTTCGTGAAGCTTGAGACCAACGTCTACATCACGGCCTATTCCGACATCGAGGATCGGTGTTTCGTTGCTCCCTGTGTGGCCACCAGCAATGACAACTATGTGGGCCGCACGGAGGAGCGATTTAGGCACTTCAAGGGTGTTATTGTCAGGCAAGGTGCCCGAATCGGCGTCAATGCTACCATCCTGCCGGGCAAGGAGATTGGCGAAGATGCTCTGATTGCCGCCGGAGCGCTGCTGACAACCGATGCTCCGGCACACAAGATCATGGCCGGCATGCCGGCGAAGGTGTTTCGCGATGTCCCCGAAGAGCAGTTACTGAAAAACCAGGGCTGGAAGGACGAGTGAAAGGAAGACTATGGGCGTTCCGCTTCTTGATATGAGCCGCCAGTATGCCTACCTGAAGGCAGAACTCGATGCGGCAGTCATTGCCGTGCTGACCCACGGCGGTTTTGTGCTGGGACCTGAAGTGACGATGCTTGAACAGCAGGTAAGTCAGTTGACCCGGGTACCTCATGCTGTCGGGGTGGCATCCGGCACTGATGCCCTTCTGGTCGCGCTGATTGCGGCGGGAGTTGAGGCCGGCGATGAAGTGATCACGACGGACTTCTCGTTTTTTGCCACGGCCGGGGTCATTCACCGCCTGGGCGCCAAACCGGTACTGGTCGACATCGAGGAAGACACGTTCAACCTTGATCCCGGCCTCATCGAGGCCGCCATCACTCCCGGGACAAAGGCGGTAATACCGGTGCACCTGTTTGGCCAATGTGCTGACATGGACCCCATCATGGCGATTGCCAGGAGGCATAACCTGATCGTCATTGAGGACGCTGCTCAGGCGATCGGTTCGGAATATCGCGGTCAGAAGGCTGGCTCGATCGGGGACATGGGCGCCTTCTCGTTCTATCCGACCAAGAATCTCGGTGGAGCGGGTGATGGTGGTATGATCACGACCAACTCTGATGAATTCGCCGATGCCTGCGCCATGATTCGTGTGCATGGCGCCAAACGCAAGTACTACCACGACATGGTGGGGCTGAACTCGCGCCTCGATACGCTGCAGGCCGCTGTTTTGCTGGTTAAAATGAAGTACCTCAATGACTGGTCGCTCAAGCGGCAGCAGTGGGCGGCCCGCTACAATGAGGCCTTCGCGAGCCGGCCTGAGATTCGTACCCCGGTGACGAAGGACTATGCTACCTTCCATATCTTCAACCAGTATACGATTGTCGTCAACAACCGCGATGAAGTTGTGGAGGGATTGCGCAAGGCTGAGATTGGCTGCATGATCTACTATCCGGTGCCCTTCCATCTCCAGCCGTGTTTCGCCTACCTCGGCCATGCGCCGCAGGAATTCCCGGTCTCCGGTCGTGTGGCGCAGAGTGTCCTGTCGCTGCCCATCTATCCCGAGATGACGCAGGATGAGCAGGACGAAGTGATCGAGGCCGTTATCAAGCTGGCTCGGTAGCGCCGCCGGGAGCTGATTGTGGCCTGCCGACGGGTTGCCATACTGGGCCGGGCGGATTCAGTGCACATCATGCGCTGGGTGCGCGGGTTGTCCGAACGCGGTCTGGAGGTGCGCCTGATTTCGTTCGGAGGCACGGCCATTGATGGCATCGATACTGCCATCCTGCCGCGACACGGCTGGTTCTCCTACCTCCAACAGGCCGCGCGCGCGACGCGTCTCGTGCGCGAGTTTCGCGCCGATCTCGTCCATGCCCACTACTCTGTCGGCCACTGGCTGTTGGGGATGCGCTCGAAGGTGCATCCGTTCGTTGTATCGGCCTGGGGAACCGATGTTGTCGAACTGGCCGGCAGGCCCTTGAGGCGATGGCTGGTGCGGCGCATTCTGCGCCAGGCCGACCACGTTACGGCCACCTCTCGATACCTGGCGGACCAGACAACAGCGCTTGAGGGGTCGGTGGCCGGCAAGCTGACCACGATACCATTTGGTGTTGCCGTCCCGGCCATCACTCCCCCGCTTCCGGCGTATCCGCTTCGGTTGGCATTCATTAAGCACCACCGGCCCCGCTATGCCCCGGAGGTGGCACTGGAGGCGGTCGGTCTGGTCAGAGGACAAGGTCACGACGTCAGCCTCTCGCTGGCGGGGCAAGGCCCCATGACCGAGCAGCTGAAGAAGCGAGCTGCACAGCTCGCTCTCGACAAGGCCGTCACCTTCCCCGGATGGGTTGACCCCGGCGACATGTCCGCATTCCTTGCCCGACACCACGCGATAGTAATGCCCTCTCGCCGCGAGTCATTCGGTGTCGCCGTGCTCGAGGCCGCTGCGCTGGGCCGGCCGGCCATCACCAGCAACGTCGGCGGTATAGCCGAGGTAGCCCGCCGGGGTGAAACCGCCCTGATAGTGCCCGCAGACAACGTTTCGGACCTTGCCGAGGCCATAATTAAACTTGCCACCGACCCTCAACTTCTGCAACAGTTGGGAGATAATGCACACAGTTTCGTCCGTTCACATTACACGTGGGATCGCTCGCTGGATATGATGACAAGCCTATACGACAGGTTGGTTCATGGCGCGCGCTAAGACGAAGAAAACGATTCCGCTGTTCGATTTGAAACTCAACGCGGCTACCAAGCGGCTTGTTCGCCGGACACTTGACTCCGGCTGGTTGTCGACCGGGCCCAATGCCGATGAGTTCGAGAAGGCCATCGCGAAGCTCAGCGGGGTTCGCTATGCGGTCGCGGTCAGTTCTGCCACAGCCGGTCTGGAGTTGGCCCTGCGAGCTGTCAACGCCCGGCAGGGGGTTGAAGTCATCACAACTCCACTGACCTTTGCGGCCACAGCAGCTGCGATTATGCGTACCGGCGCCAGACCGATCTTCGCCGATATCGACCCCGTTACTCTCAACATCGACTCCGATGAAGTCGAACGCAAGCTATCGACGTCCACCCTGGCCATCATGCCGGTCGATATCGCCGGTCATCCGTGCGACTACCCGAAGCTGGCAGCCCTGTGCGACCGCTATCGCCTGCCGCTTATGGCCGATGCCGCCCACTCAGTGGGCGCCAGTGTCGGCCGCAAGTCTGTTGCGGCCTTTGCCGATGTCGCTGTACACTCTTTCTACAGCACCAAGAATCTCACCTGTGGCGAGGGAGGTATGGTCCTCACGCGCCACAAGCAGTTTGCCGAGGCCGTAAGACTGCTGTCCCGGCAGGGGATGACCCGCACCGCCCACGAACGCCGGAAAAAGAGCTCGCGGGCCTATGACATCCGAGCCCTCGGAATGAAGGCCAATCTGTCCGACGTCCATGCAGCCATAGGTTTGGGACAACTGACCAGCTTCGAGAACGATCAGGCAAAACGTCGCAAGATCGCCGAGCGCTACTTCCGGAATCTCGCCGCGTTGCAGGATATCATAGAATTGCCGTTCGTAGCGGACAACGCGGAGCCGTCCTGGCACCTGTTCATCATCAAGCTGCGTCTGTCACGACTGAAGACAGACCGTGATCGCTTCATTCGCCTCATGGCTGCCCGCTCGGTAGAGTGCGGCGTACACTACCAGGGGATGTTCGACCTGTCTTACTATCGCACCCACCTGGGCCTGTCGCCGCAGTTCTTCCCCAACGCCGCCTGGGCGACACGTCGTGTCGTATCACTGCCCATATACCCGACTCTGCCCTTGAAGGATGTTGACTACATCTGCGATTGCGTTGTCGATGTGCTCACTCGGCACTGCCGGTGAGATTGAACCAGAAGCACTCACATCACTTCCGTATATATGAGGCCAACACCTCCGGAGGCACTTTGGTTTGACCTGGTGCGGGTCCGGTTCGACAGGCAACCGGCATTCGGTCAGGGAAGCCCCGGCGAATGACATGCAGAAGGAAGGGACACCGGGGGGTGTCCCTTATGCAGATCGTGCGTTGTGACTTGTTCGGTTACACTTTTGGCGGGGGAGCCGGAGTCTCTATCTCTTCCGGATCGCCGGGAGTTGTGCCGATGATCTCATCCACCTCGCGGCTGTCGACGGTTTCACGCTCCAGCAGCGCTCTGGCCAGAGCGTGCAGCTTATCGATGTTCTCAGACAGTGTGCGGGTGGCTTTGTCCTCGGCTTCCTCGATGATGCGTCGGATTTCGGAGTCGATGACCTGGGCAGTGGCTTCGGAATAGTCCTTGGACTGCGCCATCTCTTTGCCGAGGAAGACATGCTCATCGGTCTTGCCGAAGGTGACTGGTCCGAGCTTGTCGGACATGCCCCAATTGCACACCATCTTGCGGGCCAGCTTGGTGGCACGCTCGAGGTCATTGCCAGCGCCTGTCGTGTAGTGATTGAAGACGAGCATTTCGGCGACCCGCCCCCCCATCATGAAGACAAGCATCTTTTCGAGGTATTCACGGGGATAGGTGTGGCGCTCGTCCATCGGCAGCGCCTGAGTCACGCCGAGGGCCATGCCACGAGGAATAATAGTGACCTTGTGAATGGGGTCGAAGTCTTTCTGGAACTTGGCGGCAAGAGCGTGACCGGCCTCGTGATAGGCGGTCATCTCTTTTTCTCTATCAGAAATGACCATCGACCTGCGGGCAGAACCCATCAACACCTTGTCCTTGGCTTCCTCGAAGTCATCCATGGTGACCGATTCGCGGTCGCGGCGCGAGGCCAGCAGGGCTGCCTCGTTGACCATATTCGCCAGATCGGCGCCGGACATTCCGGGAGTACCCCGGGCGAGCACCTCAAGGTCGACATCCTCGGACATCTTGATTTTGCGCGTGTGTACGTCGAGTATCCCCTTGCGGCCGTTGACATCGGGAGTCCCGACGACAATCTGGCGATCAAAGCGTCCGGGCCGCAGGAGTGCGGGATCAAGAACGTCGGGACGGTTGGTCGCGGCGACGAGAATCACGCCCTCGTTAGCGCTAAAGCCATCCATCTCGACCAGAAGCTGATTAAGTGTTTGCTCGCGTTCATCGTGTCCCCCACCCAAGCCGGCGCCACGGTGTCGCCCGACAGCGTCGATTTCATCAATGAAGATAATACATGGTGCGTTGCGCTTGCCCTGATCAAACAGATCGCGGACGCGGCTGGCCCCGACGCCTACAAACATCTCGACGAAGTCACTGCCGGACATGCTGAAGAAGGGTACGCCCGCCTCGCCGGCTACAGCCCGCGCCAGCAGAGTCTTGCCTGTTCCCGGCGGGCCAAGCAGCAGCGCTCCCTTGGGGATCTTGCCGCCGAGTTTCTGGAACTTGCCCGGTTCCTTCAGGAATTCGATGATTTCCTGTAGTTCTTCCTTGGCCTCATCGGCTCCGGCGACATCCCCAAAGGTGACCTTGGGGTGTTCATCGGTCAGTAGCTTGGCCTTACTCTTGCCGAAGGAGAACAGGCCCCGCGGTCCGCCGCCACCACCCTGCATCTGGCGAATGAAAAACAGCCAGATAAGAATCAGAAGCAGCCAGGGTCCGATGGTGGCCAGATAGTGGAAGATAGACGGGCTTTGGTCCTTGGCGATTATGCGCACATCGGATCGGTACAGACGATTGACCAGTTCGTAGTTGGTATCTGCGAACGGAATCCGGGTTGTGAACTTCGTGAACGCATTGGGTGTATTGGCCGAGGGAAAGGTCTTCGGATCTCTCAGCAGCCCCTGAATGGAACGATCGGTGAAGGTGACCTCGGCAACGTTGCCGTTCTCCACTTCCTTCATGAATTCGGTATAGTTGATCTCGACCGCATCGCGAGAAAGGTTACCCCACAAGGACACCAGGACGGCGAACACAAGGAACAGGGCAACCCAGAACAACACCGTTCGTCCGGCACCGCGCCACTGCATGGGATCCTTGCCGGAACCATCGCCACCGCGTTTATCTCGATTTCCACGCTTGTCACGGGGGGTTGGGGGACCGAAGTGCAGGGGCTTCTTGTTGTCGGGAAAGTCAGTCATTATGATCTTTATACTGTCCTCATCGGCTGAAAATTCACGATGCGCGCCTCAGCCATACACTTTCTACAGGTTATCGGCGGCCCAACCGGCCGCCTTGACGGTGCCAGGCCGGGTGACGCCGTTGACATCGCTCCTATGACATCATTCATCAGCAATGCGCCCAATGTACGGCAGGTTCCTGAATTTCTGAGTATTGTCGAGGCCGTAGCCGATGACAAACTCATTGCCGATCTTAAACCCGACATACTTCGGACGCACCTCCATGCGTCGACTGGCCGGTTTGTCTATCAATGTAACAACCTCCACTGAGGCCGGTTCCTCCTTGCGGACACTCCCGAGGATGGTCGCGGCCGTGCGACCGCTGTCGACGATTCCCTCGACAATGAGAACATCGCGGCCCTTCAGTGAAATCTGCGAATTGCGATTGATCCTGATCTCGGCCTCCGGGGCGGAACCGTGGCGGTAGGACTCGGCAGAGATGAATTCCACCTCCAGGGGCAACTCTATATGCCGCATCAGGTCGGCCAGGAAGACAACACAACCCTTCAGGATGCCAAGCAGCAAGGGGGCCTTGCCCCTGTAGTCCTTGGTGATCTGCCTGCCCAGTTCGCGTACCCGGCGCTCGATCTTCTCAGCTTCCAGCAACCGCTCGAACTTCAGGCGTGGCTCAGCGTTGATGTCGGATGATTTCAAGTTTCATCACCTCTTGTGTTGCGCGATGGACCTTCACTCGCTCGGCGATTTCAAACCCGACCAGCCAGACAATTCCTTTCTGGTCACAGACTACCGGGATTTCATCACGGTAGACCGCCGGAATCTTGCAATCAGTCAGATAATCGCCAACTTTCTTGTTTCCGGTCATGCCAAACGGTACAAACCGATCCCCATCTCGTATAGTCCGTACTGACAATTGACCGGAAAGTTTCTCATTATCCAAAGTCACCTGCCGGGCACGGCGAATACGAGGAATCTTCTGACCCTCGTATGCCTGCTCGCGACAAACCAAGGTCAGGTGCATCCCGGGCAACTGCGTCCTGCGCCCTGCGACCGGTATCTCCCAGTCAGCGCGCCTGATATGATGCAGCACCAGCAACGAACCGACTCGTTCAGCCCGCGTACGGCCGGGCAGTGCCACCGGCTTGCCAATGTCGTCGACCAGACGCTCCAGCCGCTGGATGACGACTCGATCAACACCTCGAGGATCACCCAAAAGCTCTGCCACACAACGCCTTAGCACTCTGCGACGGACAGCTCTATCATAAGTGCAAAGTTTGTCGATAGCAAGCTCTATCTTGCCCCCAGGCGTGACTCTGCGCGTTTTTGCTGTTGCCCGGTTGACCAGCTCGTTCAACGCCGCGACATCGTCAGCGGCGATTTCTGAAAGAGCAACCAAAGCACGATTGACCCGGGGATTCAGTCGGTCTCGTATCTGCGGGAGCAACTCGTTTCTCAAGTAGTTGCGGTCATAGGTCAGCAGTTGGTTGGTTTCATCCTCGCAGTACGGCAGGCTATGGTGATCCCGATAGTCCTCCAGAAGAACCCGCGAGACAGCGAGCAACGGTCGCACGATCTTGCCTCGCTTGATGGGGATACCGGTAAGGCCATCGGTGCCGGTTCCCCTGATGATGCGCAGCAGGACGGTTTCGGCCTGATCGTCGGCGTGGTGCCCCAACACGATGTGGGCGCAGCCCTGCTCCTCCGCTACCTGTTCGAATATCTCGTAGCGGATGTCCCGTGCCGTCTGTTCCAGGCCAGCCTTGCGGGCGCGCGCGAGAGCAGGAATGTCGCGCGTTTCAACCAGCAGGGGAATATCCCAGGAGGCGCAGAGCCTTGCACAGAAGGTCTGGTCTCTGTCGGCGGTGCCGGGTCGAATACGGTGGTTGACATGCACGGCCAGCAATTGCCATCTCCGACGGGGGGCGAGGCGCTTGAGCAGGTGCAGGAGGCACACAGAATCGGTGCCGCCGGAGAGGGCTACGAGCAGCCGCTGATCACTGCTGATCAGGCAGTGGCGGTCGATTGTCTGTGAGACAGGCTTCAGCAGGGGCATGGTAATCTCACTACTCAGTTCAGCAAGGCTCTCGCATGCCTATGGCTCGATGCCGGTGGTGGTATCGACGGCTGTTGTGTCGGACAACATGGCTTCAATACTGGTCTTGTATTCGTTATAACGCCGGGGATTGACTTTCGGATCGACGAGGGAGATGAGTCGGAGTGCACGCTGGTACTGACCGACATTGTAGAGCGTGGCAGCGTAGTTCAGCAGCGCGGGCTGGAAGGTCGGCGAGATGGCCAGAGCTTCCTCGAAGTAGTGGGCTGATTCGCGGTGCTGTCCCATCGCCTCATAACAGGTCGCCAGGCTGTTGATCACGTGAAGATGGTACGGATTGACATCATAGGCTCTCTGAAAGGCCTCCAGGGCATCGGGAATCCTGCCGTAGCCGTATAGCCCCAGGCCGGCATAGTAGGCATAGGGAGTGGCACTCTGGTCGATAGTGGCCAGCGGCGTCTCGGCTTGCCGGGCAAGAGCGGTCACCTCGGGCCAGTTGGACCGGTCGCGTTCGGCGATAGCCTGCACAATGAGTCGGTCGGAGTTGAGTCGGCTATAACCGACCAGCAGCGCGGCGGCACCCAGCAGAATCAGCACGAACAGAGTGGTGTTCGCCTTGCGTCCAAGTCCGGGTTGAGAAGAGGCAGAGCCGAAGGGAATGACGGACCACAAGCCGGCCATCGCCAGTGCGACCAGGACGAGGTGGACAACGCGCTCGCGGGGGAAGCTGAAAGTCGAATCAATGGCGAAAGCGAGAATCACCAGGCCGAGCAAGGCTCCGGTCAGTTTCAACTCAGGCTGAGGGGCGTCCTTGAATATGCGCCAGCCGGCGGCAAGAAAGCCGGCCAGAAGGGCCAGATAAGCCAGCAGTCCCAGGGGGCCGTTCTCGGCGAGGATCCAAAGATAGTCATTGTGCGGGCGCTGAAACAGGATCTGCCCGTCGGCTGAGCGCAACCCGGCGGCGCCGTAGTGGTTGATATGCAATTTCCATTGACCGGGGCCGACTCCTGCGGCGGGATGATCAAGGTACATCTTCATCGTACGATCCCACAGCAGCAGACGCTCCGCAACCGATCCCTGATCGGTGTGGACGACACCGGCCAGGCGAGCGGCGACTGAGTCCTGATCGGCGCGTCGCAGCCAGGGTGTCGCGAACAGCACCGCCGCTGTCAGACCGATAACAAGGATCGTCTTCCAGCCCGATGCGTATGCCAGACGGGTAATGATGTCAAGACCGCGCGAGACCGACATGCGCCACCCCACTGCTATGACAAGGGGCAGGATGATCACCAGCGCCAACCAGCCGCTTCGGGAGTTGGTCAGGATGATCACGGACACCTGCAGGGCAATAGCCACGCTGCTGAAGTTCCGCCACAGGCCAGTCGAGCGGTACAGGTTCAGGGCTGCGATCGGGAGCATTAGTACCAGGGCCGAGGCCAGCAGATTGCGGTTGACCATCGTGGCTGAGGGTGGGCTGGCGGCGGGCAGTCCGGTGAAGGCGAGGTCGTAGTACTGCAGCAGTGCTATCAACGGAAGGATGATCGAAAGCAGAACAACCGCTCGAACCCAAAGGCGCATGGCCTCGGGGCTGAGCCGGAGCGTCAAATTCAGCAGTACCACCAGCCCGGCCCATAACGAGACTATGAGCACTACCAGCAGAGATTCTGAGGGGACGCGGCTGCCGGGCATGGTCATGAGCATAACGATCGGGTAGGCCAACACCAGCCACCACAAAGGACCACTCATGCCGGAATCGACGGGCAGGAGCTGACGGCGCCCCGAAGACCAAGTGAGGAGGCTGACGATTGCAATCATCCCGGACAGGATCATGAGTCTGGGGTACAGCGCAGGATCCTGAGTGCCGGACACAACCACCAGCGGCAGGGCAAGCAGTCCCAGGGCAATCAAGTATTTGGATTGACGCAACATGTTACACGCTGCTGAAGCGTGTGCCTCCTCCAGTGCAACCCGGGCGCAGCCCGGATTGGGTCATCTCAATCATCACCTGGGGAATCTACGAGCCGCACCGGCGGCAATCCACAAAAAACAGGCTATGCCTGTTTCCGCCTGACGGATCAATGCACTGGAGAGCTTTTTCTTGCCTGAGCGGCGTCCTGTGGCTACCCATTGGCCTAATGGGTGGACGAAGTGCAAAAACTGATCAGACCGGTGGCTTCCTGAGGTATCATGTTCCGCTGATTGTCTATGCGGCGCTGGTTCTGGCGGTGTCCTCGATTCCGAATCTGAAATCGCCCGACGTTCCTGCCTTCCTGCCGCTGGACAAGGTCGCCCATTTTGTCGAATACGCAGTTCTTGCCTTTCTGGCGCTTCGTTCGGTTGAACGGCTGGTGCAAAGAAGGGCCGTGGCGTGGACATACGCCTTCACCGCAGTCTTTGCTGTGGTAGACGAATATCATCAGAAATTCGTTCCGGGAAGGCAGTTTGACATGTTTGATTTGGTGGCGGATCTGGCCGGTGCTGCCGCAGCGCTTGTGCTAATCCTGATCATCCGCAGAAGGCGAAGCGGGGCAACGAGATAGAACTGCGCAAAAAACTGACAAAAACGCTTGAGGGGCTTGACAAAAACGGGAAAACGGATATATTGCACGTGGTTGATGCGAGGAAGTTCGCCTCAGTGGTTAGGGGTAGTTTCTCTTCCTTCCTTTCTCTGGTCTAACAAGCGCCTAAACAGTCATAGTTAAAATTAGTTCTGCGTATCCCTGATTCCAATGTGGCCTAAGAAGAGCAATAGTAACTATAGATTGGCATACTGTGCTGAAAGACAGAAGAAATCGAGGAGGGCTTCAGACTGACAGAACCATTTGTCAAAGCGATTCAGAAATCACACGAACAATTCTCTATTCGCAAAAAGTAGGAGTTTAACGCATGAGACATGTATCAATTATCCTTGCCGCGCTTGTCGTGGTATTCGGATTTGCTGTCGCGAGTGCCCAGCAGGTTCCGGGCGGCGAAGTGCCGCTGGTCAATGTTGAGGGACTAATCGATGGCGACAAGATTCACTACAACAGCTCCGTGCTGTTTCAGTTCTCCATGAATAATACGTTGTCGACACGAATCGACGGGTCGACGAACGGCTTCGAGTTCTACACAGACAACGGAACCGGCTACACCGTCGATGTGGACAGTCTCAAGTGGGCCACGACGATGGCCCCGATCTATATGCAATCATTCGTTAACCGATTCAGTAACAACGGGTCTGGTGCCGATACGATTGGCTTGGGCGGTTTCTGGCTGTTTACGAGCGGTATACTTCCTGGCATGGAGGTACAGTCGATGGACTTCATCGTGGACATCGGCGACAAGTCCAGTGGCGCAACCCAGTTCTGTATCGACACGGCCTTCTACCCCCCGGGAGGTGAGTGGCTGTGGGCCGGGCAGGATGCGGTATCGTATATTCCTGCTGCCCAGTGGGCCGGCATATGCTACACACTGGTGGACACTCTGGCTGCCGATGTCAATCTGGTGATCGACAGCGCAGCGCTCGGTTTCATGGGTACCGAGGGTGGCGCCAATCCGGCTTCCAAGAGCTTCAACATCAGCACCGACGGCGACCCGGCGAGCTTCACGATTACCGGCTTTGACCCGGCCTGGATCGCGGTCAGCCCCGATGCGGGCACGACCCCGTCCGATGTCGAGGTGTCGGTTGATCTGACCGGTCTGGCCCCGGGGATCTATGTCGACACGCTGGTTATCGAGTCTGGTGATGTGGTCAATTCGCCTCAGTCTGTGGTAATCACGCTGGAGGTCGAGGCCGCCCCCATCAATCTGGTGGTTGACAGCAGCTCGGTCAGCTTCACGGCGATCGAAGGTGGTGCCAACCCTGCCAGCAAGAGCTTTAACATCGCCACCGATGGTAACAACATCAACTTTGCCATCAGCGGATTCAATCCGGCGTGGATTGCGTTGACCCCGGAGAATGGGACCACCCCGCAGGACGTGACGATTGACATTGATATCACCGGTGTTCTGGCCGGTACATACGTTGACACTCTGATCATCACTGCTGCCGGTGCCGAGAATTCACCGCAGGAGGTGATTGTCAACCTGACCATAGACCCGGCTCCGATAGCTCTGGTGATTGACAGCACGGAACTGAGTTTCACGGCGATCGAGAACGGTGCCAATCCGGCAGCCAAATCATTCATTATCAGCACCGACGGTAACGCGGTCGATTTTGAGATCAGCGGTTTTGACCCGTCCTGGATTACGGTCGATCCGACCTCCGGTACGACCGATGCTGCGATCGTCGTGAATGTTGATATCACCGGGCTTCCCGACGGTATGTACAGCTCTACGCTGGAGATCACCTCTGCTGATCCGCTGGTGACCAACAGCCCGCAGTATGTCGGTATCAATCTGACGGTCGAACCGCAGGCCAACAATATCGTGTTGACGCCGGCAGTGCTGACGTTCCAGGCGATTGAAGGCGGCGCGAATCCCGATGATAAGACATTCGAGGTGACCTCCAGTGGTAGTGACTTCGATTTCACCGCCAGTGAACTGGCTGACTGGATGAGCATCGATCCTGATGGCGGCACGACCCCGATGACGATCACGGTGTCGGTTGATATCGCGGGTGTTGGTGTTGGCATGTATCAGGACAGCATCATGATTTCCAGCGGCACGGCTGACAACTCCCCGCAGTATGTCTACGTGACGCTGAATGTAAACGAGGATACAACCCCGGTGATTACCCAGGTCGATCCGACCCAGGGCAAGCAGGGTCAGTCTCTGACCGTTGTCATCTCGGGTGCCTATACTTCGTTTGGTCAGGGCAGCGAGACTATCGTCAGGTTCGAGAATCCGAACACCACCTTCTCGGCGGCCGGTTCTGCCAGCAGCACAACAGAAGTGGTGGCCTCGGTGAATATTCCGAACAATGCCTATGTCGGCATGTATGATGTCGTTGTCGAAGAGGTGGGTATCGGCACGGTGACGGCTATCGATGCTTTCGAGGTGCTGGCCGGTTCCAACCTGGTTCTGAGCGCTGACACGCTCTTTTTCATGGCGATTGAGAACGGAGCCAACCCTGCTGCTCAGGAGCTGATTATCGGCTCGGACAATGAGCCGCTGGCCTATGTGGCCGATCTGACCGGCTTGAGCTGGATCACGTTCACACCACAGGCCGGGATGACGGTCGACACAGTTGAGGTCGGCGTTGACATCACAGGTTTGACTCCGAACACATACTATGCTACCGTGTCGGTGGCGGCAATCGAAGCTCTCAATACACCTCAGACGGTTGTGATTGCTCTGACAGTCGAGCCGGAGCCGGTGTTTGAGTTGGTTGCCGATCCGGCCGAGTTTGATCTTACGATAGAAGTCGGCACATCTGGTATGCAGTATGTGTTCGACCTCACCGAGGTTGGCGGCGCCGCAATCGACTTCGAGTTGTCGGCCTATCCGACCTGGATCGCGCCGGTCATGACCTCCGGGACAACTCCCGACGTAGTGGAATTCGAGGTTGATGTGACCGGTCTCGGTCTGGGCAGTTACGCCGACTCGATCATGATTACGTCGGATGCAGCCTCCAACGATCCGATATTCGTGGTGGTTAACCTGACGGTGACCCCGCTCGTGTCGGTAAGCGACTCGCTCTGGCTGCCGATGAACACGCCGGCCTTCCCGGATCTGCCGTTCGAGGTCCCGATCCACTTCAGCAACAGCCGTTATATAGCCGGTATTCTGACGGCCTATGAGTGGACGACTCCGTACTTCCATCTGGATTCGGTCAGCTTCGTCGGTTCTGATGTTGCCGGGTTCGGAACGAGGAACGTGACGATCAACAACGATCGCGCCGGCAACGTGACTATTGAGGTGCTGGCAGATGACATGTCCGAGTGGGTGTTTGCCGGCGAAGACAGACTCCTGGCGACGATGCACTTCATGGTCAGCCTTGATGCGGTCTCCGGCATCTACAATCTGAGCCTTACGGGTGATCCGATCTTCCTGCTGGATTTCGGTTTCGACGTGCTTGAGGTTCTGCCTGCGGTGCCGGTGAGCACGGTGGGTGTGATTGTTGACGACGAGCCGCCGTCGAACTACATCTGCGGTTACACCAAGGATTCCGAGGGTAACCCCATTGAGGGTGCAACGGTCGAGCTGTGGGCTGACTTCCCGTGTGATGAGGGCGGCGCCATCATGACGACGACCTCGGATGTGGATGGTTATTTTGAGTTCACCGACTTTGACATGGTGAGCTTCGACATCTACGCCTACTACATGACTGGTAGCTCGATACAGCCTGAGTACTATCCTGACAAGGCTGAGGACCTGAACTACCTAGTCCAGAATGTTGACCTGGTTCTGGCTGATGTTCCGGAGTGGGTTACGACCAACTACTGGTTGAACGCCTACTGCGGCGATAACACCTACTTCGACTGCCCGCTGCCGGTCGGCTCGGTGATTGACGCCTACACGTCAGGATCGAATATCCATGTGGGTACTTTCCTGGTCCACACCGCCGGCGAGTATGGCTTCATGCCTGTCTATGGTACAGATGGCTTCGGCACCCTCGCGGCCGAGGATGGCGACGTTATCCGCTTCTACATCAACGGGTTGTTGGCGGTGACCAGCCCGCAGAATCCGATGTTCTACGATGCCGATCTTCCGTCGGAGTCCCCGTGGAACGTCTGTCTTGAAGCCGGTCTGCCGATCAAGGTCTGTGAACTGGTTCCCGGCTGGAACCTGGTGAGCTGGAATCTTGAGACGGCAACTAACAACATCGAAGAAGTCCTGGCCTCGATCAGCGGCCAGTACGACGTGGTTCTGGGCTTCGAGCAGGGCGGTCTGACGTACGATCCTGACTTCCTGCAGTTCTCAACACTGTGGCAGGTTGATCATCTGAGCGGCTACTGGATTCGTATCAACGATCCGGCAGGTGCCAAGCTGGAGATTACCGGCGCTCCCGTGCCGGCCTCGATGCCGATTCCTTTGACTAATGGTTGGAATTTGGTGTCCTATCTGCCGGAGATGGCGATGGCCACCGAGGATGCTCTGGCGTCAGTTCATGACAACCTGATCGTGGCGCTTGGATACGATGGCGAGGGTCTGGTCTACGAACCCGGAATGGGCGGTTTCAATAACCTTGATGAGATGTCGAGTTGCTTCGGCTACTGGCTGAAGGTGACCGGCGCTCAGATGCTGACCTATCCGGATCTCAAGGGTGGTTTCGCCGTTCCGAGCCATTCGGTGCAGTATACGCCGGTGGCCAAGGCTGCCGAAGCCCCGGGCGTTACCAAGACGACTCGCTGGGTTGACGTGTACAGCCACAACCTCCAGCTGGACAACCAGCAGGTGGAGGCCGGAGCGGTGATCACGGCGCATACTGCCGACGGTCAGAAGGTTGGGCATTTCGTGATGGCCAACAACGGCGAGTTCGGCTTCATGCCGATCTATGCCGATGAACCGTCGACGGTCGAAGCCGACGGCGTCCGTCCGGGCGGAGAATTCTACCTGGCGATCAATGGTGTCATGACTAAGGAGACTTTCACCTTCACCGGCAGCGGTGAGAAGGTTGAGGTCTTCTCGCTGACGACGGCCGAAAGCGGCCCGAGTGAGATGCCTAACACCTACTCGCTGGCTCAGAACTACCCGAACCCGTTCAACCCCAGCACGACGATCGAGTTTAACATGGCCGACAACGGACATGTGAAGGTAGATGTCTTCAACCTGCTTGGTCAGCATGTTAAGACACTTCTCGATGGTCAGGCTGAGGCTGGTTTCAATCAGGTCCAGTGGGACGGCACCAACAATACTGGTGAATCGGTTGCCTCGGGTGTTTACTTCTATCGCCTGTCGGCCGATAACTACACTGAGACCAAGAAGATGACACTGCTTAAGTAAGCAGGGTCCGTAGCGAAATATAAGTGCCAATATCCGGCCGGCTGGGAGACCAGCCGGCCGGTATAGACTGGATATACATGTCGTGAAAAAGTCTTACTGTTTCATATTGGTGGTTCTGGCCGTAACGCTGCTGTGTTCGTACCCTGCCCGGGCCAACGATATCGTGCCAACTCCCTGGTCGACGTTTTTCAGGGACAGCCTAACCACCTATAACGGTCAGCCAATCCCTGTTGGATCGGTCATTGATGCCTACGATCCCGATGACGTTCGCTGCGGCACGTGGACCGTTACCCATACAGGCCTCTGGGGCAACATGGCGGTCTATGGCGATGATCCATATTCACCGGAGGACGAAGGTGCCACCGATGGACAGCCCATCAGCTTCACGATCAATCATCGTCCGGCGACTGTCGTACTGGGTGACAACACCTTCACAAATCAGGCGATCAAACTGGTTCAGCTTGCGGCGACGGGTACGGTTGCGTTCTCTGCTGTTGACCTGCCGAATGATACTGTTATTGTGCCCGGCCATACGATCAAACTGGGAGTAACCGTCAGGAATGACGGCGATGGACTTGATTTCTACAAGCTGACGGCTTCCTCGCCTGATCCCAACTGGACGGTGACTCCGCAGGATTCGTTCAGCTATGCACAGAGCGGTGCCAACGCTACCGTGTACTTCAACGTGACGGCCTCGATCTGGAACAGCGGCTACCCCCCGTACAACACCATTACGTTTACGTTGTATTCCGGGGCGGACACAACGCTTAAGTTGACTGATTCGGTGTACATCGAGAAGTTCGGCACCAATGTCTGGGAAGATGGTCCGGGGGCACTGCCTAATGGATTCGCACTGCACCAGAACTATCCCAATCCGTTTAACCCGACAACAACGATCGCCTTCACGCTGGCGCGTCGTTCGCAGGTGACTCTGGAGGTAATCGACATTCTGGGGCGTGTGATTGACGAGCGTGATTTAGGTACGCTTGCGGCTGAGACGCACGAAGTTCCGTTTGACGCGAGTGGATTGGCGTCCGGCGTATATTTCTATCGTATTACCACAGAGTTTGGAAGTGAATCGAGAAAGATGATGCTCCTGAAGTAGGTGCACTCTGCTCGGAAAAGACAATCAAGAGACCCCGGGCGACAGACCGGGGTTTTTTGCTTGTGTTCACTGATCGCGTGGCTCATTTTGCGCTTTGAACCGCAGAAGGAAGCGCGAATGCTTGAGGCCTGTTCCTGCTTAAGGGGAGACCATTGACGTGACATTGAGAGTTACGGCTGTCGGCAGAACCGATGTCGGAAAAGTCAGGCAACAGAACGAGGACACGTTTCACATAGACCGCAGCCACCGTGTGTTCGCGGTATTTGACGGCATGGGCGGACATCAGGCCGGCGAAGTTGCCTCGCAGACCGCACGGGAGGTTCTCGACACGGCTTTCAATCAGTGTGCATCGGAGCTGCTTCAGGACGATCGCCTGGGGGTTGGCCGAGCCCTGCCGGATTCCTCGTCACTGCTCTTGCGTTCGATTCGTCTGGCCAATCGACAAGTGTGCAATGAAGCCAAGGCCGACAGCTCCCGCAGCGGTATGGGGACGACGGTAGTAGCCCTGGCCGCCGAGGCGGACGTTATGGCGGTGGCGCATGTTGGTGACAGCCGCGCTTACCGACTCGATGCTGACCGGCTGGTCCCACTTACCATCGACCACTCCTGGGTGGCCGAGATGCAGGCCACACATAACCTCACGGAGGAGGAAGCCGGTTCGGTAGTCGGCAAGAACATCATCACCAGAGCGCTGGGGGTACGTGACAGTGTTGAGATCGACTGTCGCCTGGTCCGGATCAAACCCGGACAGATATACATGATGTGTTCCGACGGTTTGTGCGGGTTTGCCAGCGACCACGAGATATTTGATGTTGCCTCGCCGCATCGGGATGACCTTGAGCACATGGTCAGTGCCCTTGTCGACCTGGCCAACAGCAAAGGTGGGATGGACAATGTCACTGTCGTCGCCGTGCGTATTGAGGAGGTTGACGATGCCGGGATACCCGAAGTCGACCTTTTTACGCTGAAGGCAGAGTCTGAGGAACTGCTGGCCACCGAGGATGAATGGCTGGACAGGATGCAGTCGCAACTCAAAAAAAAAACTGATCCTGTTCCTCAGATAGATCAACCTGAGCAGCGGCCTCAATCAAAGGTGCTGCTGGCTGTTATCTTCCTTGCATTCGTTCTTGTCGCACTGGCTATTATATACTTCTATCCGGCCAAGTAGGTCAGGCGCATGGAGAGTTGCGGACTCCTGTTGTACTGACAAACCCTATTGAGACTTGCCCCGGCTGCCGCATGTGCTACATTGTGGCATGACCGGTTCCAGGCCAGATTCTGACTCGCCATTGCTGTGGCGCGACTGTCTGATTATCTTCGTGCTGGCAGTAGTGATACGGCTGGTGTTTCTTGTTGAATTCAGCCAGACGCTGCTGTTTGCACATCCCGTGGTCGACATGGCATACCACCACGAGTGGGCACAACACATCGCCAACGGCGAGTCATACTATGACGGCCCGTTCTACCGTGCTCCGTTCTATCCCCTGCTGCTCGGACTGGTGTATTGGGTGTCCGGCGACGGACCGTGGGCAATCCGTGTAATCCAGTTGCTTTTGGGAGCGCTCTCGGCGGTTCTGATCTACCTCGTGGCCTTTGAAGTCTTCGGCCGCATGACGGCACGGATAGCAGGGGGAATCGCGGTGTTGTACGGGACGTTGATTTTCTACGACGCCCAGTTACTGGATCCACCGGTGTTCATCTTCCTCGTTATGACGGGCTTATGGGCGCTGCTGCGGCTGTTCAGAGACGAATCGGCGAGTGTCTGGCCGATCGTATGCGGATTGTCGCTGGGGCTGGCTGCCATCACGCGACCAAACATCCTTGTGTTTCTCGCGATCGTATTGATCTGGCTGGTCCTGCGGTGGGTTCACTATCGGAGCGCTTACCGGCGCCGGGTGGTGGTACTCTGGGTGCTGGCCATAGCGCTGCCGATCCTTCCGATCACCATCTACAACACGACTCAAGCAGGTGAGCCGGTGCTGATCGGGGCCTACGGTGGGATCAATTTGTACATTGGCAACCACGCCGAGGCCGATGGCGTCTCGCCGCGACTGCCGAACACGCGCCGCGACTGGTGGGGGGGCAAGGAGGATACCCAGAGCCTTGCCGAGGCCGATGTGGGGCGGAACCTTTCCGAGGCTGAGTTGTCGAGCTACTGGCGCAATCGGGCACTGCGTGAGATTGCGGAGAGCCCGGGGCGCTTTCTAAGGTTGCTGGGCCAGAAGGTGATACTGCTGATGGGGGGGTATGAGCTGTCCAACAATTTCGACCTGTACCACTTCGCTCACCAGAACCAGATCATGCGTCTTCTGGTGCTCAAGGGACCACTGTATCTGCCATGGGGACTGATCTTGCCCCTGGCGCTCGCCGGTATGGTATGGGTGCGAAAGTGGGATCATCGGCGGGCGGTCCTGGTAGCGTTCCTTTTGGCCTATCTGCCCAGTATCCTGCTCTTTTTGGTGGCCGCACGATACCGCCTTCCCCTGGCACCGGTGTTGATCATCTTTGCCGCTCAGGCAGTGGTTTCGCTGGTCAGGAGAAAACGGGAGCTTCAGCGACGGCGATTTCTGGCCGGACTGGCTGTCCTGGTGGTGGCGTTAGTGGTGGCTCACAGCGACCCATTCGGCTACGCGCAAACCTCAACCGCGCGCGGATACCACGCGGAGGCCTCGATACTCAGCTCGATGGGGCGCTATGAGCAGGCACGCGAATTGTATCGGCAGGCATTGCGAGAGGAACCGACTCTGGCAGAGTCGCTGAACGATCTGGCGATGCTGCTTTCGCGGCAGGGGAATTTGGCTGGAGCCATTGAGTTGCAGCAGCGGGCAGTGGCGGCCCATCCGGAGGACTATCTGTTGAAGTACAACCTGGCCTACTTCTATATATCAGGGCGGCGTTTTGCCAATGCGGTTCCCCTGCTGGAACAGGTACTCGATGATTATCCTGCCCACCAAAATGCCCTGAATAACCTCGGCTACGTGCATCTGCAGATGAACCAGCCGGATCAGGCAGCGGTTGTTTTTGAACGCCTGACCCAGCTGGCTCCCCAGTCAACCCAGGCATGGTTCAACCTGGGGCTGTCGTCACTTGGCATGGGCAATAATGGCCGGGCGATTGAGGCCTTTGAGCGGGTTATCCAGCTTGATCCGGCGTTGACCAAGGCGTTGTATTACCTTGGGCTTGCACATCTGGCGCGCGATGAGGGCCGGCTTGCGCGAGGTTACCTGGGCGGTTTTATCAATTCCGGGACGGCTGATTCCGCGGCGGTACTGCACGCGCGACACCTGATGGACTCGTTGAGCGGCGCGGGACCGTAGTTTCGGGGCACTGGTAAAAGCTGTTGACAACCGGCCCGGTTATTCGTAATAGTCTATCCTTACAAATTCGAAGGTAATGCGCCCATAGCTCAATTGGATAGAGCGTCTGACTACGGATCAGAAGGTTGGGGGTTCAACTCCTCCTGGGCGTATTTTTTTATCCCGATTTCGAAGACAGCGGATGGTGTGATCGGCGTTCAGCGTAAACGGCGTGAGATCAACAAGCACGTTCAGAAACGCCCGTTTGCTTTGCTGGACTACTGGTTGCGGAGCCATTTGGCGCCCACATCTGTTAGGTACTCATTGATCAGCAGATGATGAATCGGTCTGTCTCTGTGGTTCACTCCTGATTACTGCCAAGAACTCTGGCGACTGTGTCACCAAGCTTGCTGAATGTGTACGGCTTGATAATGCTTGCGACGAAACCGTAGGCAGTACAATCGGCCATGACCGGATCGGTGGAGTAGCCGCTGCTCACGATGGCCTTGACGTGCGGATCGAGCTGGCGCAGCCGTTCAAGCGTCTCTTTGCCATCGATGCCACCGGGCATTGTCAAATCGAGCAGAACAGCATCGAACCTCTCCCCCGCTTCAAGCGCCTGGGCGTAGGCATTGACGGCGGCCTCGCCGCTTTCGGTGACTTCGACACGGTAGCCGATCTGCCGGAGCGTGGTGGCTGCAACCCGTCGAATGGCCTGCTCATCATCGACCACAAGCACCCTGCCGACGCCGTTGCGGAGATTGTACAGTGAAACGGTGCACTCCTCCCGATTCATTTCTGATGCAGGCAAAAAGACTCGGAAACTGGTCCCCTTGCCGGGAGTCGATTCCACCTCAATATGACCATCGTGCTTGCGCACTATGGCATAGCATGTGGCGAGTCCGAGTCCGCGGCCGATGTCACGAGTGGTGAAGAAGGGATCGAAGATGCGTGCCAGGTGCTCGGGCGTGATACCCTCACCGGTATCAGATATCGAGAGACAGACATATCGTCCGGCAGCAAGCGACGGGAACTGGTCCTCAGCTACATCGACATTGTGGGCACTCACCCTGACGGTTCCACCATATACCATGGCCTGGTTGGCATTAATGACCATGTTGGCTATGACCTGAGAAATCTGACCTTCGTCGGCCTCAATCAAAGCCAGATCATCGGCGAGATCGAACTCGCAGGCGACGTTGGATCCATGGAGCACGAATTCGGTGCACTCCCGTATGACGGAGGCGATGGAGGTCGTTGTCAGTACCGGTGATCCGCCCTGGGAGAAGGTGAGCAGTTGTTGGGTGAGGCTGCGCGCCCGCATGGCGGCCTTCTCGGCCTCTTCGAGCAGCGGGTAGCCTTCATGCTCGTGTTCAACCATAGACTTGAGCAACGAGATGTTGCCGACAACACCGGTGAGCACGTTGTTGAAGTCATGTGCGATACCCCCGGCGAGGACTCCGATTGATTCGAGCTTGTCGGCCTTGCTAAGTTCCTCGAAGACCCTGATGCGTTCGGTGACGTCATCGAAGATGAATACGAGGTCGGCCGTCCCTAAACGATAGACATGCCCTTCCACCCAGGCCTCGTTGTTCGATCCATCGTAGTGGGTCAGCGGCACCGATTGTGGCAAGCCTGTTCTCCACACCTTGCGAAGACTCTCTGCGAGGGCCGAATCGGCCAGTTGCGGCCGAAGCTCCAGCAGGCGCCGACCGATGACATTGCCTTGAGAGACCCCACCGATGACTTCGGCGGCCCTGTTGATCTCCTTGTAAATGAAGTCCTCACCGTCGTCAACCACCTCAAACACCACCACTCCGCTCTCCATGCGTTCGACGAGTTCGCGGTAACGGTTCTCGGAGTAGCGCAGGGCGTCCTCGGCCTTCTTACGCTCGGTGATGTCCAACGCCGTGAAAATGACGCCCTTAGAGAGGTCGTGCTTGTCAATGGGGGCAGAGCGCAGAAGGATGTCAATCACCCGGCCGTCTTTGCGCACCCACTTAGTGATAATCTCTCCCCAGCCGTGTCTGTCAATGTCGGCATACTTCTCCCTGCCGACACGGTCATACTCCTCCTGGCTGGGGTACAGCAGGCGGGCATTCTTGCCCAGCAATTCATCGTCTGAGTATTGGAGAGTGGCGAGCAACCGATCGCTGGCCCACAGTATATCGCGGTCGATGGTCATCCCGATGCCGATGGGAGCGGCGGTAAGGATGCTCTGGACCTTGGCCTCGCTTTCACGCTGCGCAGTCTCCGCCATCTTGCGATCGGTAATGTCAACCGCAACCGTCAGAACGGCGGGGCGACCGAAGTGATCGAAGGGGACTTTGGACACCTGCATCCATCGCTTGCGGCCATCAGAAGCTATCTGAAGCAGCTCGGGGATGAACCGGGGCTGACCGCTCCTGATGATCTGCGAGTCGGCTTCAGCATCGGTTGTCCAGCGCTCGGCTGCATCATAACCGGGAAAGACGTCGGCCAGGTGCTGTCCTACCACGTCGTCCGGAACAAGACCAATCCCCTCGGCAAACGTCTTGTTGGCCATGATGAATCGACCGGTATCATCGAGGGCGTATATGTCATGTGGAACCAGGTCCACAACCTGCCTGAGGGTATCTTCGCTGCGCTTGACGGCCAGCTCCGCTTTCTTGCGATCGGTGATGTCAGTTACTGAGAACAAGACAGCGATAACATCATTGGAATCATCCATGACCGGGCGGTATCGGACCGTATGCCAACGTGATTGTCCGTCGCCATCATAGGAGCGGCGATCGAAGGTAACCGGCTCGCCTCTGGCGGCCTGGCTGAAATTTGTCAGAAACGATTCGCGGTCGGTCTGGCGCACATAGTCAAGCATCGGAGTCTTCTCTGCAAGCTCCCGATCGAAGGTTTTTCGGGCGCGCCGACGGGCGTTCTCGTTGAAAGCCAGGACGTAGCCGTACTGATCCACCAGAACCAGGGCGGAATCCACGGAGTCCAGAATGGCCCGCATCTTAACCGCCGATTCGTGAACCATCCTCTCGCGATGCCTGTCCTCCGTTATGTCCAGCAACGAACCTATCAATTCAACTGGTGCTCCTTCGGCGCCGAGCCGGATATCGGTGCGACCGTGGACAATCCGTTCATCGCCGCCGGGTCTGATGATGCGAAATTCTACATCCTGAGGTCGATGTGACCCGATCATCCTCTCTATCACATCCTCAACCAGCGGGCGGTCTTCCGGGTGCATCTGCTCCCAGAATACGTCAGTGGTCGGCCGGAAGGTGGCGGGATCGCGTCCGAAGATGCGGTACATTTCGTCACTCCAACTGACGGAGTTGGTAATCAGATCATGGGTCCAGCTGCCAAGTCGGGCCAGCTTCTGGGCGTGTACCAGCGTTGCGCGGCTGCGGGCGAGGTCCATTTCGACGCGCAGGCGCTCGGTAATGTCGATAGCGATCGCGCGCAGACCGATGAAAGTATCATTGTGACAGATCGGGCGTGAGTGCACCAATAGAGCGACGGTGGTTCCATCGGACCGAAGCCCCGTATATTCCGCAGGAGGAGCTGACTGACCCAGAGCATTCATGGAGAACCGCTCCCGGGCTCGGTCCCGATCGTGTTCGGCCAGCAGGTCGAACGCGGTAATGCCGTCATCGATATCACGCCGAGCGAGCAGGAATGTCTCGCAGGCCTTCCTGTTGAGATACAGGATCCGGCCATCACAATCGGTTTCCAGAATCGGCACAGGCGCCTGCTCGGCCAGGTCGCGGTAGCGCTGTTCGCTATCGGCCAGTGCCTGCTCGGCGTTCTTGCGTTGGGTGATATCGCGATTAGTCGCTCTTCGGCCGAGGAAGCGGCCGTCGTCGGCATAGATCGGCCGGCAGGTATGGTGAATCCAGCGGGTCCGCCGGTCGGCAGTCCTGATTCGGAATTCGGAAGTGACAGCCTCCTGCTGCCCGAGAGTGGCGCAATCCATACCGGAGTGCAGGTTGGCATCGGCGGGATCCACGATGCTGTCGAGCAGGTCGGATCGGCGCAGGAAGTCCTCGACAGCATATCCGGTGATCGCCTTGCAGGAGGGCGACATGTACTCAAGGTGGCCGTCGGGGTCAAGCCAGTAATCCCAGTCAATGGCTGAGTCGGCGACGGTACGGAATCTGTCCTCACTGCGACGCAGGCGGTCCTCTATCTGCTTGATGTCGCTGATATCGCGAGCAGCGGAGACAACGCCCGTAATGGCGCCATCATCATCCACAAAGGGGGTCAGTGTCACGGACATAAAGCACCGGCCGCGTCCGGGATACTCGAACCACTGCTGGAAGCGCACCGTTTCGCCCTTGAAGCATCGCTCAAGGCGCGGTTTGATCTCGGCCTGAAACTCCCTTGAGCTGAAGAATTCGGCGATGCTGTGTCCGACGATACCGTCCCAGGGCAAGGCCCAGGCTTCAAGACAGGCCTCATTCACCAACTGGTAGACATACCGGCGATCGATTAGAGCCACCAGATCGGGTGTGGCCGAGACAATGCGCTGGTATTGCCGTAGCTGCTGTTCGGCCTGTTTGCGCCACGAGAGATCCCGCGCGACGATCTGGACCGCCGCGCGGCCCTTGTAACTCACGCGGGAACCGGCAGCGTCCACCGGAATAATGGTACCATCGACGGCCTGTATAGTGCGCTCAGCGAAATCAACGTGCGTGCTCCTGTCCGAGAGAAGCTGCTCCAGGTAGTGGCTGAAAGCCTCACGTTGTGTCACCGGAATGATGTCGGTGATTGGCTTGCCGAGAACCTCATTCAGCGATTGCGCTTTGAGAAGACGAATACCGAAGGCGTTGGTCAGGATGATCTGGTCACCGTCGGTCACGAAGATAGCATCGGGGGACAGCTCGATCATGGAGCGCAGGAGCTGGTCGCGCTCCCGCAGGGGCTGATCAAGATTTGGAACGCCAGCCTGGCGCGCCAGCATCTCGAGGTCCTCCTCGATCAGCCGACGGAACTGCTGTACCACGCGGCGTAGTTGCAGAGGAAAGGCATCGATGTGGTCGGCCAGAACACAGACAGCGCCAAACGCCTGGCCTGTCGGCCAGACAACCGGGACACCATAGTATGACACCAACCCCTGTTTGGCGAGATGGCTGTACTGATAGTCAGGGTGCTCGGTAGCATCCGGGAGATACAGCTCCTGCTGCTCCTCGATCACGTGCGAACAGAAGATGGGCGAGGGGCGCTGGGCCTCTCCGGTGTCGCGGGGTTGAAGAGGACATCCGGCATTATGGAGCAGTAATCCTGTCTGTCTTTCGCACCCTCTAACTGACAGCATAACCACCGGTGCCCCCGTGACCCGAGCGAGCAGATCGACGGTCTGTTGCCACTGGCTGATCAACTCTTGCGAGATCGGCAGACCAGTGAAGTCAGTCCCGGCAACACGATCCACCGGGTCGGGCGCTGACCCGGTGTCGGGGCTTGAGGCTGACGAGCGTCGATCAGATTCGGACATGGCAAACTCCGTCCATCAACTATCGCGGTTCACAACCTGCAAGTTGAGGCTGCGGGCAACGACATGAGTCAGTAACCTGCGACAGCAACGCTGCCTATACTTTCCAGATGGGGTAACCAAAGGCTGCTCTTGCGAAATATAACCACCGCGCAACAGCAATTCAACTGGGCTGGGCCAGATTTCACAGAGTTTCTCGCATTCAATCATGGAGTGTACATCGGTCGGCAGGGCGCCGGTATTGATCCCTGGGGTTGAAATTGACCCTGATGGCGTCGAATTGAGCTTGACGGCGTCAGATGCCGACACTATAATTGTGTGCATAAGCACATTATGTGTGTTAAGGAGCGACTGAAGGAGAGTTTGTGCCCAGACCGAGGAAACATCGCCACTGCCGCCGCTTCGAGGCCGATCGGGTTTTCAGGCCTGCCGGCATTCCGATGCGGGAGGTGGAGCCGGTTTTTGTATCGGTCGACCAATTCGAGGCCCTTCGCCTGTGTTATGCCGAGGGTCTGGATCAGGCGGAGGCGGGTCGTCGAATGGGAATCTCCCGCGGAACAGTTCAGCGCCTGCTCTGGGCGGGCCGTAAGGCCATGGTTGAGGCAATGGTGAATAATCAAGCGATAGTAGTAAACTGCAAGTACCAGGAGGAATCCGATGTTACTATGTGTCCCCACCAGGGGTCCGGGCGGAAAAGACGATGTGGTTCATGACCATTTTGGGTCAGCCCCGTGCTTCACGCTCTATAATTCAGAAACAGAGGAGCTTACGGTTCTGGACAACCGCAATGCTCATCATGATCACGGGACGTGTCATCCCATGAATCAGCTTCAGCACCACAAGATCGATGCTATCGTGTGTCGCGGTATGGGTCGTCGGGCGGTCGAGGCTCTTTCGGCCGAGGGTGTCAAGGTGTACATGGCACAGTCGGAGTCTGTCGGCGAGGCGATCGAGGCCTGCCTTGCGGGCAGACTCAGCGAGATCGATCCAGCCAAAGCGTGTCGAGGTCATGGCCAGCACGCTCACCCGACCGAGCCGATGCCCGGTCGCGGGTCCGGTTATGGTCAGGGTCGCGGTATGGGCGGCGGTGGCGGCCAGGGCAGTGGTCAGGGCCGAGGTATGGGTGGTGGCGGCGGCCAGGGCAGTGGTCAGGGCCGCGGTATGGGTGGCGGTCGTGGAGGCGGTTCCGGCCGTGGCGGTGGCCGTGGCGGTGGTCGCGGCTGAGGGCAGTTGCGAGACACGGCTGAATACTTAAGATGAGTGAGTCGCCGCCCCGTCACGTGACGGGGTTGCCGCTGCTCAGGATAAGATAATGGCGCGCGGAGCCGTATGGGTTCGCGCGTTAGTTTTGGGGAGCAGTCTTGCTCGTACTCCAGCACGAATTTTGCGCGTTGATTCGGGGCTGAATCGTATGTTCTTGCGAAGGGAAGATTCTTCCCGCTGAAATCAAATCGTTATCAGCACAATACTTACGTGAACACGGGGGCTGTCTGTGGCGTCTGGCACGAATCTTGTTCTCTTTTGCCATGAGTCTGGGAAGCACGTACTGTGTCATGCAGTACGTTTTTCGGGAAGTCGAAACCAGGGCCCGGCACCGTATCGGTTTCCGAGGGGGGAATCGGTATATGCCGGGCCTTAATGTGTTTGGCTGTCATTGCATCATCACATCATATCGTGCGGATCGACATCGACAACCACCTTGACACTTGAAGGCAGGCCGAAGCGGGATTCGCGGTGCTCCCATTGGCTGAGCAGATTGACGACGCTGACAGAGTGCCTGGTCCGGATGATGAGTTGTTGGCGGTGCTGCCCCTTGAGATAACGCATGGGGCATTCGGCTGGTCCCATCAGTTCGGCCCTGAGGCGAGCCGACAGGCACTGCCGGCGCAGGCCCTCGGTGAATCGGTCGGCGGCATTCTCCACGGCTTCCTTGCGGGGCGAGGAGAAGACGATCCTGATCAGGCGGGAAAACGGTGGATACGACAGCGGTTGCCGGGCCTCGATCTCGCGGGCGAAGAAGCTGTCGTAGTCGCCAGCGGCGGCCTCGGCGATAACGGGATGGTCCGGATAGAAGGTCTGGATAAGCACCTCCCCCGGTTTGGCGGCGCGCCCGGAACGACCGGCAACCTGCAGCAGACGGGAAAAGGCCTTCTCGGAGGCGCGGAAGTCCGGAATGTCCAGCGACATATCAGCGCACAGAACACCGACGAGGGTCACATCGGGCAGGTCCAGGCCCTTGGTGACCATCTGCGTGCCGAGCAACAGGTTGCCCTTGTGTTGTGCGAAGTCATTGAGGATGGTCCAGGCTCGAGCACGACCGGCGGCGCTGTCGGAATCGAGGCGCATAGCTCGGGCGTGTTCGAACAACGTCGGGATAGTCTCTTCGACGCGCTGGGTACCGGCACCGACGGCGATCAGGTCGATCGAATCACAATGGGAGCAGCGGTCATAGCGATACACCACATGACCACAGTAATGACAGGAGAGCTTTCCGGGTGACTTGTGGTAGGTGAGCTTCACGCGGCAGTTGGGGCACTCCGGCACGCGACCACACTGCAGGCATTTGAGTTGCGGAGCATAGCCACGCCTGTTCAGGAAGAGGATAACCTGTTCGCCGCGGCTCAGGCGTTCCTCGACCGCTCGCTTGAGCGCGTAGGACAGAAACCAGTGTCTGCCCCCGAGACGCTCGGCCGCAGGCCGCATGTCGATCAGGCGCACTGTCGGCAGCGTCGCTCCCCGAGGCCGTGAGGTCAGGCGATGCAACCGGTAACGACCCCGGGTGGCGTGGTAGTAGGACTCAACTGAGGGCGATGCCGAGCCGAGCACGACAGGGATGTTGTTCATTTTTGCGCGCATGATGGCGGCATCGCGTCCATGAAAACGGGGCGCGGGGTCGTGCTGCTTGTAAGAGGAGTCGTGCTCCTCATCGACAATAATCAGCCCGATGTCTTCAAGCGGCGCGAAGACTGCCGAGCGCGGCCCGACCACCACGCGGAAACGACCCTGTCGGGTGCCGAGCCATCCGGCCATGCGCTCCTGATCGTGCATGGCGGAGTGAATGACGGTAACCTGATCCGCAAAAAAACCCCGGAAGTATGCCAGGATTGCTCCCGTGAGAGCAATCTCCGGCGTAAGCACCAGCACCGAGTGACCACGTCGGAGTACCTCGCGGGCGAGATGGCAATAGATCAGGGTCTTTCCGGAGCCGGTTACTCCGTGGATAAGGTGCACCTTGAAGCCCTCGCCAAACATACTGCCGATGTCGTCGATGACGGCTGCTTGTTCACCGTTCGGCACGATATCGGTGACGTCGGTTCGGGCATCGATGAAATCCAGAATGGCTGGTGGTTGCTCCTCATGAACCGGCTTGAGCAAACCGGATTGCAGCGCGTGACGCAGCAGGTGATCGGTCCATCCGGCGTCGTGAAGGTATGTGCGAGGCTTGACACCATCGAATGGGGATGGTTGAAGGCGGCGACGTTTGAAGAACTCCGGCCACATCTCCGGCTGGGCGAGGCGATACCCAACAAGCCTGCTGGAGAAGCCGGGGGTTGACTCGGTTGGCCAGTGCTCGACGATCTCTCCGGATGCCAGCAGCCTGCCCAAAAGTGACTGGTCGAGTTCGTTAAGTTTGACAATGGCTGCACGGGAGACCGGGCTGCCGGGTGTTGCCAGGTGCTTTATCGATTCAGGCAGGGCCGACGGCTCCTGCGGCTGCCAGAGGAGTTGCGGTCCCTTGCGAAGCTTCAGCCGCGGCGGCAGGGCTGCTGTGAGAACCGCGGCAGGATTGCAAAAGTAATAGTCAGCCATCCACCGGCAGAAAAGGAGCAGTTCAGGCGACAGACACGCGCGCGGGTCAATGACATCTGAAACGTGTTTGAGTGTCACGCCTGCCGGTGGTTGCCCTGGCCCGAGCACGAAGCCGAGTTTGCGCGTGCGTCCGAATGGCACGAGGACCCGTTGTCCCGGAGCGAGATCCGGCCATTGGTCGGGGATGCTATAGGTGAAGGTTTGGCGCATCGGACCCAACACGGCGATTTCCACAGAGCGGAACCTCAAGGCAACTCCCTTTGCAGGCGTTCAGGTCACCCAGTGCCACACCTGGGGCGGTCAACGGAAAGCGGCAGGTCAGGACGACCTGCCGCTTTCAATAATCGCGATTCTTGCCCGAACAGGCAATCAGTTCCGGCGCAGTTGTTCGGCGCGCTTCTCGGCCTGCGAGGCCTTCGCATTCTGGCCGACTTCCTTGTACAGCAGTGCCAGGTTGTCCCAGATGGCCGTATCGTCAGGGTCCAGCTCGGCCGCGGCTTCATAGGCAATGATGGCCTTGTCGAACTCATTGGTTTTCAATCGGCAGTCGCCGAGCGACACCCAGTGGTCCTTCATATCTGGTTGCAGTTGAGTCAGTTGCTGGAAAGCCCTCGCGGCCTCTACCCAGTCCTCGCGAAGGTAGCACACAACAGCGTAGTCCTCAACGTAGGTAGGGTTCTCTGGATTGAGCCGGAAACTCTCTTTGAAGTAGACAGATGAGGAATCAAAATATACGTTCACCTGTTCCTGCCACTCGCTGGCCTTTGCGGACTTGCCGGCATCACGATACGTTCGGGCAGAGTCGGAGGCATAGCGGGCCTGCTGGTTGAAATAGCGGCCGACCGACGAGAGCACAGTGGTGTTCTCGGGCGCCCACTTCAGGATCTCCTTGTAGTAGACAAAGGCCGAGTCGTAGAGACCGCAGTTGTTGTAGCACACGGTCAGGTTGTACATGTTTTCCAGGTCAGATCCATCTGGCGGTTCGGGGGCAGCGTCCACTTTCTCCTTCAGATAGGGAATGGCCCCGCAGTAGTCGTCCATGCTGATGTAGTTGTAAGCTATCGGGAGCAGCAGCTGCGATCGGGCCGTGGAATCCGCCAAACCTTGCTTGAGCATCTCGTTGGCCTTCGCGTACTCGCCCTCCGCTTCATACAGACTGCCCATGGCAATATAGCTGCGGAAGTCCTCAGGGGTTATGGCGATTGCCAGCTCAAGGTTGGCCAGACAGGAGTCGGCCTTGGCTTCTTTGGTCCTTGTCAGGAATTCAATATTGATTGAGTCTGTTTCTGTCTGAAGATCACTGACAGCCGCCTGGACGGCGGTGAGTTGCCCGATCGCGTCATTGTAGTACTGGCGCCAGTACTTCACCCGGATGGAGTCGGCCTTGGTGGTGTAATCCTTGCAACCGTCGCGATGTTTCCTGCTGATCTTGGTGTTCTCACAGCACATGTGCAGTGAATCGATATATGCGACCATCTTCTCGACATAGGGCTTCTTGTTCCACGGGCCGGGCATCTGTTCAATATAGTCGACATACACCTGAGAGGTCAGATACAAGGCCTCGGCGTGAGGTCCGTAATGCATTGCCAGCGAATCCAGCATAGCCAAGGCCTCGGGGTAGCGATCGAGGTCTCCGGAGATAATGCTGATCTTGGCCGACTTGATGTAGGCTCCTATGGGCAGTTTCCGTCCCTTGGCGTCAGCCAATGAGGCAGCAAGTACCATTAGGGCCACGCAGACCAGTGCAAACTTGCTGAAGTATTTCAAAGCATCCTCCTGGTTATCAGCAGCAACTTGACGATGAGCCGGAATCTATCGGTAAAACGTGGTATTGTCAACCTTCATTGTCTTCAGCGCGACGTGAAGCGTACGACAAAACGGAAACTCGTGGTTTGCGACGCACCGACGGGCACCTGGAAGGTGAGCGTGTTACCATCTGTCTTCTCGTATGTCAGATCAGACTCGACTACTTGCCAGTCGCCAAACAAGAGCTTTTCGACCTTGACCGAAACGTCTTCGCTCTTGCGATTACGGATTTCGATTTCATAAACATCCTCGCGTACCAGCTTGGAGATATTTCGGCGGTAAGTAAGCTTGTGTTCGGCAATGATGTCAAAGGCGTTGCCGACCTGAAGATTTACCTCTTCATCTTTTGGTGTGTGCCCGATCCGGTCCTCACCGAGCAGCACCACGGAACCATCGTCGTCTGCCTTAAACAGGCGGACACGACCGGCCGGCAGCGGGATCCCCAGACCGTCCTTGTCGGAATTTGTGAACATGATCGTCACGGCGACATTTTCGGGATTACGGTCCGGGCGATACAGGTATTGCTTCTTCACGCTGGTTGAGGCTGGCTCAAACAAGGATACCTGCTTCTGTTCGCGATTGGCCACAGTGGCGGTTCTTGGCAGCGTATACATGTGGTACTCGAAGAAGGCCTTCTCCTGAAACCCGGCACCGGCCATGTCAGCCTCCATGGCGAGCGTCTTCTGCATACCGCGCCCAAAGCGGGGATCGACAGCGCGGTGAATATCACCGGCGATTAGTTTGAGCCGGGCATCGGTGAATGTCTTGCCGGAGTTATTGGTGATCGACGCCCACCCTGACAGATTCAGCCGGGTTTCGTCCTTGTTGAGCAAACCAACGTATTCGGCCTCCCAATTCATCCCGGAGGTCTGATAAGTGACATTGCAGGTATGCTTGCCGCCGGTTGCGGCCTTATAGAGCCAGAACAGGGTGGGACGAGTAATCAGGCCCTCGGGAAGTTTCGGGAAGTTGACCTCGGTGATATTCTCCAGGCGGATAACCTTGACCTGCCCATTGGCGTTCTGCAGGGTCACGGCACCCGTGCTGTAGGCCAGCAGTTTCCCGGAAAACAGGCGCCCCTCTTTGTCGACCAGCTCGATATCGTGGTCGAGGTATTTGCGATAGAGCTCGTCCGGACTCACCAGATCGTAGGCATAGTTCTGCTCAAGGATGGCAATATCAGAGGCCTTGCCGACAAGCTCAAAGCGAACCGAGGCAGCATCGATCTGCGAGGGGACATCGCGAAAGGCGATACGATTGATGCCTTTGTCAAACTCCATGTCGCGGACTTCGCTGACAACCCCGAGATTGGAGTTATACACAGTGACCGAAAGCTTATCCGATGCTTGTGCGGCGGGGCAGGCCAACCAGCCAAGCGTCAGGACAAGGACTATCATAGCAGAACGTTTCATCGTTTCCTCCATATCTCTTATACACCATGAAGCCATCAGATCCGGAGATTCGGCCTGGGCCGCTATCGGCAGGCGTCTTCTCATTTGATACCAATATGGCAACGGGTTCTTCCGGAGAAGTTTTTACTTTCCGTGTCTGAAATCGGCGATGGTCTGTCTTATGCAGGCCTGAACTGCCGGCGGTTCCGGCTGGACGGCCGCCAGGTCGAAATCCGGCCGGGCTGGTGTAACTCTTTGGTATATCTGATTATAGAGCTCGTAAATCAGTTCCCAGCTAAGCTGATAGCGGTCTTCGAGGGACGGTGTGATGCGCTCCATCACCTGCCGGGCCTTCAGCCGATAGTACTCGGCGATGCTGCGATAGGTCTGCAGCAAAGCTCGCACCGGCTCGGTTGGATTGCCGGTCTGAGCTGATTGCTCAAGATCGCGGGAACTCACGCGATGGAGGGACAACAGGTTGTCGGCGAAGTAGTTGAGTCCCTCACCGTGGTCTTTTTGGAAGTCGCGCATAATATGGACGAGGTAGGAGAAGACCGCCAACGGGCGGGCGGCGACCCTGACATCAAACGACGGCGGAGTGTAACGGTCGGCATTGATGCGACTTACGCCGCACAAGTGCATGAATACGGCGGCCGGGGCGATCGCTGCCCCCTCGGTGTATCGCAGAAACTGCACGAAGGTTGGGAAGCCGTCATGGGTAAGATCATAAATCATGGCACGGGCGAGTCGCTCCCATGGCCAGATCGGCATGCGGAAGCAGTCGACAGCATCCAGCAACTGCGCCATGAAGGGTTCACTGCTATCACGGTCGCGCAGCGAGCGTATCCAGTCCTGTATCATACCTTGAACGGCACGGGCCTCAGTGAGGTCAGCGGGGCGTGATCCGCTTTTCAGGTTGTCTACAAGGTCATCGACCACGCGCATGGAGCGGTAGCACACCTTGAATGCCTCATAGCGGTCCTCCTCCCAGACACGGGCGGCGATATCCAGAATGGGATTGGTGAGGATCTGCGAGAAATCAAGATCCTCAAGAAAGTCAATATGGGCTCGCTGTGCGCACATAGATTTGCCCGCTATATAACACATGAACCGGACGCGAAAAATCTATTTCACACCCTGATTTCTTTTTCTACCTTAGGAGATCATGGATGCTCCCATACGGCTGCTGTGCCTGACGCACAACTTCCCCCGATACCGCGGTGATTACGCCGGGGTGTTTATCGATCTGCTCTCGCGGCGACTGGTTGACCAGGGTATTCACTCGACCATTGTTGCCCCCCATTATGCGGATAGTCCCGAGTATGAAGAACGCGACGGGCTGATAATCCACCGTTTTCGGTACGCTGGCCGAGAAACCGAGGAGACGCTTGCGTATGGCGGCGCCATGCAGAAGGCGCTGCTGTCGGTAACCGGGGTCCTCAGGTTCCGTCGTTTCCTGCAGCGTTTCCGGCAGTGCGCGATCGATGCGATGGCACATGCCACGCCGGATATCATTGCCGGTCACTGGCTGATGCCGGCGGGTATGGTCATGAAGCAGCTCTCAAAGCGGATTGCGCTGCCGATGGTGCTCTCGTCGCACGGCACCGATGTTCGTCTTGTCAGCCGGCTTGGCGGGCTGCCCTACCGCTATTTCGGTGAATTCGGGCGACGGTTGGCTCGCTGGACGTTCGTTTCCAGTTACCTGCGTGAGCAGATGCTCAGCATTGATCCGCACCTCGTGTCGATTGCCGAGACCCTGCCTCTGCCGCACAACGAGGAGGTGTTCTATCGCGACCGAACAGTCTCTCGGCAGCCCCTGCTGGTGGTGGCCGTCACTCGGTATACGGAGCAGAAACGGGTGGACCAGCTGATACGGGCGTTTGCACAGGTGGTGGAGGCGCTGCCCGAGGCACGCCTTGCCTTGTACGGGGCGGGGCCACTTCGAGAGAGCATTGCGGAACTGATTGGCGAGAAGAACCTGTCGAGCTCTGTCACCATGCACCCTCCGGTGGCCCAGGAGAAGTTGCGCGAGGTGTACAATCGCGCCTCGGTGGTCGTTCTCAATTCGGTAGCTGAAGGGTTCGGTCTGGCTTTATCCGAGGCTATGCTGTGCGGATCGGCGGTGATCGGCACACGGTCAGGGGGCATTGTGGACATCATCAAGCACGAGAAGACGGGCCTGCTGGTGCCACCGGATAATGAGATCGCCCTGGGCAAGGCGATCTGCCGGTTGCTGCAGAACGAGGCTCACCGCGAGCGGCTGGCCGGGGCGGGGCATGAGTACGCAAAGAGCAACTACTCTTCGCAGGCGCTGGCAGAGCGATACGCCGCTATGATTCGGTCAGCCGTCACGGCCGGGCCTCGCCAAAGCTGATGGTTCCGGTGGCCATCAGAACTGATCAGTGCGAAGCATGACCAGGGTACAGGCCTCCACGACCTCAAGCCCTTCATCGCGCAGCCTCTGAGCCAGTTCCGGGTTTTCGGCACCGGGATTGAACACGACTCGCCTGGGACCGAGCTTGCGTATGTTGTCGAATTCTGCCGAAGAGATCTTATCGTTCACGTAGACGGTGAGTGTGTCAACAGCTTGCTCGATAGCACTAAGAGAGGTAACACCGGGAACGCCGTCGACCGTGTGGCCCTTTGGGTGCACGGGAATGGGCGTGTGTCCATGCTCCCTGAGCATGCGGACGGCCTTGAACGAGTAGCGATCCTCTTTCGGTGAAGCGCCAAGAACGGCGACAGCCGAGCCGGGACGTGCTTTTGTCATGTTTGGACTCCTTGTGTCGGGCCGGATTCACCTGCCAAAATAGTCTCTCCTGTCGTGATATCAACATAAGATTCAGGCTGTGGGTTTCTCACCGAGGAGTACAGCAGACATACGGGCGGTACCAGGTGATACCGCCCGCAACAGACGTCCCATGAGGATCGGCAGAAGCACTACCCGGGAACGTTGTTTGGATCGTAGTCGGCCACGTTCTGGGCAAACATCCATTTGTGGCCCTCCGGACACTCAACCATGAAGGTGCGGTCTCCCCAGAACTGGTCCTTGATTTCCATCACCACCCTGGCTCCGGCCTGGGTCGCGCGTTTGAAAGCCGCCTCGATGTCGTCGGTATACAGGTACATGTCGGTGGTCGTGCCGCTGACATGGGCGGGGGCCTTGGAAGTAGACTGCGGCCACTCGGGACCGAACATCATTCCGTGTCCCCGGTATCTCATCTCGGCGTGCATCAGGTTGCCGTCTTCGCCGGCCATTTCGAATGTCTTCTCGAAGCCAAAGGCCTGGGCGTAGAAGTCGAGTGCATTTTGCATGTCTTTGACAGTGAACATGGGCGTCAGCCAGGACATGCCCTCGGGCTTGGCAGGACGATTGGTCATGGGTGTAGTCTCCTTGCAATGATGGTTACAGATAGTGAATATAGACTTTGTGCATCTATGTATACGCGAAGATAAGAAGAAGGATTCGGCTTGTCTATCTCATTTGAGCAGGGAGTAAAGAAAAGTGATGTCGGCGCTGGGGCAGCCGGGGTAGTTCAGACGATGGGCAGGATGCTGTTCGGGTCGAATTTCCGGCGGATCTTGCGAGCATAGATGGCGTCATCGGACAGATCACTGGCGTCGAGAGCCGCGAGCAGCCCCGTGCGGTCGATACCCAACTGGTGGAACTCCCGGAAATCCTCAACGCCGGTGGCGGGCATAAGCCTGAGACTGGCCGAGACAATAAGTCCCAGTAGTCCCCATGAGTTATGGAACAGCTTGACGACATCATACCCGGAGACGGACTTGAAGCATACCGAGCCGGGGCTGATGACCTCACCGGTGGGAGTCACAACTGTCGCCTTGAGCAGGTACTTCTTCATGGGGACAGCGACCTCGTGAAGCTCACCGGTCAGACCGACGGCGATAGCGCCGCCGACCGAGCCGACATAGGGCAACAGAGCCGGAACCAAAACCAGCTTGTGGCGGAAGAGACGATGATTGATTTCCCGGAGAGGGTAACCGGAGCCGACCGTAATGTACAGGTCCTGCTCATTGACTTCCTCGATACGATTGAGGCGATCCGTGCGCACAGATACCATGCTCAGGAATGGTTCTCCGCGCGGGTCGATATTGTTGCCGAACCCGGTGACAAACAGCTTCTGGGAATGTTTGTTGGCCAGGGCGAACAACTGAGCTGCTTCCTGGGCGCTTTCGGGATGGAAGGTTGCCACGCGCTTCTGAAACGTGAGGCGATCGTCCGGGAATTCGCTTCTGATTATCCTGACGAATCCATCTGGTACTGGCATGACTGGAAGATACACAACGGGCGATAGCTGTCAACGGGAAGAATCGACAATTGGCGGTGGGGAAAGTCCGGGTGTGGCAAGTGGTTACTCCTGAGGCATCCGGGCACGGGACCGATGGATATGACAGGACGCCGGCTGCTGAATAACAGTCAGCAGTTGGCCGATATAGAGATTGTCGGGGTTGTAGTTCAGTTTGGTTAGAACGCCTGCCTGTCACGCAGGAGGCCGCGAGTTCGAGTCTCGTCAACCCCGCTTTTTTCTAAATCATTATTCCACAATAGGTTACAAGCCGATAAAATCCCAATATCACTCTCAGCATACTTTTCCCAGCATTCAGCGCACAAAAGCGCTAATTCGAACCGGTGGTTGTCGGATCCAGACAGCGTTTGAAAATCTGTAACGCTTTTCTGTTCGGTGCGACTAACGGTTAATAAGGCTGGAAATCAAATGTGAAAGGAGTTCATGTCAAGAGTTGTGTAAATTGATTTTTCAAGCAGCGTCCTTTTCGGT
>CAZVHP010000010.1:0-94463 GCA_964627305.1 uncultured Ignavibacteriales bacterium | reverse complement strand
GGTCCACGTGGCCTGACTCAACTAAAACAGTCTCCGGTATAACCGGGGCGATTCATCCTGAAGAGTTATAAATTCGATGGAAAGGACTGTTGGAAGGATGGGAAACTGTATGCCCACAGAAAAGGAAAAACGGTTTCCCCAAAACTGACACTGATTGACAAAGATCACCTGAAAATCGAAATAAAACTGCTCTTTTTCAAGAAATCCTTCACCTGGAAACGCCTACCAGCAAAGCAATGACAGGTCATCGATCAACCTTATCTACTTGATATATAATAGGTTGCACTCCAAATAACACAGAATAATTCCCAGCCAAATAATCTACAAAAAAGTGAAGATTGTACTTGCAAGCAAATACTTACTTGCTTATATTGTGGTCATGAAAAACACAGACAAACAGAAACAGTCCAGAAAATCGACTGAAATCAGGCAGGTCGAAATTGTAGATGCCGCCATGAAGATACTCACTAAAGAGGGGTCACGTCAGTTTACAGCCGACAGACTTGGTGCAGAGGTGGGATTGGCCAGCGGTTCGATATTTCGTCACTTCAGTTCGATGGAAGAAATCCTCGATTGTGTCGTGGACAGAATCGAAGAGATCATCTTTGCCGATTTCCCTCTGCGGGCTGATAATCCCCTCGAGTCGCTACGCTTGTTTTTCGAGGCCCGAGTTCAGGCGATTGTTAAGCACCCCGAAGTCTCCAAACTGCTACTGACCAGCATACTTATTCCCAATGGTAATAACTCAGATAGAGAGAGTCGTTTGACGGAGTTCAAGCTACGATCAAGACACTTTGTGATAGACCGCCTAAAGCAGGCGAAAGCAGACGGTCTGTTGAGTCGGGACATCTCGCACGAGGAGAGCAGTGTGTTGGTTCTGGGTGCAATATATGCCATCGGTCACATGGCCATTGGAGCAAATCAGACTAAAACGGACAAGGTTCTGATTTCGCGTATCTGGCGTTTACTCGAACGATCATTAACGAAAGAACAATAATCGAAAGGAGTCAATTATGGGATTGACCAAGATTCTATCAGACGAACATCGAGTCATTGAGGTTGTTCTCTCTTGCCTGAGTAAGATAACACAGGAAGCTAACAACAATGGCAAACTGGACGAAGCATCAGCTAACCAGGCAATCGATATCATTCGCACGTTTGCCGACAAATGCCATCATGGCAAAGAGGAGGATCACCTCTTCGCGGCAATGGTTGAAAAAGGAATGCCAAAAGAAGGCGGACCAGTAGGACAAATGCTGGTTGAGCATGAACAGGGTCGTGCATTCGTAAAGGAGATGGCTGACAATGTCTCTGAGGCTGCTCAAGGCATTTCCGATGCGCTGTCCAAGTTCACTCAAAATGCTCACGGATATGTCCAACTACTGAGAGCCCATATTCAGAAGGAAGATGGTGTTCTCTTCCCTATGGCGGACAAAGTTCTCAATGAGGATGATCAAAAAACACTTATGAAAGCGTTTGAAGCGGTAGAATCTGATCACATGGGCACAGGCACACACGAGAAGTATATTGGCATAGTAGTGTCGCTTGCTAAAAAGTACGGAGTCGAAGCTTCACACATTTCATCCCATTCTTGTGGTTGTGGTCATTAGGTTGGAGATCCAGATAGTCAAATTCAACTTCGATTAGAGAATAGGAAAGGAGAACAAAATGTCTACTCAAAGAAGTCGTCACGGCTTCATTGCTAGGATCACTACACTCTCAACAATCATCCTGCTAATGGCAGTAAGCCCGGTCTTTAGCCACTGTGACTCCGAGGACGGTCCCATTATACCAGCAATTAGAACAGCATTGGATAATGGCGAACTGTCACCACTTCTGAAGTGGATTGCTGCAGGCGATGAAGCGGAAATCAAGGATCTATTCACACGAGTGCGGGCTCTTCGCACTCAGTCTAATGAGGCCAAGGAAATCGCAGATCAACTGTTTATAGAGACGTTCATTCGTGTCCATAGGGCAAGTGAAGGTGCTCCTTATACGGGAATCAAGGCGGCCGGGACTATGCCGCCGATATTTGCTGAATTGGATAATGCCTTGGAAACAGGAAGTGTGGATGCCTTGGCAGACAAGATAGCCAGTGAGGTCCGTGAGAATATCATCAAACGGTTTGATCATGCTAAAGAGCTGAGCAAACATCAGGATCACACGGTGGAAGCCGGTCGTGAATTTGTAGAAGCTTATGTTACATACATGCACTTTGTAGAAGGGCTTCACAATTTCTTGACTTCAGCTGCTGAAGGACATCACGCACCAGCGGATGCGGGACATGGGCACTAGTTAGAGATCAGGAATGGAGGAAAAAAGCCGGTCTCTAATTGGTATTGATGACTTCTACTGGCTGGCCGTTCCGCTATGGGAAATCGAGGAAAAGGCTCTGGAAAGCAACAGTGAATGCGCCTATGCAGATGAGGGTCAAGGGGTGTTTTTTTGCTTGACAGCTATTATAAACCGTTATAAACTAAAGGCAGTATGAAAACAGAACCGCTTACAGATAAAGAACTTGAAGCCTTTCGGGTTATCAGGAACTCGATTCTCCACAAGGGACGGGCTCCCTTGGTCCGGGAGATGATGAAAGAGCTGCAATATAGCTCCCCTCGATCTGTGTCCTATATCCTTGAAAAGCTCGAAACAAAGGAGTATATCAGCCGCCCGAGTCGCGGTCAGATACGGCTCAAAACCGACCTGCCCGGGTCGGACTCACATGCTCAGACTGTAAACGTCCCGTTGGTAGGGTCAGCCCCGTGTGGCACACCGGTCTTCGCCGAAGAGAATATTGAGTGCACCTATCCGGTCTCCACCGCACTGGCCAGAAAGCCGCACCGCTACTTCCTTCTTCGAGCAACAGGTGACTCAATGAACAAGAAAGGCATCCAGGACGGCAACCTTGTCCTCGTCCGCCAACAACCAACAGCAGATAACGGAGAAACCGTCGTCGCCCTGATCGACGGCGAGGCAACCATCAAGGAATTCCACCGACAGCCCCAGGCCGTAGTATTGAAACCAAAATCATCTAACAAGCAGCACCGCTCGATAATCCTAACGACCAACTTCCAGATTCTCGGTGTGGTGCAAACGGCAATAGACATATGAAGGAACACGAAATGCCAAACTATCACGTGACAAAAACCTTCTGCCACCGACCGTATCGTGCTGAGAAAATCGTCAATCGTGGCATCCTTGAGGATAAAACCGGACACGCCGGCCTGAACGAATTCAACGACTTCGCTTTGGGCCGGCATGAGATCCATCACAACAATCTGGGTCTTCGAGAACTCCTTCTTGATGAGCCCGGCGATGCGCAGGCTATTCTGGCTCCTCAGACCCAGATCAAGCAAAACAACGTGTGGTTTGAGTTTCCTCGCCTTCTCCATGGCGTCGCCATTGCCTGAACTCGATACCGCTCGGATATCCGTCTGCTCATTGAGCATGGCGGTAATGCCTTCACGAAGAAGCCGATTGTCTTCTGTCAACAGGACCCGAATCTTGGGCACGTGACGTTACTCCATAATCTCGCTGACACAGTACGCACCAAAAGACTAAAGAATCGTGCGGGTGATGTCAAGTGCGAAATCGCCGTCTAACCTGTTGTGATGCGGGCTGTTGCACATTTCTTAAGGGCGCCGGGGAGGGTTCGGCCGCCTGGCGTCAAGGCTGAACCTGCCCGGACCGGAACCCCACAGGATCAGCAGCCCGCCGATCAGGCCAAGATTCTTCATGAAATGGATTGTCTGCAGACGCACCTGGTCTTGCTCAACGGCCCAGAAATCGTGGAAGATCAATGTGGCGGGAACAAGAAAGACGATAATTGCGATGGCTCCGAATCTGGTGCGGTAGCCCAGCAGCACCGATAGCCCACCAAGGATCAGCAGGGCGATCGCACCGGCCAGGAAGAAGGGTACGAGCGGCATCCCGTTGGACTCCATGTAGCCGGCCGTCTGCGACCAGTTGAAGATCTTCCGGACACCACTTGACAGAAAGATGGCGACAAGGAAGATCCTTCCGGTCAGGGCTGTCATGGCGGAGAGTTTCTCGTTCACGGTTTCTCCTTCTGTTGTATGTTGAGTCTATGCCAACCGGCACGGCAGCAAAGCACATTGACAGCAGTTGATCGCTTGCAATTGAAACGGCTCGGGAGGGGGTGATAGTTCCCCCTGGCAGGAGCCGGCCGCCGGCTTAGTAGCCCCGATCCAGATCAACCGGTGGCGGTGGATCGCCATGCCCGGCAAGAGCGTTCAGCAGGGCGGCCAGTTCTCGGGCGCGGTATTGTTCAGTGCTGGTCGTGTGAGCGGCCAGGTGCGGGGTCATGATGACGTTGTCGAGGTTAGCAAAGGGAAGTGAAGACGGCTGCGTATGCGCCTGTTGCTCTGTGTCGGCAGGGTAGTGATACCAGACATCAAGACCAGCTCGCAGCCGGCGGGACTGCAGTTGTTCGTAGAGGGCTGTCTCGTCGATCACCGGTCCTCGCGACACGTTGACCACGATCGCCTGATCAGCAAGGAGCGCCAGCTGCGCCGGGCCAATCATGCCCACCGTGGCGGGGGTCAGGGGGAGGCACACAAGGAGCGCATCAGCCCCTTGCAGAGCCGAATCCAGGTGACTGTGAGAAACGAGTTCGAGTTCTCCAAAGCCGGACAGAGCCAGGGCCTGAAGCGATTCGTGTGCCGGACTGCGACCGGATCGGTTCACGGCGATAACATGCATGTTCAGTGTCAGGCACATTCTTGCGACGCGATGCCCGATGGCACCTGTACCAAGTACAACTGCGCGGCGGTGCTCCATTTGCCGGGCGGTAGGCTCGACGTAGCGTGGCCTCCAGTCACCACGGCGAAGCGTACGATCAACAGGAATCAACTCCCGGGCAGCGGCCAGGAGGAGGGCAAGAGCCAGCTCAGCGGTGGCGGTTGCGTTGTGGTGAAGGTTGAACACCTTGATGTTCGGGTAATCTGCCATCAGGGCCTCGGTGGCCCGAGGCAAACCTGCCCAGGGGATCACCAGCGCCTTGAGTTGGGGGCCGCTTTCGATCAGGTCGCGGGTGGGAACACCGCACACCAGAACCTCGCACTCGGGGGGAAGCAGGCGAGGCCCGCCCATGGTGAACGAGATGGGCGGGTGCAACAGCTGGCTGAAGACATCGGTGAACTCTTCCGGATACTGACGGTGCAGGTGGGCTCTCAAGGATGAGGTCTCGAGTACAGGATGTGGTTACGTTGCTCAAGCGGATTTGTCATGCATGATACTCCGCAGGATACGTCGGAAGCTCTTCATATCATCGAGAATCAGAAGGCCCGCTTGTTCGAGGTTTTCGCGGTAGCGGGCAATGCCACTGCCTCCGGCGATTAGTTTGCACCCCTCGGGAATCAGTCTCACGAGTTTTTGCAGTTCATCGACAACGCGGGAGTTCGCTTCCGGGAAGACGACACTGATGGCGACCGCCCGGGAGTTCTTGGTCCTCACGGCCGCAACGATTTCCTCTGCGGGAAGGCTTGGCCCCATATAGCTGGTGCGCCAGCCTTCGGTCACGGCCACGGCTGCGGCAATCAGGGCGCCGTACTCGTGGACATGTCCTTCTGGTGTGGTGACTGTCAGATGGGGGGCATCGACTGCCGGGGAGTGATTCATGGCAAGATTGCCAAGGAAAGTTCTCAAAGTGGCACCGACCAGATGTTCCTCGGCAACGCGCAAACGTCCCTGCTCCCACAATTCGCCGATACGTTCCAGAAGGGGCATAATCAGTTCGTCGATCAGCCTAATGTCGCCCAGCTGTACGTGGGCCTCCACCAGTTCGGCCATCAGTTCATCATCTTCCATATTAATGGCAAGATGAATACAGCGTTCGAGATGGGTGCTAACCGGGGCATCGCTGGATTGTCGCCGGGCCAGCGGCACTCCCGAGATTCTGGCTACGGCCGCGCGGTCTTCGGCGAGCATTGCCTCAAGATCATCGGTCGGCAAATTGGCGATATCGCCGATTCTGCGGCCTTCCTTAATGAGGCTGGAGAGCAGACTGAGGCGACGAATGTCCTCATCGGAGTAGAGTCGACGATTCTTGTCGGTACGTGAGGGGACCACGGCCTGGTAGCGCTTTTCCCAGACGCGGATAACGTGGGGGCTCAGGCCGGTTCGCCGTGAGACCACTCTGATGGGGTGTCCTTCTGTTTCCACCGCATGCCTTTGATATCGTTGTTGTATAACTGGTGTTTCTATGATGTCTATAAAATAGAACGGAAAAGAAGTCAACAAAGTTTCCTGAATACACTGACAGATACATTAGGAGCGGGCTTTGGGTGATTTGACTGATTGGTGTGACGGACGACTTGGCTGCGAAGAGGGGTCCCGAGTTAAGACGTAAGTCATTTTGAGGCGGACACTTGCTTGCTTTGCCGATGACCATCGGGAGTCCCGCCAGTTGCGGACTCGCGAATATAATAGACATAACTAATACAACTATGGAACAAATGGAGCCGTCGGCTGCGTTTATTAGATATGATATCAACGACAACTAAACGAACAATAATCACAGTTGTGAACCCAAAGGAAGGAGTGACATCATGAAGAGGACAGGGACAATCGTAGTTACGGCGGCATTGTTTGCGCTTCTGAGCGTGCCCGTGTACGCTGGCGGTTGTGGCGGTTCGGCTGCCAAGAGCGCCAATGAGGCCAGGCAGGCGAAGGCGGTAGTCAGTGAAGCTCGGATGGACATTATCGAGACGGCCATTGGGGCCGAGTCTTTTGGAACGCTGGTGGCGGCGGTGAAGGCCGCCGGTCTGGTGGAGACCTTGAAGGGAGAAGGGCCGTTCACAGTGTTCGCCCCGACCGACGAGGCTTTTGCGGCTCTGGGAGAGGAGACCATCGCGGCCCTGCTGGCCGACAAGGAGAAGCTGGCGGGAATCCTCACATACCATGTGGCTCCGATGGCTTTGACGGCGAAGCAGGTTCTGGGAGCGAAGGGGATTGAGACGGTCAACGGGCAGACGGCGGCGATCACGGAGGTTGATGGGCAGGCTATGATCGACCAGGCCCGGATTATCAAGACGGATATTGTGGCTTCGAACGGGATCATACACGTGATCGATCGGGTGATCCTGCCTTCAGAGAACGTGAAGACCGGCTCGACGAGTGAGTCGGTGAAGGGTGCCTACGCTCAGGACAAATAACCTCTTCGGCGTCACTTGCCCGGGTTGTCTCGCCTTTAAGGCGAGCCAGCCCGGCACCCGTCGCAGGAACGCGAACTGATTCAGGGCACATAGATAACGAAGTCGAACAAGCAACAACATAACTACGTGGGTTTTGGAAACTTGAACCTTCTAAACATCGAGGAGAAACAGATGAAGGGACTAAGAACGCTACTGACAGTGAGCCTGGTGCTTCTGGTTATGGCTCTCACGGCCCAGGCGCAGCCAACGGCACGCCTGCAGGTAATCCACAATTCCGCCGATCCGGCGCTCGAGGTGGTTGACATTTACATTAACGGCGAGCTCGCTCTTGACGATTTCGCGTTCCGCGAGGCAACGCCCTTTCTGGACGTGCCGGCCAATACGCCTTTGAACATAGGCCTTGCTTTGGACGACAGCGAGTCGGCGGATGATATCGTGGGCACGATTCCGATTCAGCTCAAACCCCGCCGGACGTACGTGGCGATAGCCAATGGCGTACTCGATCCGATGTCATTTGCCGGGAATCCGGATGGTCGCTCGATCAGCTTCGATCTGTATGCCAAGCAGGGGATTCGGGAACAGGCTCGCTGGAAGCGGTTTGTGGATGTGATCGTGTTCCACGGTTCGACCGACGCTCCCACGGTTGACGTTACCACGCAGGGGAATGTCTGGCAACCGCTGGTTGACAATCTGACCTACGGTGAGTTTTCTCGCTATCTGAATCTGAAGGCGCAGGCATACACTCTGAATATCACGCCCGGAGATGACCCGCACACTGTGGTAGCCTCGTACGAGGCCGACCTGACCGGTCTTGAGGGTGGTGCCGCGGTGGTGTTCGCATCGGGGTTTTTCGATCCCTCGGTCAACAATGATGGGCCGGGATTCGGTTTGTTTGCGGCGCTTGCGGACGGAACCGTGATTGAGTTGCCGGCGACGAGTCCGACGGCACGGCTTCAGGTGATTCATAACTCGGCGGATGCGGCCGCTGAGGTAGTCGATATCTATGTCAATGACGAGTTGTTCCTTCCCGGCTTTGCGTTTCGCACCGCGACGCCTTTTGTCGATGTGCCGGCCGGAGTGGACTTGACGATTGGAGTGGCCGGTCCCAACAGCAACGGCCCGCAGGATATCATCGCCACACTGCCGCCGGTCAATCTTGTCAGTGGCAAGACGTATGTTGCCATCGCCAACGGTCTGCTGAATCCGGATGACTGGGCGGCCAATCCTGAGGGACGTTCAACGGCGTTTCAGATTTATGCTGCTGATGGCATTCGCGAATCGGCCATCATTCCCTGGTTGGTACGCATAGTGGCCTTCCACGGCGCAACTGATGCCCCCGGTGTTGACATTGTTCCTCAGACGCGCTGGTGGCGGATTCCGATTGTTAACGATCTTGGCTACGGAGAGTTCTCCAAGGCGATTCCGCTGCTGCCCAGGAAGTACGTTTTGGATGTCACGCCGGCGAACGACAACAATACGGTGGTGGCATCATTCGTGGCTGATCTAAGAGGTCTTAAGGGTGGAGCGGCGGTAGTCTTTGCTTCTGGTTTCCTGAACCCCGCAGCCAATAACGACGGTGCGGCGTTCGGGCTCTTTGCGGCGCTGCCGGACGGCAATGTGATAGCTCTGCCGGCGTACTCCGGTGGATATGCCAAGCCGGGCGAGCTGGCGAGCGAGCTGGTGCCCAGCACGTTTGCACTGGATCAGAATTATCCGAATCCGTTCAATCCCACGACGACGATATCCTTTACTCTGCCGGAGCCGGGCACAGTTTCGTTGAGAGTGTACAACATGCTTGGTCAGACGGTAGCGACGCTGGTCGACGGACCGAAGCCGGCTGGCACACACGAGATCGATTTCGATGCAGGCAGTCTGGCATCGGGTGTCTACTTCTATCGGCTTGAGTCAAGCGCCGGCACCGAGACACGCAAGATGGTTCTTCTGAAGTAGGGGTGTGCAGACACATCCCATCCTTGCACGGTGGCAGGGCGGTGACGATGATTATCGTCCCGCCCTGTTGCTTATTGGTGTCGATTGCTCCGGGAAACGGGATACCGTGGCACTAAGGTCCAATGGTGAACACGACATCAATGGAGGCACTCGCGCCGGCCGGATCTGTAGCCGTGAAGGTGACGTGCCCTGAACCTTGCCAGGTCGAGTCGACAGACACGATCTCGGCGACTCCCTCGGTGATGGTGATGGACAGCGCCTCGGTGTTTGAGTGCGTCCACTGGATGCTTTCCGGGGGATCGTCGGCATCGGTGACATACTGGTTCAGATCGACAGGTTCAAAGCTGCTGCCCATTGAAACGGACTGGTTGGGGATATTCTGAACCATCGGCGGGCTGTTGTCGACAGTGATCGGCATCCCCATCAGCGGCCAGATGACAGCGACAAAAAGCGCCACAACCAGCATCAGGATGGCGCTGGCGGGGAGACCGGCGGTGAAGAACTCGCCGGTGGAGAACTGCTTGCTTTCATAGGCAATGGCATTGGGTGCGGCGCCCACCAGCAGCAGAAACGGCATGCCGGCCGTGACCAAAGAGGCGAAGAGGATGACTTCCGGCGCCACACCGAGGTACGGCGCAATCACGAGTGCCACGGGCAGAGAAATGGCGATAGCTGCAACGTTCATGATGAAGTTAGTTATAACCATGACGAAGAAGGCGATGCCGATAATGAAGAAGAACCAGCCGGCGTGCTGGAGGAAACCAAGCCACCAGATGGCCAGCCACGAGGCGGCGCCGGTCTGCCAGAGACAGAAACCGATGCTCATAGCTCCACCGAAGAGCAGGACGATGTTCCAGGGCACCTCTTCCAGATCATCGATGGACAGAATCTTGAATATGAAAAAGCAGATGGTCGACAGCAGGATGATGGCGCTCTTGTTAATACTCTGCAGAGCCGGGATGAATGACTGCATGCTCATGGCCCCGATGGCGAGGAGCACGATAACCAGGGTCATGATCTCCTTGCGGGAGATCGACCCAAGCCCCTCGTTAAGCGTGTGGACGCGTTCGCGCAGCCCTTCGATGCGTTTGTGTTCCGGGGGATAGTAGATGCGAATATAGAAGAACAGAATGACGGTCATCAGGGCGCCGACAGGGAGCATGTAGTATGTGAGTTCGAAGAACCCGATATGGTATCCGGTAATCTGATTGAAGAAGCCCAGTGCTACGGCTCCGCGGGCGGCGCCGAGCAGAGTGATGATGCTTCCGGCTCCGGCGACAAACGCCATGCCGATGAACAACCCCTTGCCGAATTTGGTCGGTTTCTCGCTCGGTTCGTACAGGGAGTAGACCGCCATGAGCAGAGGGAATACGGCAGCGGCGACGGCCGTGTGGGCCATGATGAGGGTCAGAGCGGCAGTCATGATGAAGCAGCCGAGGTAGATCATGCTGGTGCGTTCACCCACCATCAGGAGCATTCGGTAGGCCATGCGCTTGGTGAGACCGGTGCGTGCAAATGCCATACCGATGACGATGGAACCGACGATAAACCACACAGAGGGGTCCATGAAGTCAGTGAAGGCTGTTCGCGCCGGGCGGATGAGAAAAAGCGCCTGGACGACACCGATGGCGATGGAGGTAATGCCGATAGGGATAACCTCGAACACCCACCAGGTGGCGGCCAGAAAGAAGAGAGCCAGGGCGGCCTGTCCCTCGCGACTGAGGGCGAACTGCTTGCCATCGGGGTCGACAGCATCAGGCAAGTCCGGCAACAGGTACATGATGGCGAACAACGCTAACCCGAGAAGCATGAAGGTGAGTCGGCGATAGTCGATACGTCGTGGCCGGCCGGCGAGTTCCACCCGTTCCGGCATCTCAGGCAGGCCGGCGGGATGCGGGGCTTCGGCCCCCGGGGGCTTGAAGAAGGCTCGTAAGTGATCCAACCCTTTATGCAACTGTACGATGATCCCCTGATGTATTTACAGCACGAGTTTGGCTATCTCACGAAAGACATCGACACTTCTCACGACACCGACCACACTGCCTTCTTTGAGAACCGGCAGCAGGTTCAGGTCTTTCTTGAGCATGGTGTAGATGATCTTGCCGAGGTGGTCGACAACACCGGCGGTTCCCTCGATGGGAGACATCACTTCACTGACGGGTCGCTTGGCGTGTTCCCTGATGGCCTCAATCCCGGAATCGGAGGACAGGTTAATGAGGTTTGGGTCGATGTCGACATCAAAGAGCTTCCGACGCTGCGGAACAGGCGTGGCGTGCATGAAAGACGGCTCCAGGCCGGAGAGGATATCTCTTCGACGCACGATTCCGAGCAGGCTGTACTTTTCATCGAAGACCAGGAGGGCTCTGGGCAGTGAGTGTCGCCCTTCGATCTCCAGAGAGGACTTTTCCATCTCGGCAACTGCCTGTCTGAGTGTAAACCAATAGGGGATGTGTGGATACTGATCAAGGGGGATCATAATGTCCCCGGCGGTCGTCGTCATCAACTACTCCTGTCAAAGAAAGGCCTGTGGCCTCACTCACCTGCAAGAACACTCTCGCCAATGTGCGCTCGGCAACTCCGCGATCAAGAGGCATCAGGGGGAGTCACGGCATGCGCATGGCGGGTCTTTCGGTCGTCGATTTCCCGGCAAGCTATTGCGTTTTGGTGTAGCTGTCAACAACAGTGTCGGGTGATTTTTGCACAGGGGCAGTTTGCCTCAGTGACGGCATCGAGTGCTCGTCTGTGAAGGGAAACCAAATGGGGACAATGAAAAACGGCCGCCCCAGGAAGGATATAGGGGCGGCCGCTACCAGCACCTGGATAAATACTACACTACGTCTCTGATGTCCAGCGCACGTATAGCATAGCATTACCGCTGAAGAGGCAGGCGACCTGGTTGGTCGCGTTGGGGAAGACATCAGTGTTGGTACTGGCACACATATAAGACTCGTAAGTGTCAGCCACCCCCGCACAGGGCGGGGATGGCTGATGTACTGTTAGTTGAGCTTGAGTCAATACAGGCTCAAGTTCAATCACCTGTCGGTTAGTTGCACGGTACCGGAGCAGGACCACCGCTGAACAGGAAGGCGATCAGGTAGGTCATATCCGATACGTTGGTGTTACCGTCACCATTCACATCACCATGCTTGGCGTAGCACGGAGCAGGACCGCCGCTGAACAGGAAGGCGATCAGGTAGGTCATGTCGGACACGTTGACATTGCCATCGCAGTTCATGTCACCGCGCTTGAGGCAGTCAACCGGGCCGCCGCAATCCGCGGTCGGAGCCAGATAACCATACTGGTCCAGAGCGGTCCAGCCGGCCACCCACAGGTCGGCCTTATCCGTGATAGTCGGATCGAAGGCGCCCGGGAAGTCGACAGTGGTCATCGTGGCATGGTTGATGCCGTTCAGGGCATTGGGATAGCCCACCACCGGAACGGGGTAGTTCTCGGCGTTGGGGTTGATCCAGTTCCAGCTGCCCGGAACATCGCACGGAATCGGGAACAAACCGGCATTCGGCGAGCGGTCGATGGCGGCGATGGCAACATCGTGCCACTGATCGTTGCCGTTACCGAAGATGCGGTTGTAGGCGATGGTGTCATTAACATAGACAGCACCATCAGTGTAGTCGAAGAGGCGTTCCGCGCCACCATCAGTCGGGCCAAAGGCAAACCACAGGTTGTTCTTGAATATGATGTTGCCTTCGAGCAGACGGTCGCGGGAATCGGTCGGCTGGCCGTCGTTGTTCTCAATCGTGATACCGGCCCGGATGGTGTCGCCGCCCTGACCGTGATCATAGAAGATCGAGTTCAGGTAAGCGCCGCCAGCGTTGTCACGGATGTTGAACGCACGCTGGCCACCGTTGTCCATGCCGCGACCGAAAAAGGTCACGTTGGAGATCAGCGGCAGAGCAAACTGCACACCGTCCTCAGGCGTGGTGCCGCCATCGTGCTCACCGGCGCTGTCACCGTCATCCTCGGCCATGATGGTGAACCAGAACTGGCCGGTCCCGCACCAACCCTCGTCGTAGTCGAACGAGTCGTCACCACAGAAGGCGGCAACCAAGTGATTACAATCGACCGTACCGCCGAACCACTCGAAACCATCGTCAAGGTTGAAGATGACTTCGACATGGCTGATCTCGGTGCCACGACCAACACCGCCCATCGTCAGACCGTTGATCTCGTTGGCTGCACCGATCTCGGAACCACCGTGGCGGATCGACACGTAGCGGATGATACCCGAGTTGTCCTCGGGATCACTACCACCGTAGGCGCCGCGGGTTTCCGTCTCCGGAATACCTTCGATCTGGCCCACGCCGGTCGTGGTGTTGATCGGAGCATTACCCAGAACGATCAGGCCGCCCCACTTGCCCTGGGCATCGTCGAACGGAATGTCAAACGGATCGTCGAGGTCATCGATAATGCTCGTCATGACAACAGGCTCGGTAGCCGTACCCAGAGCGTTGATCTTGCCGCCGCGGGCAATGATGAGAGCCGTAGCAGCAGCGCCGGAACCTTCGTTACCTTTGAGGATGGTGCCGGCTTCAATATTGAGGACAGCGCCGTCCTCAACAAAGACAAAACCCTGCAGGTTGTACACCGTATCCGACTTCATATTGTATGTCTGACCGGGGATAATGTCGGCGTCGGTGAATACCTTAACGGGCTTGCCATCGTCGGATACCTGGCCGAAAGCGATCATCGGCAGGCAAAGGACGAATAGTGCAATCGCGAATTTACGAAACACGAGTGTGCCTCCTTGTCTCGATACGAATTTTCGTTAGCGTTCACAGTCTGCGACCACAGATTGGTCGCACTTCTCTTCTTCTTCTTTTCTTCTGCGATTCTCTTCTTCTTCGGTCAATCGCCAAAAGTGTTACAACGGGTGATGTGCAGGATTACCTCCTTCCTCCGTTTGTTTGCGGATTCCTTTTCTGTCCTGACAACTCAGACGCTCTTTCTGAGGGCCTGCTGTGGCCGCATCAGTCATCGTGGCTCTCGAATGATGCTGGCCCTGGTATATGCACACGCTCCAATGAAAGTTTCCATTCCGTGTTTTGGCAGTACTTGTTAGAACACATCAAAGCTTAAGCCGAGCGACCAGGTCACGCCTCGTTTGTACTCCTGGTAGACTTCCATGACCTTGCCGTCCTTGTGGTAGAAGTAGTCTTTGTAGACAAGGCGGTAGTCCTCGTTGAGGAGGTTTTTGATGGAGAACTTGAGGCTCGGTCCGAAGATCTTCTGGGAGGCGACGAAGTCCAGCTGCCAGCGTGATTCCTCGTATACGTCAGGGGTGCGTCCGGAGCTGGAGATCCGCAGGCGGTCGCTGAAAGTGTTGGCAAAGAGTCCGAGGGCGGTGCCGGTGCGCCAGTTTTCGTAGCTGATATCGAAGTTAACAATATAGTCAGACTGCCCCCAGAGCGGGCGGTCATCGACCTTGTGCGGAAGGTCGGCGTTCTCGATTTGTATCATTTCCTGAGGAGACTTGTCTACATCGGAGCTGGCCAGAGTGAAGTTGCCGCCAAACCAGCAGTTGCGGAACGTATTGTGGATGACGTCAAGGCGGTGACGGGCTTCAATCTCGATACCGTATACGGTGGCCTCGGCGGAGTTCACCGCCAGTACATTGCCATTGGAACCGATGGACGTGTAACCGATGGGGTCGCTGATACTCTTGTGGAAGGCGGTGAAGGCAAGGATTTCTCCCGGTCGGACGAACCACTCCCAGCGCAGGTCCCAGTTGGAGATTTTCGACATGCGAAGGCTGTCGGATCCGATTTCATAGATGCTGGAGCCATAGGTCTGGAAGGCGGTCGGCGTCATTTCCTTGAGGGTTGGGCGAGCTACGGTGCGTCCGTACGAGAGGCGGATGTTCATGGCATCGGAGGTACGCCAGATAACATTGGCTGACGGGAGCCAGTCGCGCTCATGAATCACGCCCTCACCGAACTTCAGGATTGACGGGATGGTGTCCGTAAGAGTGTACATGTCGGTAGCCTCGAGGCGGGCACCGCCGACGAAGAAGAAGTTGCCGATGATCGGGGTTTCCAGCATCCCGTAGACACCGGTGATGTCGCTCCTGCCGATATACTGATTGAGGTGGTTTTCTACTTCGGTGATGAAATTGAAGTAGGTAGCAGCGTACTTGACGGTGCCATTCGGTAGCTGGCGACGGCTGAGGGAATCAAGCCCCATGGAGTGGGTATAGGCGTCGATGTCCCCATTATATCGTTTGAAGGCCGATGTGTTGGCGTAGCGGAACTCACGTTCGCGGTAGTAACGATTGGTGTTCAGATGGGCGGCGCCGAACTTGATTTTGCTTCGCGGTCCGACAGGCATGGTGAGATTGACCTTGTACTCGCGGTTGTTCTCGTCGAGTTCGCGATGCAATCTTCGCGGTCCGTTGAAGAGGTTCAACAGAATCTCCTGGAGGTTGCCTTTGTCGACCACAGTGATGTAGCGGGTATCCGGTTGTTTCTGAGCGGTGGTTGCGTAGGAGAAACTCCAGTCAAGACGCAGACCGCCTTTTGAGAGGACATGATCGCCTGAAAACTGGGTGGTGCTGATGTGTCGCTCAGTGTACTGCAGGGCGTGGTTGATGATGTTATCGCCCTGTCCGTGCTCCTGGTTTGGCCCATAGAGGAAGCGGCTGTCCGAGGTACCGTTCTGATTGTGGACGAAGCTGAATCCGAGCTTGTGGTTTCTGGCGACACCGTAATTGAGAGAGATCAGCGAGCCCCACAGCACATCTTCTGTCCCGCCGCTGTCGCTGTAGGTGTACCACGAGCCCAGTGATTCGATGTCCGAGACGCGGCGGTAGAGATTCGATGCACCATTTGAGCTGGAGTATTTCTTGCTGTAGGAGTAGGTAGCAACTACTCCCAGGGGGCGATCGAACAGGGGGATGTTGTCTCCGAACGCGACAGAGTGACTTTGGTTTGCGGGAGCAGTTCGCTCGCTGACCCGCATTTCGGGATTCCATGCCCGTGAAGACTGGTCCATGTATGCTGTCAAATCCGAGAACTCATCCCAGGTCATCGGTATGTAGTTACTCAGCAGCTCGTTGGTGCTGTCGTAGTTCAGGGTGAAGGCATTCGGCGTCATGGCTTGCAGTTCGGGGTTATCCAGAACTATTCCGGGTATGGATCTCTTGCCGGAGTCATACCCGAGCCAGTCTTTTGACGACGGGTCGTGGGTCTTAATCGTCTCGCCGGTGGTGACATTGTTGCGGCCAAACGAGGATGACACTTTGAGAGTGCGTTGCTCGGGGTAATCCTTGGTGGTCAGGTTGACCGATCCGCCGGCGAAGTTGCCGGGTTTGTCGGGTGTGAAGGACTTCTCCACCACGATGTTGTCGAGCAGGCCCGCCGGCACGAGGTCCATGGGTGTTGACTGGCGGTCCGGATCGGGGCTGGGGAGTGTGGAGCCATTGAGATTGGTAGTAGTGTAGCGATCGCCCATACCTCTGATGACCAGATCCTTGCCCCCGATCACCGAGACACCGGTGACTTTGGTCATGGCCTCGGCGGCATCACCTGATCCGGAGCGGCTGATCTCTTCAGCGCTAATGGCATCGGAGACAGAGGTAGAGGCCTGGCGGTGTTTGAGCATGACGGCTTGCGTGTTTTCGACACGTCTGGCGGAGACGGTGACCTTGTCCAGTTGCACGTCTTCCCTTGAGATGGCGAAATCGAGCCTGAGAGCAGTCTTGGTGTCGACGACCACCTGGGTGACTTCCATCCTCTGGTAGCCGACGGAGGAGATCATCAACGTGTAGGTACCGTAGGGGACTCTCTTAATGGAGTAATTGCCATCGAGGTCGGTCATTGACCCGAGTTGCGTACCCTGAATCATGACGGTGGCGCCAATGATGGGTTCGCCGGTTTCCTGATTCAGCACGGTGCCGGTGATCCGGCCATCTTCGGCGGCTACAGCATTGATTGACAGAGCAGACAGGGCCAGCAGGACAAGGATTACCAGACCTGAGTTGACTGTCGATCGGTGTTTCTTCCGTGAAACGTCGGGATTCATCTTCCCTTTTGAGTTGCGATTCATCGCTTTACCTCGTTCTTCCCAAAAAGTTCAGCGGTTCCATGTCATCCACTCGCCACACCCGGCTGGTGGTGGGCGTAAGCGAGCCTCAAGACTGTCCTCGAATTGTTAGGCCTCTATTAGGCCTGTGTATCAATCTGTTGAGAAATGCCTGATAGTAATAGTATGATGAGTTGGGGTCGGTGGTGTTGGCCTGTGTGATCGTGCCCTGGCCGGCTTGAGAAGAAAGACAAGAAAAGCCGACAATACGACCGCCGGATGGCCGCATTCGGCATTGTATGGACATCTCCCCACTCATCTTGACCAGTAGGAAAGGGTTTTGTGTTAGGAATGGATTAGCGGATATTTACGAATGGATGAGAAAGCGCGACGGCGGCGGAGCTGACCGCCAAAGACGGGCTTTGCAGGACATGAGACTGCCGCAAACTCCTTTACGGTATCGGTGTTCCTGGCCGGAACGGGGGTGTGTTGGATCGGCCTGGCTGCCTACTCGGCCGGAGGCAGGGCGGTGAGCGAATTGGCTTGACCAATGGCCAGGTCTGGGCTATAATCGACATCGAAGAAACATACAAGGAGCAATTCCGTTGGGGGTGGCGTAACCAACCGCCTGAGATCATACCCCCCTACCTGATCCGGGTAATGCCGGCGTAGGGAAACGGAGATGCCAGTTCGCATTTCCCAGCCCGTTTTTGGGCATTCCTATCGTTCAGGACGGAATCTTGCGTAAACGGTTCATGTTTAATGCGAGGTTACTGTCATGAAACACGTTTTCACCATCTTACTTCTGTTTAGTCTTTCAGCTCCCGGCTGCCTGGCGGCGATGGCTACGGGGGTGGTCGTGAGCAACGACGGTGAGCCCCTGGCGGGGGTATCGCTGGTCACCAATGAACCATCGGTGGGCGCTATATCGGATACGGCCGGTCGGTTCACACTGGCATATCCTGAGGGGGTGACCCGCGTGACTTTCAGTTCAGTCGGTTACCATTCGCGGCAGTTTGTGATCGGGCAGGTGCCGGACACGGTACGGCTGGCGCGCATGTACTATGAGGGGGAGCCGATTGTTGTCCAGGCCCATCGAGCCGAGCGCGGGATGTCGGCAATGTCGTTCGAGAATGTCAGCAGGGCTGAGATTCAGCGTGACTACACGGTCGGAGATCTGCCGCTGCTGTTGAACACGACTCCGAATCTTCACGCTTTCAGTGATGGCGGGGGCAACCTGGGGTATACGTACATGAAGATTCGCGGGTTCGACGACAAGCGGATCGCCAGTTACATCAATGGCGTGCCGCTGAATGACCCGGAGGACCAGTACACCTACTGGGTCGACCTGCCGGATTTCACCTCGAGCGTCACCGATGTCCAGGTGCAGCGAGGGGTGGGGAACACGCTGTATGGCCACGCCTCGTTCGGGGGGGCTATCAATGTCGTGACCAACACGCTGGAGCTGGGCCGTCAGGCGGAATTGTCCAGCGGCTATGGCGAGTACTTCCACGACGGTCGGTCGGTCGGTCGGACGCTGCGCCAGACAGTGGAGTATGCGTCGGGGCTGATCGATGGTCGCTGGGCGTTTTCCGGGAGGTTCTCCAAGACGGCCAGCGACGGATACCGCAAGGGAAGCTGGACCGAGGCCTGGGCGTACTACCTGTCACTCGCGCGGCTCGATCCGAACATGACGACCGAGCTGCACCTGTTCGGAGGGCCGGCGCGTCTGCACCTGAGCTATCTGGGTGTGCCGCGCAGCATACTGGCGGAGGATCGTCGGTTCAACCCTCAGACCTATGAGGACGAGACAGACAATTTCAATCAGCCCCATTACCACCTGCACAATCGATATCGATTGAGTGAGCGCAGTACGCTGGCCAACACGTTGTTCCTCATCAAGGGTCAGGGCTGGTTCGAGCAGAATGTCGAGGGGGCCGCGTACGCGGACTACAACATCGACACCTCGCTGACCGGTGGGGCTGCAAATGGTCGGATTGTGCGTCGGCAGTCGGTCGACAAGTACCAGGCAGGATGGAACCCGCGGCTGGATGTGGAGCATGATCGCGGGAGGCATAGTGTGGGTGGTTCGTTTTACTTTTTTGAGTCCGATCACGACGGTCAGGTGGTGTGGGCGGAAGGGGTCGATGCCGCATTGAGGCCGGGACACACGTACTACAAATACTTCGGCAAGAAACGGGTTGCCAGTGTGTATACGCAGGAGCACTATCGTCTGGCTGACAGGCTGAATATCCAGGCGACCCTGCAGTTCAAGCACCAGACGTACGACTTCGACCAGGTGCCATTGGGAGCATTTGTGGGCTATGACTACCGGGTTAGCTGGAATTTCCTGTCGCCGCGGTTGGGTGTGAACTACCTGCTCAAGGACGAACCGGGAAGGGCACGGGCGAACGTGTATGCCAACTTCGCGGTTGCTTCGCGGCCGCCGACCGACCTGTCGATTTACGATCCCACGACACCGGGCGGGGTACCTTCGCTGGAGATTGAGTCGGTGTCCCTGGACTCGACTCGGTGGGTGTTCGGCGATCCCACGTTTCGGGCCGAGCGGGTCTACAACCTTGAGTTGGGCGCGAGTTATCAGACACCGCGCTACACGCTTTCCGTGAATGCCTACTGGATGGATTTCACCGATGAAATCATTCCTCTCGGAGGGGTGAACCCCTCCACCGGGATACCGGCTACTGTCAACGCGGAGGGGTCATACCGGATCGGGCTGGAGTTGTCGGGCAAAGCTAATGTGACCAGCGGTCTGACTCTCAGCGGCAATTTGGCGCTCAATCGCTACCGGATCAAGGACTTCATCGACACGCTGGATGTGTACGATGAAGCCTGGAGTGTGGTCGATCAGCAGGTAATCCGTATGGAGGACAAGACAGGGCCGGCCTTCCCCGACTATCTGGCCAACCTGGTAGCGGATTACCGGTGGCGGGGATGGCGCGGAACGCTGCGGGTGCAGGGAGTCGGGAAGCAGTACATGGAGTTGTTGAATCTGGACTCGCTGGCCATCGACCAGTATGCAGTGGTATCGGTGTCGGCGGGCTACACGCTGCAGGGGTTTGCCGGACTGGGCGATTTGAGCATCGCTGCCACTGTAGACAACCTGTTTGACAGGAAGTATGAAACCTCCGGTTATGGGTGGAATGTTGCCTATGCCCGGGAGAACGGTCCGCCATTGATCACGGGTGAGGCGGAGTACTATGTGGCGGCGGAGCGTTCGTTCTGGACCGAGGTTCGGCTGACCCTGTTCTGACCGGCGAAGTGAAGCAGAAAGCGAATCTGGGTGCACGTCGTTGACTACCTGATAGTTGGCGTCTACCTGGTGCTGTTGCTGTTGTTGGGGCTGACTCGTCGCCTGAGCAACAGCAGCAGTGCCAGTGACATGATTCTGGGCGGTCGTACGCTCACCTTGCCGGCGTTCGTGGCCTCGTTGGTGTCGACGTGGTATGGGGGGATTCTGGGTGTGGGTGAATTCAGCTTCCGTTACGGGATATCCAACTGGCTGGTGTTCGGAGTGCCGTACTATCTGGCGGCGTTGCTGTTCGCGGTGTTCCTTGCGAGGAAGGCGCGCCAAAGCGAACTTCTGACAATTCCGGACCGGTTGGCGCAGGCGTATGACAATCGGACGGCCCTTGCGGGGGCAGTGGTGGTCTATCTGATGACCGTTCCGGCAGCATACGTGCTGATTCTGGGCGTGTTGTGTCAGTTCCTGTTCGGATGGCCCTTCTGGCAGGGGGTGCTGCTGGGAACACTGTTCTCTGTGATCTACGTGTATCTGGGAGGTTTTCGATCGGTTGTGCGAACCGATCTGTTCCAGTTTGTGTTGATGTTTGTCGGGTTCGGGGTGCTCCTGGTGATGGTTGTGACCGAGTATGGCGGTCCGGGCTTCCTTGTCGAGAACCTTCCGACAGAGCACTTGACCTGGCACGGTGGCAATTCCGGGTGGTATATCGCGTTGTGGTATATTATCGCGCTGGCGACTTTGGTTGAGCCGGCGTTTTACCAACGTTGCTATGCGGCGCGATCGGCGAAAGTGGCCCGCACGGGGATACTGGTCTCGATCGTTTTCTGGTTCGTGTTCGATTTCCTGACTACTGTGTGCGGTCTGTATGCCCGGGCGCTACTTCCGGAACTGGCCGACCCGGTGGCATCATATCCGGCATTGGCGGTGGCGGTGCTTCCGCCGGGGTTGCTGGGGCTGTTCGCGCTGGCGTTGCTGGCGACGGTCATGTCGACGGTTGATTCGTACTCATTTCTGGCGGCGAGCACCTTTGGCAATGACATCATGCAGCGGGGATTCGGAGTAAGCGAACGGGAGGTAACGGTCTACACGCGGTTTGGGCTGGTCATTTCGGTCATGCTGGCGGTCGTGTTGGCCATATTTTTCCGCTCGGCGGTGGATATCTGGCATGCTTTCGGGTCAATCGGCACACCGGCATTGCTGGTACCCGTATTTTTCGGATTTGTGGGCCGGCGGCGGCTGCCCGCCGGTGTGGCGCTGCTGTCGATAGTGCTGTGCGGAGGGCTGTCGCTGATGTGGTATCTTTCGCAGTATGTGACAGCGGACGGAACATACTGGTGGGGTATCGAGCCGATATTTCCGGGGCTGATGGTGTCGCTGGTGCTGTTTGCACTGACGGCTCGGCGCTCGTGAAGGCGCGCTGATACCTCATTACTGCCTTGAGCAATTCTCCATTGCATTCTGAGTTCCTTCGTACCATATTGAGAACCGTTCGCGAGGCGGGGTTCATTCAGAGCCGATCGCGAAGCTGAGTCCGGCAGCGCATGAGAATTGTCACTTCGACAGATGCGCACCGGCGGGAATTTTGGTATATTGGACCCCAGTGGAAGTAACAACCGCCATGTGGAAGCCATAGAACGTCAGTAAATCGGACGTCTCTGCCCCGTTGACCTTAGCTGCCTTGAAGGAAGACTGTATCAATCTATGAATCTTCGTCCCCCTTTTGGAATGCGTGTTGCGGCCGTCGCCGCCTATGCCCCTTCGTACCGGATATCCAACAAGCGAATAGCCGCCCGCCTTCGGCTCGAACGAATCCGCGTTAATGCGGAACGTCGCGAAAACGGTACAGGTGAGCTTGACAGCCGGGAGCGCAAGCTGTATGCCACCAGTGATCGCTGGATACAGCGGTTTATCGGGTTCAAGGAACGGCGTTTCGCGCCCGATGGCGAAGGCACTATCGACCTTGCCGCCCGGGCGGCCCTCATGCTGATGAACTCGCAGAATCTGAAGGCGGGCGATCTCGATGGGATTGTGTTTGGGACTGTTACCCCTTCCTATCTTAACAGTCCCCCGGACTCAGCGCTGCTTCAGGATCGCCTGGGCATACAACCTTTCGACGGAGATCGCCCACGGGAGTTCTTCTGTATCGATTCATCGCTGGCGTGCAGTACCTGGGTAGCGTGTCTGCACCAGGCTTACTTACTGATTTCCTCGGGTACGGTTAGAAGTCTTTTGGTGATCGGCGCTGACAAGATGAGTGACACGATCAACTGGCGCGATCGGGCATTTGCCACGGTGCTGGGCGATGCCGGCACAGCCGCGTGGGTCACAGCCGTGCCGCCCGAGGAAGACTGGTTTCATCCGAATCAGTTCTGGAGCTGGGCCAGCGGCCGCGACGCGAGTATTATCGTCACGCCCAAAGGAGGTTCCAAAAACCCGATCGAGTCGGCTCAGGATATCACGACCTATCAGGCCAAGCTGAGGATGGATGGCGCTATGGTCAAGGAGCTGATTGTTCCGCTGGTTGGCGGGCCGGGAGCCGATGCTGCTTTGGCGAAGGCGGGCTGGGCGATGGAGAGCGTCGATCTGGTGAGCCTGCATGAGGCCAATCTGGTTTTGAATCAAGGGATCATCAGTCAGTGGCAGAAAAAGGGCTTTCGGGGTGAGGTTCTTGATGCCGGCGGGTATTTTGGCAACACTACGTCGGCTACGATTCCGCTGGCCCTGGCGCTCAACGCGGACAAGATGCAAAAGGGGCGGCGTTTCTTGTGGTCGGCATTCGGCGGCGGTCTGACAGTGAGCATGGCTCTTGGTACGATCAACCACGATGTGGAGTTTTACTGCTCAACCTGATCGACCCTGTCGACAGAGCACAAGCACAACGGCCCGCTGAATCCAGCGGGCCGTTCCTGCTCGTACGAACAATCACCAAGGCGACTGAACTACATATCCATCTCGCCGGTATACTTGTCTGTGTGTTTCGGGTCGACCTTCAGACGATACTGAGCGGCCCATGCGGCCATGCCACTTTCGGCATACGGGGCCGCATCCTCGGCATAGACCAGTCCCATATCCTCGACACCGTCGAGCCAGTAGTACGTCCAGGCACCGTGTCCCAGATCGGGAGCATCGTAGGAATTCCTGCGATTGGAGGCCGTGGCCATAAAGGTGCCGTCTACCACGTCAAGATGGAAATCGCCAATCACGCAGGCATCGAGCGTTGCCAGCTTCTTGGTACAGTCGACAGCATTGAAGTACGACATCACATAGCCGTGCGTCACATAGTACAGATCGGCGGAAATGATCGCCGAGCCTGCGGTTGAGCGGCCGCCATGCCCTGAGTAACAGAACGCAATCTCGTCGCCGGGATCAGCATTGGCGATCAGCCACTGCAGTCCGGCAGTGATGTTCGCGGCTGTGGCCTGCATATCGATATCCATGCGACACGTAAAACCCTCCCCCTGGAGCCATGACTTCATCGCCAGGGCATCATCGTCGCAATACTGCAGGTCATTTGCTGTGCCCTCATAGTCCGAGATGCCGACGATGTAGGCGTACTTATGGGGCGGATTCGGGTTTGGGTCACCGGTAGTGGTGTCATCCGGTGGTGGCGGGGGTGGCTTCTTGTACAAGACACCTGCCGGCACCTGAGAGGCATACATTGTGAAGCTTTCAACTACCTCGGGTGGCCTGGTCTCAATGAACTCAGGGCGTTGCACCAAGGCAATGGAATGGTCGACAGTGGCGGTCGGCTCAGTCGGCGGAGACTGGCTACAGCCGAAGACGAGCAACAGCGCCGCGCTGGCCAGCATAAGAGCAAGCAGCTTTCTCATGGCGACTCCTGACATTAATAAATGGTTGAGGCGTTGGTGGGGGTCCACCTGAATGATAACAGCCACTGCGCGTATGACAAAATAAAAAAATGGATCGAATCGTCCCTGGTCGGTGGTGATTGAGCCACCGGCACTCAAAACGCGAAGCTCAGGTCATTAGATCGGTAAGGCTCAGGAGGCTGTTGAAAGACTCTCAAATCGGCCCGCCAATCACATATTTCGGGGGGGCCCAAGGTAGTCCGTGCCAAGATCGTCGGCTGGAGGGCTTCCCGGCACGTCGTCATTTTTCACGAACGGGCCGAGAACAGTTTTTCAATAGCCTGTTAGTGCTCAATGCGGCGTTCGCCGTGCGGTCGGAGTTTTCACAGAGACCGTTCGGGTGAGAAAGACAGATGTGGGCAGCAGAAGCTGAAGCATGTCAGTTCTGCTGCCCAACATCGGTCAGGGGCTCTTGCGCACGATGCGCCGGCACCGTGCGGTATGAGTGCGGCACCTTGCCGCGAAGGACTACCTTTTGAAGTCTGCTACGATTGTGTTCAGTTCTTCCGCCTGCTGATTGAGCTCCGCGGCGGCATCGGCTGACTGTCGCGCTCCCGTGGCGGTGGATTCGGTCACCTTCGAGATTTGCTCGATGCTGTTGGAGACCTCGTTTGCGGCGGCCGACTGCTCCTCTGAGGCGGTGGCGATCTGCTGGATCATCTGAAGCACGTGCTGCGACTTCTGCTCGATTTCGGACAGGCTGTTGCCTGCTTTATCCACGAGCTCGCGGCCCTTGTCGACCTCCTGTACACCGGCCTCCATCGAGTGCACGGCGCCCTCGGTCTGCTGCTGTATCTCCTTGATCATGGCACTGATCTGGCCGGTAGCCTGGCCGGTACGCTCAGCCAGTTTGCGTACCTCATCGGCCACAACGGCAAAGCCGCGACCCTGTTCTCCGGCACGAGCAGCCTCAATCGCGGCATTCAAAGCCAGCAGGTTGGTCTGATCGGCAATATCATCAATCACGCTGCTGATCTCGCCGATCTGGTCGGCTGAGCGGGCCAGGTCCGCTATGGACCTGGATGATTGCCGGACAACGTCGGCGATGCGCTGCATGCCGGAGATAGTGTCGGTGACAATATTGCCGCCGGCCGTTGCTGTCTCTGATGCTGTTTTGGAGGCATCGCTGGCATCGTTGGCGTTGCGCGCCGACTCGTGTATTGTCACCGTCATCTGCTCAATGGCCGAGGAGACCTGGGTTACCTGAGTCGACTGATCCGCCACACCCTTTGAGATATCCTCAGACGAGGTACTGATCAGCGCTGCTGCCTCGACCAGCTTCGAGGCGCTGTCGGCCAGTTGATTGACGATAGTGCGCAGATTCGACGCCATCGTGGCGAACGAGTGGCCAAGCACATCCTTGTCCGATCGGGGTTCGATGGCGATCGTCAGATCGCGCTCGGCAATCCGCTTGGCATTAACGGCCAACTCCCGCAAGTAGTCACTCAGTTGCGTGAAATTGCCGGCCAGTTTACCCACCTCGTCATTGCCTGATACATCGACTGTATGGTCAATGTCACCTGCGGCCATCGCCTCAGCCAGTTGTCCGACGCGGTTGATCCGGCGGGAAATCCGCTGGGCCACCCAGTAACTGATGGCGAGAACCACGAGCGTACCGAGAAGCCCGATCACGAGAATCCAGACAAGCTGGCGGTTCAGACCTGCCATGACGGCGTCTTCGGGTACAATCAGAAACAGTCCAAACCCAGAGGCAGAGCGCCTGCTGTCATCGAAGGAGGGGACGCTGACAGGACTGCTCCCGACAAAGCACGAACCAAGAGTCAGATCCAGCAACGCCACACCACCACCAGCGCGAACCGACAGGCGTGAGAAATCAGCGTTGTCCAGACTTGTGGCTCGATCAGTCACAATCGTCCTCGTAGAGGCATCGTCGGAGGCAAACACGGCTGTCGTGTTCTCGTAGCCGTGCCGTTTGGCGGCCTCTGTGGCGCTTGTCAGAACGGAGGAAACCGGCTCCCAGTTGCTGTAAGCCACGAAGGCACCGTTGACCTGCCCACTTGAGTTGCGTGATGGGTAGCAGAATGCCCAGGTCTGGTTGTGTGGCATGCCGAGTTGACTGAGTACGTCGGAGCGAAGATAGGTAACTGAGGGGCTTTGCGACTGCCCGAGGCGATCAAAATCGGCGAGGCGGTTACCGACGAGGCTCGCAGACGATCCGCGACTCCCGGTGGCATGGGCCTCAACCACATTGCCAGTGTTGTCGACCAGTGTCAACAGGCAGAACAGCTCGTGTCCGGCTGTCCACTGGGCGAATTGCTCGCCCAATTCAGTGGTGGTATTGAACTCGATGGCAAGCCCGAACACATCCTCCCTCGACCAGTCGGCAAACGTTGACTGCTGGTTGGCGAACACCCGGCTCAGTTCGTCAGCATATTGCTGGTTGGTTAGCGCAATCAGATTCTCGCTGCTGTTGGTGAACTCCCCTTTTGTGAAACTATAGAAGTATACGATCACCCCCACTATCACCAGCAGACTCGTGATTCCTGCGCCAAGGATCTGGTTTCTTATATTCCAGGTGATCATGTCTCGCTTCACCTTTCCTTTCATTGCGGCCATCATAGCGGCGGCTTCAGCACGCGACTGGTGTCAACCGGCAGATCCGGACACAGCGGATCTGCCGGTTGTCGAGTGCATGATTAGGGGGATTTACTTCGCAGCCATTTCGTCTAACGGCTCCAGACTAATCGGCAGATTGGCCTGCACGCGCGCTGCCTGCCAGTCGGCCTTGCTGATGGCGGCCTTCTCGCCGGGCATGCTGTACAGGATGTCGAAATAGTCGAGCTGGAACTTGTCTTTCATGACTTCAGCCTGCGGCTTGCACTGCACGGCGAAAACGGTCTGGACAGACTGGTGGTCGAAATCGCGCCACGTCTGCTTGTCCTTAAGGAAGGTGTATGAGTGGTTTTCAAGGGCCGCAACTACCTTCGGCGAATCGAAGGAGCCGGCTCTTTCGACGGCGTTCTTGTACTCATACACGATGGTATAGGCGGAGGCGCCGGAGGTCGAGGGGTAGCGATTGTGCTTCGCGGCATAGTCCTCGACGAACTTCTTGCCCCGATCGTAGCGGAACTTGTACGGTACCTGCCAGCACCAGGGCAGCGCGCCGACAACGCCTTCCATGACCTTCGGACCGCCACCCTCAGCCATACCGAGAGTGATATTGGGAACGACGATCTGGCACGTGCTCTTCAGGCCCATGGTGGTTGCCTGGCGAACGGCATTCACCATGTCTTCACCGAACAGGACCAGAACCAGCACGTCAGGCTTGACCATCTTGGCCAGAGCAAGCTGCTTGTTGTAGTCGGTCGTGCCCAGAGGTGTCTTGACGCCTTTGTGGACATTGTCGTCGATAGTGTTGGTAGCGGCGCGCAGGGACGACTCGGTAGTCCAGCCCCAGGTGTAATCGGAGGTGATGTACATGTACTTCTTGCCTGCGAAGTTCTTGTTGAGATAGTCGGCAAGAACCTGCGAGGCCATGTAGCTGTCGTAGCATTCGCGGAAGACATAACGGTGTCCGTTGGTACCGGTGGTAGCCGTCGAGTAGGTCAGGGTGCCGAAGAAGGGTACCGCTTTCTGCTGACACAGCTCGCCGACAGCAACCGCGACGCCGCTGGAAGAGCCGCCGAAGATCATCCTGCAGCCTTCCTTGTCAATCATCTCGGTAACGTTGGCCCTGGACACATCGGGCTTTGACTGCGAGTCGCGCCAGACGATTTCGACGGGGTGTCCCATGATGCCGCCGGCGGCGTTGATCTCGTCAACCGCCATTTGGGCGGCACGGAACTGGTCCAGGCCTTGTACGTTATAGGGGCCGGTCTTGGGGTAGTTGAGTCCGATCTTCACGGCAGGAGCGGCCAGGGCCAGCGACGCCACCGCAAGGACGCAGGCGATAATGGTCAGAGCTTTGAGGATTCTCATTTTCTCCCTCCTCGAATGATTTGTTGTCTGCATTCCGAGATTCACCACGTTAGAAATTCAGTATGAATGAGGTCTGGGCACGCAGGGCACTGGCGGTCTGACCACCCTGGTACTCCGTTTCCCACTGAGAGACCTCGAACCCGACCTTAAACAGCGAAACCGGCGAGTAGGTGATGTTGCCGAAGACGCACTGATTGTGGATGCGACTTCCGTCAGGCAGGTCGGCTTCATCGGGATCATCGAAACCGAATCCGGTGGCCAGGGCCACTTTGGGGTGCGGCTTGAACCAGGCCGATACCCAGCCGCCAGAGGTGTTGACACCATTGATGGTGTTCTTGTTGGCGATGCCTCCGAAGTATCCCTCGAGGTTGGCTCCCGAGTAGTACTCACCGAGGAACCCGAATCCCGACGGGAACGAGAGAGAGAAATGGCCGACCACGCCCTGTGTTTCGTAGGTCTCGTTGCTGCCGAGTGTGCCTTCGGCTTTCAGCTTGCCCCACATGCCCGATACGCCCGCGCGCAGCTTGGTACCGGCAGCGAGCTGGTGCTGGACCTCGAAGAGGCCCTGCACCGTCGGTACACCAGCATCCGTTCCGTCATCGGAGCCGTCGGCGACTTCGGTGGCCAGGGCAAACGTGGGAGTGAGGTCATCCCCGATGGTACGGAAGAAACCGGTCGCCACAGTGACTTTGGTCTTATCGCCTGCCGGCGCATTGTAGGTCAGTCGCACCTGTGGCCGTCGATACCCGATATTGCCGCATCCCCAGAGAACGGGATAGTTCAGGGTGGACGGATTCAGGGGTGAGATCAGATCCCAGTACTGCCCGGCCACCAACTGCCAGTTGCCGAACCCGACCGACAGGTAGGCATGGCGAAGCAGCAAAGCAGCTTTGTTTTCAGCGCCCCCGCTGCCGTAGAAATCGAATTCGATGTTTCCGCCGAGCTTCACGTTTTCATAACCCTTGCCGGACAAGGCCACGCCGAAACGTGTCTGTTTGTGGGTCATGTTGAACTGCTCATCGTCGGCATCCTGTGACTGCGGCTGCACCCACATGGCGAAGTTGCCGTGACTGGTGAGATTCTGGTCATAGGCGGCATCGAGCTTGACATAGCCGTACCAGTCAAGGTCGATGTTGGGCGAAGTGGCGCCATAGGCACTGTGTGCGAGGAAGATCAGAAGCAGTGTTGCCAGCGCCGGGAAATAGATACGTGAACGTGACATGGTGCAAACCCTCCGATTATCGGCGAACGTGATCTGTTTTCGCGTCGGTTCCGGATCTGAAGGTCAGGGGCGTTGCTGGCGACGACCCGAGTGTGTCAGGGCACTCAGATGCTACCGACACGTGATAGTATTCCTTTCTTCAGTGTTTCGATCAGCAAAGGGTTATTTGCCAGAGGGTATGATATAGCCCTGATATGGTACGCGAAGGGGTATAGAGTCAGGACGCGGAGTGCACATCTATCGGCCGGAGCGCCTTGCTAAGCGCTTGCGTTCCAGCGCGGTAAGATAGGAAGTGAGATTGGTCTTCTGGTGTGCCAGGCCGAGTTTGCGACGGATTCTGGCACGCTGTTTCAAAATGGTCTGGACGGAAACGCCGAGTGATTCAGCTATCTGTTTGCAGGAGAACCCGTTTCGAACCATAGTGCAGATTTCGACTTCGCGCGGGGTCAGTCTATCCGTAGCGGCATCGAGACTGTCGACCAGAGGCGAAGCGATGTCGGTGAGGATTTCCATGAGCAGGGCCAGGTGTTTCGTCCCGGTCTCAGTCGAGTGGTGGCGCAGGCGTTCGACCACGGGAAGTGCAGCTCGCTCAATGTTCTTCCTGATCCGTGCCGAGAGCTCGGTCTTGCTCTGTTCGATCTGTTTGAATATCTCCTGAAGGGCAGCATTTTTCGACTCGAGCAGTTGCCGCTCCTCTCTGAGGGCCTTGTTGGCGCTGGCAAGCGCTCGGGTTCTTTCACGGACTCGCTGCTTGAGATTTGCCTGAGTTTCATTGATTTCGCGGCTGGCCCGTCGCTCTTCAGTGACGTCGCGTGCGAAGACAGCGATCTGGTGTGGTTTGCCATCCTCGTCGAAGATCGGCTTGAAGTGGACATCAAGGGTGCGACCGGCCATATAGCCTTCGTAGTTGACGGGCTGACCCGTATGCAACACCTGAAGACCCTTGTTGAAGCGGTCATTGGCAATACTCCTTGGCAGGAAGCTGACTACGGATTGGCCGATAATCTGTTCTCGGGGCCGGCCGAGGAAATTACAGAGGGTCTGATTGATGGCCACGACCCTTCCGTCCTTCTCAACCAGAGCGGCAGAATCCGGCGCGGAGTTGATCAGGCTGCGCAGCGCGTCATTGGCAGTCTTCATGCGGCGTTCGGCCGTCTTTCGTCTCGTGATGTCACACATGCTGGAGCGGGTGCCCAGTGGTTGGCCGGATTCGTCGAAAATAGGTTGCCATGACACGGCGATCCAGCGGATGCTTCCCTCCCTCGTGCGTATCCTGAATTCGAGGTCGTTGCCTGAGCTTCCGGCGATGGCCCCCGTAAGTCGTTCCGAGACCAGTTTCCTGTCGTCCTCGTGCACAATTGGCACTGGGTAATTGGGCATCGACAGGCATTCCTCCACTGCGTACCCGGTAATCCGCTGGACAGCGGGGTTGATATAGAGCACTTTGCCCTGAGGATCCAGCCAGTCTTCCCAGTCGGAGGCGCAGTTGACGATGGCTCGGAACCGACGTTCGCGCTCGGTAAGGGTCTGCTTCATGTGAGCATGAGCTATACCACTGGCCAGGACCTGACCGAAGATTTTCAGGAGAGTGACATCACTTTCGGACCAGCCTCGCGAGCGGTCGGTGAGGGTCAGCAGTAGTGCACCGTATTGCCGGGGACCGGCCCACAGGGGGATATTCAGCACTGAGGCGGCATCATATTCGCGCAGCGCCCGGGAGCGTTCGTCGGCGAGCAGCTTCGGGACATCACAGACCTGAGGGCAATGATCCCTCTCGAACCAGCGCAGGTGGCGGAGTGAGCACGGGAAGTCATTGATCGGCTGCGATACGTGCCAGATTATGCCTCCATCCGAGTGACTGTAGTGGTGAGTTATCAATACTTGCTGCTGGGTGTCATCGAACAGGTACAGATGGACCGAGCTATCGGCAATGAGCTTACCGACGGTGATTACGACCTTGTGTAGTTCGGATTCGAGGTTCTCATCGGCAGTCGTGGTCAGGCGCGAGGCAACGACGGCCATGTAGCGCTCGAAGTCACCGGTTGTCAGGAGGGACGGTGCCATGCTCGTATCGTGCTGCCGGTGAAGAGTCAGGAGCCTCGGGGGTCTTGCGGCAAGAAGACTCGAGGCGCCGTCTTCCGGCTGAAGCGGGCGTGGCGGCGATTCCGGTGTCGATGTGTCCGACATAGCTCTCTCTGATCCAGCCGTTCATAAGATGGTGAGTAGTCTCACTACGTAGTAGTCTTGTAACTAGTGGTCTTGCTACGTAGATCGGCAGAATTGCTCAGGAATTGAACACCACTGGGAAGTTCGGCGTGAGCCGAGCCGGTAGTCAGCGATGCGATTGAGCCGTCAGTTCAGCCAGTTTCTTCACCGGTATCTGTACCATCTGCTCCGGAGTGAGGCGCCAGGACCAGTTATCTTTGGTTGTGGCGGGGGTGTTCATGCGCGCGCGCTCGTCAAGACCGAGCACGTCCTGAATCGGAAACAACGCCAGCCGTGCCCGTGATTGAAGCGCCAGGCGGATCAGGTGCCAGTGGATATCAGCAGCGGACACTTCGGTGCCAAGATAGCGCTCAATGCGCTCTTTCTGCTCGGTGTCGACTTCGTTCCTGAACCAGCCCACAATAGTATTGTTGTCATGTGTGCCGGTATAGACGACCGAATCCTCATCGTAGTTCTCAGGCAGGTACTTGTGTTTCGGGTTGTCTTCGCCGAAGGCAAACTCCAGAACCTTCATACCGGGGAGCCGGTATCGTTTCATCACCCTGACCACGTCATCGGTGATGGTGCCGAGATCCTCGGCAACAACGCGAGGGTTCTCGAATTGCCGATGTACTTTCGTCAGGAAGTCATCGACCGGAGCCTTCACCCAGCGTCCATCGACAGCGGTCTTGTGGTGAGCAGGGACTTCCCAATAGGCGATGAGTCCCCGGAAGTGGTCGATACGCACAATGTCATAGAGCCTGAACATCTGCTCCAGCCGACGCAGCCACCATCGGTAGTCCTGGCGCCTGAGCGCCGCCCAGTTGTAGACGGGGTTTCCCCAGAGCTGGCCGGTCTTGCTGAAGTAGTCCGGCGGGACACCCGCAACCACCTTTGGCTTGAGCTTTTTGTCGAGCTTGAAGATGCCGGGATTGGCCCAGACATCGGCTGAGTCGTGGATCACGTAGATGGGCAGATCGCCAAAGATCTGGATGTCGTGTTCGTTGGCGAAGGCACGCAGCAGTTCCCATTGCTGGAAGAAGAGGAACTGCTCGAACTTGATTCGGTCGATCTGGTCACGGTGTTCCTCATGGAAGCGTTTCAGTGCCTCCGGATCGCGATCACGCAGAGGTTCAGGCCATTCGATCCAGCTTCTGCGGTCATTCTGGTCTCTGGCGACCACAAACAGGGCGTAATCGTCGAGCCATGAGGCTTCCGCGTGGCAGAAGCTCTCGAATGCGGCGGTATCACCGTGTTGAGCATACCGCTCCCAGGCACGGCTGAGCAACTGGTGCTTGAACTTCGTGACAGCGGGATAGTCGACATGGTCGTCGGGGAATCGTGGGGCAGCGGCCAGATCCTCGGCAGCTATGAAACCGTGTTCGACCAGTAACTCGGGGCTGATGAGGTAGCGGTTGCCGGCAAAGGCCGAGGAGCTGCTGTAAGGCGAAAAGTGGTGAGTGTCATCGACCGGCTGCAGGGGCAATACCTGCCACAGGCGCTGTCCGGCGGCGTGGAGGGTTTCGATGAAGGTGCGGGCCGAGTGTCCCAGATCACCGATACCGTAGGCTGACGGGAGCGAAGAGACATGCAGGAGGATCCCGCTGGCACGTTGCTTAGTCATCGTTTCTTCCCTCAAGAATACAGACGGGGATGTCCGTCAGCAGCTCGGCGACGGCAAGAACACCGTCGCTGGAGTTTGGTTGTTCGTGAGTGAACACATTGTTCCACTGTCGGGGGGCCTGCTCTGGCAGGCGCACGCAGGTTGACTCCCAGATGGCGCGGCCGTGCGGAAACTGGTTTTCCTGCACAAGCGAGGTCAACAGCCGCGGGGTCAGGATCAGGGACCACTGGTCGTGATGGCATCGGGCAAAGGCGACCGCATGCTCAGCGTGCGGACCGGCGACTTCCAGCGGCAGGTAGTCCCCGGAGTCATAGAGGTCGCGGTGCGCTGTCCGGTGTTTCAGTCCACGCTGAGTGACAAACATCTTGATGTGTCCGGAGTACATGGTGTCACGCAGCTCCTTGAGCAGGGCATCGTGGTCGTGGTGCCCGAGCTGGTCGATTTTGGTGAGGGCCTCGCGCCGCGCCTGATAGGCGATTGGACGTCGGTTATCGGGGTCAACCATACTGAAGTCCCACAACTCGGATCCCTGGTAGAAATCCGGCACACCCGGACTGGTGATCTTGAGAACCAGTTGGCTCAGCGAATTGAGCATGCCGTACCAGGCGATGCTTCGCCAGAATGGGACGAATGATTCCAGAAAGCGGTTACCATCGCCGGGAGTGAGGATGTGTTCAATGAAGCCGGTGAAGGCCTGCTCGTAGGCGGCATCGGGCTTGATCCAGGCAGTGTGGACCTTTGCTTCCCGGACCGCTTTCACAGCATACTGTTGCAGCCGCTGGATGAACTGCGGGTACTCGTCTTCAGAGAACGGCCAGGATGCAACAAGGGTCTGGTAGAGGAAATACTCATCGTTCTTATCCGGTGCTTTGGCTCCCTGAACGACCTTGCGGCCGGTGTTGAGGCGGCGCCAGAGACGGACGTGCTTCTCCCACTCGTCGGGAATCTCGCTGAGGACATTGAGACGACATCGGGCATCCTCTCCCCGCTTGGTGTCATGAGTGGCCGTGGTGTTCAGGCTGTGGGGGTGGGTAGCTCGGCGTCGTTCATTGAAGCTATGGAATGTCTCCCGGGAGATTCCGAAGCAACTGGGGTCGCTGCCGACCTCGTTGAGGGACAGCAGCCTGTAATAGATGTACAGGCAGGTGTCTTCCACCCCCTTGGCCATCAGCGGGCCGGTGAGTTGCTGGAAGCGCAGGAGGAAATCGATGGCCTGCTCGCGTTCCTGTTCTGTAGCCATAGCGCTGTGGTCGAGCAGAAGGAAGTGTCGGAGGAAGTCCAGCTCATACAACAGGGCGGGGTTGTGTTTCCGGGCCAGGGTGACGGCTTGTGTGATATAGGCGCGGTCGGTTTCAGTGAAATGCCTCTGGGTGGCGTAGGTGCGATAGACCGGGAAGTACGTCATGACTTCGACGAGCGCCCGTCGCAGGCCGTAGAGCGTGATGTCGTTGCCGTGGCGGTTGCGACCGGAGATGCGTTTGAGCAGGTGGGCGAGATTTTCAATGTTGCCGGCCAGGTGCTTGTCGATCATCAGTCGCTTCTTGCGGGCAACCAGATCCTGCCATGTAACTCTGACACCGGTCAGTTGGCCGTACAGCCGGTCGAATGCCTGCCGGTTCCGGCGGCAGCACTGGAGCTTATTGACAACGTTGAGGAAGTCGTAGCCGGTGGTGCCGCAGACATCCCATGTGTCGGGTATGGTTTCACCGTCCTCGAGTATCTTCTCAACAACGATGTATCGGTCCGGCACGGCCTGATTTAACCACTCGAGGTAGCAACCGGGATCGAGAAGGCCGTCGATATGATCGATCCTCAGTCCGGTGAATATCCCGCCTTCTGTTATTCGGTGAATGAGCTGATGGGTCTGATCGAATACGGATTTGTCTTCGACACGGACGCAAATGAGGTCATTGATGGTGAAGAAGCGTCGGTAGTTAATCTCCTGCGATGCTACCTTCCAGAACGCGAGCCGGAAGTACTGCTCATTGAGCAGGTGATCCAGTTCGTTGAAGCTGTCAGCATCGCCGGGCGTGCCGTTGAAAGTATCCAGTGTGTCATCGATAAACTGCCGGATGTGCTCATTGGTCGTATACAGCTCCCAGAGCAGTCTCTTGGACAGGCGGATCCGTCGGTAGCGATCGTCGCGTCTCTTGCCCTGCGGGAGATCGTCAAGGGTATGAACGGTGCCGAGGTAGCGAATCAGATCGGGGTGCTGTTGCCCGAGGGCAGCCTCAAGCGCCTGGAGACTGTGGGTGAAGACACGGACATAGGATTCAATGCGCACGGGCAGGCGCAGGTCATAGTAGACAATGTTCAGGCCGGCTTCACCGTATTCAAGCCTGATCTCTCCGCGCTCGAGGGATTCGCCGTAGAAACTGCCGAGAAAGGGCGTGAGGACTCTTGACCGTAGCCCCTCGAAGACATGTTCCCAGTCGATGTCGAAGATGTGGGCAAACTCCGAGGCGGGGCCGTCTTCAAGGACATCCATGAGCATGCGGTTATTGGAGTTGTAGGCCATGTGATTGGGGACAATGTCCTGCAACCAGCCCATACCCCGCTGACTGAGTTTTTCGTGAAGCTTCCTGGCCGCTGGCATCCCTCCTGCCTCCTCGTTGAGGGCGAGGGGATCGACGAGGTCATAGCCGTGCTCACTGCCGGGGACGCACGCGAAGATCGGCGACAGATACACATCGGAGATGCCCAGATCATGCAAAAGGTCCACCAGTTCAGCGGCTTCGTTCAGGCCGAATGAAGGCCGCATCTGCAGGCGGTATGTGGCAGTGGGAATACGCATGAGCGTTACAGACTCACCTTGAGGGCCTGTGCGAGACGGTCAAAGGCCGCCTGCAACGGGGTCGCGTTTTCGTGATCGTCGGGAGCACCGACCGCAGCGGTGGCGCGTGTTCCTTCTCTGGCCATTTTGAAGTAGCGGTTCTGCGCCTGCCAGACATCCAGATCAAGCCCGGCCCCCGCAGAAAGAGTGAGCAATTGCTCCAGAGTCTGCATCAGGGAGATGTTCTCGGGATCACGCTGAAGTGCCTCCATGAGGGCGATCACGTGTTCGCTGGCCAGGAATGCGATCCTGGTCTGTTCGAGATCGACATTCAGGCGTCTGGCCTCATTGAAGAGCCGGCTGAGTTCATTCAGGTCGAGCTCTTTGCGGCTGAGGGCCTGACGGATGTCGCTGTTGAGCACGAAGGAGACGGTTGTGGAGAGCACCTGCGGCAGGGGTATGTTCATCCCGGAGGTTGCCTGCACCAGCGCGTAGTGGCGATGATAGGCCTGGCGATACATATGTTCGACCTCAACAAGCATCTCCTCAATAATCTGGCGCATGACCTCGCGCTGCTCGTCCTTGAACAAGTGGCTCAGCGAGTAGGTTTCGTCGCCTAGGTGTTCGTTGATCAGGAACATGACTTCGGCGAGGTTGCTGTGTTCAAAGGCATCGAGAATCTTCTGCTGTGTGGACTGGAAGTCTTCCGCCGGCATGTTCGCTCGCACACCACCGAGGAGATTGTGTTCACCGAGGTGGACGGCGCCAAAGTGCACCGGAGTTTCCTCGAAAGTGATCCGTGACTTGAGCATCGCTTTGCCGACGACTACCCGCTGGCGGCCCAGTTCGCGCCGCTCAAAGGACTCACTTCGCACGTGGTAGGCGTAGATATCGCCGTCAGCCTCGGACTGGCCAGAGAACAGGGATGAAACGGCATAATGTGCACCGACTCGGGCCATGTCGACGATGCCCGGCTGCACGTAGCGGCGATAGATTTCCGCGCCGTCTTTTAGATCGGGGATATTCGATGGGGCGCGTTCGAGCAGGCGTATGTAGGCCGGCTCCAGGTCGATTCCGGAGACCTCGCGGGCAAGCTGCATGGCGCGGGCGGCATAGCGGATGACCTGCGTGGTTTCAATACCGGAAATTTCGTCGAAGAACCAGCCGCAGGAGGTATACATCAGCATGGCGTGGCGCTGCATTTCAAGCAGTTTGAGGAGTTTGACGCGCGAAGCGGCTGAGGGGTCGCCGTTGGCGAACTCGGACATGAAGCGGTTGATGGTCTTGTCGGAGCGATTGAGTACGACATCGATGTAGCCGTCTCGGGCTTTCCATGGGTCGTCCATCAGGCCTTCGGAGTGTTCAACATAGATGAGAGCGAGGCTGTCGCGCAGCCAGTCCATGGCTCCGCGGAGGGTGGCCCGCCATTGCTGTTGCCAGCCGGGATTCCCGCCGGAGTTGCAGCCGCAATCGGAGCGCCAGCGTTCGACGCCGTGAACGCAGCTCCATGAGGAGTTCTCGAATATCTCGGCTTCCCATTCGGGGGGATAGCGATCAAGGAAGTCGGCGTAGATAGTCAGTTCGACATCCTCGGTTTGCTCGATGCTGTACAGGCAGTAGGCAAGGGCCATATCTCCGAAGCGGTGGTGGTGACCATACGTTTCGCCGTCGGTGGCGACGTGCACAAACTGGGGGCCATTGGGCTGGTCATCGAACGTGTCGAGGAGGCGTCGGGCGAAGTGATGCCCGTCATCGAGGACGCCGCCGAAGGCGACATCCTGAGACACGGGCCCGTCATAGAAGAACAGGGCGATGTGCTTTCCCGAGGGCAGGTTACAACGGTAGGCGCGCCGCGGGTCGACTGCATCGCCACTGACGTCGTGCCACTCCCTGGCGCCGATCTTGCGGACGCGTTTGGCCTGCCGGGGAGCGAGGATCGTGAAGCGGATACCGTATTCAGCGCACAGTTCAAGGGTCTCGATATCTACCGCCGTCTCGGCCAGCCAGATGCCTTCGGGTCGATCACCGAGGCGCTGCTGGAAGTCGCGGATTCCCCAGACGATCTGAGTGCGCTTGTCGCGCGAGTTGGCCAGCGGCATGATGAGGTGATTGTAGGCCTGCGCCAATGCGGAGCCATGGCCGTTGAAGCGCTCCTTGCTGAGCTGGTGGGCTTCAATGACTGCGGCGTAGGTTGCCGGCTCATGCCGCTCCATCCACGAAAGGAGGGTTGGGCCGAAGTTGAAGCTGATACGCGAGTAGTTGTTGACGATATCGACGATGCGTCGGTCATCATCAAGAATGCGAGAGGCCGTATTCGGGGCGTAGCATTCGGCGGTGATACGCGAATTCCAGTCGTGAAACGGGTAGGCTGAATCCTGAAGTTCTACCTCCTCAAGCCAGGGGTTCTCGCGCGGGGGTTGATAGAAGTGGCCATGCAAGCACACGAATCTGTTCATTTTCTTCCCTTGTGATAGAGTACAATGCTCCACGGAGCGCACAGCAGCCCCTCCCCGGTCCGCAGAGTTGCCGGCGCGGTGGATCCCGGGCCGCCCCAGCGTGGGTCGGCCGAATCGAGCAGCAGGTTGTACGCGCCGGCGAGCAAACGGGGATGGACGTGTGCTTCTTCGTCGGACAGACAGAGAATGCACAGTATCTCGCTGTCCGGTTGCGTTCGCCGCACAGCCAGCACCGGTCGGGAGGGGTCGGCCTCAACCGCGAGTGCCTCCGTGTCAGGGACGGCCAGGGCGGCGATGGTGCGGCGCAGGTCAATCAGTCGTTTGTAAAACGCCAGCAGAAGCGAGTGCTTCCCTGTCTGGCGCAATGACCAGTTGAGGCGGGCGCTTTTGAAAGTGTCTTCGGCCTGCGGTTCGGGCGGGGTCTCCTGCCAGCCGAAGTGCCTGAACTCCTCAACTCGGCCCTTTCTGACGGCCTCGACGAGGTCCGGATCCCCGTGACTGATGAAATAGGGGAACGGTGCCGGCTCGGCGTACTCCTCCCCCATCCACAGCATGGGTATGTTGGCGCTGATGAGCATAGCCCCGGCGGCCACTTTGAGGGTCTCGAAGTCAACCAGCGTTGACAGGCGGTCACCTTTCAGGCGATTGCCGACCTGATCGTGATTCTGGGAGAAGACAACGAACTGGTCGGCCGTGCACCCCTCAGTGGTGTTGCCGTGTTGTCGGTCACGGAAGATGGAATAGCGCCCGTTATAGACATACCCCTGGCGATAGGCCGTAGCAAGGTCCTCGAGTTGACCGAAATCGGCATAATAGCCGGTACCTTCGCCGGTGAGCAGAGTGTGCAGGGCGTGGTGAAAGTCGTCGCACCACTGACAGGGTATCCCATAGCCCCCTCGCGGTCGCGGTCGAATGACGCGGGCGTCGTTCAAATCGCTTTCGGCAATCAGATACGCGGCTCGGCCGGCGCGCCGGGCATACTCGTCGGTGCGCTCGGCCAGTTGCTGCAGGAACGGGGTGGCGCTCATGTCGAAGATACCATGGATGGCATCAAGACGAAGAGCATCGATATGATAGTCCTCGAACCAGGCAAGGGCGTTGTTGATGAAGTATTCACGAACCTGATCGCTGCCGGCATCATCGAAGTTGACAGCCCAGCCCCAGGGGGAACGGTACTTGTCCGTGAAGTACGGACCGAACTCATGCAGGTAGTTGCCCTCGGGGCCGAGGTGGTTGTAGACAACATCCAGAATGATTGCGATTCCGCTCAGATGGGCGGCATTGACCAGCCGCTTGAGACCGGCGGGACCGCCGTAGGATTCCTGGACGGCGTAGGGGTAGACGCCGTCGTATCCCCAGTTTCGGTTTCCCGGAAAGGCGGCCACAGGCATAAGCTCGATGGCGTTGATTCCGAGATCACGCAGATCGGCCAACCGTGTGATGACCCCCTCGAAGTCGCCCGAGGGGGAGAATGTGCCGATATGCAGTTCATACATGATCATTTGGTCCAGTGGCGGACACTGCCATTCCTGATCGGACCACGCGAAAAGAGAGTGGTCGATCACCTCCGAGGCTTCATGGACGCCCTCGGGCTGGGAGCGCGAGGCCGGATCGGGGCGTGGCGTGGCGCTGTCGAGCTGGATCAGGTAACGGGCGCCATGGCCGAGATTGTCGTACTCACCGACGAAGTATCCATGATCTGCTTTCCGAAGAGGCAGAGTGTGTTCGCGCGGGTGCGTAATCAGCACGGTCGCCGACTGGTGGCGTGGTGCCCAAACGACGAATCGGCATCTGCCATTATCTATGCAGAAGGCGCCTGCTTTCATGCGGCGCGCCTCTCTGGAGTGCACCGTGCCGGGTACGTGTCTGAATGCAGACCGGGCCAATGCAAGATCGTGTTCATCCTTAAACTCTTCTGCATCGCGAGATCATTCCCTTGCCTGGTGCCGCTCTGGCTGCGGACAACCTGAGGCTCCGCGACGCTCAGTTGCTGTTCTCAAGTCCCCTGGTAACCGTCGTTGCCCTGGTATTCGAGTACGACAATTCCCAATGGCGGCAGGGTCAGTTCGACCGATTGATCGAAGCCATGCAGCGCGCGCGGCTGGGTGTGAAGGCCGCCGCAGTTACCTTGGTCGCTGCCGCCATAGACTTCGGCATCGCTGTTGAGGACTTCGTCCCAGTGGCCGGCAAGCGGGACACCGACCTTGTAGCCATGCCTGACAACCGGCGTGAAGTTGGCCACGACGACGACCGTTGGCCGACCCTGGCCGTCACGCCGCAGATAGGAGAGAATGCAGTTGTCGATGTCGTTGCAGTCGATCCACTGGAAGCCCTCGTAATGGAAGTCCCGCTCATACAGAGCAGGTTGACGGCGATAGTAATGATTCAGGTCCCGAAGCCACTGCTGAATACCGCGGTGCTCCTGATAGTCCAGCAGGTGCCATGAGACACTGCCCTCGTGATTCCATTCCTCCCACTGACCTACCTCGCCACCCATGAAGAGCAGTTTCTTCCCGGGATGAGTCCACATGTAACCGAACAGCAGGCGCAGGTTGGCACGTTTCTGCCAATGATCGCCGGGCATCTTGCTCAGGAGCGAGCCCTTGCCATGAACGACTTCATCGTGTGAAAGCGGCAGCTTGAAATTCTCAGTAAAGGCATACAAAAGGCTGAAAGTGAGGTTGTTCTGATGATGTTTGCGATAGACCGGATCCTTGCTGAAGTAGGTGAGCGTGTCGTGCATCCAGCCCATGTTCCACTTCATACCGAACCCCAGTCCGCCAACATACAGAGGACGCGAAACCATCGGCCATGCTGTTGACTCCTCGGCAATGGTCTGAACATCGGGGTAGCGCTCGTAGATAACTTCGTTCATTCGACGGAGGAAACTGATGGCTTCGAGGTTCTCGCGACCACCGTATTCGTTGGGAATCCACTCGCCCTCATTACGGGAGTAGTCCAAGTAGAGCATACTGGCGACAGCATCGATGCGGAGGCCGTCGATATGGTACTTGTCGAGCCAGAACAAGGCACTGCTGATCAGGAAGTTCCTGACCTCGTTGCGGCCGTAATTGAAGATGTAGCTTTTCCAGTCCGGATGAAAACCCTTGCGCGTATCTTCATGCTCGAACAGGTGTGTGCCATCGAAATAGACAAGTCCGTGTTCATCGGAGGGGAAGTGCGACGGGACGATATCCATAATGACTCCGATACCGTTCTGGTGCAGGTAGTCGATGAGATACATGAAGTCCTGAGGAGTGCCGAACCGGGTGGTGGGGGCATAGTATCCGACCGTCTGGTATCCCCAGGAACCATAGAACGGGTGCTCGGTTGCGGGCATAAACTCAACGTGGGTGAAGCCCATGTCGTTGACATATTCGGCGAGTTTGGGGGCCAGTTCGCGGTAGGTCAGCCACCGGTTTCCTTCTTCGGGAACACGCTGCCAGGAGCCAAGATGGACCTCGTAGACAGAGATCGGTCCATCAAGAGCATTGACCCGGTGTCGGTCCTGCATCCACTGCCGGTCGCCCCAGTCATAATCGAGTTCCCACACGGTCGAGGCGGTCCGGGGCGACAGTTCCCAGCAGAAGGCGAAGGGATCGCCCTTGTCGCCCGCCCACATATTGCTGCCGGAGACGACATGGTATTTGTAATTGGTGCCAGTCTTGATATTGGGGATGAATCCCTCCCAGATGCCGGAGCTGTCCCAGCGGACGCCGAGTTCATGGGTGTCACGATTCCAGAAATTGAAATCGCCCATGACAGTCACCTTGCGGGCATTGGGTGCCCAGACGGCGAAGTAGACACCCTTAACGCCATCGACCTCCATCGGATGCGAGCCGAGCTTATCATAGAGCTGATAGTGGCTGCCCTGTCTGAACAAGTACACATCGTGCTCTGTGATCAGCGATGGTCCGTGAATAACTTTGTCATTCGCCTCGTGCACTGCTGTCGCCTTTCCTGTCGAAGCTTTTGCTGATTGTTTGCTCACTGCAATCTTTCCTGTGAAGTGTTCCTCGCAGCGCACCGGACAAGCACGCTCATGACAGTGGCGATACACGACCAAATGAGTAGTCTATCGATCGCCATTGAATGCTTCCCGTTTAGTTCACTTGTCGGGCGTTCGCTGCTCCGGCTCCACTATTGGTACGCGATTACAATGCGAGTGTCAACGGTGCACCAGCAAAGGGCGTGATGAGCTCACATCGGCAACGACGCTATCAGCGAACGCCAATCAGTGGGGTCCATATGCAGTACATGTGCTGAGGGGTTCTTGTTCCGCCCTTTTTTAAGCGAGTCAACTGGCAACGATGGGTCGCAGGTTACGGGTGGTCGGGGGGTGTACCTATCTTGCAGAGTGGCGGCAACTACCTGTGCCGGCCAAGTACAAAAGGGCGGGTCAGGCGGAATGGGGCTTGTTGCTCACTTGCCAGGAGTCACTGCATACTGTTGTCATACAATGCGTTCGCTGACATCGCACACGGACGGCATCGGTCTTGCTTTTTGAGGAGCGAAGAAGAAACGGAAGTCAAATCGGTAAACTCTGCAGGAGGCATACTACCTATGCTACGAATTCCAAGTCAGGTTGGCCGGAGCGGTGCGTTAGTGTCGGTTATCGCTGTGTCGGTGTTCTTTCTGATCGGCCTGATTCCCGCGATGTCCCATTGTGCCCAGATGTCGGATGCGGACATCACGCTGGTCGTGCAAGAAAGGCTGGCCAGTGACGCAGCAACAGGCGGTCACAAAATCGAGGTAATCACCGATGACGGGGTGGTCGCTTTGTCTGGAATGGTGGACAATATCCTCGCCAAAGAGCGTGCGGCGCGCCTGGCGGAGACGATCAGGGGAGTCAGATCCGTCGTTAACAACATATCCGTTTGGACGCCGGAGCGCAGCGATGCCCAGATTCGAGCGGATGTTATGATGGCGTTGGCTACTAATCCAGCGACAGGCCCGTGGGGAATAGAGATGGACGTGGCAGATGGCGTCATAGCACTGCGCGGGGGTGTCAACTCGTGGTATGAGAAGCAGTTGGCACAGAAGGTTGCCGGCAGTGTGAGTGGCGTGAAGGATGTTGTCAATGAGATCACGGTGGATTACGAGCAAGATCGGCCTGATTCTGAGATAGCGGCGGAGATCCGTGAGAGGCTACGTTGGGACGTGTTGGTTGATGATGAGTTGATAGATATTTCGGTTGTTGACGGCATGGTAGCGCTGTCCGGGATTGTGGGGAGCGCAGCTGAGAAGCGTTATGCGGTGTCCGACGCCTGGGTTGCCAATGTCGGTGACGTCAAGGCCGACGACTTGAAGGTGGAGTCCTGGGCACGCGACGAACGCTTCCGCAAAACCAAGTACCTGCCCAAGGAAGACGAAGACATAGAGGGCGCACTTGCAGACGCGTTGTTCTACGATCCCCGCGTGGCAGCTACAGACATCATGGTGATGATTGACAGTGGCGATGTGAGCTTGAGCGGCAAGGTGGACAATCTGAAGGCGAAGCGCGCCGCCAGCCAGGTTGCACACAATACGGTGGGCGTCTGGACAGTGGAGAATGTGATAGATGTCGTCCCGGGAGAGGACAGACCCGACAGTGCCATTGCGGCTGACGTACGCAAAGCCCTGAAACGCGATCCCTATGTGGGTGCCTACAACACGGTGGTCACCGTCTCCGATGGCACCGTCAGGATCAGCGGCAGCGTTGACTCCTATTTCGACAAGGCACAGGCAGACGACATCGCCGCTCAGGTAGGCGGTGTTGCAGCCGTTGACAACAGACTGGCTGTGGATGCGCCTGCGGGGGCTCTCGTTTACGATCGGCATATTGATCACGACTGGTGGTACCCTTACAACTATGACTGGTACGAGGTTCCTGGTGATGTCGGCATTGCGTACGCTGATTCTGCGATCGAACAGATGGTGGAAGACGAGCTGTGGTGGAGTCCGTTTGTCGACGCCGAGGAAATCAATGTTGATGTCGAGAACGGGGTGGTTACGCTGACGGGGACAGTCGGCACGTGGACCGAGCGGATAGAGGCAACGGCCAGGGCTTACAAGGGTGGTGCGGCCGCCGTAGAGAACGCTCTGATAGTAGACCTTGGTCCCGACAGTTATGAGTAGCGTGGCGGCCCTGGTTACGGGTCATCAGCGCGGAATTGAGTACCATCCTGAGGGAGGGGCACTTCAGGAGCGACACCAACAGGGAGTATGACGGACATGACATTGAAGGCACGGACTTTTGCAATAGGGGGCGGTGTGATCTGGCTGGCGAGCCAGGCCGCCTTGACCTGGTGGGCCATTCGTCGCGATCAGAGCAGGCGCACATCACTGGGCCTGGATCGCATTGGCCGAGGACTGCTGACAACGGTGGCCGGCAGCGCCGTGGGGATGGTAGCGGCGTTTGCTAACGGGTTTGCGGGGGGCTGGTTGTCGGCTCGCACGTACGTGAGCATTGACCAGTTGGCCAAGACATACTGCAATGATGAAGATTCCGATGATGGAGGCAGTTAAGATGCAGATACCGCTCGAAACGACCTTTCGCGACATAGCTCGCACCGAGGAACTGGAGCAATTGATTCTCCATCGGATGGACAAGATGGAGCGCTTCTGCGACAGCATCACCAGCGGCGAGGTGTTCCTGGAACGCAAGCCGAGCAGCCAGAACACCGGTAACCCCTTCCGGGTACGGATTACGATAAACGTGCCACCTGCTCGAAAGGTTGTGGTGGACAAGACCACACCGCCTGACGATGTGGATCAGGCACTGGCGACGCTCATTCGTGAGTCATTCGATGCGGCCGAGATTCAGATCAAGCGGATCACCGAGAAGCAGCGGGGCGAGGTCAAGACCCATCCGGACCAGCAGGCAATGGCGATCGTGGAGGAGTTGCGTCCGGAAGATGGACACGGGTTTCTCCGCACGATGGATGGGCGGCGCGTGTACTTTCATCAGAATGCGGTAACATCGAATGACTTCACCCGGCTGACAGTTGGGACCGGTGTCAGCTTCTCAGAAGGATCAGGTGACAAAGGTCCGCAGGCAACAGTGGTGCAGATAGTAAACAAGCCGGGTGTGCGTCCCAAAGAAGAGCCCGGGACAGGATAGGAAACTGAAGCACCTGGAAGGGAACGTTGGTTTTAGGGAATGTCGCCCTTCTGTCAGATGACGCCGTGATCGATCCAGCGTGGTGGCTATCCCCCTCTCTCAGCGCTTGCACCTCGCTGGATCACCGGCTGTTCGATGCGGTGGCGGCCACACCTGCGATAACAGCAGCCAGAGGCAGATGTTCACACTCTTGATACTGGTGAGGGAAATGGCAAGGACCGGGAATCTTCAGGTGGGAACATCGGGTTGGAACTACGAGCACTGGCGGGGCGTGTTCTGTGAATCTTCGATCACGCAGGATGAGTGGTTGGAGTATTACTCGCATCGGTTCCCGACAGTGGAGATCAACAACTCCTTTTACCAACTGCCGCAAAGACGGACACTCCAGAAGTGGAAGCGGACGGTAGATGAGAGCTTCACATTCGCGGTGAAGGCGAGTCGGTATATAACGCACATGAAGAAACTTCGGGAGAGTGAGTCGGCTGCACGGAAATTCATAAAGCGGGTGGATATGCTGAACGGGCATGTGGGACCGATACTGTTTCAGCTTCCGCCGAAGTGGCGATGCAATGCCCAGCGGCTGGAGGAGTTCCTGGAGTCGCTGCCGGAGGATCATCGGTATGCCTTTGAATTTCGTGACCACTCATGGTGGTGTGACGAGGTCTATGAGTTGCTGAGACTGCACCATGCGGCGTTTTGCATATTTGACTTGGGAGGTGAGACTTCGCCGACGGAAGTGACAGTTGACTATGTCTACGTACGGCTGCACGGGCCGTCGGAGAAGCCTTATCAGGGCCGGTATGGCGCGCAGAGGCTGTCGGGCTGGGCGGGAGCGTTTAGTCGATGGCTTGCACAGGGGCGGGATGTGTACTGCTATTTCGACAATGATCAGCATGGGTATGCCGCGCAGGACGCGATGAGATTGCAGCAGATGTTGGCAGACTAAGCAAATTATCTGCCAATTGATCTATTGCACTTGATTTTCTGCAACACACTTGTGTTATTATTATAGTCCAATCACATTGCGATTGCGCCTCGAGCCGAATACGGCAAAACTGAGTCAACGTGCTGCTAAGTATCGCCTTCGGATTGAGTAGCCGCACGAACGAATCTTGTTCTGCTCTATCTGGAGGGGCCTTATGCGTACGGTTAAGAGCTTAGAGATCATGGTGGTATCCGGATGAGGGGCACTTGGCGGACCGTATCAGCACGATCATGTCGCAATATCACACCGAAGTTTTCTGGCATCAGGGCATTCAGGATATCGGCGATAGTTTCTGGGCGAATCCGTGTTCGGTAATCGTGCTGGACACGATTGTCCCGCGTGAGCAACTGGCAGAGTGTGAGAAGTTGCTGGAGCGCATACGGGGTCATAGTCCGCAGCCCCAGGTCATTCTTCTGACACAGGCCGAAGATGCGCCCCGGGGGGCGGGTTGGTTGTCTGAGGGTGGGTATCATTACACGAAGATACCAGTGAGCAACTGGGAGCTTAAAGCGATTATTGAGTCGGCAGTGGCAGACCAGCAGCCGGCACCGACCCAGGCAGCCCTTCCCGAGCGTGACAAGGTCACGCAGTTGCACAAGATCATTGGTACTTCGGAAGTGATGCAGGACGTCTTTGACAGGATTCGCAAGGCGGCCAGTGTGGACATTCCCGTATTGCTGATGGGTGAGACCGGTACGGGCAAGGACTTGGCGGCGCAGGCGATCCATCAGTTGAGTCACCGTCGGGAGAAGGCGTTCCTGGCAGTGAACCTGGGGAGTTTGCCATCGGAGCTGGTGGCCAGCGAGTTGTTTGGTCATGAGCGGGGTTCGTTTTCGGGAGCAGTGGATCAACATCGGGGGGTTTTCGAGCGGGCTGATGGCGGGACGGTGCTGCTCGACGAAATCGATGCGGTTGAGGAGAAGGTACGCGTGAGTCTGCTTCGTATGTTGGAGCAGCAGAAGTTCAATCGCCTGGGTGGGTCGGAAGATGTCACGAGCGGGGCGCGGATTGTCGCGGCGACCAATGCTGATTTGGTGGCGATGGCGCGAAAGGGCGAGTTCCGCAAGGACCTGTTTTACCGATTGGATGTGTTCCGTATTGAGTTACCGCCTCTGCGGGAGCACCCGGAGGATGTTCGTCCGTTGGTCAACCGATTTGTGGAGGTGTTCAACGAATCATTGCACAGCAATGTCAGATCGGTGGCGCCCGATGTGATTGTTCGCCTGGAGGCATACGAGTGGCCCGGCAATGTGCGCGAGCTGAAGAACGTGATACAGCGAGCGATGTTGCTCTGCGATGATGATCAGATCAGAATGGAGCACTTGCCGCCGCGGCTGCGCGACGCTGAGAACACGAGCATGACAGTGAGTTTCCAGGTAGGTACGCCACTGGACGATGTCGAGAAGACCATGATACAGCGGGCACTGCTGGTTGCGAACAACAATCGAACGGAGGCGGCCGAGTTACTGGGGATCAGCCGTCGCATGATCTACAATAAGCTAAACAAGTACGGACTCAAATAGCCGCAGTGCGGGGGCATGTTTACGTCGCGAGAGAGGTTCGATATGGCCTTCATTCGCGAGTGTACCTTGCTTTCATCGATATTGCGGGGGCGCGTTCCATCCAGTCACAGATGCGGCCGTCGTTGCTTCTGGAAGTGGCCGGCGGGAGTTTTCACTCACGCTTCATCAGCTTGTCTCATAGTCACTTAGGCAATGAACTCGACGCTCGGCACGATTCTTGTATAACAGATTCGTGTGGTTGAAGGCGCGGTCTGCACAGCAGGTCGCAGAAGGCAACACTTTGGAGAGGCGCATGAAGCTGGAGGCGATACTGGTAGTTGAGGATAGTCGCAGCGTTCTTGCGAGTCGCTACGTGATTCAAGCAGGAATCCCGGCAATTGTGGTGATGGACAGCGAGGCAGCCTACAGCAGGATGCATCGCAATTCGTTTCGGGCGATTCTACTTACACCGACGGTCGATATCGGTCCTCTGGAGTTCGTCCTGAACGCTCGTGAGATACATAGTCCGGTTCCGATTGTAGTTCCTGCCACGGGTACGGACGGACGCGAGCAGGAGACTCTCAGGGAGATGCTTGATGTGCATGTCATCGACGGCACGCACAGTCAGTTCGTACGGAACGCCCTCACTGTTCTTTCCGCTGCCCGTTGATTCAGCAACGGCAGTCCGGGGCAGCAAAAGACCGGGGAGACACAGAGCGAAGGAGTAAGGATGCAAGAGGGAATGACAGCGCACAGAGATGCTCAGCACATACGATGGTTCGACAGTGTGACATCGGACGACGTCAGCGAGGTTGGTGGAAAGAATAGCTCTTTGGGCGAGATGATTGCCAGCTTGAAGCGCGAGGGGATTCGTGTTCCGGAGGGATTCGCCACAACGGCCTCGGCGTATTGGCAGTTCCTTGATGAGAATAACATAGCGGACAAGATCGCTGAGCATGTGCAGTCATTGAAATCCGACCGCAGTAACCTGGAGAAGGTGGGGCAGACGATCAGGAGGTTGATCCGGCGACAAAAGATGCCCGGGGGCATTCGGGCGGCGCTGCACCAGGCCTATGATGAGTTGAGTCGGCGTTATGGCACCAGGAATGTCGGAGTGGCAGTGCGAAGCAGTGCTACGGCTGAGGATTTGCCCGAGGCGAGTTTTGCCGGGCAGCAGGAGACATTCCTGAATGTGACGGGTAAGCAGGCTTTGGTGGATGCGGTCAAGGGCTGCTTTGCCTCGTTGTTTACAGACCGGGCGATTGCGTATCGACAGCAGAAGGGGTTCGAGCACATGAAGGTGGCGCTGTCGGCGGGGGTGCAGAAGATGGTGCGCTCGGACAAGGCGGGTTCGGGAGTGATGTTCACAATCGACACTGAGACAGGGTTCGACAAGGTTGTGATGATCAATGCTGCCTGGGGGCTTGGGGAGACGGTGGTCCAGGGGACGGTGAATCCGGACGAATACACCGTATTCAAGCCGCTTCTGGAGACTGACGGATTGGAGCCGATAGTCGATCGGGCGATCGGCAATAAGAAACACAAGATGGTCTACAGTAAACGCGGCAACGATACGCGAACGGTGAAGACGACGAGAAAGGAACAGGAGCAGGCGGTATTGGCGGATGACGAGATCATGCAACTGGCGCGTTGGGGTGTGGCAATAGAACGCCATTATGGCAAGCCAATGGATATCGAGTGGGCCAAGGATGGTGACAGCGGGGAGTTGTTCATAGTGCAGGCGCGGCCGGAGACGGTTCAGTCTCAGAAGGACGTCGGGACAATGAAGAGCTATCACCTGGTTGAGCACGGCAGGCGACTGATCAGCGGCCTGGCGGTGGGGCAGGGAATCGCTGCTGGAAAGGCGCAGCGAGTCGACAGTCCCGATCAGATTGATGACTTTGAGGATGGTTCAATCCTTGTCACGGATCAAACTGACCCTGACTGGGTGCCGATCATGAAGCGTGCAGCTGCAATCGTGACCGATTCCGGAGGCCGCACGTCGCACGCGGCGATTGTCAGTCGTGAAATGGGTATGCCGGCGATTGTGGGCACAGAGGATGGCACGAAGCAGCTTGAGGATGGTGCGATGTTGACGGTATCGTGTGCCGAGGGTGACACGGGATATGTCTACGACGGGGAGCTGGATTTCGAGAAGGAGCGGGTTGACCTGGAGAATCTGCCGAAGACGAAGACCTCTATTCGGATGAATATTGCCAGCCCGGCGGCGGCGTTTCGCTGGTGGCGGTTGCCGGCAGAGGGAATTGGATTGGCACGGCTGGAGTTCGTGATCAACAATGTCATCAAGGTGCATCCACTGGCGTTGGTGCATTTCGATGATTTGAAGGATAAGCAGGCAAAGAAGCAGATTGCCGCCCTGACTACGGGGTACAAGGACAAGACTGAGTATTTCGTAGATCATCTCGCGCGTGGCATGGCGCGGATTGCGGCAGCGCAGTACCCGCACCCGGTGCTGGTTCGTCTGAGTGATTTCAAGACAAACGAGTACGCCGCGCTTCTTGGCGGTGCCGAGTTTGAGCATGACGAGGAGAATCCTATGCTCGGGTTCCGTGGCGCGTCACGTTATTACAGCGAGCGTTACCGGGAAGCTTTTGCGCTGGAATGCCGGGCGGTCAAACGGGCACGGGAGCGAATTGGACTGGAGAATGTGGCGGTGATGATTCCGTTCTGCCGCACAATCGAGGAGGCAGACCGGGTGCTGTCGCTGATGGCCGACCATGGCCTGGTGAGGGGTGTGCGGGGACTGGCGGTATACGTCATGGCAGAGATACCATCGAACATCCTCCTGGCCGATCAGTTTTCCAGTCGATTCGACGGGTTTAGTATTGGTTCCAACGATCTGACTCAGTTGGTGCTGGGCGTCGACCGTGACTCTGAGGAGCTGTCACATTTGTTCGACGAGAACAATGCCGCCGTACGCCGCGCCATAGCCGACCTGATTGCAACGGCGCACCGCCACAACGCGAGGGTGAGCATCTGTGGTCAGGCGCCGAGCGACTACCCCGACTTCGCAGCATTTCTGGTGCGTGAAGGAATCGATTCCATTTCCTTGAATCCGGACAGCGTGATTCCGGTCCTCAGGCGGGTGGCCGCAGTCGAGGCAAGGACCAATGATACGACCAATCGCGGAATGGGAAAAGACCCTGGCAGCGAGGAGAGATAGCTGATGAGCATGAAACTGACGATTGTCCTTCCGGACCGGATAATGGCCGAGAAGGAGGTTCAGGCTGTAACGGCCCAGACTCAGAATGAGTCTGTTGAGCTGCTGCAGCGGCACATGGACATCGTATTGACCCTGAGCTGCGGCATTCTTGAGTACTGCGATGAGGGTGGTATGAGGTGGTATGTTGCGCACGATGACGGCGTGCTGGTCAAAGATGGACGGGAAGTGCTGGTGTCAATCGGCCGCGCTGTTCAGGACCCCGATCGCAGCCGAGTGACAGAGGCACTACAGGAGTACCTGACAGTAGTCGATGCCCGGCGGGGCTTCTCGCCCAATCATTGCAGGGGGACGGCAGGCAGGTGATACCTGGCACGTCACTGCAGACCAGATGACGCATGCACAGTGGCCGATGGGACCAGCGACAGAGCGCAACAGACAGTCATGGAGGAACACTGATGAGAATAGTAGCATTCGAGGCCGAAGAGTGGGAACAGTGCGTATTCGACAGATTTCGGGACGAACATGAAGTGACTTGCACGAGTGAGCCGCTGTCGATGGACAACGCGGAAGATTACAGCGATGCCGAAGTGATCTCCACGTTTATCCACAGCAAGTTGCCGGCTGAAGTCATCAGGAAGCTGAAGAAGGCGAAGCTGATCGCCACCCGCTCAACCGGATACGACCATATAGATATGGAGCAGTGTCGCGCGCAGAAGATCATAGTGTGCAACATACCGGGCTATGGGGAGAACACGGTTGCCGAGCATGTCTTTGGGCTGCTGTTGTGTATCAGTCACAAGTTGGTTCAGGCCATCGACCGGACCCGCCGAGGTGACTTTTCGCAATCTGGATTACAGGGTTTCGACCTTGAGGAGAAGACGATAGGGGTTGTGGGCACCGGTGATATCGGGCGTCACGTGGTCAGGATCGCGGGTGGATTCAACATGAAGGTGTGCGCGTTTGATATCTCGCCGGACAAGGAATTGGCCGAGCGTCAGGAATTCGAGTACGTTGAGATGGACGAACTGTTGAGCAGGTCTGACGTGATAACACTGCATGTCCCGGCAAACGAGAAGACCAGACACCTATTGTCGGACGATGAATTTAGCAAGATGAAAGACGGGGTGGTAATCATCAATACATCTCGTGGAAGTGTCATTGATGTATCCGCCATGATGAGGGCGATTGCTGATGGTAAGGTTCGGGCTGCGGGTCTCGACGTTCTGGCGGAAGAGCCGGTGGTTGGTGAGGAGGCGGAACTACTCAGAACGGCATTCCATAAGAAGCACAACCTTGAGCAACTTCTGGCCGATCACGTCTTGCTGAGGTTGCGGAATGTAGTGGTTACACCACATTCAGCCTTCAATACCCGTGAAGCCGTACAGCGCATCCTCGATACCACAGCAGACAATGTTGCTTCCTTCCTGCAAGGTCGTCCCCAGCATGTCGTAACGCAAGAGTAGTGTGAACAGGGTCGAGCAGTAGCAACGACTCATGGCTGAATCGCAGTCGCAGGATATTACCTCCACGCCCTGGGCAGTTGACGGTGGCAAACTGGCCGGGGCGCTCGACGTCGATCCCGGCAGGGGATTGAGCGCCCGTGAGGCCAGGCAACGTCGCCGCCAATACGGACCGAACACGCTGGCGCAGCGGCAGCGTCGTGGGGTTATCCCCATTCTCGTCGATCAGTTCAAGAGTCTGGTAATCGGGCTGCTGGCAGTGGCCGCCGTGGTCTCCCTGGTCTACGGACGATTTGTTGAGGCGATCGCGATCGGGATTGCGATTCTCATCAACACCGTTATCGGGTTTCTCACAGAACTTAAGGCGGTCAAGTCCATGGATGCGCTGCGGAAGATGTCGCGGACAACGGCAAGGGTACGGCGTGACGGTGAAGAAGTGACGTTGCCGTCGAAGGAGTTGGTCCCGGGTGATGTTGTACTGCTTGAAGCGGGAGCTCTGGTGCCAGCTGATCTGCGGCTGATCAAGGCCTCGCAACTCCAGGCGGATGAGTCGACGCTTACGGGGGAATCGGTGCCAGTGGACAAGACGACGGATCCCGTTGAAGAGGGTGTCGAACTGCCGGAGCGCAAGAGCATGCTGTTCAAGGGTACGGGCATTGCACGCGGCGACGCTGAGGGGATAGTAACTGCAACAGGCAGACAGACGGAGTTCGGACAGATTTCGGAACTGGTGGAGCAGGCCGAAGACGAGACAACGCCGCTGGAGAAGCGGCTGAATCATCTGGCTTACCGGCTTGTGTGGATAACGCTGGCATTGTGTGTGGTGGTAGTCCTTGCCGGGGTTGTGCAGGGCAAGGAAGTAGTGCTGATGATTGAGAGCGCGGTGGCGCTGGCGGTGGCAGCGATCCCGGAGGGATTGCCGATCGTGGCCACAGTCGCGCTGGCACGCGGGATGCTCCGTATGGCTCGTCGCAACGCGCTGATCAATCGACTGGCTGCGGTCGAGACGCTGGGATCAACCAGTGTAATCGGTACTGATAAAACGGGAACACTGACGGAGAACCGTATGACGGTGACGACATTGGTGACCTCACGGACGCGCTATGAGACCGGTGATGAATCCAGGGTCGATGACAGCGATTCGGAGCCCTTTGAGGTTGGGGATGGGCAAGAAGGTGATCGCCAGGATTTCGAGCAGGCCATGAAGGTAGCGGTATTGTGCAACAACGCGAAACTGGCTGACAACGAACAGAGCGAGAGCGATGAGCAGGGTGAGAATCAGGGGGATCCGCTGGAGTTAGCATTGCTGCGGATTGGTACGCAACTGGGTATGAATCGGACGAAACTGCTGAAGGAATACCCGGAACAGCGGGAAGAGCCATTCACGTCCGACACGATGATGATGGCGACGTTTCACGAGGATCTCGACGGCGGGTACCTGGTCGCAGTCAAGGGGGCACCGGAAGCAGTGTTGGAATCGTGCGAAGCGGTCGCCGGGAATGGCACAAGAGCTCTCGAGGATGACACTCGGGAACACTGGCAGAAGACGAATCGAGAACTGGCCGCCGATGGTTTGCGAGTGCTGGCCCTGGCGAGCAAGGAAGCTGAGAGTGTGGAAGATGATCCATATGACGGGCTGACCTTGCTGGGACTGATCGGCATGGTTGATCCACCGCGTGAAGATGTTGCACAGGCTATCAGCGACTGTCAGCAGGCGGGAATTCGAGTCGTGATGATGACGGGTGATCAGCCAGAGACAGCCCGGGCCGTGGCGCGGGCGATTGGGCTGGTAAAGGACGGGGATGATCTGCCAGTGATCACGGGACGTGAGCTCGCCGAGTATGAAGAGGGCGACAGCGAACTTTCTGAAGACCAGCAGCAGAGACTTCTTGGCACCTCGATCTTTGCCCGGGTGAACCCGCGCCAGAAGCTGATCTTGATACATCTTCACCAGGCAAATGACTCGGTGGTGGCCATGACCGGTGATGGAGTTAATGATGCTCCGGCACTGAAGAGTGCCGATATCGGTGTGGCCATGGGGAAGCGGGGCACCCAGGTCGCCCAGGAAGCGAGCGATATGGTGCTCAGGGATGACGCATTTCCAACGATCGTGTCGGCCATTCGATATGGACGCGGCGTCTTCGAGAACATACGCAAGTTTTGCATATACTTGTTCTCCGGGAATGCGGCCGAGATCCTTGCGGTGGCGGCGGCTTCGCTGGTTAAGCTGCCCTTGCCGCTGCTGCCATTGCAGATTCTGTTCCTGAATTTCGTGCTTGATGTGTTCCCGGCGCTGGCGCTCGGTTTTGGAGAGACGCGAAAGGGCGTGATGAAAGAGCCTCCGAGGCCAATCGGCGAGTCATTCTTGGCTGGGCGGCACTGGGTGGCCATTGCGGTGTTTGGAGTAATCATTTCGGCGCCGGCACTGGGGGCGTTGACGATCGGGCTGTACGTGCTCGGTCTTCCACAGGATCAGGCAGTGACGGTGAGTTTTCTGGCTATTGCGCTTTCACGATTGTGGCACGTACTCAACATGCGGAGTGATGACACTACGTTCTGGTCCAACGAGATTGTTCGGAATCGTCACGTGTGGGCAGCGGTGGCATTGTGTGCCGTGCTCATTGTGGGTGTTGTGCACGTGCCCGGACTGAGCCGAATCATGGAATTGGCTTCGCCGCCGATGGCGGGGTGGTTTTTGGCGCTGGGAGCAAGCGTGGTACCGCTGATTGTGGGCCAGATTCTGAAGGGCTTGCGGGTCATATCAACAACGTAAGGAACAAGTGAGAGTGATGTCATGACGAACATGAGCAAGGATTCCGGATCATTCCTGACGAAGTCAGCCGTAATCATCGGGCTGGCAACCACAGCAGTGATCGTGCTGTACCTGTTGGGCCATCTGGCGCAGATGCTGTTGATTGTCTTTGGCGGTGTCCTCTTCGGTGTGTTTCTTGATGGTCTGACGGGGTTCATATCGACTCGTTTTCGTCTGCCGCGTCCGATCAGCCTGACAGCCGTGATAGGCAGCCTGGTGGTTGTTCTTGGGGCCCTAGCTTTGTTCGCGGGGCCTCGTCTGGCGGACCAGTTCAGTCGACTGACCGATCGGATACCAGCGGCGCTCGAGTACATTCAGTCGCTTCTCAGTAGCCACGACTGGGGTCAGAGTGTGATCAATGCCGTTGTGAGTGCCAATCGGGATCTGCCCACGAGTCCCTATGTCCTCGGTCAGGTGAGTGGGATCTTCTCGTCTGCACTGGGCGCCGTTTCGGCGGTCCTGATTGTGTCTTTCATCGGGATATATCTGGCCGCAGATCCGGATTTGTACACACGGAACGTCAAGGTGCTGCTGCCAAGGCGACATCAGGCACTGGCAACTTCCGTGCTGTCAAGCATTGGCACCGCCCTGCGTTGGTGGCTGGCAGGCCGCTTCGCGTCGATGGTAGTGGTGGGGGTCCTGACATCCATTGGTTTGTGGATTGCAGGCATTCCATTGGCTCTTACGCTGGGATTGATTGCTGCCCTGTTCTCGTTTGTGCCATTCATTGGCCCGATTGCGTCATCAATCCCGGCAATCCTGGTCGCCCTCGCCGAGGATCCTCTGCTGGTGATCTGGGTGATCGTTGTCTATTCAGTTGTTCAGTTACTGGAGTCGTACCTGATCACGCCGATAATTCAGCAGCGGGCAGTGCATATTCCACCGGCGCTGTTGATTACGGTTGAGGTACTGATGGCGGTGCTGTTTGGTATATTGGGAATTCTGCTGGCCACGCCGCTGGCGGTGGTTGGGATAGTGATGGTACAGATGCTTTACATTGAGCAGGTGCTGGGCAAGGAGGTCAGCGTAATGGGGAAGCACTGATTCTTTGCGCGTTTACGACCTGCGGGGGCAGGAGTGCGAGACGGCAGCAGTTCTTGTGTCTGGCTCACCGGCGGGGAGAGATTCCGAGTATGTTCGGGACAGGCCAGGCCAGGGTGTTGTTCTGCACGAACCCGTCTTCGCTGTCGCCGACCAGTTCCAGCTCGAACTGCTCCCAGCGAACGAAGAGCTGGGCTTCCGGACCACCCTCAAGGTGTTGAGCCGCAACGATATCTATTGGCAGGGCCAGAAGCCTTTCGTTGAAGTCATGCATTGTCCAGGCAATTCGACTGAAGATAAACAGGATGTTACCCGCTCCGTCTTCGCCCAGGGCGGCCTCGCTCCACTTCTTGTCACGCGGGGGCCAGCGATTCTCGCCCGGTCGTTTGATCAGGCGGATGTTTTGCACGACCAGGTCGTAGTTGGCAATGGCGGAGTCTATGGGTTCCTCATCGAGATCGAAGATCCTGAAGCGTGGCAGGCTGTCAGAGGTGGGACCATAGGCAGCCGCGGAGCGGTAGTCCCTGGTAATGACTGTCGGGTTATTGATGTGGTCGCCGCTCTTGAGATAGCCGACATGGGTCGAGTGGTCCTGAAGGAACATGCCGGCGTTGGTAGCCGCAATCAAGCCGTACTCTGTACACCATTCGCGAACCGACAGCCCGGATTCCTGGTCGGTATTGCTCAGGCAGAAGGCGCGCATTTGGAACAGGTCAGGATCGATGCGCAGCACAACGATGGTAGAATCCTGTACCGAGCCGGCTCCGATTGGAAAGCGGGCCAGGTCGAGTCCCTCGGTCAGCTGCTGCCAGGGCTCATCGAGTGCGGTAGTGGTGGTATCCGCGCAGGCGAGCGCGACAGGAAACACGAAGAGCAGACACCCAGCAATGATATGGCGTGCGAATGTCATGATAGCTATTGTACGACCGAGAGGGGTGTGCTGTCAAAAAGAACCTGCGTTGACAAGAGGCGACTTGCCGCGCGCGAAGTCTCTCATTTTTTGTGAAACACCGAGCACCGTGCTGACGTAGAAACCAATTCAAGGCACGGGGAATCTGTGGGTGGACTGAGGATTTCGAGTTTTTGTCTGTTCATGGGGCCTCACACCAAGACACTGTAAAAGAGCTTAAACCAGGAGATGATCACCATGATGCGATCGAAGCGACAAAGAGACGCAGCGAGATCGACGCACGGGCGATACGGTCGCGGCCGCTTGAAGCTATCAAGCTGCGCGCGCCGGTGTTCGTGCGGTTGAGATGGTGATTGTCGACTGAGTCTGTCAAGTGGTCCGGATCGGGCGTAACCGCCCGGACTGATGGCTGCTAGTTCTATCTCTCATTTTCACAATCACCATTGATGTCGGAGGCGTCTGCCGTCTGAGCGGCGACTCAGATGGAGTGGTATGCCCGCGCGTGCGGGTCCGGCGGTGCAAGAGTGTGAATTGCTCGGTCTGTTGGGCAGACCCGGAGCATTGTGTGAATGGAGATTTGTGATGCCTAACAACACTATCTGTTTCGGCGATGGCGATGATACGTATGGCGCCTTCGCCAACGCGGCCCCCTATGCGATCCGGCTGGAGGGTGTTACCTGGCCGACCGTGACGCACTACTTGACGGTCCAGCGCTATCCGGAGTTGAACTGGTCGCTGGTCCGCGGTTGCCCGGGCATTCACGATCTTCGTTGCCTGGTGCTGGAGCGCGCGCCTCTGGAGCGTATGCGCTGGGATGCCTGGCACGACGACTACCTGGCGCGAGCCCTGGCGGCCAAGTTCACACAGCACCTCGACTTGGAGGAGCAGTTGATCGGCACCGGAACGGCCGAGCTGGTCTACCTTTGCGAGAGCGACCGTCACCTGGGTCGAGCTGCACACGGGTACGGTCGCAACATGCTGGGCCGCCTGCTGGTCCGCGTTCGCGATCGCCTGGCTCATTTCAAGAACGCGGAGGCGTGGTCTTGTGTCAACGAAGCTGAAGAGAATGCGCGCCGCAAGGACGCCGGAGCCTGGGAACTGGCGCACCTGGCCTGGTGCTACCTGAAAGTCGGCTTGACTGATCGTGCGCTGGCCACCGCTCGCTGTGCCACAAACCTTTGGCCGGAGAGCGAGTTTGCCTGGCGGATGCTGGCCGCGGCCCTGATCGAGCGTTCGGAGTTCGAGGCAGCGATTCCGGCTCTCAAGACGCTGGTTCGTCTGGATCCGGAGGACACCGATTACCTCGACGCGCTGGCTCAAGTGTGCGCGATGTCCGATCGCGATGTGGCTTCCAGGGTGTACGCTCGTCGTTCGCGCCTTCTGAAGGAGGCTGACCAGTCCGGAGATGGCGACTCCGCGTAATTGACCTCTGGAGGGGGGAGGCAGATCCATGGGGGACAGACGGCACTGCTGCCGGAGCTGGAATGGCTTCTGCTGCGGTTGCTGTCGTATTATGCAGGGCTTGCCTGAGGGGCCGGCTAATCCCAGGTCAGGTTCTCAAGGGCGATGCGCAGGTGTCCGGCATTGCGAAAACGTGTGCGAATAAGTGACTGCCGGCGGCCCATGACGATGCGTTTAAGTGCCGGGGGGGCCGAGCGGTAGCCATCGACGCCGCCGATTGTTTCATGGAGGACAGCGATCATGTCGAAGACATCCTTCTGAATCTTCTCGCGGGTGGGTCGACCGAGGTCGAAGAAGTCCAGCAGGTGGACATCATATCCCAGTCCGCGACGGCTGACCATGATGTTCTCGGCGTGGATATCGCCGTGATACTCACCGAGAAAGTGTATCTGTTCGACACCCTGGACCAGCGCGTAGAAAAGATGCAGGGCCTGAAAGCATGTCATTCGCTTTCGTCGCTGGCGATTCAGGTAATCGGCGAGCATCTCCCCCTCGACGAGGTCGGAGACGACGAATTCGCGATCGCGGTCCTCGATGCGCACGAGGTCACGGTGATGGTACTGAGTAATGATGGGGCAGCCGCGGAGCTTGTAGAGTTTGCGGGCGTATCGTGAGAGATGGTTGGAATGGATGCCGTCCTGACGATAGTAGATCTTGGCGGCGCGCAGGATGCCGGTTCGTCGCTCGGCTACTTTGTAGACCTCGCCCTCCCAGCCGGCCCCAAGAAAGGCCACGACCTGATAGTTGCTTCCCAGCGGCGATCCCGGTGTAATCTTGAAACGCGGTTGTGACATGTTGCTCCCGGACGAATGGTCGGGCATACTCCGACAGGGTTGACGGCTGTTCGGTGCTATATGTCACTCGGCCGGGCCGCAGTCAACAGAATCCTGTTGCTGCTGCCCGCAATGCGAAGGCCCGGCAGCAGTCTGCCGGGCCTTTGATCGCCGGATGTGGGCATGGTGGCGCAGGATTATCCCTGCGATCGGATCAGGGGCAGCTTGGTCAGATAGAACAGCGCCGGGACGATAACCAGGGTGAGGATAGTCGAGGAAATCAGCCCACCGACCATGGGAGCGGCGATGCGCTGCATGACCTCGGAGCCGGCACCGTGCCCGAGCAAGACGGGCAGCAGGGCTATGATGGTTGTTGCCACCGTCATGAGTTTCGGGCGAACACGCTCAACCGCTCCTTCGCTGACAGCGGCGGCCAGTTGCTCTCGGGTTCGCAGGCGACCCTCCCGACGGTAGCGATTGACGGCCTCTTCGAGGTAGACGAGCATAACCACGCCGGTTTCGGCGGCCAGGCCGGCCAGGGCGATGAAGCCGACATAGACGGCAACCGAGGAGTTGAAGCCGTACAGGTAGAACAGCCACACGCCGCCGACCAAAGCAAAGGGGAGCGAGAGCATGACAATCAGGCAGTCTGTCAGGTTCTTGAAGTGAATGTACAGCAACAAGAAGATGACGAAAATGGTCAGTGGCACGATGACTCTGAGCTTCTCTGCCACTTCCTGCATATTCTGATACTGGCCGGACCACACGATTGAGTAGTTGGGCGGCAGTTCGATGTGGGCGTCTACGCGCTCACGGGCCATCCGGACAAAGGAGCCGACATCGACTCCTGTGATATCGACGAAGACCCAGGCGGTGGGGCGGGCGTTTTCGGTCTTGATCATGGCGGCCCCCTTGGCGAAGCGCAGATCGGCTACCTGTCCAAGGGGAACCTGACCGCCGGTGGGCGTGCTGATCAGTACATTGCGCAGGGCCTGGGGATCATCGCGGAGCTCTCGCGGATAACGCACGTTGATGGGGTAGCGTTCGCGTCCCTCAATGTTGTGGGCGACATTCATGCCACCGACAGCGGAGCTGATGACCCGTTGGATATCGCCGACCGTCAGGCCGTAGGCGGCCGCCAGGAAGCGATCGATATCGATATCGAGGTAATTGCCGCCTGTAATGCGTTCTGCATACACAGAGCGTATCCCGGGGAGGTCCTTGACGCTGGCCTCCACACGCTGGGCAATGGCGGCGAGGCTGTCCAGATTCGGGCCCATGACCTTGATGCCGACCGGCGTTTTGATGCCGGTCTCCAGCATGTCGATCCGGGTGCGGATCGGCATGGTCCAGGCGTTGGTCAGACCGGGGAACTGAATGGCGGCATCGAGTGAGTCGATGAGTGTCGCCGGTGTCATACCGCGTCGCCACTGGTCCTGTGGTTTGAGCATGATGGTAGTTTCGAGCATGGTCAGGGGGGCGGGGTCGGTAGCGGTCTCGGCCCGTCCGGCTTTCCCGAAGACGCGCTCGACCTCAGGGAAGGAGGCAATGATGCGATCGGTCTGCTGGAGCAGTTCCCTGGCCTTCTCTATGGAAATCCCGGGCAGAGTGGTCGGCATATAGAGCAGGTCTCCCTCATAGAGCGGCGGCATGAACTCGGAGCCGACCTGCAGTAGCGGCAGGATGGTCACGGCCATGATGACGGCCGCTGCGATCAGGACCAGCGCCTTGCGACGCAGAACGAAGGCGATCACCGGTCGGTACAGACCGATGGCGAGGCGTGAGACGGGGTTTCTGGACTCGGGGCGAATCGTGCCCTTCAGAAACAGGGCCACAAGAGCAGGAATGACAGTAACAGAGAGCAGCGCCGAAGCTGCCATCGCGAAGGTCTTGGTGTAGGCCAGCGGACTGAACAGCCGTCCCGACTGCCCCTGCAGTACGAGTACCGGCAGGAACGATACGGTGATAATCAACAGAGAGAAGAACAGGGCAGGGCCGACCTCACGAGCGGCCTCGAGCACGACCTGAGTATGGGTTTTCCCCTCAGAGTCGCGCTCCATGTGTTTGTGGGCGTTCTCAACCATGACGACGGAGGCATCGACCATGACTCCGATGGCGATGGCGATTCCCCCCAAAGACATGATGTTGGCATTGATCCCCAGCAGGTGCATGGTCAGCAATGACAAGCCGACACCGACCGGCAGGGTGATAACGGCGATCAGGGTCGAACGCACGTGCAGCAGGAACAGCAGTGTAATCAGGACGACAATGAGGATTTCCTTGATGAGGGTGTCGCGCAGATTGCTGGTAGCGCGATCAATCAATTCAGAACGATCGTAGACGGGTACGATGTGGACGCCCTCGGGAAGCCCGCCTGCAAGGGAGGCTATCTTCTCCTTGACGCGGCGGATCACCTCGCGGGCGTTGTCGCCATAGCGTATGACCACGATGCCGCCGACCGTCTCCCCTTTTCCATCGAGTTCGGCCAGCCCGCGTCGAATCTCCGGTCCGAGTTGGACATGTGCGACTGATGACAGGAGGACTGGCGGGCCGCCTTTGGGTGTGTGGACAGGTGTAGTGCGCAGGTCTTCGAGATCGCCGATGTAGGCCTGGTTGCGCACCATGAACTCTGTCTCGCCCAACTCGATCAGGCGGCCGCCGACAGCGTTGGAGGCCTGCCTGACGGCCATGATGACATGGTCGAGCGGGATATCGTAATAGTCGAGCTTCCGTGGGTCGACCTCGACCTGGTACTGACGCACAAAACCGCCGACCGAGGCGACCTCGGAGACACCATCGAGCGAGGACAACTCGTACTTGAGAAACCAGTCCTGGATTGAGCGGAGGTCAGCCAGCGAGTGCCGGCCACTGGAGTCGACCAGGGCGTATTGGTATACCCAGCCTACGCCCGTTGCATCGGGGCCGAGCCGCGGAATGACGCCGGTGGGCAGTCGCCCGCCCACCTGCGACAGGTACTCGAGGACGCGGCTTCGCGCCCAGTAGATGTCGGTGCCGTCCTCGAAGATGACGTAGACGAATGACAGACCAAAATATGAGAAGCCGCGAACGCTTTGGGCACCCGGAACGGCCAGCATGGCGGTCGACAAGGGATAGGTGACCTGATCCTCGACGACCTGTGGTGGCTGACCGGTGTACTCGGTCTGAATGATGACCTGCACGTCGGAGAGATCGGGAATGGCATCGACTGCGATATTGTCCGCGGCCCACCATCCCGCCAGAAGGGCAATAACTGTGGCCATCAACACCATCCAGCGGTGCCGCACGGAGAGTTCGATCAGTTTATTGAGCATGGTCAGTCTCCGGTTCGTACTTCATCAGGTGCATGTTGCAGACGGGACAGGTTCCGGGTTCTGACTCAGCGACACGACATTGGGGCATGGGACAAACGTAGACCTCAGTGTTGCCGGTCTGTCCGGTGGGCACAAGGTCCATGCCGCATTCGGGGCAGGTCCCCGGGCCATAGGTGAGCACATGGAAATGCTCCGGCATGGGGCAGGTGTGGATGTTGTAGGGATCGGCGTCATGTTGGTGGTCGGAGTGAGAGCTGCCTGGTGCGGCACGGGCGGTCGATTGATCTGTGTCCTGTCCGTGGCTGCCGTGTGCATGAGCTCCGAGGGACTCACCCAGCCGTGATTCCGAGTCCAGCAAGAACTGTCCGGAGGCAACGACCCTCTCCCCTGCCTGCAACCCGGAGACCACCTGGATCATGTCGTTGTCGCCGATAACACCGGTTGTCACACGGCGTGGTTCATAGGAACCCTCAGCGGTCGCGACGTACACGATCTCTTTGACACCGGAGTTGATGATACTTTGGCGAGGAATGACAAGCTGCTCGGCGGGTAGTTCCGAAATCAGTGTCACCTCGGCATACATCTGCGGCCTGAGCATCAGGTCGTGGTTGTCCAGCGTGACCCGGATTTCGAGCTGGCGCTTGTCGACGAGGAAGGGCGACACATACTCCACCCGGCCCACATAGTCACTCCCCGGCAGTCTTGGAAAGCGGACAACGGCGGATTGCCCTACTGCGACGTGGGGAGCATCCTGCTCGTACACATGGGCCGTCACCCAGACAGTCGAAAGGTCGACTACTTCGTACAGGTCACGACCCGGCGACAGGTGATCACCCTGATTGACCAGCTTTGTGACGACGAACCCGCTAACTGGTGACCGAATGGTCATCGTGCGAGCGGCATCCCCCTCGGACAGCAAGCGCTCGATCTGGTCTTCGGAGATATCGTAGTTGCGCAGCCGGTCCCTGGCGGCCGTGACGAGAGCCGGCATGTGTGGACCTGTTGCCCGCGAGGCGATGAGGTACTCTCGCTGAGCAGCCACCAGGCGGGGGGCGTACAGCTCCAACAGCGGCTGGCCCTGGAACACCTGCTCACCCGGCTCGTTGACGAAGAGACGTTCCACCCAGCCGTTGACTTTGACGTTGATGTTGTGGCGGTTTGGGTCGCGAACGGCGACTCGTCCGAAGGCACGCACGGTGCGCTCGATGTGGTGATAGGTCGCCTCCACGGTAACCAAACCCATATTCTGCCGGGTGACAGGGTCGATGGCGACGCTGCCGGCAGACGAGCCGGCGTCTCTTTTGGGAGTGAGGTTCATGTTGCAGATCGGGCACACACCGGGTTCGTCAGAGACGATCTCCGGATGCATGCCGCAGGTGTACTGCTGATTCTTTGTCTGCTCGCCAGTGCCGGTGGTGGCGGCTCCGGATGAGGCGGATCCATCGAGAAGCATCCAGCCGATGACGAGTCCGACCAGCAGAGAGATTATTGCGATGAGTGTGGTTTTCATAGCGAGTTCCCTGTATGATCGTGGCCGAGGACTTCATTGAGTTCGGCCAGCTTGTGGTAGTAGTTACGCAGCAGCTCCAGACGCTCTAACTGCGCGTGAAGCCATTCGAATTGCGTGGCAAGGAGGGCATCGAAATCGATCTGTCCCACCTGCCAGGCAGCCTGAGCCGACTCAAAGGCGGCTTTCGACTGCGGCAGAATGGCGGTGTTGTATCTGGTGATGTTCTCCGCCAAAGACTCCTGGGTCTGCCGGATGTCCCTGAGGTGCTGATCAAGGCGGATTTGAACAGCTCGCTGATACGACCGGGAGGAGGCCACCGCCACCTCGGCTGCGGCCGAGCGATGGCGCTGGCTGTTGAAGAACCACAGCGGGAGGCTTACGCCAACATGGAAGGAGAGGAAGTCTTCCCCGCCGACGGGATCCATCGGGATGTCTCTTCGGAAGCTGTAGTCGATGCCAAGCATAATATTGGGCCAGTAATCGGACTTGGCCAGACGATGACTGGCCTGAGCCTTCTGAAGGCCAAGATCGGCCTGAAGCAGGGCCGGATTGTGTTGCACCGCCGTGACGTTTGTCAGGGTCGTGTCGGCTTCGATTGCCCGCAGCCCGATGTTGTCGGCCGCAATTGCGGTTGCGGTATCATTGGTAAGACGCTGCAGTTCCAGCAGGGCGGTCTTGGCTGACTGCTCGAACATACGCATGCGGTTGAGAAGGCGGTCACGCGCGTTCTGGGAGCGCAGCACTTCCTGCATGGCAGCCTCACCATTGGCCCAGCGCGTGCGGGTAACCTCGATCAGCGCCTCGGTCAACACGAGGTTTTCCTCGAGGACTTTGGTGCCTTCGGTCCAGAATGCGTAGTCGTAGTACCGCGAGGTAACCTCGCGCCGGATTCGATTGGCGGCCTGTTCGACTGACTGCTGAGTCATGCGGGCCTGCAAGTCGGCCACCTGTGACCGCCCGGACAGCTTGCCGGGCCAGGGGATCACCTGCGAGACACCGAGCTTGATACTGGACATCGGCGATTCATCGAGTGACAGCGATGAATGCGGCAGATTCATGACCCCCAGGGAAAGCTGGGGATCGGGCAACGCTCCCGCGGCCCGGGCCGAGAGCATGGCCGATTGTGCCTGAAGCCGCAGCGACTGCAGCTCCGGGTTGCGCTCAAGCGCCTTGTTAATCAGTATTTTGAGCGGTTCCGGTTCGGCCTGCGCCGGCAAGGCGAGAGCAGCCGACAGCAAACAGCACGCCAGCAACCGGATGGTCATTCCCCAATTCATAGAATACCTCCAGGAATGGAATAGAGAGGTTCGTACGTCAGACCACCGCCGCAACAGCGGCGATCAGGTCCGGTTAGATCACTATGATGTTGGGGTTGAGTCTAAATCAGAAAGGAGTGGCAGAGCAGGAAGATCGGAGTAATCCCGTGAACGGGCGGCGATCGATCCGCGAAACGCCAGGCGTAGTTGTCGGAGGGGATGGGACCCTGTTCTGAGATCCTCGCCTCGACAGCAGCACTAGTATGGAGCGCCGGTTTGGCGGCCGGTGCCAGCGATTCAACCGGCATTGGAGTCAGCGGAACGGGAGTATCGACACTGCACCCGCAGCGGCCGGTGAGTGCGGTCGAGGGGTTTTCGCCACCTTGGTCATCGCCCTGGCTACAACACGCGCAGCAGCACGCACAATCAGGCGCTGCGGTCAGGGCAGATGCGGGCACAAAGGCTACCGCCTGGGCAATCAGGAACAGACAAGCCAGAGCAGTCCTGAGGAAAGTCCGAAGGCGCCGTCGGCGGGGAATGTATCTTCCGAATGAACTCATCATTCAGTAAACACGTGGCAGCCGGAATGGTTCCGCCCGAGCGGGACACCGACCCCGATGGCACGAAGCAGGCCTGCTGGGGTCTTATCCCATTTTCTTGCAACACGTTGAGCGGTCCGGACAGACGGGTGCCGGGTGAGGGATTCATGGCGGCCGGAACTCCTGCGTGGGTGGCGTGTTCAAGGAGCTAACAAAGTGGATAAGATATGTCCCTCATTAGATGTGGGGCGGTCGCGGGGTGATCTCGACGCCCCTGACCGGAAAGCAGACAGATTGAATCATAATATGACTCGATTGGCCGGTATCATAGTAGTCATCATTGCGCTGCTCACCGGGTTCTGCCATGCCGAGCCGGTTCGATTCGGGCATGTGCAGGCGGAGCTCATTACGCCGTCGCAGGCAATCCAGCCCGGTCGGCCCTTCATGGTGGGTGTGCGGCTGATCCTGGACGAGCACTGGCATGTCTATTGGCGGAATCCAGGCGATGCCGGTCTTGCGCCTGTCATCAAGTGGCGCCTGCCGGACAAGTTTGAAGCCTCGGCCATACAGTGGCCGGTTCCACAGCGGTTCGAGGTACCGCCGCTGATAAGTTATGGTTATCACGATGAGGTGATTCTGCCAGTACTGATCTCCCCTGCCGAGGGGCTCAAGCCGGGGCAAGAGGTGACGATTGCTGCTGTTGTCGACTGGCTGGTGTGCAAGGTTGAGTGCATTCCGGGAAGTGCGGAACTGGCGCTGCGGTTGCCGGTTGCCGAGAACGCTGTTGCTGACTCCACTCAGGTGGCGGTGTTTGAACAGACGCTTGCTTCGGTGCCGATGACTGACCACCGTTGGCACTCGGTGGCTGAGGCGGACGACCGCTCGATACGTGTTCGGGTGACACACGCCTCGATGACTGGTCCGTGGCCGGATTCGCTGCTGTTCTTGCCGTATGACCAGAAACTCATCGTCAATTCGGCATCGCAAAAGGTATCACGAAGCGACAATGGTTTTGCGATTGAGATCCCGCGATCTCGTCACAGCCTTGAAAGGCCGTCCGTTATCGAGGGGATTGTCTACTCGCCGATAGACGACGCATCGCCAGTGCAGTTCGCGCCGATTGAGATCAGCGCCGGCGTAGTATCGGAGGTGCGTCCTGTTGCGACCAACACCGCCACCACGTTGTGGCAGGCCCTGCTGCTTGCGTTCCTGGGTGGAATGATACTGAACCTGATGCCGTGCGTACTGCCGGTGTTGTCACTTAAGGTGCTCAGTTTCGTCAGGCAGGCCGGGGAGGGCCAAAGCGCTTTGGGGCACGGCTTGTTGTTCACGGGTGGTGTTCTGGTGAGCTTCTGGGTGCTGGCGGGTTCATTGCTGATTCTTCAGGCCGGCGGGCAGCAACTGGGGTGGGGATTTCAGTTGCAGTCACCGGCGTTTTTGATAGTGCTCTCAGGCTTCATGTTCCTTTTCGGGCTGAATCTGTTCGGAGTATTCGAGGTTGGCAATTCGTTGACTGGTCTCGGTTCAAGCAGTGTCGGCAAGGGAGGGGGTACCGGGTCGTTCATCGCCGGTGTGACGGCCACGGTGGTCGCGACTCCCTGCACGGCCCCGTTCATGGGGTCGGCACTGGGCTTCTCGCTCAGTCAGCCGTGGTGGGGGGCGCTTCTGATCTTCACCTTTCTTGGGCTGGGCATGGCGGCGCCCTATCTGGTGCTTTCGGCCTCTCCCTCACTCTTGCGCTTTGTGCCACGGCCGGGCGCATGGATGGAGACATTGAAACAGGCGCTGGGGTTTGTGCTGATGGCTACAGTTGTATGGCTGGCGTGGGTGCTGGGGATGCAGACTGGTTCGGACGGGGTGGTGATTCTAATGGGGGTGCTGCTGATACTCGGTATTGCGGGTTGGATACTGGGGCGGTACACGACGCTGACGAGGGGAACACCAGCGCGACGGGCCGGCTACGTGGTGGCGATGCTGCTGATTGTGGGCTCGGTTGCGGCCGGGATCTCGTCGGTCGATACCGGTGCAGCGGCGGGAGGCCAGGGCTTCGCTGACTCGGACCTCTGGCAGCCGTTCTCACCGGAGCGGGTAGAGCAGTTGCGCTCTGAGGGAAGACCGGTGTTTATCGATTTCACGGCTGCCTGGTGCCTCAGTTGCCAGGTGAACAAGCGGGTTGCTTTGCGCACCTCGGCGGTTGAAACGAGGTTCAGGCAAGCGAACGTAGCACCGTTAGTGGCAGACTGGACATCACGTGATGAGACGATTACGCGGGCACTGGCGCAGTTCGGCCGCAACAGCGTGCCGCTGTATGTGCTGTATCCGGCAGATCCGTCGGCCGAGGCAGTCATTCTGCCGGAGCTTCTCACGGAAGGGATGATCCTGGAGGCCCTGGAGAGGATGGCTTCGCCGCAACTCGGTCTTCGTTGAGTGATCGCCGGAACAGGACCGGCCGACGGGCAGTTTAGCGAAGTAGGTTGCAGAACTGGCAAATCATGACACGAACTATGACAGACAGGAGAAACGGCAGATGATGTATCGCAGATTTTTCGCAACACTTGGTTTCTTGTGCCTGGGGCTGGCTATGGTGGCTTGCTCAGGCAGTGACACGCAGGGCGAGGCTCAGTCAGGGTCAAGCCAGGCGCAGGCAGTTTCGGACGAGCCGGCTACAGTCGGTCAGGCTGCTCCGGATTTCACACTGACTTCGGTGGCAGGCAACGAGCACTCGCTTTCGGAGTTTGGGGGGAAGTACGTGGTTCTTGAGTGGATCAATTTCGACTGTCCCTTTGTCAAGAAGCACTACCACTCCGGCAATATGCCGATGCTGCAGGAGCAGTATCGCAAGCAGGGAGTGGTGTGGCTGACCATCTGCTCCTCGGCTCCCGGCAAGCAGGGCAATTTCGAGGGAGAAGAGCTGACCAGCCGCATCGAAGCGGAGAACTGGAAGGGGAATGCATACCTGATTGACGATGATGGTACGGTGGGGCGTCTTTACGGGGCTGAGACAACGCCGCATATGTATATCATCGATACTGAGGGTCAGCTGGTGTATGCGGGGGCGATTGACAGCAATCCCTCGGTGAAGCCTGAGGACATTCCCGAGTCGCAGAATTACGTGGTAGCAGCGTTTGATAATCTGATGGCTGGTCAGCAAGTGGGAACGAAAACGACCAAGGCGTACGGCTGTTCGGTCAAGTACTGAGACACTGATAGACTGCGAGATTGAAAGACTCGGCCGATAATCTGTCGGCACAGACGAGCGACAGCCCGGTGCAGATGAGTGTCTGCCCGGGCTGTCTGTATTTTGTGCCGGGTGTCCGGCATGTATAACGCGCAGATCACCCGCGCCTTATACAGCGGCCTGAGAGCTCCTGCTGCGGCGGGCATCCATGAACGACTTGATACACAGCAGCAGGAAAGCCAGCGAGAGCAGGGCCATGATGGCCTGACTGGCGACGGCTTCGGGTCGTTCGAGGTCTCCCCCGCCAAGGAGTGCGGGGACTTTGGTAAGGCCGGAGAAAGAGCCGATTACGGCCAGCAGGCTCAGAATGGCGGCCACATGCATAGCATGTTTGCGCAGGTTGTCCCTGAGGGCGACAAGTCCGGTGATCAAGACGATAAAACCGAAGAAGGCCGGAATCATGGCGGTGATGCTGGTCTGGCCGGTTGCGAAGTAGCCACCGACACCAAGGATGATGAGCAGGGCGGCATAGATTATGGTCATCAAAGGCATATTCATTGTGCTGTTCCCACATTCAGTTTGTAAGCAGTTGATTTGCTGCTATAACCGACGCAAGGGTATCGAGGTTCGGCTGCAAAGCTGATTCTGTGCCGACCATAAACGCTGTGACGGGATAACCGGAAGCGTAGCACCCGTCCGGGAGTCGCCAGGTAAGCTGCAGATGCGTCAGGAGTTATCGGTCTTGCGAGATAGTCTCGATTCTGCGTCTAAAGCAGCGGCCCGTGACAGCCGATAACTAAGTCGTATGGATCAGGACTTCCTCATACAGGAACACAAGCAGGCTGAGACAAACCGTCAGGTAGATCGGCTCCGTCGAAAGAAGCCGATCAAGCCGCTCTGGCGGGAGTACCTCGAGACGGCCATCATCGCTCTTGTGGCCGCGATTCTCCTTCGCATATTCGTAGTCAGCGCCTACCGGGTCAGTTCAACATCTATGGAGGATGCGCTGTTTGAGGGGGATTACATCTTCGTCAACCAGATGGCCTACAGCTACGGCGGGGATCCGCAGATTGGCGATGTTGTTGTCTTTCAGTACCCGAACAATCCCGACCGTGATTTCATCAAGCGCATTGTCGCCGGTCCCGGTTCGGTTGTGGAGGTCGCAGACAAGGTGGTCTACGTGGACGATCTTCCGACAGCCTCCTACCCGACCAGCAAGAACTCCGATCCGCGGACTCTGGCGGCCGATCTGTCTTTCCGGGACAATTTCGGCCCGTACCTTGTGCCTGAGGGACACTACTTCGTTCTTGGGGACAATCTCGACTTCAGCCAGGACAGCCGCTTTTTCGGTGGTGTCGAGCGCGACCTCATCAAAGGCAAGGCCCTGTTTGTCTACTGGTCCTGGCAACCGACCGAAAGTGAACCCGGCTGGGCTTTCCCGTGGATCCACAATGCTGCGCAGTGGACTTTCCACTATATCTGGAATTTCCCGTCGCAAGTTCGTTGGCACAGGATCGGCCACTCCATATCTTAGGGTATGGCGTTCGGAATCTACCTGCATTACCCGTTTTGCACTAACCTTTGCAGCTACTGTGATTTCTACAAGGAGCGTTTCGCCCCGGAGGTCGAACAGCGCTATTTCTCCGCTGTCTTGCAGGAGACCGAACTGGCGCTCACATCTTTGCTGCCGAAGCGCCAACAGCTAAACAGCGTATACATCGGTGGCGGGACCCCCTCGCTGGTCAATACCGAGTTCATCGAACAATGGGTAGGGGTCGTCAAGCGCCATCTGAATATCGCTCCTGACCTGGAGTTTTCTTTTGAATGTAACCCGGAGTCTGTCTCCGGAGAGAAGCTTGCCCGGCTCGGGCAGTTGGGGGTCAATCGGCCGGTCTTTGGAGTGCAGTCCTTCGATCGCGGGCAACTTGCTCTGTTGGGGCGTGGGCATGACCCCCATCACACCTACCGGGCAGTGTACCTGGCCAACGCCCTGGGATTCTCCAATTTCGGATGCGATCTGATCTTCGGACTTCCGGGTCAAAATTCCGATGACTTGTGCCGCGATGTCGATCAGCTTCTGGACCTGGAACCACCCCATGTGTCGTTCTATCAGTTGACGATCGAACCGGGAACGCTGCTGGAGCAGAGAGTCCTGACCGGCGCAGTGCGACTGCCCGACGATGAGTTGATGCTGGCGCTGTATCAGGGGGGAGCCGAACGCTTAAGCGAGGCCGGGTACACTCGCTACGAGGTGTCATCGTTCGCCAGACCTGGTTTCGAGTGTCGTCACAACCAGAACTACTGGGAGGGTGGCGACTATCTCGGGTTGGGACCAGCGGCGCACTCATTTGTCAACGGACAGCGCCTGTTCAATCCCTCCGATCTTGCATCCTGGATGCGGATTGTCACTTCGGGGCGCCTGGCCCTGAAGGCTGACGAATCCGGCATGGATCAGAGGATGATTGAAGCCGTCATGCTTGGCCTGCGCACCAGCAAGGGTATCAACCGCGCAGGCTTTTCGCAGCGTTTCGGGCAGGCTCTCGAACAGCGTCTGAATACAGAACAGTACAATCTGCTGGTGGAATCCGGCCACGTGGTACCTGATCGGGGCTATGTGCGCCTGTCGGACGAAGGTTTGCTGGTTGCCGACGAGATCACGCGCAGGTTGCTTCGCTGACGTGACGACAAGGAAGGTCTTGGCGAGTCTGCTCGCTCGGGGTATATTGAGCCGATGAAGATTGAGCAGTATTCCGACTATATGCAGCTGGCTCTTCAGGAGGCGATGCTTGCCGGCGAAGAAGACGAGGTGCCGGTGGGCGCGGTGGTGGTGTTCGAGGGAAGGGTCATCGGCCGAGGGCACAACCGCGCCATGCAACTCAGGGACGCCTCCGCCCACGCCGAGATGATTGCCCTGTCGGCGGCGTATAACTACTTCGACGACTGGCGCCTTGAGCAGTGCACGCTGGTGTGTACACTGGAGCCGTGCCCCATGTGTGCCGGGGCAGCCATGCTCTCGCGGGTGGAGCGCATTGTGTACGGTGCGTGTGACCCCAAGTTCGGAGCCTGCGGCTCAATTGTCAACATTCCGTCGGAGCCGCGGTTCAATCATCAGATTGAGGTGGTTTCGGGAATCCATGAAGATCAGGTGGCTTCGCTCATGCGCGAGTTCTTCCGGAAAGTCCGCAGCCGCGACCGGGGGCCAAACTGATGGCTGATGTCAGGACAGCCGAGAAGGAGATGCGCAAACTCCGCCTGATTGCCTGGGTTCTTCTGGTGGTCAGCCCGGTGCTGTATATTCTGATCGGCGGGTCGCTGGCACTTTCAGGCAAGCAGTTGGTGGATATGCCCGGGGGCGAGCAGAGGGTACTGGTGCATGTACTGTTGATTGTTGGTGCTCTGTCGCCGGCTGTGCTGCCTGCTGTGGAGAGATTTCAACGGAAACTGATCCGAATCGACGGACGGCCGAGTGCCGATGCCGCCCGGCTGTTCACAACCATAGGTATCACACGCCTGGCCTTTGTAGAGGCGACCTATCTATACGGTCTTGTGGTCCTCTTGATCACCGGCGATTTCGTTCGTATGATGTGGTTCTACCCGGTAGGTGTGTTCTGGACGTGGGTCTGGTGGCCACGCCGCAGCTCACAGCAATCGTTCATTCGAGCCGTGGAGGAAGAATGACTGAAGGTCAGCGACCTGATCTGAATTTGGTTTCAATCATGGTCAAACCGCTGTATTTTGGTATCGTGACCAATATTCTGATTCCCGGTGCCTTGTTGCTGATCTGCTACTATCTCAACAACAACTACACCGTCGTCAATCGGCTTGGCGCTACGGCCAACTCGCTGTTCTATCTGTTCGTGGTCTTGGCGGCGGCCCAGGCGGCATTGGCGCTCTGGCTGCAACGCAGGAAGTATCGGGAACCGATGATCAGAAGCGAGGTGACATATCATGAGGATCTGACAGCCGGTATGATGGCAGCGCTGCGCCCCGTCTTTGTCATCATCGCCTCCATCTCGTTCTATGGTTATGCTTATTTCCTGCTCACGGGCCGTTTTACGGAGGCGGTGCTGTTCGTTCTGGGTTCGTTTCTTGTGTTTCAGTTCGTTCGTCCGCGCCACGGACAGGTGAAACGGCTGGTGGCGATTCAGGACAGTCTGGTGCAGCAGGGTCGGTTTCTCCGGGAATAGATTGCTGATTTAAGGGCTTTACATCGGTTGCCGAATGTATAGATTATTCAGACTCAGGCTGCCGGCTGCGCCGGTTACCGGAGGTCGTGATCGGAACCTCTGGAGTTTTAACTAACGCTGCTTGAGACATGGCGTCCTCGCGCAAACCGGTGACGCCTGAGGGCGCTGTTGAAGCGCACGATACAGATCGACTAATGCGGAGAGGTGGCTGAGCGGTCGAAAGCGCTGGTCTCGAAAACCAGTGTACCCTTCGGGTACCCAGGGTTCGAATCCCTGCCTCTCCGCCATTTTGTGCTCGCCGCGACAAGTGCATACCGAGACTCAACTTAGAGCAATCAAAGCGTCGCCACTAACCGCTCATTCCTGACACCAGTGCCTATATTCGAGTTCGCCGTTCCCCTTACAGCAGGTTCGAAAGGCACTGAATGGCGGATTCAGGATTCATGGTCGAAATTCTTGCTGTGACCGGTTGACGTTAACGCGCTCCTGCAAGGTAGCTTCAATGGTTCCAGAAGAGAAACCGAGCGGGGCTGACATCTCATGCGCACTTCCTGAGCACTCGGCTTCCGTGCGGTCAACCCTTTGCCCTGATTGCTTGCCGCGAGTCAGATTCTGCCGATACAACTGACAAAGGGCGGCAGCAGACAGCCAAAGTTGGGTTTGCGTCAGCCGACGAGTTGATGGGTTGAACAGTGGCACCTTAAGAAGCAGGATTTCGCAGTGGGAATAGTAACCTGGTCCGATGAAGCCTATGGTCTCGGTCACGAGTTGATTGACAGTCAGCACAAACGATTGATCGAGATGATAAATGACCTGCATGATGCGTTGGCACGGGGGCAGGTGACCGAGGGCGTTCGGCGGGGGATCATCGGTATCGTCGAATACACCCAGACCCACTTCGCCGACGAAGAGCGGGTGATGGAAGAATTGGGCTGGCCGGGTTTGAAGGAGCACCGGAAGAAGCACCATGCCCTTATTCGGGATGTGCAACGGCTGCTGATTCGGCTGAGGTCTGGCGAAGATGTCGGGCCGCTTGAGCTGTTGGGCTTCTTCCGCCAGTGGCTCATCGAGCACATTGAGGGTGAGGATCTCGGGTTGCGGGACGTCATCCGAAGGAGAGGCCGCCAGAGTATCATATAGCGGCACTGTGCTCTGCGTTCTGCGTTTTGGCATACAAAAAGCCGGTTCCCGTCGGAACCGGCTTCTTGCATCTACGCGCGTAGTAGGGACAAACGCGACTGCGTGGTGTTAGTTGTTTACGATGATCTCAGCACCGAGCGCCTGGCTGCCGGTGCCGCCCACGAATCCCTTGGCGTAGACGGTGTAGATCGTTCCCGCACTGAGAGTGATTCCCGGCAGAGGCAGCACAACCGTTGACTGCCCGGCCAAACGCACTTCCAGATTGTACGTGCCCGCATCGACGGGCGCGAAGCCCTGCACCTCGCGGAAGGTCGCATCACCGAAAAGAACCCCGCCACCAGTGACTGCCACATCGACCGCAGGGGCGTTCGGGCTGAGGTGCACAAAGCGCACATGAGCCTTGCCGGCCGCTGGCGTGCTCAGGTTATCCTCGAGCACCAACGCTTCGATATTGGCAACGGAATTGATGGCGAAGACTGTGTAGTCTCTACCTGCCAGTAAGGGCAGTGTCGCGGAGATGACAGTGTCACCGGTCGGTACGGCCCGCACCTTAACGAGGCGATCACCGGCATTCAGCGGAACGTAGCCCGTGCTCTGGGCAAACAGCAACCCGGACACCGCCGTGCTGCCGTCGACAAGAATGTCGACACCGGGAGCGTCAGGTGAGGCATGCACGACCATCACGCGGCTGGTCGGCTGTGAATTCAGGCCATTATCGTCATCATCGCTGCAGCCGACAATCGTCAAGGCAGCCATAGCCAACACGGCCATCAACAGATTTCTGGTTTTCTTCAACATGGTTTGAGTCTCCTTTAATCCCTTATGCAAGTTTCACTGCAATCGCGTTTGGTTTTCTGAAGAAAGGGCGGCCTCATTCGACCGCCCTTTGTGAGCAAAGACCTGGCTTTACCGGCACAGTTTTGGTTTGTCCATCAGATGTTGCAGTCGCGGTAAAACACGGTTTCGTCACTGTCAGGCCGTCTGGCCGGCAAGGCCCCAACGGCGCTGGATGGCTTTCCAGCCAAGACCCTGGTAAGCCGCAGAGAGACCGACCAGGATGTAGACTATGCGGCTGAGCAGGCTCATCTCGCCGAAAATGGTGGCGACCAGATCGAAATTGAACAGGCCAACGAGGCCCCAGTTCAAGCCGCCGACTATCAGCAGCATAGCTACGGTTACATCTACTCCACGCATCTCGTTTCTCCTTGTTTTGAGTTCCGATTGTTGATTCTTTTGTTTCCATTTGTCTAATATAACCAGCCAAGTGAGCGATATTGTTCCCACGTTGTCTATTATTTGTTGATACTATTCCAAATTAGTCGTCCACCGAGACCGTCTTCTGACGTAAGTCGCAATATAACAATCACTTACGCCGCCTGGCGCCGTTCCGACGGGCTTAGTATTCACTTGGTTGCTTTGACAAACAAGGAAACCGGAAGAGGAGACCGGATTGCGCCCTAAACGAGCTTAGGTATCACAAGAAAGGGCCGGCGGTCAGGCCGGCCCTGTTGAGGATTTGTCAAGAAATCAATGACAGAGATCAGTAGCTGCTGTCGTCGAGTTTTACTTTGCCTCGGAAGATCCAGTAAATACTTGCAGTATATGCAATTACCATCGGCATCCCGAGGATTGCCATGGTCAGCATGATTCCCAGAGTCTTATCCGAGGAGGCGGCATTGTATATCGTCAGGCTGTTAGCCAACGCCGGCTTGGACAGTATCAGGTTTGGATACATGCCGATGCCGAACAAGGTCAGCAGCGCGGCCATCGACGCACAGGACGACAGAAACGCCCGGAAATCGCGCCCGTGGTGAATCTCCCTTGGTATATTGGCGATTGCCAGGGCATTGAGCAGCGGCACGACGAACAGCCACGGCGAGGCCTTCAGGTTCTCGGCCATATGCGGCAAGAATATGAGCGTGGCCATGGTGGTAAGCACGTAACAGACGATGAAAACAATAATGGTCCTGTTGATCCAGCCGCGAATCCGGTCATGAAGCTCTCCCTCGGTCTTCATCACCAGGTAGATGGCACCGTGCATTACAAACAACGACACAGTCGTAATCCCCACCAGGATAGCGTAGGGGTGCAGCAGCCCGATAAACGAACCAACGAACTCGCCGGCAGCATCGAGCGGGATCCCCCAGGCGATATTCCCAAGCGCTACCCCGATCAGCAGCGAGGCCAGGACACTGGAGACACTGAAGCTGATATCCCAGAAATGGCGCCAGGTGGGATTTTGCCGTTTGCTGCGGAAATCAATCGCCACCGCCCTGAAGATCAACCCTACCAGAAGCAGCATCATGGCAAGGTAGAAACCCGAAAACGATGTCGCATAGACCTCCGGGAAGGCCGCGAACAGAGCGCCGCCGCCGGTGACCAGCCACACCTCGTTGCCGTCCCAGACCGGGCCGATCGAGTTGAGCAGGACACGGCGGTCATGGTCGGATTTGACGAACAGATGCAGCGCGCCGACTCCCAGATCGAAGCCATCGAGAATGGCATAGCCGGCGAACAGCACTCCAACGAGGATAAACCAGATACTATTAAGATCAAGCGTGAATTCCATCAGGACTTCCCCCCCGATGATTTGGCCGTATCAAACACGGGGCCATGCTGGATTTTCTCGTTAAGCAGGTAGATGAACAGGGCGAACAGCAGCGTGTATATCAGCACAAACAGTATCAGTGACGTCCACACTTCGCCTGCGCCGACCGAGACGGACAGAGCATCCTTTGTTCTCAGGAGGCCGTAGACGACCCATGGCTGACGGCCCACCTCTGCTGTTATCCAGCCCACCTGATTGGCGATCTGGGGCAGCAACACCGAGAACACCATCACCCACAGCAGCCATCGCGCCTTGAACAGCGCACCGGTCAGCCACGTTATCAGGCCGATAATCGACAGGGCAATCAGTGCGAAACCAATCATTACCATCAGATGATAGCTCTGGAAAACAATATTGACCGGTGGCCGGTCTTCCTTATCGAAGGCTCCCAGCCCCGTCACCGGTGCCTCCCAGTCCCTGTACAGCAACCAGCTGAGCAACCCCGGGATCTCGATGCCGCTGACTTTCTCACCCTTGTCGTCGACCCAGCCCAGAATGTACGCACCTGCGGGTGCGCTGACGGCATAGTGTCCTTCCATGGCCGCCAGTTTGGCCGGCTGTGTTTCGGCCAGGGTCTCTGCTGAAATGTGACCAGTCACCAGTTGACCAAGCGAGGCCACGACGGCGATCACAACCGCGATCTTCATGGATGTTTTGGCGAATTCGGTGTGCTTGCCACGAAGAAGGTAATACGCGCTGACGCTCAACACGAAGAACGCCGCCGCCTGCCAGCAGCCCATGAACACATGACTTATGCGGTCCAGAAAGGAGGGGTTGAACACTACCTGCCAGAAGTCGGTGATTTCCGCCCTGACACCGTTGGGCGTTTCAACAAGGCGAAAGCCCGCCGGTGTCTGCTGCCAGGAGTTGGCCACCACAATCCAGATCGCCGAGAAATGCGCACCGAACGCCACCAGAATGGTCGCCACGAAGTGGGTAACCGGCTTGACCTTATCCCAGCCGAACAGCAGGATCGCCAGAAAACCGGACTCCAGGAAGAACGCGAAGATCCCCTCCGCCGCGAGGGCGCTGCCGAACACATCGCCGACATACCGCGAGTACGTGGACCAGTTCGTGCCGAACTGGAATTCCATCACGATGCCGCTGGCAACCCCGAGGGCGAAGATCAGCCCGAAGATCTTCACCCAGAAACGGGTCATATTGTGATACAACCGGTTGCCGGTGCGCAGATACGTTCCTTCCATGATCACCAGAAACAGCCCCAGGCCGATACTCAATGGTGGAAAAAGGTAATGGAACCCGATTGTGAACGCGAATTGAAGACGGGAGAGCAGCTCAATATCCACGACGGCGTTACCCTTCTCGTTGGCGCTGCGGAGACGCCGGTTTATGCAACCACCAGTTGACCCAAGTTTAGGCAGACCATGGTTGCAGCGTCAAGAAAAATCGCATGTCGATGCCACAGAATGTTGCCTATGTCGACCCAATAACTCTGCATCCTCTGGACGGTCACCGGTACCGCCGAAACGACCGAGTCGATCCGACCTCTGTACCTACATGGACAGCAGAGTAGTTGCTGACGGACCCGGGCAGGTTCCGGCTGCGGTATGTGGCGGGTCCGTATTGCAAAATAGTAAACAGGTCTGTATATTGAACCATTATGAGTGACCAGATTATTCTCAGCAAAGAGGGCCGTCGGAAACTCCAGGAAGAACTCAAGCGCCTGAAGTACACCGAGCGGCCCAAGATAGTCGCCGAAATCAAGCGCACGCGCGAAATGGGCGATCTGTCCGAAAACGCCGAGTACCACGCGGCCAAGGAAGCACAGGTGCATCTGGAGCGCAAAATCGCCGAGCTTGAGTTCAAGCTGACCAAGGCACAGACCGTGAGCGCCGATGATCTTCCGACGGACAAGGCCTACCTGTTCGCCAAGGTGCTGGTCAGGGATCTGGAAGACGGCGAGGAGATAGAATACACGCTGGCCCCACCCGATGAGACCGATGTCGACAACGATGTCATCTCGGTGCACTCGCCAATTGGCCAGGCACTGCTGGGCAAGGAGATCGGCGAGATTGTCGAGGTACAGGTGCCTGCGGGTGTGATCAGGTATGAGGTGAAGAACATCCGCCGCTGAGCGGCGAAGGCAGCACGGGAGGTTCCAGAGGGCGGCTCAGGACGCACTCAGGCGCCGCTGCCGACTCCCCCGTATCACACAGATGCCGCATCAATCGTTAGACTGCTCTGTACGACGATTGGTTACATTCTAAGGGACGAGATTGATCCAAGGGGAGCCGATGCGATACGCCACCCATTGGGTGTGATGCTGGGGGCGAGAGAGCAGGATGAACTGGTAGTTCGCAATAGGATCATACCCACTGATTTGATTGACCGCAATGCTGACCTTTCCCCGGTTTAGTGGACAGAGCGAAAGGATAGGGTTGACAGTTAGGAATGGCGAGTGGGGGCACCATTGAGAGCGCATCCACTCTCTCGGTACGGGATTCGCATTGCCTGAATGTGGTACACTTTCCATGGCAAATCAACCGAAAAAAGCCGCACGTGGAGGAGAGTGCAAGGCAGTTGTCATATACTCTCCCTCTCCTGACCGCGCAGGACTGTCAGGGCATGGCGAAGGTCGATCAACAGGTCATCGACATGCTCCACCCCCACCGACAACCGCACCAGACTGTCTGTGATACCGCGCCTTTCACGCTCCTCTTTCGGGATCGAGGCATGGGTCATGGAGGCCGGGTGATTGATCAGGGACTCCACTCCGCCCAGCGACTCGGCCAGCACGAAGACTCTTGTGGCCGTACAGAACTTCCTGACGGCCTCGAAATCAGCCTTCAGTGTAAAGGACACCATGCCGCCGGGCATGATCATCTTGTTAGGCACGGGTTTACCATCCTGTCCCGGGTAGTAAATCCGGTCAACCAGGTCGACTGTCTCCAGAAACTCGACAATCTTCATGGAGTTGACGGAGTGGCGCTCCATGCGAAGGTGCAGGGTCTTGATGCCGCGGAGCATCAGCCACGACTCGAACGGGTTAAGGTGAGCGCCGACTGCGTACTGGGCGAAATACAGCTTCTCGGCCAACACGGGATCATTGACCACAAGAGCGCCGGCGATGACATCACAGTGACCGCCAAGGTACTTACTGGCCGAGTGCAGGACGATATCGGCGCCAAGCGCCAGCGGCTGCTGGATGTACGGTGTGGCGAAGGTGTTATCGACGCCCAGCAGAATGTTGCGCTTTCGGGCAATGGCTGCTACGCGCTCGATGTCGACCAGGTGTAACAAGGGGTTGGTCGGGGTTTCCGCCCAGAACAGACGGGTGTTGGGTTTTATGACTTTCTCAAAGTTGTCGCTCTGACGGCCATCGACATAGGTGAAATCGAGCCCAAAATTGCGCGCGATTCTCTCGAATTGGCGCACGGTACCGCCGTAGAGATCATCAACCGCAACGACATGGTCCCCCGATTTCAGCAGAGTCAGCACGGCATTCAGGGCGGCCAGCCCGGAGGAGAAGGCGTAGGCGTGCGAGCCGCCCTCCAGCGAGGCGAGGGTGTCTTCCAATGCCTTGCGGGTCGGGTTGGACCAGCGGGAATAGACATAGCCGGATTCGTCGCCGGGGTATTGGACGCCATAGGTGGAACTGGGGTAGATCGGCGTAGTGACCGACCGGGTGCCGTCCTCGGGCACTTTGGGACCGTGGATGGCGCGCGTTTCGAATCGTGTCTTTTTAATGTGATCGTCCATATCTTCTCCGCTCAGAGCAGGCCTTTGTCTTTCATCCACTGGTCGTTGTAGATCTTGCTGATGTATTTGGTGCCATTGTCCGGAAGAATGGCAACAATTCGTTTGGGGTCTTTCAGTGTGCGGGCATGACGGAGTGCGGTCAGGACAGCCGCCCCGGAGGAGCCGCCGCCGAGTATACCCTCCGTAAGGGCCAACTCGCGGGCCATGTCGAAACACTCCTTGTCGGTGACCTGATACATGATGTCGATGACCGAGAAATCGAGTGTCGGACAGAGGAAATCATCGCCGATCCCCTCTACCAGATACGGGTGAGGCTCGACTGTGGTCTTGTCCTTGTGGTAGTTGTAGAATACCGACCCCTCCGGGTCGCAGGCAACAGTCTGGATGGCGGGGTTCTGCTCCTTGATGTATTTGGCGGTACCGGACATGGTGCCGCCGGTGCCGACTCCGGCCACCAGAATATCGAATTCGCCGCCGGTCTGGCACCATATCTCCGGGCCGGTAGTGTGGTAGTGGGCCTCAATGTTGTCCTTATTGAAGTACTGCCCCACGAAGTAGGAGTTGGGGGTTTCACGCTGCAGACGTTTCGCAGTCTCGTAGTAGCTCTCCGGCGAATCGGGTTTGACCGCGGTGGGACAGATATGGACCTCGGCGCCATAGGCTCTGAGCGTGTCGACCTTTTCCTTTGACATCTTGTCCGGGATGGTCAGGATGGCCTTGTAGCCGTGAGCGGCAGCGAACATAGCCACGGCGGCGCCGGTGTTGCCCGAGGTGGCCTCGACGATGGTCCCGCCGGGGTTGAGTTCGCCGCGGGCGACGGCCTGCCTGAGCAGATAGACGGCCATACGATCCTTCACTGAACCAGTGGGGTTAAGAAACTCCAGTTTGACCATGATCTCGGATTCCACCCCCCACTTGGCGGGCAGATGACGCAGTTTCACGATGGGTGTGTTTCCAATAGCCTCAGTGAGGTCCTCGCACCAGAAGCTGCCGGGGGATGATGTGCGCGCTGAGTGGTTGTGCTGTGACTTGGCGAACGTCCTGTCCTTGCTGCTCATGTGACTACCCTGTATATGGTGCCGCCCCGGCAGACGCCCGGACGGCCCGTGATCTTGTTGCGCGTTGTCTGATTTTAGCAATAACATCAGCACGGCGCATTAGTTCATTGATGCTGGCGTTAATCTTCTGAAGCGCTGTCGGGCGGAGGAATTCTGGTTCGCGTGTCTGGCCGCGGCTGCGCTTAGCCAGTGGCGCGAAGCGGGTTGCAGATGAGCACGGCAGACCGTCTCCCGCCGAGCAATCGATGGTGAGCGGTCTTCTACCTCAGCAGCAGCATCTTCCTTGTCTCAACGTGTTCTCCGGCTTGGAGTCGATAGAAGTAGACGCCTGTCGCAGCGCGAGAACCGCTCATGGCTGTTCCATCCCACTCGATCTTGTATGATCCGGCCGACTGCTCGCCGTTGATCAGGGTCTGGACCAGTTGCCCCATGACGTTGTAGACGGAGAGGTTCACGCGGCTTCGTCCTGGCAGGCTGTACTCGATAGTCGTCGCCGGGTTGAACGGGTTGGGGTAGTTCTGGGACAGTCCGAACTGGTTCGGCAGGATATTGTGCTCATCAATGAAGGTCGCAATATCCAGCAACAGCGTGTCATCATAGGAGCCGTCAACATCGTAATCAATGAGCAGTCTGGTGTCACTGAGGCCTGGTTCAGCCCAGTTCGGGACCACAGTGATAAGCGCTCCTGAGGGGAGAATCACGTTGTTGGCCTGAACGATCGTGCCCCCTGAGGACGCTACTGACCACAGCTCCAGGGCGCACACTTTGCCGCCGCCCCGATTGAGTATGTCGAGTGACTGACCATCCGTGGTCAGAAGCTCAAGACTCTCTTGATGCCCCAGTGACAGCTCCTTGATCACGTACTGCCGCTCTATGGCCGGCTCAACGATGGCGCATGCCAGTTGGAACACTTTGGCAGCGTCGTCGGAGTTCACTACCACCAGTGATGAGTCGTAGTTCAGCCGGTCAGTCTGGTCCGGACCGACATCCGTTCTGGAACAGCGATAGACCAGCGATCCGTCCCACACGGAAAGCGAAGTCGTAGTGTGGTCAGCGGAGCCGGCATCAATCGTATAAGCCCCGGCGGGCAGTACGAAGGTTCTGGGGAAGGACATTCTCCCGGTTAACGCCATTATCGGAGTGGCGTCGGGAATGTCGTTGTTGAATGACACCCCGTCATAACCGGTCATGTTGCCAGCATCATCGAGTATGAGCAGTCTGGTGAGTCCTTTGGAACTAATCCGGATGTGATCTGTCCTGCCTGCATTGAGTTGCGAGCGAGAGCCTGATGACGCACCTGAGGACACAGTTGGCGTCCTCAGATAGGACGCTGACGAATCCATAAGGAAACAGAAGGCATTGGGACCAGTCCAGTTTGGGAAAGCGCTGTAGAACCATGTGTTATCGGTTGAGTCGATAACAAGGGTGTCCTCGGCAGCCGGTGTATCAGGGACAGGATTGTTGCTGTCGTAAATGAAGACAAGGTACCTTCCGGGCCGAGTGCTGTCCCTCGCGAGCCGATAGGGGTTCACGACATGGCCCCCGCCATTCGGTCCCGGCAGACCGATGGCCAGCATGCGGCCATCGGTGAAGTTATCGCCGGTCATCTCGATCAGTCCGGCAAGCGTCTGTCGGGGTGTATCTCTGAAATGCGCGAATTGATGCTGCCGATGCTCGATGCCATATTGATGTACACACAGCTGGTTGATTGCCTCCCTTCGGGCTGCTGACGTATCGAGGTCATGAAGATCGCCAAAGGCACCGACTTCAGGATATGCCATAAGCAAAGCTGCCGAATCGAAGAAGGCGAGCGGTGAGCTTGCACCGAATCCGAAACATGAGCCGTTCCACTCGTTTTTGATGTCGCTCCACAGATTCAGAGCAGAAACTCTGTACAAGGGCCCCTGCGGAGAATCCATGTAGCACTGCTCCGAGCCGAAGGCGCCGACAAAGGTTGGCCAGGAGGGGAAGTCCGATGATCTGGCATTGTAGAACAACGCATTACTGAAGAATAACGGGTAAGTACTACCGGTGAAAGGATCCACCCCACTTACATAGTCAAATTGCGCATACCATGATTCCGGCCACATGGTGGCCGAATCGTTGCCAAATCTCCAACTGTCATACTGTGGCCAGTAACGGATCAGCAGGCTTTCGGTCCCCTTGCGCGTCAGTACGTATTCCTTCACGATGAACGGTTGCGATAGTGCATGAACGCTCGAATCCGACGAATCCTCGATGCGGATAACTGCTCCCATGGTTAGATCATATGGTACCGTCCACATATAGCTGCGGTCAGTGGCATCCACACCGGCAATCACAGTGTCCCAGAGGGTGTACTCCGAGCTGTAGAAACCGCTGTAGAGAATATTGACGTGTGAGACAAGGTCGCTCTGCCAGGATATGTCGGTCACATCTCCCTCAAGGAGCACCTCGGCTCCTACCGGAGTAGTGATGCGGATCGCTGGTCCGGAGCCACCCTCCGGTGCGAACTCATCGGCACCGATATCGACCTGTGCCACTCCGCTTTCGTTACCGTCTATCAGACGCATATCCCCGTCGATATCATACAACGTCAGGATACTCCCGGAGTGTCCGGCATCGATCAATGGTGAAGCGGCTGACAGATGGAAGTCGAAAATCCGGTAACCATGTCCGACAGTGGTGTAGTCAGAGATATCGCCATAAATGAACAGGGAGTCAGAGGCGACATGTGAAATCTGAAACCACTGGGGATAGGCCGTGTCCGGACAGATGAAGCGGTCGGCCAGTGTGGTTTCAGCGAAGTCGGCCAGTGGATCGTGCAGGATCGACAATCTGGCAGCATGGTCATAACGAAACCCACCAACTTCGCCGGTGATCTCCGGGACAAAGCCCGGATTGATCTCGATGTTGGTGGCGTAGTCCCCGCCAAGCGCCTGTACCTCGGCGATCGAATACAGCCAGCCATCAGGTCCCCGATAGATCAACGCGCCATCGGTGTTCCCCCAGAAGGCATTAGCGGCAAACAGAGCTTCCTCGGCAGTTCCCTCGAACAGACCGTGTCCGCGATTGCAAAAGAAGATGTTGTTGGTGGTAACGGCACCCGCAAGGTTGCACGTTGACGGAATGTTCAACCCACGCCCCCGGTTGTATCCGACCGTATTGCACACCACGCTCGGCCTGCCCGACCCGATGTCTATCCCGTCGGCGGGCCGGCTCGGCTGACCGTTCCCGAACACCACATTGCCAGCTATCGTAATGGCGGCAGTATCTCCCAGAGAGCCTGTGCCGACGATACCGGTGTTCCAGTTGCCGGCAACAACGCTATTGAGAATCGACATGTTGACCAGCGAAGGTTTGACAGGAAACGAGATGCCGAACCACTGATTGCCGACAATCCGGCAGTTAGCCACCACAACCTCTGTCGGCTGGGTACCGATGTCGAAGATTTCCAGTCCCGTCCCCTGATTGGACAGGAGGCTGACATTGCTCAGTTCCAGTAGTTGCGAATGGCTGGACAGGCTTCGGAAGGAGATGGCAGTACCGCTCACGTCACGAATAGTGGTATTGGATATCCGATACTCGTTGACTGACTCGCCATTGAGCCACAGTCCGTGGTGAGAGCATCTTTCCAAAACGCAATTGTCTAACGTGATATCGTTGAACACTCGGATTCCGCCCTGAGCGTATCTCACTCTCGAACTGGTGATGGTGGCACTGCCGGTAGCGTCCACGTAGATCCCGCAACTGCCCCCGGTATTCCAGGACGGCCAAAGACTGGCCGGTTCCGGTGCGTAATCAGTGTCGCCACCGAACTGATCGTCACGGTAGCCGGTCAGGACGGCGCTGTCGACCGCCAGGTCGCCGTGCACCACCAATCCGCTCTGAAAGTCATAGAACTTGAGCACGGAACCCGGTTCAATTGTCAGGCTGCTGTCTTCATAGATGTAGATGTTCGTGGATACTAGCGGCAGAGAGTCGTTGGTCCTGATGCGGCTGTCAGTGGTGGCCCAGCAATCCAGTGTCCGAAGCGCCGAGATCACGTTGTCCCGAGCCGTGTTGTGCCGAATGGAGGCAATGCCACAATCTCTTATTTCCATGAGTGAAGACATGTCGGTCGCACTCATGGCTATGTCTTCGAAATGGCAGTTCTCGATGGTGAGGCTGCTTTGATACCGCACATCAACAGCATTCGTAAGCGACGCGTTGATAGCTTCGAAACGGCAATTGCGGAAGACCAGATGCCAGAACGGAGAGTGGATGCCGTCCACCCAGTTAAGATCGGATATGGTCATACATGTCGCGAAGTCCGGATCCGAGGTGGCAAAGGTGCAGTTCTCCACAGTGGTGTTGCCCCCTCTGATCTCCAGAGGGATACCGTTGGAGTGTTGTGGTGAGTGCACGCCTCGGAATACGGTGTTTGCCCAGACGCTGCTATAGGGAGGGTTGGTTCGCGGGTCGGATCCATTGTGGAAGCCGGAGCGAACAATGTATACACCGTCGAGCGTGATTGGATCAAGCGGGTTGCCGATAAAACTTACGCCGCTGTTGCCGCTGATCACAGTGTTGCCGACAAAGGCGGGTTGCACGATGACGGTGAACTGCTCGGTGAAACCTGCCAGTCCGCCAGATTCAAAGATGATACTCCCCTGTTGGGCAACGGATCCATCAGGATTGTACGTATTCAGGGCCTCCACCGAGGCTTGGGTATAAACGGTGGTCCCGGATCGAGGCCATTGACCTCACCATAGAGATTCTGATAATCGCGGTCGAAACACAGTGTCTGACCCTCGACGACCAAGTCGCCTAAGTAGAATGTACTGCTCTGTTCATCGTAGAGCATGTTGACGTACACAAGCGCATGAGACATCGGGGCCATGGATAGCAGAGCGAAAACGCCCGTTGCGAAAGCCAGCAGGAGCGCGGCTGTGTTATTTGTCATGCAGGCCTCCGACCCGGTTGGCACTGGCTCTTCGCTCCGTTGGATCGCTGTTACCGACGGGTGACCCGGGTTGTTCGTGATTCTCCTGGTTGATGGGCAAAGCTGCGTTTTGATCAGTTGACACTATATAATATACGACATATCTAATCTGCTCCTACGCTTTTCTGTCATTTCCAGATACTGTGAAGTTGTGACCGGCAGGCAAGTCGAAGGGGGATCGGTGTGAATCACAAAGGCGTTGACCGACAGGCGGCGGTCGGCTATCTTGGGTGCAAATCTGTCAGCATAAAGGGCCAATCATGAGCATAGATACATCGATTTTCAAAGCCTACGATATCCGCGGGACGGTGCCGGATCAGATCAACAAGGACATCGCCTACAAAATCGGCTACGCCCTGGCGAACTATCTCAAGCCACAGGCTATCGCTGTCGGGCGTGATATGCGCGAGTCCTCTGAGGACCTGCTCGACGGTTTAGCCAAAGGTATCAACGACTGTGGTGTCGATGTGGTCGATCTTGGTCTGATCAGCACCGATGGTTTGTATTTTGCGGTGGGCAAGTTTGCCTACGATGCCGGCGTCATGATCACCGCAAGTCATAACCCAAAGCAATACAATGGATTCAAGGTCTGCAAGCGTAACGCCGAACCGCTCTCCGGGAAAGAAGGGCTGGCCCAGGTGCGGGAATACATCCAAAGTGACAGCGGATACGACAGAGCGCCCAAGAAGGGCGTTGTCGTCCGCAAGGACATTACGCGCGACTACACCGAGCACTGCCTGTCGTTCATTGACGTCTCCAGGGTCAAGCCTTACAAAGTGGTCATTGACGCCGGCAACGGGATGGCCGGGGCGACATTGCCGCCGGTGCTCGAGCGCCTGCCCATCGATTACACGCCATTGTATTTCGAGCTTGATGGCTCCTTCCCCAATCACCCGGCCTCCCCCATTGAATTGGAGAATCTTGAGGATTTGATAGCGAAGATTCGTGAGACAAAGGCCGATTTCGGGGCGGCGTTTGATGGCGATGCTGACCGCATGTTCCTCATTGATCGACAGGGCCGGCAGCTTGGCGGTGATATCGTCACGGCTCTGGTGGCCAAATCACTGCTCGCGAAGCATCCCGGCGAGACGATTCTGTACAATCTGATCTGTTCACGAGCCGTCCCGGAGCTTGTGGAGCGCATGGGGGGCAAGGCGGTGCGCACCCGTGTCGGGCACGCACTCATCAAGCCGCTCATGAAGAAACACAATGCCATCTTCGGCGGCGAGCATTCGGGACATTTCTACTTCCGCGATAACTGGTTTGCCGACTCCGGGTTGATCGCCTTTCTGGTCTGTCTGGAATTGATCTCTTCAGAGGGCAAGTTGCTCGATGAGATGGTCAGTGAGATCGATCCTTATTTTCGTTCCGGTGAGATCAACAGCCGTGTGAACGACCAGCAGGCGGTCATTGAGAAGGTGGCCAGCACCTTCAGCGACGGCGAGCAGGACCGAATCGACGGGCTGACTGTCGGCTATCCCGATTTCTGGTTCAATCTGCGCCCGTCAAACACCGAGCCGCTTCTGCGCCTGAATGTCGAAGCTGACTCGAGGGAGCTGCTGAGGGAGAAGACCGACGAGATACTGAAACTCATCAGATCATGACAATGAACTCCGACACATCCCGGGCCGCCATTCTGGTGGTCGACGACGACCCGCTGTTGTTAGATCTCCTGGTCGACACCCTGCGAAGTATTGGCTATGACACGACCGGAGTGGCCGACGGAGCCGAGGCCCTGGAAGCCCTGAGCCGGACATCATTCGACATGATGATCACTGATATAAGGATGCCCGGCATGGATGGTCTGAGCCTCCTGAAGCGCGTCAAGCGTTACTTCCCTCAAATGCCCGTGCTCTTCATCACCGGCGTGGCCTCGCCGGAGGTTGTGGGTCACTCCTCCGCGGATGGCGTACTTGCCAAACCATTTCGCATATCCCACATGGAGGAGTTGATTCAGAAGACGCTGGCCTCATCAGCCGCAGTTTCCGATCGACAGATCCGCAAAGTGATGGTTGTCGACGATGACGATTTGTTTCTTGAGATGCTTACCGATGCCCTGCGGATCAACGGTTTCACGCCACTGGGTGTGTCGAGCGGTCGGCAGGCACTCGATGAGTTGAACAAAGGTGATGTCGACGCCGTCATTACTGACATTCGAATGCCCGGGATGTCAGGACTGGAGTTGCTCGACACGTTGAAGCAGACTCGCCCGGAATTGCCGGTGGTACTCATCACGGCCTTTCTGGCTGACTCTCCGATGGATCCAACCAAGCCAGCCAGTCGTGCCGACGCTATCCTTGAGAAACCCTTCCAGGTCGAACGTATCGTTGCGGTACTCAACGAGTTGTCGGCCCCCTACCCGGAGAACACCGAGTAGGTCCACGGTGCGCATCTGAATGAGACCCCGAGGTCAGCGGAAAAGCGGCTCATATTCCGGGTTCTCGTCAGATCGAGAATGCCTCTATTTGCCCAGGACGACGATCAGAATATCTAATTATCGCTGGACGGGCCGGGGAGCATGTGCTAAGATACCGATCTGTGGAACCTGTCCAGGTGGTCGCCTGTATAAGATGGACTACTAAGCGTCGGTCCACGAGCTGCATTATCAACGCCGGCCGTGAAGGCGATTCACGGGCGAGGACTGCACACAGAAAACGGAAAGGCATCCGATACTCCCCGTGATGGCAGCACCTATCCGCAACTCGCTCTCGTCGGTGCTTGCACTTCTTCTGCTGACTGGCTGCTCAGGTGACCCGCAGAACGCCGGTCACAATCGCGAGCGACTCATACCCGCCGTGGAGGCGGTCCAGGCCACTCATGGCTCATTACCCCTTATGGAGAGGCTCAGCGGGGTAGTCAAGGCTACGAATCAGATCGAGATTTACCCGGAGATCTCTGCCGTTGTCATGGCGGTCCATGTCAAAAACGGCGACGAGGTCAACCGGGAACAACCACTGGTTCAGCTTCGTGATCGCGAGTTCCAGGAACGGCTCAACCACGCCCGAGCGGCACATCAGATAGCGCAGGCACAGGCGCGACAGGCCGACGCCAGACTGGCCGAAATCACCTCCGAGTTGCAGCGAACCAAATCACTGGCAGACCAGGGGCTGGTAAACCGGGCCGAGCTGGAGGCGATTGAGACAAGGGCCGTGGCAGCCGAGGCAGACGTTGATCTTGCCCGCGCCCGGGTCCAACAGGCGCTGGCGAATGTTGCCGAGCAGGAGCAGGTGCTGGCTCAGACCCTGATCAGGGCACCGGTTGCCGGAACTGTCGGAAATCGCGATGCGGAGGTGGGCATGACGGTGAACCCCGGAACTCGGCTGTTCACCCTGGGACAACTTGACAGCGTCCGAATCGAAGTCATTCTCACCGACCGCATGCTCAACTACATCGAACCCGGCCAGCGTGTCGAAATCCGGTCATCCGCCTTGTCGACGGGAGAAGCACTCACCGCGTCGCTCTCGCGCATCTCACCATTTTTGCATCCGGTTACTCACAGTACCGACGCGGAGATCGAGATCGCCAATCCCGGACGCCGCCTGAAATCCGGCATGTTTGTGGCCACTGATATCTTCTATGGCGAGAGCGAAGCAGCCACCCTGGTGCCGTTGAGTGCACTCTATGATAACCCCCACACCGGCGCAACCGGGGTGTACATCTGCCGCGATACAACCGGCCAGATTTCGGACGACGCCCTGATATCCCCTGAGAAGGCATATCTGACAGAACCGATCGCTTTCGAGTTCGTGCCGGTGGAGATACTGGCCAAGGGGCGGATGAGCGCCGGCATCCGGGGCGTTCAACCGGGTGACTGGGTCGTTACCATCGGTCAGGATTTGTTTGGCGGACAGTCGGGTGAAGCACGAGTACGCCCGGTTGACTGGAGCCGGATCGAGCATCTCCAGACGATACAACGCGAGGACTTGCTGGAAACGATCATGAAGAAGCAACAGGCCACCGGAAGCGACAGCATTCCCTCCGGTATCTGAATCCTCAGAAGTAACTGGCAACGGTGACAGCGTGAGCATTACCAAGACAGCCGTAGAGCGCCCCATCGCCACCGCCATGGTGTTTCTGATAATCATCGTGTTAGGCATCATGGGTTTCAGGTTCCTCCCTGTCGATCTGCTGCCACCGATCGAGTACCCGATGCTGTCCATCGGGACAAGTTACCCCAATGTTGGCCCTGAAGAGATCGAGACAATCATCACGGACCGAATTGAGAACGCTATTGCCAGCGTACCCAATATCAAGCAGGTGCGTTCCCGTTCGTCCGAGGGTTCCAGCCGCGTCATGCTGGAGTTCACCCAGGGCACTGATATTGATGCCGCCGCCAACGACGTCAGGGCCGCCCTCGACCGCATCCGCAATGACTTTCCGCCCGAGGTGCAATCTCCGCGTTTGTGGAAGTTTGATCCCGATAACTTCCCCGTTGTCATTCTGGGTGCTCAGTCGACTCGAAGCATGGAGGAATTGACGCGCATCCTTGAACGCGAGATATCTCAGCGTTTCGAGCAGATTCCTGGGGTCGGTTCGGTCGATGTGTGGGGAGGTGTCTACCGCGAGATACAGGTCCGCCTGAAACGCGATCGCCTCGCATCGAGCAGGCTCGCGGCCTCCGACGTACAGGAAGCTCTCCGACGTGAGAATGTCAGATTGCCTGCCGGCGACATGCGCGAGGGAATAGCCGACATGTACGTTCGCACCCATGGGGAGTTTGAGTCGCTCGAACAGATCGCAGCTACTATCATAACTGTCGTCGATGGAAAGCCAATCCGTGTTGGCGATGTCGCCGAAGTGGTTGACGGATACCAGGACGTCAACCGCCTTGTTCAAATCGACGGCCGCCCGATGGTCCGACTGGGTATTCGCAAACAGTCAGGAGCAAATACGGTGGCGGTGGCCGAGGCTGCACGGGCTGTCATGGAGCAGATCGACCGAGAACGGGACGACCTTGATCTTGTGATGATTATCGATCAGAGCGACTTCATCCAGAGCGCTATCGACAACGTGAAACATTCCGCCCTGTGGGGCGGACTGCTGGCGATATTTGTGTTGTACGTCTTCTTGCGAAACGGATCGACCACATTCATCATTGCTCTGTCGATTCCCATATCTCTCATCGCCACGTTCGGTGTCCTCTACTTCAATGGCATCTCGCTCAACCAGATGAGTTTTGGCGGTCTTGCCCTCGGGATTGGACTTATCGTGGACAACTCCATCGTGGTGCTCGAGAACATCGTCAGACTCAGAGAACAGGGAAGATCCCTGAAAGACAGCTCGCTCATTGGCGCCAGACAGGTGACCGGGGCCATAGTGGCATCCACCCTTACGACCTCTGTGATCTTCCTGCCGGTCGTTTTCATGCAGACCATTTCCGGAATGCTCTTCAAGGAGCTGGCAATGGTCGTCGTGTTCGCCCTGCTTTGCTCGCTGCTAATAGCTGTATCGTTGGTGCCTATGTTGGGCAGTCGTTACCTGTCAGTCAAAGCAAAGGGAGACGGGACGTCCTCCGCGCCGAGGCAGCCTCGATTCTCCCGCTGGACTGAGGTGCTCGAGGAGCACTACACCCGGGTCATTATCAAAGCCATTGGGCGCAGAAAGACTGTCTTCGCCATTGCCGGCACCCTGCTGCTGACAACCCTGTTCCTGTGGCGGCTTCTCCCGGTTGAGCTGGCGCCGCAAACAGACGCCAACGAGATAGACATTGATCTTGAGATGGCCCAGGGGACCAATATCGCCGTCATGAACGAGTATCTGCAGGAGATGGAAGCTCTGGTTCGGGAAGTTGTCCCTATGGATCAGGTGGAGCACATCTCTATACAGATCCGTCCGGGCAATGCCGAGGTTGAAATCGCCCTGCTCAACGCCGACGAACGTTCCATCAACAGCTTTGAACTGGCCGACCGCATTCGCACTCACCTGAGCGGGAAGATCCCCGGTGGCACTGTCCGGGTCAGTGCCCAGTCTGGTCTGTGGATGCTGCGCCGGCTGTTCGGCTCCGGCGGAGCCGAGGCGGTGCAAATTGAACTGCGTGGGTACGACCTCGCTATGGCCGACCGACTCGCCCAGGATATCCGGGCCATCATTGAACAGGTACCGGAGGTTGCCGACGTGCGTATCAGCCGCCGTGAAGGTCGCCCCGAGCAGAACCTGATTGTCGACCGTGAGAAGATCGCCGACCTGGGCCTCTCGGTCAACCAGATCGCCCAGGTGATTCAAACTAACATCGGCGGTGGCCGCGCCGGTGTCTTCCGACAGGCAGGAGAGGAATATCCCATTACCGTTCGCCTTCAGCCTCAGGACAGGCTCAGCACTCTAGACTTGCGAAACGTCTCGGTGCGGACGGCTGCCGGGCAGGTCGTGCCCGTTTCCTCCGTGGTCTCTGCCGAGCGAAGACGCAGCCCCATGGAGATTCAGCGAGTCGACGGCCAGCGCGTCACCTACATAACCGCCAATCTCGTCAGCGGCGCGGCGCTTGGCAATGTGGTCGCCGAGCTGCAGTATCAGCTATACAGTCTTCCCCTCCCGCAGGACTTCTCCGTGATCTTCGGAGGTGAGTACGAAGAACAGCAGAAGGCCCAGTCGGACTTCATGCTGTCCATTCTCATGGCCTTGATACTGATCTACATGGTCATGGCCGCGCAGTTCGAGCGTTTCTTAGATCCCCTGATTGTCATGGTGGCCGTTCCGATGGCCATAATAGGCGTTGTTCCCACTCTGTTGCTGACCGGGACCACCCTTAACATGCAAAGTCTGATGGGCATCATCATGCTGATTGGTATCGTGGTGAATAATGCCATTGTGCTGGTTGACTACATCAACCTCATGCGCCGCGAACACAACCTGAGTATTGCGGATGCCGTCGTCCAGTCAGGACGGTTGCGCTTACGACCCATCCTCATGACTTCCAGCACCACCATCCTGGGAATGCTACCGCTCGCCTTCGGCGGCGGCACCGGCGGTGAGATCCAGGCGGCACTGGCGCGGGCCGTCATTGGGGGGCTGCTGGTTTCCACGGCCATCACACTTATCCTCATCCCCGTTACCTACATCAGCCTCTATCAAATACTCGACAAGTTCAGAAGAGCGAGGACGCAAGGGGCGTAGATGCGTACACAGGGGGGACACGAGAGTGCCGTCCGACGCCCTCTTTGCATTTGCCCTTCCTTGTTCCGTTGGGGGCGTGGTGGGGTGTATCGGGGGGGGCGGCAGTCAGGTGCAGGTGCACAAACGCCCGCCTGTGACAGGCAGGCG
>CAZVHP010000009.1:0-114761 GCA_964627305.1 uncultured Ignavibacteriales bacterium | reverse complement strand
ACCGAAAGGCTACGCTACTTTTTTGCCAATTTCCACACCTTTTGAAATTAACTCATCAGCATTCCTCGCATGATCAACATGCCTCGCATGATCAGCATACGGGTTCCCTTACCTGTCTTGTCGGTCAAACCGCCCTGAGATTCACCGGTGAGTTTCCGGTATTGAACCGGTACTGCCGATACCCAATACCGGACTACATTGGTCATGTTGCTACTGAGCTGTATATGTCCTGTCATCTTCAGTATCGTCTGATGCTACATTGTTTGCAGGTAGGCCGTCAGGTTGACCTTCCGGTTGGCGATTCCGAGTTTGTGGCGGATATGCTGGCGCTGCTTCTGGACAGTCAGTTCCGATACGTTCAGGTTGGCGGCGATCTCTTTGCTTGACAGCCCGCTTCGGATCATATTGCAGATCTCGCGCTCCCGTGGTGAGAGGGTGGGGGCTGTTTGCAGCAGGTTGCCCGGGAACGGCGAGGCGGCGTCTTGAAGTCGTGACTGGAGCTGAGCCAGCAGACCAAGGGCGTGCTGGTCAGCGCCGGCCTTGAGGCGCTCGATTAGCGGCATGATGCTGGCTGAGATATTCGTCCGCAGGCGTTCGACCAGAATCGCCTTCTCCTTCTCGATTTGTCCGAGCAACTCGCGCATAGCGATATTCTTGTCGCGCAAGACTATACGGTCTTGCTCGAGAGCCCTCGAGGTGTTGATGAGTTCCTCTTCAGCGCGAATCCGCTGGACGTATTCGCCGATCTCCCGCGCAATGGCCTCAAGCAGATGACTCAGGTAGTCCTTTTGAGTGTTTTTCCGGCCCGGGGTTGTCGTTGTTGTCGATTCATCGTAGCAGACCTCGACAACACCCGCCTTCTGGCCGGAAATACTGATATCAGCCGAGAGCACAAAGCCGCGGTGATCTCGTTCGGCAGTGGCGTACTCGATACCGTCAACGACGATTCTGGCTCCGCACAGACCCGGATAGCCGGTCGCGCTTGCGATCAGCTTCAGACAATCGCGGGAGAATCGCTGTAGGTCATGCCCGGTCTCGTCTTTAAGTCGAGAGATGCCATAGAGGCACCGTAGTTCGGCGACTCGTTGTCTGAGTTGGGTTTCATGCGAACGCCGGCAGGTGATATCCTCGCCGAAGGCCATCATACCGACAATGCAGTTCTCGTTGACCAGGGGCGTTCCGTGCAGGGCGATCAGGCGAGCGCGGCCATCGGCGCCGATGACGGTATGCTCCATGTAGGCAGACTGCGTTGGCCCGGCGGCCAGCCTGGTCTGGAAGTCCTGCCAGGCCGTCTCGCGCTGGTCCTCGGCTACAAAGCAGTCGAACCAGTGCCGTCCGACCGCACAAGTAGACCGGCATCCGAGCATTTCGCTGCCGCACTCGTTGATCATGGCAATGCTGCCGTCAGCAGTGAGAATCAGCACCATGATGCCACCCATACGTATGTAGGTCAGCATGTTGACGGAGTCCCACGGAATGCGGGCACAGGAGGCGGCATGTCGGACTGCCTGTCGTCTGTCGGTGCTGATTGTCGGCTGGAATGCCTTGATTGCCACGTTGCGCCCCTGATGCACAAGTGTGATGTTACTAATCTCCCCACAACGGCCGACGACTGTTCGCCAAACCGCGTGCTCTTATACAACTACAGATCGGCAGATCGCGGTGATTCTGAAGGGTCGCAGGGAGTATGAGGCAAACCGGCAGGGCGTGCGAGTTACTGCGGACATCGTGACATCATGTCACGGCTTACGGCTTCCGGAGTACAACTCGAACTTCAGCAGACGGCATTCAGCGGGGCCATTGTAGAGCCTGATCCGACGCGAGGTCCGCAGGCCGATCTTTCCGGCAGCCTCTGAATTGCCGGTAAGAATCCAAGCCGTGTATCCCGGGTAATGCTGTTTGAGGGTGTCACCGATCCGACGGTAGAGGTCTTCGAGGTCGTGCAGTTTCAACCGCTCACCATAGGGCGGGTTCATTAGGATGACTCCGCCCCCTGCCGGAGCACGCGTATTCTCGAACGCAGACACTGCCCATTCTATGTCCCTGTGGGCGCCGGCGCGACTTGCGTTGTCCCGGGCCAGCGCAACCTGCTTGTCGGCAATATCGGAGGCGTAGACAACCGGACGGTGACAGTCAATCACTTGCGCCGTCAGCTCATCGCGGATCTGTCGAAGCAGTTGTGGTCGGAAATCAGCAAAGTGCTCAAAAGCATAACGTGAACGCAGCAGACCGGGGGCGATGCTGCGGGCAATAAGGGCGGCCTCGATCGCGATGGTGCCGGAGCCACACATGCCATCGACCAGCGGCTGCGCCGCCTCCCAACCGCTCAGCAGAACCATGCCCGCCGCCAGTACTTCCGCCAGCGGCGCTTTGCCGGCCCCCTGCGTTCGGTAGCCCCGATGGCTGAGTGATTCGCCTGAAGTGTCAACCGCCACCGTTACCTGCTGATCGCGAATGTGCACGTTGACCCGGCTGTCAGGACTTTTCAGGTCAACATCGGGTCGGACGCCGGAAGCATCCCGGAACTGGTCGACAATGGCATCCTTGGAACACTGTGCCGCAAACAGCGAATTGGGGAAGGCATCACCGGAGGTAATGGCATCGACCGCGAAAGTGCCATCGGCCTTGAGAAACCGCCTCCAGTCGAAACGGCGGATGCCGTCGTACAGCTCCTGCCGGCTGCGAGCGCGAAAAGAACCGAGCGGCAGGAGAATCCGGATGGCAGTCCGGCAACAGAGGTTGGCCCGGTACACCAGACGGTTGTCTCCGGTGAATCGGACGAGCCGATTACCCTCGACTACTTCGACGGCCCCCAGATTCCGCAGTTCTGCGGCCAGCACTGGCTCAAGGCCGGACGAGGTCTTGGCCAACAGCGGCATGGTGTGACCTGACTGATGCATCATATCAAGGTATGACGCTGCCAGGAGGTCGTCAACGGACCTGGTGCAGATTGTCTAAGTTTTTGGTGCACAAAAGGCTGCCGGTCTATTCAGGAATCGAACAGCGGATGTGCAATTGTATCGACCCGGTCCCACTGGTAAGCGGATGAGCAGATTTGCGGCTTGAGGCCAGGGAATCGGTCCGTCTTGTCATCGGCAGGTGGCAGCGAGTCGATATGAGAACAAGTGGGGCCATCAGGACCCGCAAGGGAAGGAAGAAACCTCGCAGGCAACAGGAGCGTGCATCGGTGCCGACAAGCAACTTTTTCCAAATCAACCAGATCGTCCAGACCATTTACCACCTCAAGCCGAACTCGCTTTTGGATGTTGGCGTCGGTTTCGGGAAGTATGGCTTCCTCGCCCGCGAGTATTTGGAATTGTGGGACGGTCGGGACGATTATGATCAGTGGACGCGTCGTATCGACGGCATCGAGGTCTTCCCGGACTACCTGACACCGATACACAACATCGTCTATGATAACATCTATGTCGGCGATGCCCTTGAGCTGGTCCCCGCCCTTGAGACGCACTACGACCTGGTGTTGCTGATAGACATAATCGAGCATTTCACTCACGATGAAGGCCGGCGTCTGCTGGCGGACTGCCTGAGGATCGGCAACAACGTTCTTATCGCCACCCCCAAGGACATCACGCAGCAGGAGACAACCTTCTCCAACCCCTACGAGCGGCATCGTTCCCAGTGGCAGAAATGGCACTTCGAAAAATATGAGCAGCAGTGCCAAATTGATAACACCCAGTCTTTCATTTACCTGATTGGTCCTGGTGCAGCAATTCTGGACAAGAAGCATCCCATTATCGCGCGGTAAAATCCCCGCTCCCCCCTTGCGCAGACCGGCATTTTCTCCTACCTATTCCCCTGCAGCCACCGGAACAGGCGTGAGGAGCGCTTGTTACGAACAAACAGGTCAAGCAGTGAACCGGTCACTTCGTAACACATGTGAGTGACCACATGAAGATATTGAGGTAGGAGTGATGGCTGAGCAATCTGACAACAAGCCGACCGGACTGGGCAGGATCACGTATATCGTGGCGATCGGAAGTGGCAAAGGCGGGGTGGGAAAGTCAACGGTGGCAGTGAATCTTGCAACCGCATTGGCGGCCAAAGGATTGAAGGTGGGGCTGATGGATGCAGACATCTATGGTCCCAGTCAACCCGGCATGCTTGGCAGCCATGGCGAGGAGCCGGATGTCTCCCGTGGGTATATAGAGCCACTGGTTCGTCACGGCATCAAGTTCGTTTCGATGGGGCTGTTCGTCCCTGATGACGGCCCGGTAATCTGGCGTGCACCCATGGCCACCAAGATGATTCAGGAATTCATCAACTCGGTAGCCTGGGGAGAGCTGGACTACCTGCTGATCGATCTCCCCCCGGGGACCGGCGATGTTCAACTGACGCTGTCTCAGCAGGCCCACCTGAGCGGGGCAATCATTATCACCACTCCGCAACAGGTGGCCCAGAACGTGGCTGATAAGGGACTGCGTATGTTCGCGCAGGTTAACGTTCCCATCTATGGCATTGTCGAGAATATGAGCGGCTTCATATGCGCCCACTGCGGCAAAGAGACCCGAATCTTCAAAGGAGAGGGCGGACGAGAACTGGCCGAGCGACACCAAGTCAGTTTCCTCGGGGCCTTGCCGCTTGACCCCCAGATTGTGGAATCGGGCGATCAGGGCCGACCACTGCTCTCGCTCACTGACGAGAGTCCGGCCGCCCAGGCATTGCTGAGTCTGGCCGATGCTGTCCATAAACAGGTGCAGAATGTGGAGAAGGAGATTTCCGCCAACGAGCCGAAGGAGTATCACCTCGATGACCAGGGCGTACTCCACATCACCTGGCCCGATAACACCGAGACGGTACATACGCCGCGTCACTTGAGAATCAACAGCCATTCGGCCGAGAACCGCGATGAACGCACGGGCGAGTTGCTGATCGATCCGAACAGCGTACCGGTGGACATCACGATAACCAAAATGCGCCCTGTAGGGAGGTACGGCCTGGCGCTTCACTTCAGTGACGGCCATACCACCGGCATCTATGCTTACACGCGGCTGCGCTCGCTGGATGAGAGCCAGAACAAATCCGAGTCGTTCTCGGTCTGACAGGGCAGGAGGTGCCATACTATGACTGACGCGCAAGAGATCAAAATCACTGGTGAGCCGACACTCGATCCGCAGGTCTGCAAGTTCGTCGTAAGCCGGCCGCTGCTGGAGGAAGGGTCGTTTGTCTGTAGCGACAGACAGACGGCGGAAGGCTCGGCCCTTCTGGAATCTCTGTTTGCCATTGAAGGGATCACGCAGGTAATGGTCTCCGGCAACACCGTAACCGTTGCCAAGAACACGCCTGAGCCCTGGCCGGTAATGGGTCCACAGATCGGCAACGCCATTCGCGGTGCGTTTGCATCAGACAAGCCGTTGATCGACGAGAGTGTTCAGAAGCGGCCGATCGATGGGGAGCGTTTGCAAACCGAGATCGAGCGGCTTTTCGACGAGTACATCAATCCGCAGATTGCCTCACACGGGGGGCGGGTGGAACTGGCCGAGGTGAAGGGTACCAAAGTGTATGTTCGCCTCGGCGGCGGCTGTCAGGGGTGCGCCTCGGCAAATGTAACGCTGAAGCACGGGATCGAGCAGGCCATTCGCCAGCGACTGCCGGAAGTGACGGAAGTCATCGACGTGACCAATCACGCCGCCGGGACGGACCCCTATTACACATAGCTCCCTTTGACTCCCCGGTGCGATGTCAGTCGCGCAGAGCAGTGGCTGAATTCGGCGGAACAGCCCCTCCACAAGAAAACCGCCGCGACAATCTCGCGACGGTTCCTGTTTCTCATGACGAGGCAAGAAAGGGCTATTCTTCCTTGTTCTCTTCGTCACCACCTTCGGCGGCCTCGCCCTCGGCAGTTTCGGCCTCGGCGGCCTCACCTTCAACAGCTTCACCAGCTTCCATCGCATCAGCTTCGGCGCGGGTGACGGTCGGGGCCGAAATGACAACTATGGTCCGCTGCGGCTCATCGAGCAACTCGACATTTGGCAGGTCGATATCGCGCACGTGGATAGCCTCACCGATCCCCAGTTCCTCGACGTTGATTTCGATCTTCTCCGGCATATCCTTCGGCAGACATGAGACAGACATCTCTCTCATAGTTGTCTGCATGATCCCGGCATCGACCTTGACGCCCACCGGTGTTCCAACGAAGTGAATCGGCACTCGGACACGAAGCGGGCGGTCCATGGCAATGGCGTGGAAGTCAATGTGGGTGATCCTGCTGGTAAGAGGGTCACGCTGCAGATCACGAATGACGACCTTATTGGCCTTGTCACCGACCTGGAGATCATACAATACGGCGCTGCCAGCGGCCTCCTTCATGGCCGTACGCAGGGCACTCTCTTTGACCTGGACTGCATACGGCGCTGTCTTCAGGCCATAGACGACAGCCGGGATACCGCCGGCCGATCGCAGCCGCCGCGCCACCCCTTTCGAGCCTGCTTCGCGGAGCTCGGCAGGCAGAGCAACTTCTTTCATGATGCAAAGATTCCTTCGATTATGTGTTCCAACTCTCGTGTTCTTCTGCTTCAGATAACCAGCGGATGATCCTCAAACAGCGAGGACACCGATTCCTCATCAAAAATCCGCTTGATCGCCTCCCCTATTAATTCGGAACAGGGCAAAATGTCAAACTTCTCTGTCAGTTTTTTCCCGGCGTGATCAATCGAGTCAGTGATAACCATACGGCTGATGGGCGAATCGTCGATACGCGCGATGGCATCGCCGGAAAGGACACCATGGGTACAAGCCGCAATCACCGTCTTTGCTCCTCGGTTCATCACAAACTCAGCGGCCTTGCACAGGGTTCCGCCGGTATCGACCATATCGTCCCGGATGAGGACGTTCTTACCCCCCACTTCGCCGATCAGGTTCATCACCTTCGTTTGGTTGGGCTTCGGGCGGCGTTTATCGACAATCGCCAAACTCGCGTCAAGGGCGTTGGCAGTGATCCGGGCCAGTTTGATCGAGCCGACATCCGGTGAGACCACACACAAGTCGTCGCCAGTCAGCCCCTTCTCCCGAAAGTACCGATGAAACAGGGTGGCGGAGTACAGGTGGTCGTGGGGCAGATCGAAGAAGCCCTGAATCTGACTCGCATGCAGATCCATCGTGATAACTCTGTCGGCACCGACAGTAGTGATAATGTTGGCGACCAGTTTCGCCGTGATGGCAACACGGGGACGGTCTTTGCGGTCGGCTCGGGCATAGCCATAGTAGGGAATGACGGCGGTGATGCGCATGGCTGAAGCCCGTCGGGCAGCCTCGGTCAGCATCAGCAACTCCATGAGGTTGTCTGCCGGCGAGTTAGTTGACTGGATGATGAAGACATCGGCCCCGCGAATATTCTCATTGATCTGCACGAAGATCTCACCGTCGGAAAACTTCGTGACCGTACAGTCGGTCAGTTTCTCACCAAGGTAACCGGCTATTTTTTCAGCGAGTTTTCGGTTGGAATTGCCTGTGACGATCTTCAGTTCTTCGCGAACAATCATAAGCCTGAATCTCTGGTCCTGAAAAAGTTAAGCCCTTTGCCAGGGCAGGGGCCACAGAGCGTCCCATGTCCCGGCGTCAGGCCGTATGTCTTTCTTCCGTCATTTGGCTGGGGCGCCAGGATTCGAACCTGGGAATGCCAGCTCCAAAGGCTGGTGTCTTACCGCTTGACGACGCCCCAGTGATAGAAACCGTAGTGTCGGCGCCGGTTGTCACACCTGGCTGTGCGCCTTGAGCTCCTCCTCGTAAGCGAGCAAAATCCTCTCTTCAATCTGTCGCCGCATGTCCTGATTGACAGGATGGGCGATATCCTGATAGGTGCCATCAGGACGCTTCCTGCTGGGCATCGCGATGAAGTATCCGGTGTTACCCTGGATGATCTTGAGACCGCGTACCACAAAGGCGTTGTCGAAGGTGATGTTCGCGAAGCCTTTGAGGCGTTCTTCATCGCGCAACGTCACCCGTATTTCTGTTATCTCCACCTTCGCCTCCTGCTAAGTGTCCCTTCCCCGTCGAAAACAACAGGCTGAACGCACTGGACTTGCCAGCTTGCGTCCCTCCCGCACTCCTCTCCGCATATCTGCGGTCTTGTTTCGAACAAACCAAATAGCGTCGGGCCTGAGCCGCTCATTCGCACCACCGCGGCTCCAAGTTGCACCAGCCAATCAAAGATTTCCTTGAGGACAGGGAAGCTCGCGAACTGAACAGGCTCGAAATCATTCCCCGCTTGCGAAAGCTCCTCGAACAAGTCTTTCACCGTCCGGCAACTTGCTAAGTTAAACGCATTCTTCGACTTTGTCAAGGTCAAACTCAGTCGACCGTAGGCCTCGGCCGTACTGACCTGAAGATCCGGTGTCACCAGCACCAACCAGTAGTCGGTCGGCAACTCCACCGCTTGCACGTTCTCTCCGCGACCGGTCACCAAAGACATACCGCTGCCGAAAAAGAACGGCAGGTCACTGCCGATCTGCAAGCCAAGCTCAGCCATCTTGTGAGCGCCAAGCTTCAGGTCCCACAGCGCGCTGACTGCGGCTATCGTCCCGGCAGCATCAGCCGATCCCCCGGCCAGTCCGGCCGCAATGGGAATCCGCTTGTCGATTCGGACGGCAATTCCTCCCTTGATGTTATGTTGTTGTTGCAGGACGTGATACGCCTGTGAAATCAGGTTGCTGGCATCGAGCGGGAAACCGTGCACGGGGCCGTTGGTGGTTTCAATGCTGACCCCGGCTCGCTCAACCCTGGTGATTTCCAAGCGGTCAAACAGCGATACGGCCTGAAACAACGAGTATATCTCGTGGTAGCCGTCGTCGCGTTTGCCGGTGACATGCAGCAGTAGATTCACTTTTGCCGGGACCTCAACAACAGCAGTCAGGTGTTTCGGCAAAGATGTGATCATGGCGCGCCAACTCTCTGTTGAGAAACGATGCTGATACTATCAATTTAGCAAGATTACCGGATTATGAAAGCGGTATTATCGCTTTCACGGCAAGCTCGCCCTTGAAATGCATTGAGAACTGCAGTATAATTGGCGCGTTGCATGACCATAAACAGGGCAAGAACCGGAGGTATCTCATGGACCCATTTGGCGCCAAAGCCACCTTGAAAGCTGCAAATACCGAGTTCACCATCTATCGGCTCGACTCTCTGGCCGGCTATGGCAAGCTGGACCGTATGCCCTACTCCATTCGTGTGTTGCTGGAATCCGTTCTGCGGAATATCGATGGCAGGACGGTGACTGAAGAGGATGTCGTTCGGTTGGCCAAGTATGACCCGAAGAATGTCGGCGAGAACGAACTCCCATTCAAACCGGCGCGGGTCCTTCTGCAGGACTTCACTGGTGTACCCGCAGTTGTGGACCTGGCGGCACTGCGTTCGGCCATGAAACGCATGGGCGGTGATCCGAAGAAGATCAACCCGTTGATACAGGTTGACCTGGTGATCGACCACTCGGTGCAGGTAGATCAGTTTGCCTCCGACACGGCTCTGCAGTTCAACATGGAAAAAGAATTCGAGCGTAACCGCGAGCGATATGAGTTTCTCCACTGGGGCGCCAAGGTATTCGATAACTTCCGAGTGGTGCCGCCGGCGACGGGCATCTGCCATCAGGTCAATCTGGAGTATCTGGGCAAGTGCGTACTGGTTCGCGATGGCGTGGCTCTTCCCGATACGCTCGTCGGCACCGACAGCCACACTGTGATGATCAACGGTCTGGGGGTTGTCGGCTGGGGCGTGGGTGGCATTGAGGCCGAGGCTGCTATGCTGGGACAGCCGATATACATGCTCACTCCGCAGGTCATCGGCTTCCGCATGAACGGGAAGCTGGCTGAAGGAGTCACCGGCACTGATCTGGTGCTGACCGTCACCCAGATGCTCCGTGAGAAAGGAGTGGTTGGCAAGTTTGTGGAGTACTGCGGCGATGCCCTGGATACCCTGCCGCTGCCGGCGAAGGCGATGATCGCCAACATGGCTCCGGAGTACGGCGCCACTATGGGTTTCTTCCCTGTCGATTACGAAACGCTTAACTACCTCCGGTTCACCGGTCGAACCGACGAAGAAGTCGACCTGGTGGAACGCTACACCAAGGAGCAGGGTCTGTTCCGTGAGAAGGGATCGGTAGCCCCCGAGTTCACTGATATGCTGGAGCTCGATCTGGCCTCCGTGCAGCCCTCGCTGGCCGGTCCCAAGCGCCCGCAGGACAGGGTGTCTCTCGCAGACGTGAAGTCATCGTTCCTGAACGACCTGTCACGGCCAGTGAAGGAGCGCGGTTTCGACATCCCGAAGGCCGAGCAGACGAGAGCCGTGACGATCTCCAACGGCTATCAGGCCGAGATAGGTCATGGTGCGGTGGTCATAGCCGCCATCACGTCCTGTACCAACACATCCGACCCGTTTGTCCTCATGGCGGCCGGTATTCTGGCGAAGAAAGCGGCCGATAAGGGACTGAAGGTGGCGCCGTATGTCAAGACATCGCTGGCTCCCGGATCCAGGGTAGTGATTGACTATCTGGAGAAAGCCAAGCTGATGGAGCCGCTCAAGAAGCTGGGCTTTCATAACGTGGGATTCGGGTGCACCACCTGCATCGGGAATTCCGGCCCGTTGCCGGAACCGGTAGTCAAGGCAATCGAGGAGGGCAAATTGGTGGCGGCGGCCGTGCTCTCGGGTAATCGCAACTTCGAGGGGCGGGTCAGCCCCTACACCCAGGCCAACTACCTCGCCTCACCGCCGCTGGTGGTAGCCTATGCTCTGGCAGGACGAATGGATGTGGACCTGATCAATGAACCGATCGGAAAAGATGCAACCGGCGCTGACGTGATGCTCAGGGACATCTGGCCCACCCAGATGGAGGTCATGGCAGCAATCGAGAAGGCGCTCACACCTGAGATGTTCCGCGAGCAGTACGGGCGTGTCTTCGACTGCAATGAGACCTGGAACGCCATCCTGAGTCCTGACTCCGAGTTGTATCAGTGGCGCGAAGATTCCACGTACATCCAGGAGCCACCGTTCTTTGTCGACCTCGCGCCGACGCCGGGTGATATTCGGCCGATCGAGGGTGCCCGGGTGCTGGTGATGGTGGGAGATTCGATTACGACCGATCACATATCTCCAGCCGGACCGATCAAGAAGGATTCACCGGCGGGTCGATATTTGGTGGACAAGGGGGTTCAGTTTGCGGACTTCAATAGCTACGGCTCGCGCCGGGGTAACGATCGGGTGATGACCCGCGGTACTTTCGCCAACATTCGCCTGCGCAACCTGATGGCGCCGGGAACGGAGGGCGGGGTCACGACGTACCTGCCGACGGGCGAACAGATGAGTATCTACGAGGCCGCCATGAAGTACAAGGAGACCGGCACGCCACTAATGGTGCTGGCAGGCAAGGACTACGGTATGGGCTCCTCCCGCGACTGGGCAGCCAAGGGAACCTTCCTGTTGGGGATCAAGGCCGTCCTGGCCGAGAGCTTCGAGCGTATCCACCGTTCGAACCTGGTCGGAATGGGAGTTCTGCCGCTGCAGTTTCTTCCGGGTCAGAACCGTGACAGCTTCAACCTGACGGGACAGGAGACCTTCACCATCGAAGGGCTTTCCAATGATCTCAAACCGGGTCAGAAAGTGCTCGTCAAGGCGGATGGCAAGCCGTTCGAGGCCATCGCACGGCTGGACACTCCGGTCGAAATCGAGTACTACCGTAACGGCGGCATCCTCCAGACGGTTTTGCGTCAGTTGGCCAAGGCCTGAGAGGAGTTGTACAGGTGATTGACAGCGGGGAGACAGCCGGTGCGGTGTCCCCGCTTCGTATTGAGAGAGACTCTGAGGTCTCTACCACCTCGTGTGGGGCGGCTCATGGCCAATCAGCAACGAGATATTCAGCGCGAACTCACGAGAGCCATCGCGGGTGTCAAACGTCAGGCTGGGGTCAATAACCAACTGCGATGATGCATACGAGATGCGGCGCTTGTCCACCTGTCCGGTGACGAGGGCGACAGCCGAACCAAGCGTGACCAGCAGGCGTGATTGACGGGGATCAACTCCGACGGTTTCGGCATAGCGGGTGCTGACAGATTGCTGCACCCAGCGCAGGCCGATATAATTCGCGGACCGATGTGTCCTGCTCAGGTGCATCTCGCGGGTGAAGTTCGTCCCCAGCCAGAGCGCATAGCCCTCCGGGTGTACGGGCATCTCGCTCGACCAATAGTCTTTCTGTATACCAAACTGCACGGATAGCGAAAGCGGCGGGCCGCAAGGTGACTGGCGGGCCAGATGCACGGCCGAGCCGAGGATAACGGCTCCGGCGGTGAGTTCCCCCTCAGAATCCCCGTCGTCGTCGGGACGGATTCTGGCCAAGCCAACTGACAGATCGATCAGGGCGAGGTACGAGTAACCGGCAGACAACCCCATGGCGCTGGCGTGATTGCTCACACTGACACTTCCGGATACTGAGTATCCACTCTGTCCCGGCTGGAGATACTCGCCCTGGGCAAAAACGATATCGAAGGGGATCAGCAGAGTCAGGATAATCAGAGCTATCGATGCCGGAGTCAGACGTACTTTCATTGGATCGTCTCCATACAGGCTCTATCGGCAGTTCCGACTGCGGGCTTTGGCAGCAGGCCGTCCAACCGCCAGTACCATCTGAGTGGTTGACTTACTGAGCACCACGGCGTAATTGCCCAATATGAACCCTTTTGCCTCCAGGTCCCCTGCGGCGGGATATGCGCTCGCTGTGATCTCCTCAATTGGCGTGGCGGTGTCGACCGTGCTCGGCAAGTGGAATCTTGCGGCTGTCGACCCCCTGATCATGAACTGCCTGGTCTTCAGTATTGCTGCGGTCGCCATGACCATAGGCTGGTTGCCGTTTCGAGCGCCGGAGACGTCACTGAAGGTCAGTGCTCGCGGCTGGTTGTGGCTGGTGCTGCTGGCAATCGTCCAGTGTGGTGCCGTGTGGCTTTACTGGCTGGGAGTGCAGATCATGGATCCCTCGCTGGCCGCTTTTCTGAACCGCTCTCGGGTCGTCATTGCGCTGCTGTTGGGTATTCTCATTCTCGGGGAACGACTCAATCGCCGGGAGGCTATTGGTACAGCACTGGCGATGATCGGCATTGTGGTGATGAGGGCAACTCTGCGGCTGGAGTACACGCCGGGATTCGCGTTTGTTCTGTTGGGAGCGGTGCTGTTCGGCGTAACCGAGCTGCTGTCCAAAATCGTCGTCAGGCATGTCCAGACATCGATTCTCGCATACTACCGGAACGTGCTCATTATGATCCTGTATTGGCTGGCCTTTGCCGTTACGGGGGGATCGTTTGAGGGTGTGGGCGCTGTCTGGCCGGGTATTGTCGCTTTGGGGTTGCTGGGGCCGATCTTCAACCGCGTGCTCTATTTCTCTGCTCTTGAGCGCCTGGAGATGGTCAAGGTCTCGGTGATCGGGCAGATCCAGCCGGTATTCGTTATCGTTCTTTCCGTGATGTTGCTTGATATGCTGCCCTCGGTCCGAGAGATGCTCGGTGGTGTCTTCCTGATAGCCGGGGCGATGGTACTGGTGGTCTATCGACGGCGCATAAGGCAGACATTCACCGCATAGGCGCCGCGATAACCGACGGTTGTTGACATTACGCCCGGTTAGTGTTGATTGTCGGCTATGCCCGTCCAGTTGTCATCCTCGCGCCGCACCGGGTACGTGATGGCGTTCATCTCTGCTGCCGGAACCGGCGTTGCTACCGTGCTCGGCAAGTGGAATCTGGAGCACGTCTCAGCGCTGACGATGAACTGCCTGATCTTCACGGTTGCCACCTTACTCATGACGGTCTTCTGGCTGCCTGTCAAAGGAGTTCGCACCACGTTCACTCAGACACGGCAGGGATGGCTCTGGCTGAGCCTCTTTGCGGTCACCTCGGCCCTGGCGGTCTGGGCCTTCTGGGCGGGTGTGCAGCAGATGGATCCCTCGCTGGCCGCGTTTCTGAACCGAGCCGAGGTGCCGCTGGCCATTCTCATGGGAGTTGTCCTCCTTCGTGAACGATTTACAAGGGGCGAGACCGTGGGTACGATAGTCGCCCTTGCCGGTATCATCATCATGCGGGCCACCCTGCGAGTGGAGTATTCGCTGGGGTTCTATCTGGTGTTGCTTGGGGCTTTCTTCTTCGCATTGACCGAATACCTGTCCAAGATTGCCCTGCGTCATGTCCAGGCGACATCGCTGGCATACATACGAAACATGTTGATGGCCGTCATCTACTGGGTCGTGTTCTGGATCGGAGACTATGATCTGGGTGGTCTGCGGCATGTCTGGCTGGGGATTGTGGCTTTGGGGTTCATGGGCCCGGTGTTCAACCGCATCACCTACCTCTGGGCGCTGGAGCGTCTGGAGCTATCCAAAGTGGCCGTCATTGGGCAGATGCAGCCGGTGTTCACGGTGATAGTGGCCTTTCTGGCACTCGGTCTTCTTCCGACCGTCCGAGAGACTTCCGGCGGCGTGTGCTTACTGCTGGGGTGCATCCTCATGGTGCTCTATCGAAGACGTCACCCGGTGACCGAAGTCGCTGAGGCTGCTTCAGGCAGCACGACATGATCAACGAGTCTGCCTGTGCTGCAATTTCAATCTGCCTATTGACTTGCCCTGCAATCACCGTTAGTTTTCCTGCCTTGACAGATTCAACGAAACCGGCATTTGGTGAGGCAGATCATGAATGAACCGATCAAGACCCGCTTTTACGATTATCACCTGCAACACAAGGCACGCATGGTCGAGTTCGCCGGATTTGTCATGCCCATTCAGTACAAGGGAATCACCGCCGAGCATCTGGCCGTGCGCAGCAATGTCGGGATGTTCGACCTGTCCCATATGGGCGAATTCGAGGTTGCGGGTACCGACGCCACTGCTTTTCTGCAGAAGACAACGACCAACAACGTGGAGCTGCTCGCACCGGGCCAGATTCAGTATTCGTGCATGACACTGCCGACCGGGGGGATTGTCGATGATCTCCTGGTCTACCGGCTGGAGGACAGCTATTACCTTGTAGTCAACGCAGCCAATCTTGAGAAGGACTTCAACTGGCTGACCTCGCAGATCGAAGGCGATGTTCAGCTTATCAATCACTCCGATCAGACCTCGCTGCTGGCAATTCAGGGGCCTAATGCCGAGAAAGTGATGAGCAAAATCACCGATGCCAACCTGGCCAATTTGGGTTATTACTCGTGGGTACGGGCGGATGTCGCCGGGTGCAAGGTGATGTTCTCCCGAACCGGCTACACCGGCGAGGACGGCTTTGAAATGTATATCCCGCCAGAGCATACGGAGGCCATCTGGAAGGCAGCAATGGCTGCCGGTGCCGACTTCGACATGGAACTGATCGGTCTCGGGGCGCGTGATACGCTGCGGCTTGAGATGAAGATGGCGCTGTATGGCAACGACATAGACGAAACGACAACGCCGATCGAGGCGGGGCTGGCATTCATCTGCGATCTGAGCAAGGATTTCATTGGCAAGGATGTCATTGCCGCCCAGAAACACGAGAAACCGAAACGGCGTCTGGTGTGCCTGGAGCTTACCGATCGTGCTATCCCCCGCCACGGATTTCCGATTTTCGACGGTGACACGCAGATCGGACAGGTGACCTCGGGCACTTTCTCGCCGTCTTTGCAGAAGCCGATTGCGCTGGGGTATGTCTCGCGCGAAAAGTCCAAAGCAGGTTCTGAGGTTCTTATCGGGATTCGCGATAAGAAAGTGCCCGCTATTGTGGTGAAACCCCCATTTTATAAGGATGCCTCGCACAAGTGAGCGCAGGCCGCAGCAGGATGAACGCTGAGTTATATCTGACCCCGGTCCCGTTTGACCGTGTCAACCTGACTGATAAGAGCGTGGTGGCTATTGATGTCCTGCGCTGTTCGACCTCGATCTGTGCCGCGCTGCAGGCCGGAGCCAGGGAAGTGATCCCGGTACCGGGGCCGGGTGAGGCCGGCGACCTGTGGGCGAAGCTCGGCCGCGAACAGGCGGTGCTGGCCGGTGAGCGCGAGGGAGTCAGAATAGAGAATTTCCAGCTTGGTAACTCCCCGGCTGAGTTCACCGCCGACCGCGTTGGGGGCAAGACTGTCGTCATAACCACCACCAATGGTACCCAGGTGTACAACAAGACCAAAGGAAGCAAGCTGGTCGTAACAGGCGCCCTGGTGAATGTACGGGCTGTCAGTGAACTGATTGCCCGCGAAGGGCGCGATCTGGTCGTTGTCTGCTCCGGTCACGAGGGAGGCTTCTCCATCGAGGACACCCTGTGCGGCGGCATGATACTCGACTTGCTCGCGAGCGTCCACAACGTGTCGCTGACGTTGAACGATGCCGGTTCTCTGGCCCTGTTGCTGTATCGCAGCAACAAGGAAAGCCTTGATCAGGCGATCGGGCAGGGCGAGCACGGACGATATCTCAGTTCGATTGGCTTTGCCGACGATGTTGCCACTGCCTCTACAGTTGACTCCATGCCGGTTGTGCCGGTGATGGTTGACGGCCGGCTCGCGACTCTGCCGGTCGCGCTCCAAAGGCAATAGCAGTTGGGCGCGATGGACCCGGCTGACCGAACGGCTTGGAAGATCGTATAATAGCCATGATGAAATCTATCGTGCCTCTACTGCTCTTGCTGTTGGTGTCTTCAACGGGCCTGGCGTCCCCAAACGCTGTCACCTGCGAGGTCACTACTGCCTATTACGATTCAAGCACGGCCGCGCTGACGCCGTTGGCCGTTGACACGCACACACTCTACCTCGGTATTCCGCGCGCCGGATTCACGGTCGCATTCGCGGTCGAGGTCGAAGTGACCGCCATTGACACGCATCGTGTCGACCTGACCGTTCACGTCACCACTGCCGGTGCGTTGCCCCAGTTGGCCTCAAAGCGCTTCTCGGTCGAGTACGGACTGCCCGCGGAGATACGCGGTATCAATGTGAAGGGTGGTCAGGATTACAGGCTGAGAGTGGTACCATTGGCTTCAAACGACGAGACACCGGCACCGTGCACGTTCACCCATACAGCGCGCGGTCAGTTCAGGATCTTTCCGGCAGCCAGCATGAACATCAACTATGTGCCGGGTTCACTGGCGGAGTTCCACCAGACGCTTATTCGCGACGTCATGCAAACCCGGTTCAGGCAGTTTCAGGCGGCCTTTGGTTTGAGCCTGCCGGGCAAATACGATGTGTACGCCTGCCCCTGCGCACTCCCAAGTGTGCTGTGGGACAAGCGCTTTGCCATGGCTGCAGATCCCACACGGTCACTGGTGTTCGTGCTTCACGAGCCTGATTTCACTTCTGTCGACCCGTTCGCTGTCTGTCACACGGCCGTGCTGCGGCAGTTCGGATACAGCCCGCCGTTTCTGTCGGAGGGACTGGCCGGATACTTCAGCCTGAGCATTACCGACATGCGTGAACTAATTGCCGATCAATTGCACGTCCCCCTGTCTCGGATCATCCCGACCGCCGACTATCTTGCCGCTGATCCCGTCGTTGCCGACCGCACCGCCGCCACCTGTGTGCGCTTTCTGATCGATACCTATGGCTGGGAACGGTTCCGAACTCTCTATGAAAAGGCGCACGACGGGAACCTTCTTGATCGCGTGAGTGCCACGTACGGCATGACCATTGATCAGATTCAGCAGCAGTGGCTTCAGTGGATTGACACGGTGACGATTGCGATCGACCAAGTCCATCTTGCGGCCGAACAGGCCGAGGTGCTGCGGCAGTACGGACCGATGTCGAAGCACTACCACCTGATGCTCTCGCTGGCGACGTCAAAACGTGACTCTTCGCTGGCACAGGCAGGACTTGTGAATGCCGCCTACTCGGTCGGTGACTACTATGAGGCCGTCAGCATGCAGCAGGCGCGGGTGATCAGCGCGGACTCCTCTGTTGCTACTTTGAATCCACTGGCCGGCTACCAACTGATGGCCGGCGACTACGAACAGGCCGGTCAAACGATTAGCCGAGTGCTCACCATCGATCCCGAGAACTTCTTCGCACACTTCAGCAGGGGTCTTCTCCTTCTGGCTGTGGGCGACAGTACGGCGGCCCGCCAGACCTTCCGGGAACTGGCGCTGTCCGACCAGGCCAATCCGTCGCCGGAAGTGTCTATCCTGCTCGCAGCGCTATCGACACCGGGCGACGAGACGTCCACGCCTCCCGTTGAAGTGCGCAATCTGCTGGAACGCCAAATAGCGCTTAATCCCGCGGAGGCCTCCGCTTATCTCTGGCTTGCCTGGCTCGGCATTGTCGAGGTGCGCCATGGCGCTGCCGCCGGGCCGTCACTGCAGGTATCCGGGGAGGCATTGGAGGCAGCCCACCTGATTGAAAACCGGGCATTCTATCTGGGTATGCTGTACCTGCTCGAGGGTAAACTCGCCGACATGCGTCAGGACCGTCGGGCAGCTCGCGACTGGTACGGCCGAGTGCTGAGCAACGCCTCGGCAGCATACCATCAACAGGAAGCAGCAATGTTGCTTAACACCCCCTACGGAAGCGGCCCGTAAGAGACGATTGATCACCTATGTTCAACTTCCTGAACCCCACCATACTGTTTGCGTCGTTCGCGGCGCTCATACCGCTGATCATCCACTTGTTCTCTCGGCGCCGTGTCAGAGTTGTCGAGTTTTCCTCCCTGAAGCACCTGAGGGCCATGCAGAAGCGGCAGGTCCGCCGACTGAAGATCAGGCAGTTGCTATTGCTGCTGTTGCGCATGCTGATCATTCTCGCGGTGGTCTTCGCCTTCGCGCGCCCAACTACCCAGGGAGGGTATGTCGGTTCCCACGCTTCAGTATCGGCTGTCATCATGTTGGACAACTCCAGTTCGATGAATCGCTTCGTCGCCGACGGCAATCTGTTCGAACTCGCCCGGGAACGCACTGCCGAGCTGCTTCGAACATTCGGAGAGTCAGACGAGGTCACGCTGATCCCCCTGACAGCCGTGGTAAACGAGCGTGCCGACATGGCCGTCGGATTCGGTTCCGCCGGTACCGCTCAGGAGATGCTGGCGCGAGTGAACACCGGTGCGGCCATGACCAATCTGGATCAGGCAATCAATCATGCGTGGGAACTGCTGGACCGGGCTGTCAACGTCAACAAGGAGCTGTATGTCATCTCCGACCGACAGCGGCGCCTGTTACCGGAGCAGACACGAAACCGCGATTCTGTTGCCAATGTGTACATCGTCGATTTGCCGATTGAAGCCCCTGAGAACCTCGGTTTGACCAATATCAGCTTCGGCGGCGAACTTCTCCTTCCTGGTCATGAATTCGAACTCTCGGCCACCGTGATGAACTACTCCGGCACCGACCGAACGGATGTCATCGCCTCCCTCTATCTCGACGGCAACCGTGTGGCGCAGACCGACGTTTCCGTGCCGGCGGGACAGAAGACGCAGGTGCGCTTCACCCGGTCGGTTGCCAGCGGCGGTTTCCATTCCGGCTACGTGGAACTCTCTGATGACCGCTATCTGTCGGACAACCGCTACTACTTCAGCTTCCATATCCCCGAGAACTTCAACGTGCTCGTGATAGGCGATAATGCCTCGGCCCGATTCCTTACCATGGCGCTGAATCCTGACCCGGAGCTGAACCAGTACTGGAGTGTCAAACAGGCCGCTCCCGATGACATGGCAGGGGTAAATGTCTGGGAGTATGACGTCATTGTGCTCGCGGGGGCGCCGCAACTGGCCCCGGCCTATGTCGAGCGGCTCAAGCTCTATGTACAGCAGGGGCGGTCGGTGTTCCTCACGTATGGGGCACAGACCGGAGTTGACACCTTCAACAGGGATTTCTCCGAACTGACCGGGATCACCTACAGCAGCGGTATCGATCTGCAGCCGAGCCGGGCGGGGTATTACACCCTGGAGGCGGTTGACTTCCGCCATCCCATCTTCTCGGTGTTCAACTTCAAGGATCACAAGCCGCCGGTCATCAAGTTCTACACATTGCCGAAACTCGCTTTGAACGGGCAGGCACAGGCCATTGCCAACTTCTCCGGAGGCCGCCCGGCGCTCGTAGAGCACCCGTACGGCCGCGGGACTGTCGTCACGTTCACCGGGCCGCTGCTGCCACAATACACGGAGCTGGTTGCCAGCGCGCTGTTCGTCCCTTTAGTGTCACGTACGGTTGAGTACCTGGCGGCTGATTTATCCAGCTACGATGTCAACCTGTTCTGCTCAGACAGGATCACCCGGAGTGTGCAATCCGGCCGGGATGCCGCCGGAGCGATGGACCTGGTTGCACCCGATGGCACCACCTACACCCTGGAAGCACAGGAGCAACAGGGAAGTTTGGTGCTGCAGCCGCATCCTACCGATCGGCCGGGTGTGTACCAAGTGATGGCCAGAGGCCGTGAGGTCGACCGCTTTGCGGTCAACATTGACCCCGCCGAAGGAGACCTGACAGCGGTCGATACAGACCAGATGGCACAGGCACTGGGATTGCCATGGGCAGCCGCAATCGAGCCTGATCTGGCGGTCGAGGCAGCAATCGCGCAGCTTCGGTTCGGGCGCGAGTTGTGGCAAATGTTCCTGTGGCTGGCGGTCATTTTCCTGGCAGCCGAGATGCTTCTGTCCCGTGGGCAACAGACGCAGGAGTGATCGATGACGCTGCTGGCGGCCGAGAATATCACCCGTAAGTTCGACGATCAGGTGATCCTTCAGGATGTCTCGTTCACTATCGGTGACCATGAGCGGATAGGACTGGTCGGTCGCAACGGTATTGGCAAGACGACCCTCTTCGAGATTCTGCAGGGGAGGATGCCGGTCGACTCCGGTTCCATCACCCGTGCCCGAAGCTGCATCATCAACTATGTGGAACAGGAAAAGGACGAGTTCCTTGATCTGACCTTGCACGACTACATTGCCTCTGCCCGCAGCGACCTCGCGGAAATGCGACAGGAGATTGATGAACTTGAGCACCATCTGGAGCAGCACCCCGAGGACACGGCCGGATTGGAGCGTCTGGGGGAATTGCATCACCGGTTCGAGGTTGATGGCGGCTTCTCCTTTGAGCACGAGCTCGAGGCCATACTGTATGGTCTTGGGTTTGTAAAAGACCGCTTCGACCAGCGGCTGCGCAACTTCTCGGGTGGCGAGCGTAACCGAGCCGGGCTGGCCCGCGCCCTTGCCGGGCGCGGTAATCTGCTGCTTCTGGACGAGCCGACCAACCATCTCGATATCGAGTCCACCCGCTGGCTTGAGGAGTACTTGCAGTCGCTGTCGACCAGCTACCTGGTGGTCTCGCACGACCGTGCCTTCCTGCAGGCTGTTGTCGATACCGTCTGGGAGATGCGCCTCGGGAAGATTGATGTCTACAAGGGTTCATTCAATCAGTATCTTGAGCAACGAGCACAACGCAGCGAGCTGCAGGCGCACCGCTACCGTCATCAGCAGGAGGAGATCAAGCGGATCGAGGAGTTCATCCGTCGCAACATGGCCGGGCAGAAGACGAAGCAGGCGCAGTCGAAGCTCAAGTATCTCAGCAGGATAAAGCGCGTCGAGCCCCCCCGCGACGATCACCGTCGTACCTCCATTCGTATGGAGTCCTCCGGACGGTCCTGGTCCCACGTTCTGGCCGCAGATAGTCTCACGCTTGGTTACGGCAGTTTCCCGGTGGTCGCAGGTATCAGTTTCGATATCTACCGCGGCGACAAGGTGGGGATGATCGGGCGCAACGGAGCAGGCAAGTCGACGGTACTCAAGGCCCTGATCGGGGAGCTGGCGCCGGCGAAAGGGGAGATACGAATCGGCAACAATGTCGATGTCGCCTACTTCGATCAGGAGCTCTCTGACCTCAATCATCAACACACGGTGCTCGACAGCATCTGGGAGACCGACCCTTTGGCCCCGGCCGAGCACATGCGGTCGTTTCTCGCCCGCTACGGGTTCATCGGTGAGGACGTATTCAAACTGGTCGGGGCACTCTCCGGCGGCGAGAAAACCAAACTTTCGCTGGCCCGTCTGCTCTATCACCCGGCTAACTTCATCATTTTCGATGAGCCGACCAACCACCTTGACCTGGACTCACGGGAGGTTCTGGAGCGGGCGCTCAGGGAGTTCGACGGCTCCTTCCTGGTTGTCAGTCACGATCGGTTCTTTCTCGATGCTGTCATCAACCGCTTGTTTCACATCACCGATGGAACCCTTCACATGTACGACGGCAACTACTCATATTTTGTCGAGCGGACGGAAGCAGCTGCGTCCGCACCGATCAGCACTCCGACACCAGAGAAAGCCAGGGATGAGTATCAGCGTTTCAAGGAGCAGTCACGTCAGGCCGGACGGCGTCGAAAGGAAGTGCTGTCGACCCAAAGTCGCATCGCAGACCTGGAGCGAGAACTGCTGCAACTTGAGGCAGGCATCGAGCATGGAATCCCCCGACATCACTGGGAAGAGCTGCAGAAAGCCTCGGATCGAAAGAACGAAATCGAGGACCAGTTGCTTGAGCTATACGCACACCTGGACAGACTCGAGGATGAGTCGGCGTGAAACTGATCCTCGCACTCTCCGGTTCGCCTGTCGATGGTTCATCGACCGACTACCTTATCCGCGTACTCGCAGAATCGATCGCTCAAAGGCTCGCGACAGAGGGGCTGGAGGCTAAACACCGGTTCATCAGGCTGGCCGATCTTCAGTTCATTCCCTGTCAGGCTTGTGGCCGGGCACCTGAGCCCGGGCTGTTTTGCCTGTTTGATGACGACTTGACAGACATCTACACTGACCTTGCCAGATGTGACTGCCTCGTTGTTGGCTCACCGGTATACTTCGATTCGGTGTCGGCCCAGACCAAGGCTTTCATCGATCGCTGCAACTGCTTCCGTCCACCGGACTGGGACAACCAGCTTGAGAACCACGACTTCGTCAAATTGCTGACCCGCAAACGACCGGGTGCAATGGTCCTGGTCGGCGGCGAACGGGGATGGTTTGAGGGAGCCCGTCGAGTGATCGCCGGACTGTTTCGCTGGATCGAGGTGACTAATGAAGGCGCACTGGTCTACCGCTCACCCGACTTTCGAGCCAAAGGCACGGCCGCGAGTGATGAGGATGTCAAGCGAGAGCTGCAGCAATTGGCGGTTCGCCTTGCAGACAAGGTCCGAGAGCAGTCATGACCGATGAACAGACACGCGATTACTACCGCCGACGGGCGCGCGAATACGAACAGATATATTATCGGGAGCATGAAGGCCGTCGTCGCGAGCTCGACACTATTGCCAATCGGCTCGAGATACTTGGTAGAAATCGCACGGTACTGGAACTGGCCTGTGGTACCGGCTACTGGACTCAGGTGCTCAGCCATACGGCGCAACGCATCACCGCTGTCGATCTCTCCGAGGAGATGCTGGCAGAGGCACGCCGCAAGGATTACGGCTGCCCCGTTGAATTCCTGACCGCAGACCTCAACCAGTTACCGGCTCGGGACCTCAGAGCCGACCTTCTGGCTCTTGGTTTCTGGCTCTCGCACGAGCCGCGAGAGAACTACAGCATCTTCCTGCCATACCTGTCGACCATGGTGCATCCCGGCGGCTTGATCTGGATGGTTGATAACAACCCGCCCGCCGAGGGGGCCGAATCTCACCACGTGCGCCTCGATGAGCACGGCAACAACTACAAGCGTCGCTTCCTCGATGACGGCACCGAGTTTGTGATTCTCAAGAACTACTTCTCGGCCGATGAACTGCATGACACTTTCTCTGGATACTTCACGATCGAGCGGCTTGCGTACGGCACCTATTACTGGTCAGCAGAACTGCGACCTGTCTAATGCGTGTGTGCGGGTCAACCGGCGGCAGAGCCATTGACCACCTTCCATAGTAACTGCTCCCAGTGCTCGCACTGCGAAGTATGGGAGAAACGAACGCGCGCCTCGCGCTCGGCCTCCCTGGCGATATCACGGGCCAGCCGCGGATTGGTGATTAGATCGATCAGGGCCCGGGCCATATCGTCCGGGTCCATCGGCCGGACCAGCAGGCCGTTGCGTCCATGTTCGATAAGACTCAGCGTACCGCCATCGGCAGTGCCAATCACCGGCCGGGCCGAGGCCATAGCCTCGATTGTCACCATCCCGTAGGTTTCCGACTCTGAGGCCATCAAAAAGCTGTCAAGCGCGGCGTAGGCATACTCGGGCCGCTTCTGATGCTCGCGGAAGTGCACATAATCCTGCAGGCCCAGCTCCTCCACCAGCCGGCGGACGCGACCGGCGTAATTCGTTTCATCCGCAAACGACAGGCCGGCCACGATCATAAGGTGTATTCGGTGGCCCGCATCATGAACCTTCCTTGCTGCTCTGATGGCAACATCCTGCCCCTTTTTGGGATCCAGACGGCCGATCACACCCGTGATGTACACCCCTGAAGGCAACTGCAGCTTCTGCCGGGCCGCCTCGCGGGTCGGACGGGCAGCGGTGAACCGGCCGATCTCGATTCCCCGCGGTACGATATGCACCTTAGCAGGGTGGATTCTTGTCCTCTCCAGCACGCGATCGGCCAGCCATTGTACCGGTGTTGCCCACGCCGCGAGCTGGCGGTACAGCCAGGTATGCAGCAGGTCCCGCTTCTTTGCCAGATGCATGTGCTGGGAGAAGATCAATTCGAAAGGCCTCCCGGCCATTCGTCGTCCCAATGCTGCCACCGGAAGGTCGCTGCTCTGGTGGATAGTCAGCACTTTGAGACCATCCTGACGCACCCTCTTACCGAGCTGCCAGGCTGTGGCCAGGTTCCCGTGTCGGGACTTCGTACTGATCGGGTGAACCGCAATGCCTGCCTCCTGCGCCCTGTTGATCATGACGTGATCGGGGTGAGCGTACAGATGAACCGGCCAGCCGCGCTTGCCGAGCCAGCTAAGAAAGCGGATGACATTCATCTCCAGCCCTCCCCACGCCGGCGAACTGCAATAGGACCCGATTGAGAATGTTCGCTCATCTGTATTCGGCGCCATCGCCAGTTCCTCCCTTACGAAGCCGTGAAGCTGAATATAATGCGCCAACAGCCCCGGCACCAGCCAAACTCAGACGTGGTACGAGAAACAGGACGAGCGCGTGTGCCGCAAAATGCCTAACCTCCAACTGCTTGTATGGCAGCGTGTTGCGTGGGGTGACACCTTCCTCTGTGCAGCTTCGCCCAGATGGGCCGAGCCTCGTTGAGTCAACCGCACGACCCGCCGGTCTGCGGTCCAGAAAAAAAGCACTTGTCAGATCGCTGCCGGAGGGTATATTAGTAGGCTCCGGTGTCCGATAAACGGAACCGGCGACTGTATAACAGGTTAGCAACGAAAACGTTTACACATAACGGGAAAGACGCTGTGAAAGAGAAGACGCATCCGGAGATGCACGAGGTGACAATCACCTGCGCGTGCGGAGCGCAGTATCCCACCAAGTCGACCAGGAAGTCGATCAGTGTGGAAATCTGCTCCGCTTGCCACCCGTTCTTCACCGGCAAACAGAAGCTTCTGGATACGGCCGGCCGTGTCGACCGTTTCCGACGCAAATACAAGAATTATCAGGCCAATCTGGGCAAATAGCTCGATCAGGTTAGCAATTCTCGCCAGTGCCTCGTACTATACATTGGGCGCTGGCGATTTCATATGCCCGCCTGATGAACGATGGCACTGCCATGGGCACACTACCCTCGTAGGTTCGCAGCAAGGCCATGCTGAATGATGACCGCCTGTTTTCCTGGACCGAGGGAAACAGCAATAGCGAGATACTGATATGCCGGACATGAATGTCGGTGGACAGGCCGTGATTGAGGGCGTGATGATGCGCTCGAAGGACCGGATCGCAACCGCGGTGCGCAAACCCGACGGCGAGATACTCATCAAGACGGAGGATTATCGTTCTTTGGCGTCACGGTATCGTTTGCTGAAGCTGCCAATCGTCAGAGGCGCGGTGGCCTTTGTGGAGATGCTTTTTATCGGCATTCGCACGCTGAATTTCTCGGCCGATGTCGCCATGAAGGAGCTGGAGAAGGAAGAAGCAGCCAAAAAGGGCGAGGCCGCCGCAGACAAGGCGGCGAAGTCAAATAACCTGATGCTGGCCCTGACAGCCGTGTTTGCCGTTGCTCTTGGCATATTCATCTTCTTCTTCATCCCTCTTGCGCTCTCTCACTACCTCAACGTGAATCGTGACGCGATCGCTTTCAATCTCGTGGCCGGCGCCATCCGGCTGGTCATGTTTGTTCTGTACATCTGGGGGATTTCGCTGTTCGGTGAGTTTCGAAGGATCTTCCAGTATCACGGCGCGGAACACAAATCGATCTTCACGTACGAGGTCGGAGACCAGCTCATCCCTGAGCGGGCCGCCTGCCACAGTCGTTTTCATCCGCGGTGCGGGACCTCGTTCATTCTCATAGTGGCGTTGTTTGCCATCATGACCTATGCCGTCTCGGACACGCTGTACGCCATGTACACCGGAGCGGCCCCGGGTTTGCTGGAGCGTTTTGCGTTGCACCTCTCGCTGCTGCCACTGGTGGCCGGTGGTTCGTATGAGTTACTCAAGCTCTCCGGCAAGACCCGTGACAACGCCCTCACCCGCATTCTTATCGCGCCGGGGCTGTGGCTCCAGCGCCTTACCACCCGGGAGCCGTCGATCGATCAGCTTGAAGTGGCAATCGCCGCCCTCAAGGCCTCGCTCGGGGTTACCCAGCCTGAACCTTCCGAGAAATCAACCGTTTCGTAGCTACCTCAAAACTGTACTTGATTGCTCCACCTCTTTCGCATAGGTTTGGCCAATCGTGAGCTTATGAGTGGTGTTTACCGTTATGATATCCTTAATAGATGATCTCGAAAGACGACTTGCCGACATAGACAGCCAGATGTCCGACCCGAGAGTCCTCTCCGATCAGAAGAAGATGATCGAACTGGGTCGGGAGCGCCAGCGGCTGGAAAGCATCCTCAAGGTGGGTCGGGAGTACCGAAAAGTCAAACAGACAGTCGATGAGGCCCGGGAGATTGTCCGGGCCGACGAAGACAAAGAGCTTGTCAGCATGGCCCATGAGGAGCTCGACCGCTTCGAAGAAGTGCTCCCGGAGCTGGAGCGACGGTTCCAGTTGAAATTGCTCCCGCGTGACCCCAACGACAACAAGGCGGCGGTCGTGGAAATCCGGTCCGGTACCGGCGGTGACGAGGCTGCCCTGTTCGCCGGAGATATCTTTCGCATGTATCAGCGCTACGCGGAATTGCGGGGCTGGGCGCTGGAGGTGCTGTCAACCAGTCCGTCAGAAGTCGGCGGATTCAAAGAGATCGTCTTCTCGCTGTCGGGGGAGCAGGCTTTCGGGCGTATGAAATATGAATCGGGCGTACACCGGGTGCAGCGCGTGCCGGCCACCGAGACACAGGGGCGCATTCATACGTCGGCCTGTTCAGTCGCAGTGTTCCCCGAGGCCGAGGAAGTTGATATCGAGATCAAGGAGAACGAGATCAAGGTCGATGTATACCGTTCATCCGGCCCCGGCGGTCAAAGCGTCAACACGACCGATTCCGCAGTACGCATTACGCATCTGCCGACCGGATTGGTGGTCACCTGTCAGGACGAAAAATCCCAGCTGAAAAACCGCACCAAGGCCATGAAGGTACTCCGTGCGCGTCTGTATGACGCCAGGATGGCCGAACAACAGGCGAAGATAACCGCGGAGCGGCGCTCCATGGTGTCGACCGGGGATCGCTCTGCGAAAATCAGGACGTACAACTTCCCGCAATCCCGAGTGACTGACCATCGTATCAGCCTCACTCTCTACAGGCTTGATGAAGTTCTCTCTGGGAACGTCGACCTTTTGATCGATGAGCTTCGCCGACACGACCAGGAAAAGCGACTTCGTGCCCAGAAAGACACTCAGGAGGTGCCGCGTTGAGGATCATCAGGATTATTGCTGCCATAGTGCTCACTCTGGGGCTGCTGTACGTGGCCCGCATTACTTCGGAGGGAAGACCGGAGTATCGTGAGTACAGCGAGAACGGTTTCGCGTTTGAGAAGACCACTGTGCCAAAAGCTCCTGAGAACGCACTGGCCACAATCCCGGTAACCATCAAGGGACCGCTGAGCGACAGTGTGAGACCGGTCCTGCGCTATTACCGGGCCAAATATGGCGAAGCGCCGCCGACCGCACTAAATCGCTATCAGACGCGCCCCCTGTCACTGGTCGATTCACTGACCGGGCTGTACGAAGGGCAGCTTCGCACAGCTGCACGGGGATACCGTCACTACTACTGGTTCGAAGTGCGGGACAACACTGGAGGCCTGAGGGCGAAGTTCACTGACAAGGATGGAACACCCTTCGTACTCAAGCATATCGGACACGTGCCTGACTGGGTGCTGATTCCGCATATCGTGTTCATGTTCGCGACAGTATTCTGTGTCATGCTGGCAACGGTGTATGCGCTGCGACTTGTGTTTGGCAGTCAGGAAGTCCGTCCCATGGCCCGGCTGCTGCTCTGGGCAACGATCTTCGTGTTCCTTGGCGGAGGGCCCTTCGGGTGGGCTATGAACTACTATGCCTTCGGGACGATATGGGAAGGGGTGCCCTTCGGAACTGATGCAACCGACAACAAAACGCAGTTGCTGTTTGTTTACCTGGTCTTCATGCTTCTGGCTACACGGGGCTCGTTGAAGCACGATCTGGTACAGGAGAACCTCTATTCGCCCCGGGCTCTCGGCTTTCTGGGGCTGTTGACGCTGGTGCTGATGCTGTCCATCTATCTGATCCCGCACTCGACCCAGTTCAGCCCGGAGCTGACGCGAACCGTCTGCTACACGTTCATAGCCATTGTCGGCCTGATGCTGCTGATACCCTGGGTGTCGCGCAAGGCCAAACGTGTCCGGAGACCGTAGCCTCGTCAGGCGGGTACACTCGTGAAGTCACTGGCTCTGCTGATCGCCGAACGGGTACAGCGTCTGGAAAAGGGCGGAGTCGATGACGCTCTGGCCGAGGTGGAGCTGATCCTCTGTCATGTGCTGCAGTGTGACCGGCTGACACTGTATCTCGACGGGAACACCCGGCTCACAGACGAGCATTTGTCACGCACAGACGCCATTATCGAGCAACGGCTCCAACGCTATCCACTGCAGTTCATCCTGGGCGAGGCCTGGTTCTACGGGCGCAAATTCACCGTATCCCCCGCCGTGATGGCCCCGACCCCGGAGACCGAACTGCTGGTGGAAACGGCTGTCGGCTTGGTGAGATCACATGGGATTGTGGGTGCTCGGATTCTCGATGTCGGCATTGGCTCAGGCGTCATCGGCTTGACCTGCGCCGCCGAACTGGACGATTGCGAGGTCCTGGGGCTGGATATCTCGCCCGAGGCGATAGCGATTGCGCAGACCAATATCGCGCAGCTTGGCCTGAAGGATCGCGTACGACTTCGCCAGTCTGACTTCTTCTCGGCACTGGACACCGATGACCGTTTCGACCTGATCCTCTCCAACCCTCCCTACATCTCAGAGGCCGATTATGCCACTTTGCCGCCGGAAGTGCTCGCCGATCCGAGAATCTCGCTGGTGGGGGGCGAGGACGGACTTGACGCGATACGGCGTATCATTGCCGAGGCGCCACAATACCTGAACAAGGACGGAGCGATTATGTTCGAGATCGGCTACAACCAGTCTGAACAGATTCCCGAACTGGTCGCCGCACGGCCGGAGTATGAGTCCCTGACGATCATGAAGGACCTGAACGATATCGATCGTATTGTGATCCTGAGATGCGACAAGGGTGTATCGTGAAGGAATCACCCGACCGGCTCCAACGACGGGCGGCTTCAATCGTGCGCCTGCTCAAGAAACACTACCCGAACTCCCGAACGGCGCTTACGTACCACACACCGCATCAACTGCTGGTGTCGACCATTCTGTCAGCCCAGTGCACCGACGAGCGTGTTAATATGGTTACTCCCGCGCTGTTCGCGAAGTACGGCGACGTCAGATCATTCGCCAGGGCTGATCTCGACGAGTTGGCGCAGGATATCCGCTCGACCGGCTTCTTTCGGAACAAGGCCAGGGCTATCAAAGCCTCTGCGCAGGAACTTCTTGAGAGGCATGGCGGCGAGGTCCCGCGCACGCTCGATGAACTGGTGAAGCTCTCCGGGGTGGGTCGCAAGACGGCCTCGGTAATACTGGGCAACGCTTTCCAGTTGGCGGAGGGTGTGGTTGTGGATACCCATGTCGGCCGGCTCAGCCGTCGGCTCGGCTTTACCGAACATAAGGACCCGGCGAAAGTGGAGCTCGATTTGATGCAGTTGATACCGCGCCGGGACTGGATCGTGTTCTCACACCTGCTGATAGACCATGGACGGGCGATCTGTAACGCGCGTAAGCCAAAGTGCGGCGAGTGTTTTCTGGTGAAACTGTGCCCCTCGGCTATTCCTGAGCGGGTATGACTGCGCTCGCGAATCGGCACATCGGCTCACCTTCCGATTGACCCCCATACCCTTTGCGGCTATATTCCGGCTTTACGACAAGGAGTGTTCATGACCGTTAGGTACCAACAGCCCGAAGTTACCCCCGAAATGGTCAAGGCCCACGGCCTGAATGACGAAGAGTACGAGCGCATCAAAGAGATCCTCGGACGCGAACCGAACTACACCGAGCTTGGCATCTTCTCGGTGATGTGGTCCGAGCACTGCTCCTACAAGAACTCGATTGCACTCCTGAAGACACTCCCCCGCGAGGGCGACCAGTTGCTGGCCAAAGCCGGGGAGGAGAACGCCGGAGCTGTCGATATCGGTGACGGGCTGGCGGTGGTGTTCAAGATCGAGTCGCACAATCACCCCTCGGCGGTGGAACCGTATCAGGGTGCAGCGACCGGTGTCGGGGGGATCCTTCGTGACATCTTCACCATGGGCGCCCGGCCGATTGCGGCCCTGAACTCACTGCGCTTTGGTAACCCGGACAACCCCCGGGTGCGGTACCTCGTCGATGGTGTGGTGCGCGGGATCGGTGACTACGGCAACTCCTTCGGCGTTCCGACCGTGGCGGGCGAGGTATACTTTGACGAAGCTTACACCGGCAATCCGCTGATCAACGCCATGGCGGTGGGCATCGTGAAGTCCGATGGCATCATTTCGGCGGTTGCCAGGGGCGAAGGTAACCCGCTGATGATTGTCGGGAGCAAGACCGGCCGCGATGGTATCCATGGGGCGACCTTCGCCAGCGAGGAACTGACCGAGAAGTCACAGGAGAAGCGACCGTCGGTGCAGATCGGTGACCCGTTCACCGAGAAGCTGCTGTTGGAGGCAACTCTGGAAATCATCGAGAAGGACCTCGCGGTCGGTATCCAGGACATGGGCGCCGCCGGCATTACCTGTTCTACCTCGGAGATGACCGCCAAAGGCAGCACGGGTGCCATAATCGATATCGACAAGGTGCCTGTACGCGAGTCAGGCATGACGCCGTATGAAATTCTGCTCTCGGAATCGCAGGAGCGAATGCTGGTGTGTGTCAAGAAGGGCAAAGAAGGTGCCGTCACCGAGGTGTTCGACAAATGGGGTCTGGATTCGACGATTATCGGCGAGGTCACCGGCGATGGCATGATGACTATTCGGCTCAATGGCGAGGTCGTCTCGTGCATTCCGTCGGAGGTGCTTGTACTGGGCGGCGGTGCCCCCGTGTATCACCGCGACACCAGACGCCCGTCGTATATGGATGACATCACCAAGCTTGATCTCGATGAGTACGCGCTCGACCGCGACTGGAGCGAAACGCTGTTGACCATGCTGGCCGCGCCCAATATCTGTCACAAGGGATGGGTGTTTGAGCAATACGACTCCATGGTGCGCACGAACACGGCGGTTGGACCGGGTTCCGATGCCGCCGTATTGAGAATTCGCAAGACCCGCAAGGCGCTGGCTATGGCGACAGACTGCAATGGGCGCTACTGCTACATTAACCCGCGGCTGGGAGCACGGAGCGCTGTCGCCGAGGCAGCGCGAAACATTGTCTGCTCCGGCGGCAAGCCACTGGCCGTCACCAACTGCCTGAATTTCGGCAATCCCTACAAACCGGAAATCTACTACGGTTTCGCCGAGGCAGTCGCCGGCATGGGTGAGGCCTGTCGAGTGTTCAATACACCGGTTACGGGCGGCAACGTGTCATTTTACAATGAGGATCCCGAGCGCGCTGTGTTCCCCACACCGACAATCGGTATGATTGGACTGGTGGAGGATATCGACCATATCACGACGCAGTGGTTCAAGGATACCGGCGATATCATCCTTCTGGTAGGTGATAACCGCGAGCATATCGGTGCTTCTGAGTACCTGCACACAATCTTCGGGCAGAATCGAGGCGAAGTCCCGGCGCTGGATCTAACGACTGAGAAGAAGCTGCAGGAGACACTGCTGGTGGCCATTCGGTCGGGACTGGTCAAGTCGGCGCATGACTGCTCTGACGGCGGACTGGCAGTGGCAGTGGCGGAGTGCTGCATCTCCAATCCGGATCAGCAGATTGGAGCCTCCATCTTTCTGGCCGATGCACTCCGTCCTGACAGCCTGCTGTTCGGCGAGGCTCAGTCTCGGGTCGTTATCAGTTGCCATCCGGACAGCGCCGCCAGGCTGGAGTCACTGTTCCGCCACATGTACCTGTCATGTCAGCGAATCGGTATCGTTGGCGGCAATCGCCTGAAGATCAACGATCTGGTCGAGGTCTCCGTCGAGCACATGGCCGACACCTGGTTCGGTGCTCTGCGCCAGCTCATGGATCGTTCGGAACAGGTGGTAGTATCATAGGCACACCGTCAGTCATGCGCTGACTGACGTGCAGGGGATGGTCATGGCCTTGTATGTATTCTCCGATGCCCATCTTGGCAGCGGCTCAGCCGATCAGGAACAGATCAAGCTGGCCCGTATGGCCGATTTGTTTGCCCGAGTCAGAGAGGACGGCGATCGCCTGATCATTCTCGGTGACCTCTTCGATTTTTGGTTTGAGTACAAGCACGCCATCCCGAAAGAGGCCCATCCAGCCCTGATGATGCTGTCCGATGTCCGCCGCAGCGGCGTCACGATTGAGTACGTCGCAGGCAACCATGACTTCTGGATGGATGACTTCTTCTCGAAGTACATGGGAATCACCGTGCACCGTGACCACATGGAACTGGACTATCGCGAGCGTCGTCTGTACCTGTGTCATGGTGACGGGCTGGCCCCCGCTGACAGGGGGTATCGGCTGCTCAAGAAGGTGCTTCGCAATCGTTTCAATATCTGGCTGTATCGCAAGCTGCCGCCGGACTGGGCGATTCCCCTGGCAAAGAAAGTCAGCGGGTCCTCGCGAGAGTACACAGCCCGCCGTGACCATACCTTCAAGGCAGACTATGAGCGCTTTGCCCGGCAGAGACTCAGTGAGGGATACGACGTAGTTCTAATTGGGCACCTGCATATTCCTCAGCGTGAGCAGTACGAGAGCGGCGTGTATATCAACACCGGGGACTTCATCCACCATTTCAGCTACGCCCGAATTGATCAGGATCAGGTGCAATTGCTGACACTATAGAGGGGGGGAATGCATTGCAATCGAAACCGTTAGCGGCGCCAACCGCGCCGGGTGAGCGTCTTGGCGCGGTAGATATCCTGCGCGGCTTTGCGCTGGTGGGTATATTGATCTTCAACATCGATCACCTCAGCCTGCCCAGCACGATCTACCTGGACCCCAGCTCGGCGGGCGGTTTCGAGGGCGTCAACTACTGGATATGGGTGTTCAAGTACACCTTCATCAATCAGAAGTTTTTCACCCAGTTCGCCATGCTCTTTGGCGCCGGCGTGGTTCTCATGTCCCGCAGGTTCGAGTCACGCCAACAGCCGATGAAGCACTGGTATTACCGCCGCCTCCTTGTGCTGCTGGGCATCGGTCTGGCGCATGCTTACCTGATCTGGGATGGTGACATTCTGGTGCCATACGCTATCTGTGGCCTGGTGCTCTATCCCTTCCGCAGGGTACGCCCCAGCCGTCTGGCACTGCTCGGAGTGGCGCTGATCATTTTCGCCCAGGTACCGATGGTCGGTGCCGGCTATGGACTCAAATACATCAGGGACAAGGCAGAGCAGACGCAGTTGGCCGTCGATGCAGGAGAGGAGGTCCGTGACACCGATCACCAAATGCTCAGCTTATGGGAGGGAATCCAGGTGGAGATCGGCGTGGAGGGAAGCCGGGCAGCCGAGGAAATGCAGATCATCGGGCACGGTAGCTGGTGGGATATCGTCCGGTATCGCGCCCCCAATGTTCTCAGCATGCACATCGCCATGATGCTGCTGATGCTCCTCTGGCGCATCTCCGGTCTGATGCTGCTTGGCATGGCACTGATGAAATGGGGCTTTCTCTCAGGTCACAGATCGCGCAGATTCTACGGTGTCACGGCGCTGTTCAGTTACGCGCTCGGATTGCCCGTCAGCATATACAGCGGCACCTCGCTAATGGAGCAGGGATTTGGGCTTGTCAGCATGTTCTCGATGGAAGCCTCCATTGACGCCATCGGTTCGGTCTTAGTCGGTATGGGCCACGTATCGATCGTCATGCTCCTGTACAATGCCGGTGCGCTGCACAACCTCATGCAGCGGCTGGCAGCTCTGGGGCGTATGGCGCTCACCAACTACCTTATGCACTCGGTAATCGGTGTGATTGTGTTCTACGGTTACGGCTTTGGCCTGTTCGGGCAGTTCGACCGCCTGACACTGCTGGGCATAGCCGCGGTGATCATTGCCCTGCAGTTGCTTCTCAGCCCATGGTGGCTGGCCAGATACCGCTTCGGGCCGGCCGAATGGCTCTGGCGCAGCCTCACCTATGGACGGCGACAACCGATGCGGGCCCGGCTGGAGCCGGAGCCGACACCGCCCGCCGCAAGGCCGACCTAATACAGCTCCTTGTGACGGTTGCGCCAGCGCTTGGTGATCTTCTTCCACTTCTCCTGCTCTGCCCGGGCAGCGGTCGTGTCCTGGCGGCGCCGCTGGAATCGGATTTCGCGAAGCTGCTTCCTGTAGCTGTCAAACCGGCTTTCTTCGAGCTCTCCCGACTCGATCGCGGCGCGTACGGCGCAGCCCGGCTCGTGCAGATGCGAGCAGTCGGCGAAACGGCAGTACTGCGCAACACGCTCGATATCCTCGAATGTCCGACCCAGACTGGCCTCATCGGCCCATATCTGCAATTCTCGCATCCCCGGAGTGTCAATCACGATACCGCCTTCCGGCAACAGGATCAGCTCGCGCGAGGTCGTCGTATGCCGACCTCGACTTCCCTCGGAGCTTACCTCAGCGACGCTCTGGCGTTCCTCGCCCAGAAGAGCATTGATCAACGAGGACTTCCCAACACCCGAAGAACCCAGAAACGCGGCTGTCCTGCCGGAAGGAATGGCTGCTCTGATGCTCTCGATGTTATCGCAACTGGCTGCGCTTACTGCGTGAATGGTCACCGCCGGGGCAACCTTCTCCACCTGGTCGATGCATCCCTGAACGTTGTCACACAGATCAGTCTTGTTAAGGACAATCTGGGGTGTCGCCCCCGAATCCCAGGCGACAGTGAGATATCGTTCCAATCGTCGCAGATTGAAGTTGCCGTCGAGTCCCGCCACAAGGAACACGATATCGATGTTGGCAGCAACGACCTGTTCGATGGCCCGATCACTCGGTCCGGCAGCCTGCCGGGAGAACGAGGACCGACGAGTCAGTACCCGGTCGATCATTACCCAGTCAGTTCCCGACTCGCCATGAACCAGCACCCAGTCACCAACCGCCGGAAAGGTTCCGTTGCTGTCAACCTGATGGCGAAATCGTCCGCTGATTCTCGCCGATGATGTGCCATCTGCGTTTTGCACTACCCAGCGGTCCCGATGTTGTTGAATCACGCGCGCCGGGGTCAGATCCTGATTATCGTCACCGGCCACCTGAGCCGCGAAGAAACTACTCCATCCCAGTGTATGTAAGTCCATCTCTGGATTTTCCTGTCACAGTTGATACCATGAGTCATCACGTGAGCATCCCACAGATCCAGTCTCACGATGACACCAATGGCATCGGATTTGCGATTGTATTGGATTACTTATGCACTATTCGGAGAAAGTGCGCCTGAGTCTCTTTCAGGAATAGAGGATCTGAATTGCGGCCGATCGTCTGTCTGTCTTTCAGACGATGACCGTCCCGTCAAAAAGGCCCGTTACATCAAGCCCGTTCCCGAAACCAGACGCACGATTCCCCGACCATATGTCACAACAACTGCCCTCATCGGTTGGCGCCTCCTCTCGGATAACGTTAGCATTTCCCGGCCGTCAGCAGGCCGCTGTCTGAACAAATATAACAGACGAGTGTGCCTTGTCAAAGGTTTCCCTATTATCGAAAACATCATGACCGGTTCGGTTCCGACGTGTCAGCGGACGGATGCGAGCCACCAGCGTCCTCTCTCAACGGATCCCGGTGCTGCCAGCCGGTGCGGCCGGTGGCTCGATAATGCTCCAGACGACGAATGGTCAACTCGACACAGACAGGATCGATATCGGCCGTGAAGCACCGACGCCCCAGACGCTCGCAGGCCAGGAGGGTTGTCCCGGCGTGGGAGAAAAGATCAAGCACAGCGTCCCCGGACAGTGACGATGCCTGTATGATGCGTTCCATGGCCTTCAACGGCTTCTGCGCCCGAAGGCATTGTATGTTCTCCTGCATGCGGTAGAACACCTGCTGGATATCCACCCACACGTTGCCTGGACGAATGCAGTCGGAGCGACTTCGCTCGAGATTCTCGGTGCGGTGTCCTCTGATGGTCTTGTAATAGCCGCGGAGAATCTTCGGGATGTCCGTGTACTGCACCGTGAACGGGGGCTTGCCGCGAGTGTAGAACAGCAACTCCTGCCGTATCGCCATCCAGTTGTGCGGGGTGCCATACCCGCGCTGGTTACGCATGGTAATCAGCGAACGTGATTCAAGTCCCCGGTCAACCATCATAATCATGAACTGTGGCAGCGGCTGGAAATGACGTTTCTGGTCGGCACCCATCCAGATGTACAGCGAGGCGTCCGGCTGCAGCACCGCCATGGTGCAATCGACCCACTTGCGGCACCAGGCGATATACTCATCAACCGTGCGGCGCGGGAACATGGCGACATTGTACGGCGGATCCTGAATAGCCAGCGATACCCCCCTGTCGCCGGTCAGCCGCGCCACGAACCTGCTGTCAGCAGCGTCGCCCAGCCCGACTCGGCGCCCCGTCAGCGGATCCTGCCACACCTCTCCCGGCCGCAGCCGGCAGATCACCCCCTGGCGCGAATCGGCCGAGGCGCCCGTAATCTGATCGTCTGTTCGCATCACCCCCACTCTACAGAATCAGGAGCGCCGTCTTCAACAAAAAGCCCGCGATTGGCAAATGATTGTCAATCAATGGCTTGGCGCGACACGCCGGGCGGCCGCGCGCTACCCGCTATAACCCATTACTTGTCAGCGATTTATCAGAATGTTAAGATCAAAGTCGCGTTATGGCAGTTTACAGCAGGAGAATTATTGTTTATTATCCGGTGTTATGACTGATGAAATACTGTGGGCACCCTGGCGAGCCGGCTTCGTACTCAGTGAGAAAGAGACGGGCTGCATTTTCTGCAATCGGCTGAAGATGGTCGACTCTCCGGAGAATCTCATTGTTTACCGAGGTGTGACCTGCGCGGTCATCCTCAACAAGTTCCCTTACAACTCTGGCCACTCGATGGTCATACCGGTCAGACACATTGCGCATCTGGAGGAGCTGACAGAGGAAGAATCGATCGAGTTCTTCAGTCTGACGCGCCGCACAATTGCGGTGATCAAGCGATCGATCCGGCCGCACTCTCTCAACATAGGTATGAATCTCGGCGAAAGCTCCGGTGCCGGCATCCCCGAGCATCTGCACATGCACATCGTCCCGCGGTGGAATGGTGATACTAATTTCATGCCGGTAATCGGCAAGACGAAGGTTGTGTCCGTGCCGCTGGACTACATCTACGATGTCATGCACAAGGGTTTCAGAACAGAATGAGCGCCCGGAAGAAGATACCGACCAAAGCCGAGTTGATTCAGCTCCAGAAGCTCTACCGCACCGACGAGAAGATCGGTGAGCGCCTGGGAGGCGTTCCTGCATACCTCGTCGCGTACTGGCGTCGCAAGAAGAATGTCCCGCGTCACTCGCAACCGAAATTCTCCGAGGCCGAGGTCCGCAACCTGTGGGAGCGCTATGGCGACGACGACAAGTGCGGCCTTGAGTTGGGTATCTCGAAAGCCGCCTTCTACAACTGGCGTCGCCGTTACGGGATAAAGGAGAAGCCGGCCTTCCTGAAGCTTGAGCAACTCGAGTTCCCCTTCCCCGGTTTGAAGACCGGCTCGCGATCCGTCTCCCTCTATGGCAAACGGACAGTAGCTCAGAAGATACTGGCCAACGCTGCCGGTATCGACAGACTCGAGGTGGGCGATACTGCCCTGGTCGAGCCGGACCTTCTGGTCTCCAGCCACTCCGCCGTCGAGGTGTTGCGACTGTTCAAGGATATTGGGCCGGAGTTCCTGCACAACCCGAACAAGGTCTTCCTGTCTCTCGGACCAGACAACACCGAGGCCAGCACCTCGCCCGATGACCGCCGGCTGGCAAGGGAGTTTGCTCGCAGGCAGTCGGTCCGCAATGCTGTAGAGTCCTTTGAAGGTATCGCACATCAACTGGCGGTGGAGAGAGGACTGGCACTCCCCGGTCAGTTGGCCCTGGGTCTTGATTGCCGCACGACAGCCTTCGGCGCCCTGGGGACATTGGCCACGGTGGTGGCACCGGCCGAAATGGCTACTGCCTGGGCGACAGGCAAGACGCGGCTTGGGGTTCCCCCAACCATTCGTATTGACATTTCTGGACGACGGTCTCGAGGGGTCTACGGTCGTGACATTGCCATCTCTCTGATCAGCCGAATCAAAGCCAACGGGGCAGCATTCAAGGCTATCGAGTTTTATGGCTCAGCAGTAACGCAAATGTCGATCAACGAACGTCAGACCCTGTCGCTGCTGTCCACCGCCATGGGAGCAGTGGCGGCCATGTGCCCATTCGATTCCTCGGTCAGGCGATACCTGAACGGACGCACCACTGCGCAGTATCAACCGATCGTCGCCGACAAAGACGCCGAATACAGTGAGATATTCCAGATCAATATCGAGCAACTCGCACCTCAGATCGTGTGTCCCAACGGTCCGGATCAGGTGAGAGCTGTTGCTGAGGTCGAGAACCTTCCCGTCGACCAGGTGATTGTCGGTACCAGTGCCAACGGACGTTTTGAGGACCTGCGCATTGCATCCGAAGTCCTCAAGGGCCGCCAGGTGCACCGCAATTGCCGGCTCTATGTCTGCCCGGCATCACGGTCTGTGTTCATAGAAGCGCTCAAAAAGGGCCTGATCCGCATTCTGGCCGAGGCTGGCGCGGTCATCCTGCCACCGGGAGCGGAGCCCGGTGCTCATAGCCCGATTCCCCCCCTGGCCGATGGAGAATGCCGCCTGTCGACCGGCGTACAGCCCGCTTTCGGCCAAATCACCTCTGATTCAACACCGACCTACTTCTGTTCCCCCGCTACAGCGGCGGCCTCAGCGGTGAACGGTGCCGTCACTGACCCGTCGGGTTATGTGAAATAGTCGATATCCACCTCCCTGAACCATTTCCTGTGAACCGAACCGGCGATTCTGCTGTTGAGAACTCAACAAGTACGTAATCACATGATTGGCATACGAGGAGGTTCTCAGATGGAGCGTGCAAGCGCAGTAACGATGAAAGGCAATCCGCTGACCCTGGTGGGGCCGGAACTGAAAGAGGGAGACAAAGCCCCGGACTTCAGCGCCCTCGACAATGGCCTGAGCGAAGTAAGGCTGACTGACTCCAATGGCAAGGCGCGTCTAATCTCGGTTGTGCCCTCTCTTGATACTCCGGTGTGCAGTACCCAGACAAAGACATTCAACGATCAGCTCAATCAGCTTGGCGACAAAGTGGCAGCCTACACGGTATCAGCTGATCTGCCCTTCGCGCAGGGTCGATTCTGCTCCTCAGAGGGTATCAGCAACATGAAGGTCATCTCTGATTATCGCGATATGGACTTCGGCGAAAAGTACGGCCTGAAGATCAAGGAACTGCGCCTGCTGGCCCGTGCCGTGCTCGTGGTTGACAAGAACGACACCATTACGCACATGCAGATTGTTCCCGAAGTCACCCAGGAGCCGGACTACACCACCGCGATGGAAGCGTTGAAGAAGGCCGCCGCCGAATAGGCCAACCGTCAGACAATGGTTCAAGCCGTGATCGTCGTGCGGTGGTCACGGCTTTTTTGTTGCCGCTGACGGGCCCGGCCATAACCTTCAGGTAGCTCTGTTAATGTAGTCAATTGCCTGATGGGAGTCCCCGGTATGAATCTCAAGACTATCGTACACAAAAGAGAAGTCCCGGCCCCCCAATCACTGATTGGGAAGAAGACCTACCTGCGGCCCGCAACGGCCGAGGACATCCAGAACACATACCACTGGACGCTGCTCAGCGAGCCGCAATCGTTGACATCGCGCCCGCGATTACTGCTCACCGCATCCGAGGCTGCCGAACGCTTTCGAAAACAGGAGCCAACGATTGAGCGGCAGACCTTCATGATCGTGAGGCAGGACGACAACACTCCTGTCGGCAGAATTAGTTTCTTCAACTATAACCATCTCAACCGCTCTGCAGAAATCGGGATCATCATTGACCCCGATGAACGCCGCAAAGGACACGCCACCGATGGTATCCGAACACTGTGCCGCTACCTGTTCATGTATCGGGGGCTAAACAAGGTGGTGATGGAGACGGCTGAGAATAACAAGGGGATGACAAAGGTTGCCGAGGGTCTTCGTTTCAAGCTCGATGGAACCCTTCGTGACCAGTTCTTAGCACACGGCGAGTTCATTCGCGAGTTCATTCCCGGGAAGGTGTATTCACTATTACGTTATGAGTTTGAGCAATAACTCGACACTCTGTATTCTCTGGGGCGTGGTGGGATCATTACTGGTCCTGGCGCTCAGTATCCCCGCGATCATTGTCCTGAGCATCGTGACGGTCGCCGCTGTCGGCAGGCTGATTGTCGCCACTCGCGGCATTGTCTACCTGTTGTTTGTCTTCTGTCGAGCCGTCTACAGGATTCTCTTTAGCCGCTCGTAGGTCATTGATCTTTCGATTGAGATTCAGGACTTCCGCGCGCGCCTTCTCGGCGAAGTCTTCACCGGAGGAGGCATAGAGTACCGATCGCGAGACATTGATCACGGCCAGACGCCGGAAATTGTCGGTCCCGAGTCGGGCTGCGTCCTCCAGTGACCCGCCCTGGGCACCGACGCCCGGAATCAGCAGCGGCATCTCGCCCGCTACCGATCGAATCTCCTGTAGTTGTTCGGGCTGCGTGGCACCAACCACCAGACCGCAGGTCTGATCCTTGTTCCAGTAGGCGACCTTCTCCGCCACATGCCGATACAGCGGCTTGCCATCGCACTGAAGCATCTGGAAGTCTCGTGAACCCGGGTTGGATGTCAGGCACAACACAAATACACCCTTCTCCTTGTATTCCAGAAACGGGCGAAGCGTATCATAGCCCATATATGGATTGAGTGTCACCCAGGTGGCCCTGAACCGATCATAGAGTGCCTGTGCATAGTGGGCAGCCGTGTTGCCGATATCGCCACGCTTGGCATCGAGAATGACCGGAATCCCATCAGGGATGCGTTCGACGATGACCTTCAACAACGAAAAACCGTCGGCCCCAAAACTCTCAAAGAAGGCAAGATTGGGCTTGAAGGCACAGACAATATCCGCGGTTGACTCAATGATCTTGTTCGCGAACGAGAACATCGACTTGATATCGCTGGAGACCCCCGAAGGCATGCGCTTGGGATCAAGATCAAGCCCAACACAGATCATTGACCTGTTCTTTGCCTGTATATCACGCAACTGCCGAATGACACTCATCAGTACTTCCTCACCTTGCCAACCAGTTCAGTAATGGACGAGAGTTTCTTCTGCTTCAGATAGTCCTCCAGATCGGCCACGATGCGGACCGGTGTGTCCGGATGGACAAACAGCGCTGTGCCTACCTGCAGGGCTGTCGCTCCGCACAGGAAGAACTCGATAGCATCGACAACATTGGATATGCCGCCAATGCCGATGATCGGCACACGGGTCGCATTATAGACTGCATCCACCATTGCCAGCGCAATTGGCTTGATACCCGGTCCGGTCAACCCGCCGCGGTTGTTCGTCAGGCGCGGTCGCCAAGTGTGGATATCTACCGAGGTGCCCACCAGCGAGTTTATCAGCGACAGACAATCCGCCCCGCCCTGCTCAGCTGCGCGGGCGATCTCAACCACACTGGTCACGTTGGGCGAAAGCTTGGCAATAATCGGGCGAGAGAACACCTTGCGCACTGCCTTTATCGTGCGCTCGGTCATCGCAGCGCTGGAGCCAATCTCCATCCCGCCCTCGCTGACATTGGGACACGAGATGTTCAGTTCCACCATATCAACCCGCGGCTGGTCTTCCAGACGGGCGCAGATATCGACATATTCGCCGATTGCCGAGCCGGCAACATTGACAATGATCCTCGTATCCTGCTTGTCGAGAAACGGGATCTTCTCGGCGATGAACCGATCAATCCCGACATTGGCCAGTCCGATGGCATTGAGCATACCGCTCGGGACCTCGGCGGTTCGTGGTGGTGGGTGTCCCAGGCGCGGCTTGGCGGTAATCGATTTGGTGACCAGCGCTCCGAGCCGCTTCAGCGGGAATAACCCGGCCAGTTCTTCACCATATCCACAACACCCGGAGGCTGTCATCAGGGGATTGGCGAACTCAACACCAGCTATGGTAACTCTCAGGTCAGGTTTCACAGAGCCACCTCCCCGATATCGAACACCGGCCCATCGACACACACCCGGGCGTGTCCACCGGCCGTCAGGGGAACAACACAGCCAAGGCAAATCCCGACCCCGCATGGCATGGGCGCCTCGAGTGAAAGCTGCCCCTTGGCACCCAGCCGAAGCGCCAGTTCGTTGGTTGCCCTGAGCATGGCCTCCGGTCCACAGCCATACAGACGCAGGCGTTTGGTACCATGATCTCTGATGAATTCGGTCACCGGCTCGGTTACCATGCCCCAGGCACCGTAGGAACCATCTTCGGTTACCGGATGAAACCGTATACCGAGCTTACGGAGCCGGGTGCGCTCGAGAATATCCGCCGAGGTGCGCCCGCCGTAGAAGAAGTGAATGCTCTTCGGATCGTATCCCTTGCTCACCATCTGTTCAGCCATGAACAGCAAGGGCGGGAAACCTATACCGCCGGCGACCATGACGCATGTGGCACCCTTCCTGGGCCATGTGAAGGTATTGCCAAGAGGCCCGAGAACATTGAGTTTGTCCCCCTTGTGAAGTCGGCCCAGCTTGGCTGTGCCACGCCCGAACACCTTGAATAGAATCTCGAAACTCTTGTGTTCGGGCTTGGTGCTGGCGATAGAAAATGCCCGGCGGAACATGATGTCTGTTCCCGGCATAAGGATATGCACAAATTGGCCGGGCCTCAGTTGAGAGACCCGGGAATACGGCCCGAGAGTGATGGCGAAATAATCGTTTGCCAGACTGCGCTTTTTGATCAGGCAGGTATCTTCGGCGGTGGGCTTGGTCATCGTATGTGATCCGGCAATCGCACCTCAAACTTGTACACGAGCCACTGATCCTGAAGATCGTCGCGGATCTCGGTGATATTGAACGTCGCGGACCCTATTGCCAGTTGCGCCCGAAGGTTGATTTCCGGGTGCGTGGCGAAGGTCTTCTGCACAAAGTCGACAACTTCGCCGGTGAAATCAAGCTTGATCTGGAAATAGAGAGTTCCCTCCCACATCTCGGAGTAGGCTTCCTCGGGGTAGTCGAACGGCTCGATCACCTGTACCGGCCTGACTGCCGCCGGCAGCAAGGACAACTCCTCACCGTCGGGTCCGACATAGATGCTCTGTTGAGGATCAACATAGTCAACATCGCCCGGCTGTGCCCCCTCCGCATCAGCATCCTCGTCATACTGACCATCTTGCAGGTCTGCCAGCTGGTCATCGGGCGGCTCGTCCTGACGTTGCCGTTGCTGTCGGCCGCCACCAGCGGCCGAAACCTGACTCCGGGCGTGGCCAGCCCATGGACTGGAGGGAAACGAGTCGATTAACTCCGTATAAGCCAGTATCAACGATGAATCTCCAGGGGCGTCGTACAGCCCGGCAGCATAGATAGTGGCAAAACGTGCCTGCAGACTGAAGCGGGAATCAGGGAAACTGTCCGCCACGTACTGGTAGTAATACAGGGCGGAATCCACGTTCCCGTAATCAACCAGGAAGGACTCCGCCTTCCTGAAATACTTCGCAGCGTACCCGGTATCGGCCTCGGTACCTTCGAGGCCAAGAATACTGATAGCCTCCTCGACATAGTCTGAACGTGGAAAACGCGTCAATACCAGCCGTAGGAGCGAGTCGGCGGCCGCACTGTCACCTCGGTGCTCCAGTATCATCTGACTGAGAGCTATCAGACCCTTCGGAGCGTCGTACGCCTGCTGCATACTGTCAACGAGGAACTGCATCTCCAGAATAGCCGTGTCCGGTTTGTTGAGCTTGAACCAGTACAGCTCCGCAAGCTGGTACTGGGTATAACCAATCTCATCGATCTTCGCCTGGGTAGCAGTCGAGTCCTGTATCTCCAGCTTTTTGGCAAAGGTCGAGAGCTTGCCGATATCGCTGGAACGCTGCAACGCCTCCTGACCGATGTCGCTGCGTCGGTCCAGCTTAACGGTAGTATCATAATACACCTTCGCCCTCTGAAGGTCGTCGTAGTCGAACTGGTAGATCAGTCCGAGTTGATAGGCGGCCTCGGCATTGACCTGACGATTAGTCTCCTCGGCATGAACCTTGTCATAGATGGCCACTGCTGCATCAAGGTCCTCGTTGTACTCGTATCCCTGGGCGACAGTGAGCCGGAGAACGCCGAGCGAGTCATAATAGCGTGAATCCTCTATCAGTGTACTCAGATAATCCAGACCATCGTCAATACGCTGCAAACGATAGGAACACAGCGCAGCGTGATAGAGGGCGTGGTAGTACTGATCCTTGGTCGGTTTCATTCCAAGCACCTGAAGATACGCCCCGAGCGCATCAGAGAATTGGAATCTGCTGAAGTATCCGTCAGCTATATATTGCTGTACCATCGCCCGTTGCTCGGCGCTGCCGAGAGAGTCACGCACCGCCATGAAGTAGCGTCGAGATTCCTCGAAATCGCGCCGCTCAAACAGATACCTGCCCAGCGCCACCGCAGCTTCAGCCTTGTATTCCCGTTTGAAGTCACCTTCGAAAATGCTGCGAAACTGGACCATGGCCTCGTCAACCTCATTCTGGAGCAGCTTCGACTTGGCCAGATACAACTCTGCCTCCGTGACATACTGTGATTCCGGGTAGTTGGCCAGTATCTCGCGAAAACGTCGCTCGGCGCGGCTGTACTCCTCCAGATAGAAATAGGATACCCCCATTACCCAGACGGCGTCATCGTACCACTTCGAGTTGGGGTATTCCTCGACCACCTTCTCAGATTTCTCGATAGCCACTCGATACTTGGCCTTGTCGATGCGGGGGTTGGTCGACGGCGAATCTCTGCGGATGCTCTCGGCCTCATTGAAGGCAGTACGGGCGTTGTAGAACGTGTTGTAGTAGACGCAGCCGCCGACAGTCAGGCCACAGGCGATAAGGACAAGAATGAGACTTCGTAAGGATGCTTGCATATCTTGTTACCACGCTCGATCAACTGACCGATCCGGTGTTCTCTTCCTTATACTACGCCAACCGGTACCCGTTCAGCTAACCGCGATCGAGTTGCTCACGCAGAAGATCGACAACTTTTGGCAGAAACTCCCCTGATCTGGCCCGAACGGTGATGTCAGCCACCTGAGTCAAAGGGGTTGGCTCCGGATTGATCTCGATGAGCTTTGCTCCCTCAACATGCGCCGTCACCGGCAGAGAGGCCGCCGGATGAACGATTGCCGAAGTACCCACGCTCAAGAAGACGTCGGCCTTCTCAGCTTCCGCAAAGGCCCGATTGATTATCAGCGGATCCAACATCTCGCCAAACCAGACAACATCAGGGCGTATCTTCCCTCCACAGCGTTCACAAACCGGGATGTCGTCCGGATCAATAATGACATCCTCGTCGCACAACTGATTACACTTGACGCACTTGTTGCGGTAGATGTTTCCGTGCAGCTCAAGAACTTGCTGCGATCCGGCCAGCCGATGCAGCCCGTCGACATTCTGCGTGATTACCCACAGATGCGGCAGAATCTCCTCAAGGTCAACCAGCGCATAGTGACCCGGGTTGGGGTGGACCTGCCCCATGAGTTCACGGCGCCAGTTGTACCACTCCCAGACGATTTTCGGATTGGACATGAAAGCATCCATGGTAGCCAGTTCCTCGGGGCGGAACTTGCCCCACAGGCCCTCTTTGCCGCGAAATGTCGGTACCCCGGACTCAGCCGAGATCCCGGCCCCGGTCAGGACTGCACACTGGCGACTGCGGCTGAGTACATCCGCAACTTCTGTAATCCGATCTTCCATGCCGTAAGAATACGCCCCAGGCGCAGACAAAACAATCCAAAATCGACACCGAAGGCCGAGCAAGGGCCGGGCTCAGAACAGCTTGATAGTCAAGTTAATGTACTTCCGGGGATTCGCCCTGATATCGTTAACCAGATCATCGATATTGTCCGCGGCCCGCCGCAGATCATCGTACAAACGTCGGTCCTCCACCAGAAGCTGCAGCGATCCGTCATTCTCCTCGAGCGCCCGAGCAAATGCGCGCGCCGTCACCGAAACAGTATCGAGCCGATTGGCCAGTGCTTCGATGGCAACGGTCGTGCGATCGACCCGCCGCAGCGATGAGTCAATGTGCGGCGTGCTGCGACTCACCAGAGAATTCAGCTCTCGCGACGCCTCGAAGAAGTGCTGCGCGGCGCTGTCGAGCTTGACCTCATTGCGCGACAGATACCCGGCCATGGTGGTTGACACGTCCTCCAGATTCTCAAGGATTGTCCCGATTCTGTTCAAAGACCCCTCGGAGCCTACGGTCGTATTAAGGGAGGTCACCAGTTGTCGCAGTTCCACTGTCATCTCACCGAGTAACCCCATCACTTCCGGCAAGCCGGCATCGTACTTACCTTCAACAGGTTCCGACGTGTCCAGATGTGCCGTGTCGCTCCCTGGCGAGATGGCTACAAACCGCTCCCCCATGACTCCCTGGTTCTTGATGACTACCTCGGCATCCTTCTTCAGTGCGATCTCGCGTTCAATGCGCAGACTGACCAAGACACCATCGGAAGTCAACTCCAGATCGTCGACCTTACCCTTGTGAACTCCCGAGACGGTCACCTTGTCTCCAACCGCAAGAGTACCGACATCATTGAACCTCACCTGAAGGGTGCGCGTGTTCTGCTCCAGCCGCATACCCTCAAGCCAGTACAGCGAAACCACGACCATCGCGGCACCAATCAGTATGAACAGACCAACTCTGAATTCTATGTTCTTGACTGCCATATAGTTCCTTTATCGGGCCAGCGGCGCAATTCCCTTACTCCGCCGGGGTCATTCCTCGGTAAGCGACTCTGATATTGACACATAGTTCTCCCATCGGAAACGCCAGATTCGGCCGTCCTCAACCGCCGCCTTCACTGCGCAGTCCGGTTCATGGGTATGTGTGCAGGGCTGAAACCGGCATCTCCCGGCGAAGGATCCAAACTCCGGGAAGTAGTACGGCAAGTCCTCCACGGTCATCTCCCACAGGCCCATGACTTTAAGGCCCGGCGAATCTACAACAAACCCGCCGAAAGGAAGTTCGAACATCTCAATGGCTGTGGTCGTGTGCTTTCCGCGATTCGAATGGTGGGAGACCTCCCGAGTCTTCAGGTCAAGCGACGGATCGAGACGGTTGAGCAGGCTTGACTTCCCCACCCCGCTATGACCGACAAGAAGGGTGCGATGGTCCTTTAAGGCCTCCTGCAGCGACGCTATCCCCTCGCCTGTCAAGGCCGATACCAGGCAGACCTGATAGCCAATCCGCCGGTAGGCCATCACTACGTCCTCCAGATCCTCGGGCGGTTCCAGGTCAGCCTTGTTGATGACGATCAGTGGTTCCAGGTCGCCGGCTTGTGCCGCCACCAGAAAGCGGTCGACCAATCCGGTCTTCAGTGGCGGTGTGCCGATCGAGGCGACGGCCGCAAGGCGATCGAGGTTGGCAGCGATTACCTGCTGCATGCCCTCACTGCGAACTGACGGACGCACGAAGCTGGTTCGCCTTGGCAGCACCCGCTCGATGGCGCCTTGATCCGAGTCGCCGATGGTGATGAATACGTCATCACCGACTGCTACCGGAGTCCGGTTGCGCGAATCACTTTTGACCTTCTGCCGTACCTCACAAAGGATATGCGACTTGTCAGGCCGCCGGACCTCAAACAACCGACCGCGCGTGGCCACTACTATGCCTTGTTCCTCGCTTTTCATAGGTCTCTTCAGCAATCCCAAGGTAGGCCACACTGGTACTCCCTGCAAGTGGAAAGCAGATTCTGTGCAATCAGCGAAACTCGCCGAATCATCCTCCGTAGAACAAGTTGAAAGCTCGATAGTTGTACGTGAATACATTGCTCTGCAAGCGAGTATCAGATGGGTAAACTGCTTGGCTTCACACTTATTATCTGTGGGCTGCTGTTCCTGCTCGGCGGTAATGTCGTTGGTGCTGTGCTCGGTATTGTCGCCGGCCTTTTCGGCCTCGTAGTCGGCATCATCGGCGCCGTTCTGGGTATCATTGTCGGTGGCTTGGGTGGCCTGATTGGTATCGTGACCGCAATCGGTCTGTTACTGCTCCCGATCATCCTGGTGATAGCGATCATCGGCGGTATCGTCAAGCTGGTCGCCTGTCTCTGAGTCCCACACAACTGCCGTTTCATCCTGACATCGTCACCACCGACGGCGCTGTGCCGTGCCCTTCTTGTGGCTGCCGGTGCCCAATCCCGTCCAATCCTGTAGTTGCCATCCCCTGCCTGTTTTTGTATCCTCAGACTGTCAACATCTGTATAATGCCAATGATATGTGGAATGTAATTACAAAGATTTTCGGGACGAAGCACGACCGCGATGTCAAACGCGTGCAGCCGCTGGTTGAGGAGATCAACGAGCACTTTGAGAAACTGGCCGAGCTCAGCGATGAGCAGCTGCAGGCCAAGACCGATGAGTTCAAACAGCGCCTGAACGAGGGCGAAACGGTCGAAGACATCATGACCGAGGCCTTCGCCGTCGTCAAGGAGGCCTGCCGCCGCCACGTCGGCAAGAGCTGGCAGGTGGTGGAACAGGAAACCGAATGGAATATGGTTCCGTTCGATGTCCAGCTTATTGGCGGTATCGCGCTGCACGAAGGCAAGATCGCCGAGATGGCCACCGGCGAAGGCAAAACGCTGGTCGCCACCATGCCCGTCTACCTCAATGCCCTCACCGGCAAGGGCGTGCATGTAGTCACGGTCAACGATTACCTGGCCCGCCGCGATCGCGAGTGGATGGGGCAGATCTTCGAGTTCCTCGGCCTGACGGTGGGTGTCATTCAGAACCAGATGACCAATGCTGAGCGCCGTGAGCAGTACGAATGTGATGTCACCTACGGCACCGCCAATGAATTCGGGTTCGACTACCTGCGCGATAATATGGCTCAGCGGATTGAAGATCGCGTTCACCGCAACTTCCACTATGCCATTATCGATGAGGTCGACTCCATCCTGATCGACGAAGCCCGGACACCGCTGATCATCTCCGGGCAGGTCGAATCCTCGGTGCACGATCGTTATCGCCAGATGCGTCCGACTGTCGAGAACCTCGTGCGCAAGCAGACTGTGCTGGTCAACGACATGGTCAACAAGGCCGAGAAGATGCTCGAGGACGATAACGGCAATGACTTCGAGGCCGGTATCCTCCTTCTGGCAGCTCAGCGCGGCGCTCCCAAGAACCGCCGCCTGATGAAAGTGCTGCAGGAACCGGGGGTTCAGAAGCTGACACAGGATGTTGAGTCAGCCTTTCTCCGCGATAAGAAGATGCACGAAATCGACGACCGTCTGTACTACTTCATCGACGAACGCGAGCACTCCATTGCCCTGACGGAACTGGGCACAGCGCAGCTTAGCCCAGAGGAACAGCGGCTCTACGAAATACCGGATATTTCGACCATGCTGTCCGAGCTGGAAGGGGACGAGAATATCTCCCCTGAGGAACGCCAGAAGAAAACCGAGGAAATCTACCGCCTTCATGGCGAGCGATCAGAGAAGGTACACGCCATCAATCAGCTCCTGCGCGCCTACTCACTGTATGAGAAGGACGTCGAATATGTCGTGGAGGAAGGCAAGGTGATGATTGTCGATCAGTTCACCGGTCGCATTCTCCCGGGACGGCGCTACTCCGATGGTCTGCACCAGTCGATCGAAGCCAAGGAGGGGGTGAAGATTGAGGCCGAGTCACAAACCCTGGCCACTATCACGCTTCAGAACTACTTCCGTATGTACGACAAACTCGCCGGTATGACCGGCACGGCAGAGACCGAGGCGCAGGAGTTCTTCGATATCTACAAGCTTGATGTCATGGTGATCCCCACCAACGTGCACGTGATCCGGGATGACATGGACGACCGCATCTACCGCACCCGCCGGGAGAAGTACAACGCCATTATTCAGGAGATCACGGAACGTTACCAGAAGGGCCAGCCGGTACTCGTTGGAACGGTAACGGTCGATGTTTCCGAGGTGCTCTCGCGCATGCTCAAACGGGCGGGGATCCCCCATAACGTCCTCAACGCCAAGCAGCATCAACGAGAGGCGGAAATAGTGGCACGGGCCGGCCAGCGCGGATCGGTGACCATCGCCACCAACATGGCCGGTCGCGGTACCGATATCCGGCTGGGCGAGGGCGTTCGAGAGCTGGGCGGCCTGCACATTGTCGGCACTGAGCGCCACGAATCGCGACGGATCGACCGGCAGCTCCGTGGCCGAGCCGGACGCCAGGGTGACCCGGGTTCATCGCTGTTCTTCCTGTCGCTCGAGGACGACCTCATGCGCCTGTTCGGCGGCCAGCGGCTGGGTGTCGTCATGGACAAGCTGGGCGTCGAGGAAGGCGAGGTCATCACCGCCGGTATGGTCACCAAGGCCATTGAGCGTGCCCAGCAGAAAGTCGAGGCCCAGAACTTCTCTATCCGCAAGCACACGCTGGAGTACGACGATGTCATGAACGTCCAGCGCAAGTGGATATACGAGCGCCGCCTGGCTGCACTCGAACGCCAATCCATGAAGGATGAGGTGGTGGAGCTGATCGAGGACGTGCTGGTCGGCCTCATCGAGGAGCACTGCCCGCAGAAAGAGGACAACCCCGAGTACTGGAACCTTAAAGGCCTGTCCGAAGACCTGACCAAGATATTCCTGCTGCGCGTGGAGTTCAAGGAAGAGGATCTGCCCAGGATCACCCGTGAATCGCTGCGAGAGAATATCCTCAGAGTGATCATGGATATCTACAACAAGAAAGAGCAGGCCTACGGCGAGGAGATCATGCGCCAGTTGGAGCGCTACGCCGTCCTGTCCACGATCGACCGACACTGGCGCGACCACCTGCAGGAGATGGACGAGCTGCGAGCGGGTATCGGCCTGCGTGCCTACCACGGCGCCATGGGCAAACCGATCGATATCTACAAGCGGGAGGCCTTCGCCATGTTCGAGCGGATGGTCCAGCAGGCCGACCGCGAGATTGTCAATCTCGTCTACAAGCTGCAGGTCAACATCCCGGAGAAGAGCCGCGAGGAGCGCCGGAGGCAACCCTCGGAGCTGACCACCAGCCACGCCGGCAGCGCCAATATGGGTTACGGCGCCGCGGCGCATGCGGTTGCCGCCGGTTCTCAGCCACAGATTCAGGGGCGAGAGGCCAACCCGATGGAGCAAGCCTCTCAGGCGGGCAAGCAGGACAAGACTATTCGCCGCAACCAGCCCAAAGTCGGCCGCAACGACCCCTGCCCATGCGGTTCAGGCAAGAAGTACAAGAAGTGCTGCGGACGGAGCGGGTAAGAAGTGCCCCTTGGCACGTCTATCTGCAGCGATGTGTCTGCACACGCGATTGTGGCATCAGATAATCGTAACAATGTACCGAATGCCCTAACGGTAGCTAAACCCCGAGCTCCTCAAACACATCCCCCAGATACGCGATCAGATCCCCGGCGATCATGGCCCGCGGCGTGAGATCATCCGCGGCCAAATCACCCGCCATGCCGTGCATATAGACCCCACATATCGCGGCATCGACTGCGTCAAGCCCCTGCCCCAGAAGCGAGCCGATCATCCCCGAAAGCACATCGCCGGTGCCGCCTGTCGCCATACCGTGGTTGCCGGTTTGATTGACATACACTATTCCCTCGGGATCCGCGATCACGGTCGGACTGCCCTTGAGGACCAGAACAACATCGTGTTCACGAGCGAACTGCCGCGCCGAGTCAATACGCTCATGGATATCATTGGAGACGCTCCCGCCGGACAACCGCGCAAACTCGCCTGGATGCGGCGTGAGCACCACCTCGGCCGGAATCTGTTTGAGTATCGCGGTATGTCCCTCCAGCGCGTTTAAGCCGTCGGCATCGACAATCACCGGCTTCTCCAGCGTGGTCAAGAACCTGCGCACCAGCTCCCAGGTCTCGTGGTGGCGTCCGATTCCCGGCCCGACGATGACGGCATTGTGCTCTCTCGTGAGGGCTCGCACCTCACCCAGCGCCCGAAGCGCCAGCACGCCCTTTTTGGCGACCTCGGGCAGGGGATGGCTGGTCGCTTCCACCACGCACGAGGCCAGAATGGGGATCACCGAGCGCGGCGAAGCCAGCTTGACCAGGCCGCTGCCGGTACGCAGTGCGCTCTGCGCAGCCAATACCACCGCACCGGTCAGTCCGAGCGAACCGGCAAGCACCAACACCTTGCCGAACGTCCCCTTGTGGCCGTCGGGCGCACGCACCGGCATGCGATCGACCACCATTTCCTCAGTCATAAGCTCTTCGGCAAGGTTGAATCCTTCAATCACGCTGTCGGGTATGCCGATCGGCACCACCGAAATGACTCCCGCCAACTCTCGCCCGGGTGAGACAAACAGCCCGAACTTCGGCAAGGCCAGCGTGTAGGTGTAATCGGCTTCGACCACTGAGCCTTCAGCCTGACCATTGTCAGCATTCAGGCCGCTCGGCAGATCAACCGCGATCACTTCCTGTGGTTGCGTGTTGATGTACTCAATCATCTCGGCCGTTATCCCGCGCGGGCTGCCGGAGAAACCGGTGCCGAAGATGGCATCGACGATGATTTCGGAGTCCAGTGTATCAGGCAGCACGGAATGATCGGTGACCTCTGTCATGGGGATCGAAAGCTTCCGGGCGCGGTCGAAATTCAATCGGGCGTCATCGGAGAACTTCTCATACGGACCCTGGTAGAAGATCTCGACCGGGATACCATCCTCGTGCAGGCAGCGCGCCACAACGTAACCATCTCCCCCGTTATTGCCCCTGCCGCAAATGACTGTGACTTTCGCCCCGGGGCTGAGACTGAGCAGGTCCTCAACAATACACTCGGCGATACCCCTGCCCGCGTTCTCCATGAGCGTGGGACCGGGAATACCCACCGTTTCGATCGTCTCGCGATCGATCTGCTGCATCCGGGCGGCCGTCACCAGTTTCATCACTCACCCGCTTTGGTGCGACTCACCTTGCGCTTCCGCGAAATGCGCTTTTTCGCCTTCGTGCCTTCTCCCGGCTTCTCCAGCGCGAACCTGATCGCCAGCATCATTTCTGAGAAGAACTTCAGCTTGACGGCCTTCTTGATCTCCGGCGGCAGATCCTGAGTATCCTTGCGATTCTGCTCAGGCAGGATGACTGTTTCCACCCCCGCTCGATAGGCCGCCAGGAGCTTCTCTTTCAGCCCGCCGATCGGCAGAATCTCTCCGCGGAGCGTGATTTCGCCAGTCATAGCCAGGCACGGCTTGACCCGTCGGCCGGTCATCAGTGATGCCAGCGCGACCGCCATGGTAATCCCCGCCGAAGGACCGTCCTTGGGGGTAGCCCCTGACGGCACATGAATGTGGATCTCCCGGGCCTCCAGGAAATCCCGCTCTATCTGCAAGTCCTCGGTGTTGCTGCGAAGATAGGACAGGGCCGCAAAGGCCGATTCTTTCATAACATCACCAAGGTGCCCGGTAAGGGTCAGCTTCTTGTCCTTGCCGGGCATTGCCGTCGCCTCAACGAACAGCAACTCCCCGCCGACGGCGGTATACGCCAGGCCCGGCACCACCCCGATCTTCCCGCTTCGGGACAGCGCCTCGCGCACGAACTTGACCGGGCCAAGCAGCTTCGGGATATCCTTGTCCACCAGCACATGTGTCTTCTTGCGGGAGCCGGAGGCCACCTTACGGGCGATCTTGCGGGTCACGGAAGCGATTTCCCGCTCAAGGTTGCGCAACCCCGCCTCGCGCGTGTAACCGTCGATGATCGCCTTGACGGCACTGTCCTCGAACTTCAGCCTGTCCGCAGTCAGACCATGATTGTCCAGTTGCTTGGGGATCAGATGCCGCTTGGCAATCTGCAGTTTCTCGATATCCGTATACCCGGGCAGCCGGATCACCTCCATGCGGTCGCGGAGTACCGGCGGGATAGGATCAAGCAGATTAGCAGTGGTAATGAACATCACCCGTGACAGATCAAAGGACAGTTCCAGGTAATGATCACTGAACGTATCGTTCTGTTCGGGATCAAGCACCTCCAGCAGGGCCGAGGCCGGGTCACCACGGAAATCGGAACCAAGCTTGTCGACCTCGTCGAGCATGATCACCGGATTGTTGGAGTCGCAGCGCCGGATACTCTGAATCACGCGGCCGGGCATAGCACCGATGTAGGTGCGGCGATGCCCGCGGATCTCGGCTTCATCGCGCATCCCGCCGAGCGACACTCGATAGAACTTGCGACCAATCGCGCGCGCTATGGAGCGTCCCAGCGAGGTCTTCCCCACACCCGGAGGACCGACGAAACAGATGATCGGCCCCTTGATGTCTTCTTTGAGCTTGCGCACCGACAGGTACTCCAAAATGCGATCCTTGACCTCCTCGAGGTCATAGTGGTCCTCATCCAGCACACGTTTGGCCCGACGGATATCCAGAATGTCCTCGGTCGATCTTGACCATGGCAGCGATACCAGCCAATCGAGATACGTGCGTGCGACAGTATACTCGGCCGAGGAGGGCGACATGTGCGAAATCCTGTCCAGTTCCTTGCGCGCCGCCTTTTCGTGCTGCTCAGGCATCTGTGCCTCGACAATGCGCCGCTCAAACTCCTCAAGCTCCGAGGACTCGTCAGTATCGCCCAACTCGCGTTTGATAGCCTTGAGTTGCTCGCGAAGGATGTAATCGCGCTGCGACTTGCCCAGTTCGCTGGCCGCCTGCGCCTGAATCTTCTGCGACAGCTCCAGTACCTCGATCTCCTTGTTAAGCGCCTGATACAGGTGGTTCATCCGGCGGAAGACGTTCAGCTCCTCAAGCAGCCGCTGCTTCTCACTTATCTCTATATTGAGATTGGAAGCCACGAAATCGGTCAGCTTGGATGAGGTATCCTGGTTCATCGCTGAAACATGGAACTCCTCTGTCAAGTACGGCGCCAGCTCCACCAGCTTCTTGATGCGCTCCATGAAATTGCGCCGCAGGGCCTCCAGCTTGACGGTGTCCCCCTCGATCTCCGGCACCTCCCGAACCTCGGCCTGGAGGAACGGGCTGTCAGACACCTGGCGCATCATTCGTATACGGGTCAGTCCCTGAATGAGGAAACGAACGGTACCATCAGGAAATCGCAGCATTTTCAGGATGTTGCCCGAACAACCAACATCGTGAAGGTCATCGAATCCCGGCTTCTCAACTGATGGGTCCTTCTGCAAAAACAGCCCGATCCGCGAGCCGCGCATCAGGGCATCATCGACCAGCTTAGTCTGCTCGGCATCCTGTATCATCAACGGCACCACCAGATAGGGATACACAATCGTACCCTTGAGCGGAAGCACCGGCAGTGTCTCAACTCGTGTTTCCTGTTCTTTATCAGTTACGGTACTCACTGGTATCGACATTCCTTTCATGGCGTGTTGGCACTGCAACGGGCACGCAGTCAGTGCCCGAGAAAGCATGGTATAGTACTAAACAAAGACGCTAAGTGCTGATGTTTCAAGAAAAAAACGGGAGGCCTCAGACATTGAAGCGAAAGAGGATCTCATCACCATCCCGGACAATGTAGTCTCTGCCCTCGATGCGGATCTTGCCGGCGGCACGCAGCTCTGCCTGTGTCGGATACGTAAGATGATTCTCCCAGCGCGTAACCTCGGCCCGAATGAACCCGCGGGCGATGTCGGAATGGACAGCTCCCGCAGCCTGTTGCGCAGTACTGCCGGCCCTGATCGGCCAGGCCCGGACTTCCTTGTCACCCGCCGTCAGAAAGGATATCAGCCCCAGCAGGGCGTAGCACTTGTGAATGACTTTATCGACCGCCGGAGTGGAAATGCCAAGCTCCTTCATGAACATCTCACGCTCCTCTCCCTCCAGCTCCACCAACTCCATCTCGATGGCCCCGCAGACAACAGCGACATCACGCTTACCCGGACTGATCCACTGGGAATACTGCTGAGCAATATGATCAGCACGAGTCAAATCAGCCTCACCGATATTAAGGACCATCAGCGCCGGTTTCATTGAGAAGAAGGCGTAGCCGCGAATGGCCTTTCGCTCCTCGGGTGTTAGTTCCATATCGATCAAAGGGTGTTCAGCCTCAAGATGCTTAAGACACCGCCTGAGCAATTCGATATCGGCTGCCTCGGTCTTGTCTCCGGTGAGCTTCACCTTGCGCTGTTTCTTTTCCAGATTGTTCTCAACCACCACCTGATCAGCAAGCAGCATCTCGTCGGTGAGATTGCGAATGGCGCTCGCGGGATCAGCATCCGGGCTGAAGGCATCAATGACCAGGACCAGGGCGTCCATCAAACGCAGATCAGGGTTGATTTCGGCCACTGCCGCCTTCGTACCGTTGCCCTTGAACCCGGGAGCATCCAGTAACTCGATCTCGGCGTAGGTCACCTTCTTCGGCTGAAAGATCTCGGCCAGCTTGTCAACGCGGTCATCGGGCACCTTGATTATGGCCCGGTGTGATGACTGCGAAAAGTCGCCCACCGCCTCGGTCTGACCGGCGGCGGCATTGAAGACCGTAGTCTTGCCACTCTGAGGAGTGCCTATAATGCCTAACTTCATGGCGGGGAAGCTAAGTGATCAGCGAAGCTTTGGCAAGTCACTGCCCGGTCTTTTTCCGTCGATGGGGCTTGCGCACCAGACTCCTGAGGACTGCCAGGTTCTCGATGTCCTCAAGCAGTTCTGGTCCCTTCGGTGTCTCGAGAATCCTGGGAATCTCTGCCAGAGTCGGGTCGTTGACCAAATGGCGAAATCCCTCCAGCCCAATATACCCCTTGCCGATATGCTCATGGCGGTCACGCCGCGAGCCAAGCGGCTTCTTGCTGTCATTGACATGGATGACTCGCAGTCGCTCCAGACCTATGACGGCATCGAACTGACTAATCGTACTGCGGTACTCCGAGAGGGGCGCGAGGGCATATCCGGCCGAGAAGACATGACAGGTGTCGAGGCAAACGCCCATTCGTTCGGTATTCTCCACCATACCGATGATCTCTGCCAAATGCTCGAACCGGTACCCGAGATTGGTACCCTGACCCGATGTCGTCTCAAGCAGCAGCGTAACCTGGTTGGCGGGGGACAACCGATCGAACATGGTGTTGATCGCCTCAGCGACCCGGCGCAGACCGGTGATCTCGCCGCTGCCGACGTGACTGCCCGGATGCAGTACCAGGTTGGGTATGTGCAATACCTGGCAACGGTTCATCTCTTCCAGCAGAGAGGCTAACGAACGTTCGAACAACGCGGGATCGGGGGAGGCAATGTTGATAAGGTAGCTGCTGTGCGCGGTCGCTGCCGTTATCCCGGTGGTCTCAATCAACTCGAAATACCTGTCCAGATCGTCACGTCGCAATGGCGCCGCCCGCCACTGGTTGTTGGACTTGTCAAAAACCTGAATCGTGTCGCAGGTCGCCTTCTGGCCCCGAAGAATCGCCTTGTGCATTCCCCCGGCTATCGACATGTGCGCACCGAACAGCGGTTCCGGCATCAAACCCGTAAACTCCTTTGCGACAAACGCCTGCAGTAAATCATACCTGACTCAACCAGCTTCAGAACCGAACGTTCCCGCGTGACTTTCCTGTCGACCTCAGAGAATCTCTGACAGCGTTTGTCAGCGGCCGGGGCGATCTTGCCTGCAAAGGAGGGTATTGTATGTCTCTTGATCAACCTTTGTTTGTGCGGGATACTCGAATCGCTGTCACGGATGTGCTAAGGATGATTGCCGAAGGACTAAGCTATGAGCAGATTCTCAGGCGCGAACCGCGGCTGAAAATGACAGACATTATGGCGGCCGCTGACCTTGCCCGGCAACTACTGGACCAGCATGTAACTGCGGACTCCATCATCCACATCGACGGCAGAATCCACCTGACTGTCCGACGCGGCAAATGGATCAATCTGGGGCAATTGCGCAAGGAGTACCCACGGGCCTACGAACCGTGGACGCGCGAGGAGACAGAAAGACTCCGATCGTTCTTTCAGGCGCGCATGGATGTCGAGGAGATCGCCAGTCGACTGGGTCGTCAGCGGGGGGCCATCGTTTCACGGCTGGAGAAACTGGGCCTGCTCGGTGCCAGTCGCACCATCGGCGGTGAGGCCGACACAGAGAAGAACCCCTGAGACAGGTGCCTGTATCGCAGGGACTACCGGCAGCGGGCAGCGGAGTACATGCCGACCGTGTTGAGGATTTCGTCGCGGATCGCCTCAAGCTGCTCGTCGATATCCTTGTCGTTCATGTGCTCCAGCACGTAACACACAGTCTGAAACAGTCGTGGAGTGGGTACCAACGCAATCTGGTTGAGAGCCGCCAGGTCAATCGCCTCGTCCTCGAACCAGACTTCCCGCACCTCTACGGGACGCAGCCGTTCTCCGTTGCCCAGCAGAATGCCCTTGGGACGCACGCGCTCATGGCCGGCGTCCAGCGAGGCGACCAGCTCGGCGACCTCCTTCTTGCCGATAGGAGTCTTGTCGGAGTCAGCCAGACGAACCACAGCCTGGCACTTCTTGGCGTCGTCCTTATGATGGATGCGGAAGGTCTCCCCAGTGCAACTGATGCTCTCGGGGGCGACCTTGAAACCAAGTCGCTCCAGTGTCATGTGGACCACGGGCTGCATCTCGAAGTAGTTCTGGTACAGCAGCCCTACCAGCCGCGGTATCTCTCGCCGTTCGCGGACATACTGATCGCGCAGAGCCTCAAGTCGTTCGATCTCTTTCTCGGTCTTTTCGATCAAGGCGGGATACGGATTCGTTCGACTCAGGCGAATACTCTGATTATTGACCCAGTCCGGCTTGACTGTGCTTGAATCCGGTGAATGCAGCACCTTTCGAAAGGCATCCACAAGGCGCTCCGTCTCGTTCTCCAGTTGAAAATAGGGAATGAGATACACCCGCCCCGGCGTATCCACAAAACTGATCTTGGTGATGGCAGGGCTGGCTCCGCTGGATGCAATGACCTCAATTTTGCCGTGTCCGACTGAATTGAGAGTCTGCACACAACTGATCTCGACACCCTCGAACTCACGGGCAAGGGGGTGCTCCTTATGCAGGAACTTCAGACGCTTGTGATTGCAGTAGTTGAAAGAGAAGCCGCCCACCAACTCCTCAAGCCAGAAGAATGAGGAGACCAGGCCCTGCGTATAGGTCGACTGCCCGGCAGAGCTCTTCTTGGCCACCTTGATGTGACTATTGGGCAGGTTGGACCGGACTACCAGAATGGCCCCGTTGTTCAGCAGTCGGCGCAGGGTATCCGCCGCCAGTTTCAGGCCAACAAGGTAGCGCGGGACCTCCTCGTCCTCGAGGGTGATATAGTCGATCTTGGACACGCTCTTCTCGCCTTTCCATAGACCGTGATCGGTGGCAAACTGGAGCGGATCCAAAAACACGATGCTGCTGTCGGAGAAGTCACTGCCGTCCATGATATCGCAGACATCGTAGTCCTCGCGGGCGGCATTCCAGTTGACAAACGTCACCTTGTCATCATACTCGCCCTTAGACGGATCTCCAACCGGCTTGTCGGCCCGCTCGGGCGCTGGCGATGCTGCATCTTCGCGCTGCCCGGTTTCGACAGCATCAGCCCCGGTATCAGTATCCGAAGCCCCCATGGCGCTACTGGCTTGTGTATCGGGCATCGATTCATTCATACGTGCTTCTCAAACCTCCGTTGTGTCGCTCCGGTCATTCGCGATGGCAGCGCCGGCGACCAGTTGACCCGGATCTGTCCGGATCGGTGTTCCCCCATTCAGACGGATATTTCTGATATCGGCAGGTCTTCTGTTTGTCTTGAAACTCGACCGCCCTCAGTCACGCCAGGTACTTGCGGGTGTTCATAACAAAGACACCTGTGCACTCCAGAACGTCCTTACGGAGCGAGGCCAGAACCTCGGCCTGTTTCGGCCGGCTGTGCTGTCTGAGCAGATAGCAGACGATGTCAAAAAGCTCATAGGTTGACAGCAGGCAGATCTCATACTGCTCGGCCGCCGCCAGCGCTGCCGATTCAAACCACTCACCGCGCTTTCGCGGGTGCAGGCTGCGTCGGGCGTTGCCCACCAGTATTCCTTTTGGCTTGACCTTCAGCGAACAACGCTGGACAGCGCTGTGCAGCGCCCCGACCTCATCGGCGCCAATAGCCTGTTCCTCCGAGGCAGCCGTGCGGACCAGTGTCCGTACTATCCCACCGGTGTCGGTCTCAGTCTGCCAGGCAATGCTCTGCTGGTCCACCGACATCTGCGACGGCTGAAAACCAAGCAGTTCAAAGGAGCTGTGGACGGCCTGAAACAACGAACGCCCAGTCTCGAACAGCATCTCCGGCAACAACAGGACCTCCTCCTGCCTCCGGGCTGTCTCCTGACGCTCCCGCTCCAGTTCCCGCAGTTGCCGATCCAGCGTCTTGAGTCGCCCCGGAAAGGGACTGTGGTCGATCACCTGTCGGTCAAAGGGATCGATCCAGGAGGGTCGCATCAAACTGCCAGAGCCGCTGCCGGAAATCAGCCTGAAGGCCTCCACAAGGCGAATATGCTCCTGCGGTACAAGAAACTCGGGAATGAAAAACACCTGCCCCCTGCCCTCACCGAAATGGACGCGGCTGACAGCGGACATCGAGAAGGCCGGGCCACTGGAAGCTACCGTCTGGATACTCCCCCTGCCGACACTTGTCAGACATTGATGCACGCGCACCGAAGACTCCCCGAGGAAACGAAGAATGGGATTGGTGCGGGACTGAAACTTCACGTGATCATGGTTGCAGTAAGAGAATGACAGACCATCAACAAGGTCCTCCATCCAGAAGAACGTCGACACCAGGCCCCGGGTATAGGTGCCGGTACCTTTACCCTTCTGGCGGCTGAGTTTGACGTGGGAATTGGGGACGTTGGCTCGGATCACCAGCGTGCCGCCTCGTTCCAGCAGCATCTGCCACTGCCCCTGCGCTCTTTTGACCGCCCGAAGATACGCCTTGAACTGTGCCTCGCTCATCGAGGTGTAGGCAGCGTCGGCGATACTCGCCGGATTACTCCAGAAGCCGTGTGCAATGGCGAATTGCAGCGGATCGAAAAAGACCAGGCGGCACCCCGATATGTCGATCCCGTCCATCAGGTCCGAATGAATGGCGCGGTCATCCTGCACACCCCAGCTCACAGCCCAGTTGACGAAGGCAATCTTGCCGTCGATAGTGGTGATGTCGCTCGCCTCGGTCGACTGATACGCCATGATATCGTCCATCTGGTGTCCCCGTCAAAGCATCCGGCCCCGCTTGCGCTGCTCACAGCGACCTCACTAATCCTCCAGCAACAGGGGGCATTACTCAAGTTGTCGGATGAGTTCCGTCCTGTCTGAAGGGATCCGTACTCAGTTGCGCAATAAGAAACCGGCAGGATCAAGTTGTCGGTCCTGCCGGCACGCCGCCTGCCATTCGCCTGCAAGGTTCACTTCAGATTCATACTGAGAATCTTCAGTTCTGTCATATCCTCAATCGAGTACCGAACACCCTCGCGCCCCATGCCGGAGTCTTTGACACCGCCATACGGCTGATGGTCGGCACGGTAAGTCGGCACATCGTTGACGACAACGCCGCCGGCCTCAATATGTTTGAAGGCATACCAGATGTCTTTCAGGCGGTTGGTAAACACGCCCGCCTGAAGTCCGTAATTGGAGCTGTTGATCTGACTAACGACCGATTTGAAGCTCTTATACTTGAAGAGCACCGCCAAAGGCGCGAAAGCCTCTTCTGAACAGACACGCATATTGGGCGTCACCTGTGACAGCAGGGTCGGCTGGAGCACTGCCCCGCGGGCCTTCCCACCGGCCAGCACCTTGGCCCCCTGGCTTCTGGCCTCCTCAATCATCTCCAGCGTATTCCGGACGGCGTCGCGGTCGATCATGGCCCCCATATCGACCTTCGGATTCATGGGATTGCCGGTCTTGATTTTCGCGACTTTCTGCTTGAAGATTCGCAGAAAACGGTTATAGACCTTCTCATGAATGTAAATGCGCTGAACCGAAATGCAGGATTGGCCGGCCGAGGCAAACGACCCATACACCAGTCGGGTGGCGGCCCAGTCAAGATCGGCATCGTCGGCAACAGCCACACCGGCATTGCCGCCAAGTTCAAGCACCACATGTTTCTTGCCCGCGTTCTGCTTGATCCACCAGCCCACCTGCGACGAACCGGTGAACGTGATCAGCTTGACCCGCTCATCCTCCAACAATGGCGACGACTCTTTGGATGAACCGGGAAGAACCGACACCGCCCCTTTGGGATGATCGGTCTGGTCGATCATCTCAGCAAGCAGCAGTGCCGAAAGCGGTGTAGCACTGGCCGGCTTGAGAACAATCGTGTTGCCCGAGGCGATCGCGGGGGCCACCTTGTGCGCCACAAGGTTGAGCGGAAAATTGAACGGTGAGATACCGGCCACAACCCCCATCGGAAAGCGCTTGACCAGGCCGGTCCGCTCTTCGGCACCCGGTGTCCAGTCCAGGTCGATAATCTCTCCACCGATCCGCTTGGCCTCCTCCGCCGCAACCCGGAAAACACCAACAGCCCGCTGCACCTCCCCTTTGGCATCCTTGTAGCACTTGCCCAGTTCCTGAACCATGGTGGTCGTGAAACGCTCGAGGTTCTTCTCGATCAAATCGGCTACAGCCCGGCACGTTTCAGACCGCTTGTAGCTGGGCAATTCACGCGTTTGCGCAAAGGTCTTGTCGGCGATCTGAATTGCCCGCGTGTAATCCGCCTTCGAGGCCGCAGCCACTTTGGCAGTTACTTTGTTGTCGTACGGATTCACGACCTCGATGCTCTGGTCGGAATTCTCCCAGCTGCCCCCCAGATACATCTTGTGCGTCGTATTCGTCTTCTGTTTCCTGGCCATGTTCACTTGCTCCCGCTGTTTCAGTTGCCTCTCACATTCGTTCGCACAGCACCCGCGTGCCTACACCGGACAGACCAGCTGGCCCAGCCGTTTGGTCAGTCGGATGTTCTCGCTGTAGTCCACCGGTACATCTATCACAACCGGCTTGTCAGACTTGAAGGCCCGCGAAAGCACCTTCTGCAGATCGTCTCCCTCCTTCACCCTGATACCGTTCGCACCAAAAGAACGCGCCAGCTGAACCCAGTCCGGGTTACCGAACCTGGTGCCGAACGCTGTGCCGAACTTCTTTTCCTGATGCCATTCTATCAAACCGAACGTACCATCAGACCAGACCATATTCACGGTGGGCGTCCCCAGACGCACCGCCGTCTCCAGCTCCTGAATGTTCATGAGAAATCCGCCGTCACCACTGATCGTGAGGATCCTCCGATCCGGGTAAACAAGTTTGGCAGCAATCCCGCCCGGAAGACCTATGCCCATGCTCGCAAACCCGTTGGAGATCAGGCAGGTGTTGGCCTCGTGGACCACGAACATGCGGGCAATCCATATCTTGTGGGCACCGACATCGCTTATCAGGATATCCTCATCTGCCAGCACCTGACGAACATCATGCAGAATCTTCTGGGGCTTGAAGGGAAAGGCCTCGCTGTTGTCATATTCATGAATGTCGGCGAGTATCTTCCTGCGGTGCTTGATAGCCCACTCCCCCCGGCTGGTATCGAAGGAATCATCGATCCGCTCGTTTACCTCCCAGAGCGCGGAGGCGATGTCTGCGACCACTTCGACCTCGGGGTGGTACCAGTAGTCGACCTCAGCATGCTCGAAGTCTATGTGGATAATGCACTTGGAGCCATCAGGATTCCAGAACTGCGGCGAGTACTCAACGATATCGTAGCCGATGCAGATGATCAGGTCGGCTTCTTCAAGGGCACAGGTCACGTGATCGCGCGTCTGCAGACCAATCGTAAGCAGGTTGTACTCATATTCGTAGCCGGAGGCTCCTTTGCCCATGAAGGTATTGCAGACCGGGAAGCGAGTCTGGTCCAGAAAGCGCCTCAACTGGCGTGTAGCCCGCTTGCGCAGACATCCATTACCGGCCAGCACCAGCGGTTTCTTCGCCTTACCGATCAGATCAATCACTGCCTGGACCGCCTTGTAATCCGGGGCCGGGCGACGGACCTTGCGCACCGCGAAGTACTCCGGGCTCTCACACTTCTCCTGGGCAACGTTCTCCGGGAACTCAAGGTGGGTCGAGCCGGGCTTCTCCGCTTCTGCGGTCTTGAAGGCCTTGCGGACTGCCTCGGCGACGATATCAGGACGCTCAATCCGGGTGTTCCACTTGGTTATCGGCCGAAGCATCGACACAACATCGATGTACTGGTGCGACTCCTTGTGCACCCGCAATGTGTCGGCCTGCCCGGTGATAGCCACCAGCGGCGAACGGTCGAGGTAGGCGTCCGCTATCGGAGTTATCAGATTGGTCGCGCCGGGCCCGATTGTCGCCAGACACACCCCGGCCCTGCCGGTCAGCCGACCATAGACATCAGCCATGAATCCGGCCCCCTGCTCGTGCCTGGTCAGAATGAATTTGATCCCGGACTTGCGGACTGCCTCCAGAAAGTCAATATTCTCCTCTCCGGGCACACCGAAAATGTACTCGACCCCCTCATTTTCCAGGGCCTTTACAAACACCTCAGATGCGTTCATCCTTCTCTCCTGTTACGGTCGTCCAGCCGTCCGGTGACCTGCTTCCGGCGGGACTCCTGCGCCTGTCACGAGGTCAAACCACCGCCAAGGTAGCACAAATGCTCGGCCATGGAAAGTGTTGGAAGCAGCCCATAATCTGTTGGGCGAAACGGGTTCGTTTGGCCTGTTCCGGTCCTCCGGAATCGCCATATCAGTACTCCCGGGCAGGTTGTGCCTATTATCGGTGACAGATAACCTCTTGTTCTGTGAGTACATAACACGATCCCTGAGAGGCCGGTTCCAGAATCATACACGGGCGGCATACAATTTACAGCTATACGGGCAAACCAAGAGGTACTACCTATGAGCAAATTGAAAATACAGAATCAGGACGGTCTTACCCTCCTGGAAGTGCTTATTGCCTTGCTGATCCTCAGTTTGTCGCTGCTGTTGCTGCTGAATATGGCGATGGTTGCTCTGGATGGCAACGACTGGGCCAACAACACCACTCTGACCACGCATCTGATGCAGGAGAAGCTGGAGCAACTGCGAAGCACCAACAATCCCGGCAGTGGCGTCGACACAGCCCGTGGCGTCGTTCGCTCCTGGACGGTCAACAACGCCGGGGCTAATCTCAATGAGATCAAGATCAGGGTCGACTGGGAGGATGTCCGTGGTACTGCAAAACAGGATTCGCTGACGGCGTACCTGAAGTCGTAGCGGCACATGAAACCAAGTGGGTACCAATATGATGAACATACGATCCAGAATCAGAAGTCAGTTGGGGACATCGTTCCTGGAGGTCATGATTGCCCTGGTCATCATGGGCGTAGTGACCACCGGCATCTTCGAGCTGTACATCAGTCAGCACAAGCATTACATAATTCAGGACGACATCACGACCATCCAGCAGAATGTCCGAGCCTCAATCGACGAGATTACCCGGCACTGCCGCATGGCGGGGTTCAACCTGCCGCTGAACCTGGCACCGATCCAGGCCTACAACACCAATCCGGACACGATTGTGCTCGTGTACCGAACCGGTGACTGTGAAACCAAGCTGTCGGCGCCGATGCCTCAGCCGTCGGCGGAGTTGAAGTGTGAAAGCGACATCTCCTGCTTCAGTCCCGGTGACTGGGCCTACATCTTCGAGCCGGACTCCGGCGGCGGCGAGTTCTTCGAGATCACGCACGTACAGGTGGCTGCCAAACACATCCAGCACAACACTATGCCACTGTCGAAGTCGTACAGCGCCGACGCTCAGGTGTTGATGCTCACCTGGATCAAGTTCTATGTCGATACGCTGACCGACCCGAACACACCCTGCCTGATGGTTGAGCGTCCCGGCTCCGGGCCGCAGGTCTTCGCTGAGAACATATCCGATCTGCAATTCCGGTACCGGATGAAGAACAGTGCGCTGTTTGACGAACCACCGTCAATCGACGACGTTCGCGAAATCCTCATTAGTGTGTCGGGACACTCCGGCCGCGCCGATTACGACATCCCCTCCGGGGACACGCTTCGATATCGAACGTTCAACACGTCAGTATTCCTTCGCAATATCGGACTGTAAGGAAGGTGATAGATTATGCGACGATTACTCTACAACCAACGCGGTATGGCCAGCCTGATCGCCCTGATCATGGTCGCCATGCTCACCCTGCTGGGGCTCGCGGCGCTCTCGACCTCGGAAGACGAGGTGAACATCGCCGGTAACGAGCTTCAGGAGATGCGCAGTTTCTATGCCGCCGAGGCGGGGCTGGAGGCAGGTGCCGCCGCTTTGCAGGATGAGTATGATACCACCGGCGTGCCGCCGACCATCATGCCATCAGGAAGCTTTGCGATTAACCACTGCGACGTCTCCTATGTGACGGTAGACGACGGCGCCCCGACGAAACGCGTTCTGACCAAGGGTACCCTGGCCGGCCTGCACTCGCTGGTCAAGAGCTTCACGATTACCAGCGTGGCTGAGAGCGAAGTAGAAAACGCCCGGATGATTCTTCAGGAGTCATTCGAGGCCGCCCTGGTGCCCATCTTCCAGTTCGCAGTCTTTTACGGCAACGACCTTGAGATCGCCCCCGGACCGGACATGACCCTTCTGGGACGTGTCCACTCCAACGGTAACCTGTGGTTGCAAGCCAACAGCTCCCTGAAGATGGATTCCTATGTGACCGCCTCGGGCAACATCCTGCACGGGCGCAAGGGCCCGGGCGGCGTCAGCAGCGGTGACGTTCTCATTAAGGATGAAGAAGGCAATTATGTCTCCATGAAGATGGGCGCGGACTTTCTTGACAGTGAATTCACTGACTGGTATGACTCCTCGCTGGCACGATGGGGCGGACGGGTTCAGGATTCGACCCACGGACAGGGGGAACTGAATATTCCCCTGACCAACTCCGATGATCCGCATACGCTCATCGAACGTGGCGACGGCAATCCGGATTCGTACGAACACCTCTCCTCGCTGAAGATCATCGACGACACTGCCTGGGCACAGGTTGGCGGGCTATGGCTCGATGTCACGCAGGACATGATAGACAGCGGCGTGCTGGTACCATCGGCAACCGATCAGTTCTACGATGCTCGTGAAGGTGAATGGGTGGATTGCACCGAACTGGATATGGGCCGGCTTTACGAAACCGGTTTCGCTCCCAGCAACGGCGTACTCTACTTCTCGAATCAGGTGGCCGGCTGGCCTGCCTTGCGGCTGAACAACGGTGACACGCTCGGCTCGGGCCTGACCATCGCCAGTGAGAACCCGGTGTACACCAATGGCGACTACAATTCGGTTAACAAGAAGCCGGCGGCCATTATGGCCGACGCTGTCACATTCCTGTCCAATGCCTGGGATGCAGGCAACTTCGACCTCGTCAGCGACTCATCAAAAAACAAGCGTAACGCCACAGCCACAACCGTCAACGTATCGTACTTGACCGGTAATGTCGAGACCACTCCCAGCAACTACAACGGCGGCTTCGAGAACCTGCCGCGCTTTCTGGAACGCTGGTCAGGCAAGAACTTCACCTGGTCCGGCAGCGCCGTGAATCTCTGGAATTCTCAGCAGGCGAATGGCAACTGGTCGGGTACGTACTACGACCCTCCGAACCGTGACTGGAGCTACGACTCCGACCTTGACGATCCCAACAAGCTGCCGCCCGAAACACCTACGGTGCGCGTCTTCCAGCGAATCGGCTGGCGCCAGAGCTATGTGGGAACTAACGATGAAAACGTTGATCTGGAAGCTCTGGGACTCTGAGCGCCTGCTCACCTGCGCTTCTGTGTAATATCTCCTTGTACCAAGGCAGAGCGCCCGCCAGGATGGCGGGCGCTTTGTGTTTGTCCACAGCTTTGGGCAATTCGCTTATTCAATCACCAGATCGTACGGGAGACGGGCATATAAGCCGCCCGGCTCCATGCGCAAGTCCTCCAGAGGGTTACCTGTCGCCGGATCCTCCGTACCACCGAAGACGGAAGACACTGCACCAAGCAGCGAAAAAGCCGGCAGCACAAACAAGGGACGGCGCTTAGGATACACCTCCACCGTGTACTCCTTGACGCCCGCCTGCCCGGCAGTGAAATCAAGCGCCTGCTTGATTCCCCCCAAATAATCCACAAGGCCATTATCCAGCGCCTCCCGCCCTGTCCACACCCGCCCCCGGGCAAGTTGGTCCACCGAATCAACACTCATTCCGCGATTCTCAGCAACCAGATCAACGAAGTGCCGGTACAAGGCATTGATCTGTGAGTACGCTTTCTCCCGCTCTCCGTCGGTAAACCCCCGGCTCGTCAGGTACAGACCGGCGTGCCGGCCGCGAAGATACAACTCCTTGTGCAAGTCAATCTTCTCGTACAACCCGGTCAGGTTCGGCTTGCCGGCGTAGAGACCGATTGATCCCGTGATCGTCGCAGGGTTGGCGAAGAGCTCCCGCCCGGCAGTACTGATGTAGTAGGCCCCTGAGGCTGCAACATTGGCCATGGACACAACCGTCGGCTTCTTCGTAGCGGCCTTCGTTGCCAGGTGGTGAATGTCGTCAGCCGCCAGCGCTCCTCCCCCCGGGGAACTCAGACGAAGCACCACCCCCTTCACACGAGGTTCTCTCTTGACTTGCGAAAACGCCTGAGCCATAAGACCGGGTGTCACCTCCGATTGGTCAACCAGCGGCCAGTAGTTACCGTCATGATAGGCAATGCTTCCCTCAGCAACCACAACCGCCAACTGCGGTCGCTTTCTCCAGCTACCGTCAACCAGCGTATCGGCAACGTAGTCGGCAAAACCAACTTGCGACATCGGTCGGAGAAAGTCGCTCAACTCATCCTCATAACAGAACGTATCCACCAGGCCAAGCTCCATAGCCTCAACCGAGGTGTATGGCCCGTTGTCGATCATCGCGCGCACGGAATCGGACGTGAACCCACGACCGGCAGCAATGGCACTGACAAACTGGCTATACAGATCATCCAGAATGCGGTTGAGCTGCTCCCTGCTGGCCTCAGAAGGTCCCCGTTGGGTGTACTGCTCAGGAGCTGTCTTGTGGTCCCCGATTCGGACCATGTCCACCTCGATACCGAGCTTCTCGAGCGTGCCGGCATAGAACGTCTGCTCCGCCTTCAGGCCAATCAGCCCAAGCTGGCCGACAGTGGACATCAGCAGGCTGTCAGCGATACATCCGACGTAGTATGTGATGTTATTGGCAAAGCGAAGGTGACAGGTGATCCGCTTGCCCCTTGACTGGAAATGCTCGAGCGCCTGTCGCAGCTCCTGCGCCTGACCGAAGCCCATCGCCAGACCGCTGAGCTTCAGCGACATCTCAGAAATAGAGGGGTCCTCGGCGGCCCGGTAGATCTCCAGAATGAGCTTCGTAAATGGTGTCCGCTTGCGACCAAAGATGGGCTGAGGCGGGTTCTCCGCGAGCGACCCGGCAATACCCATGTTGAGGCGACGTTTCGGCGGCGGCAGAACCGAGGGCTGACGAGCAGTGGTGAAACCAACATATCCGGCCGTACCAGAGTGGTCACCGTCGCGATTGAAGCTGCTGCGTGAACCGGCGAAATACTGATTCAGGTTCACGCGAAAGCCCACCTGGTAGTTCTTGTCGGAGTCATAGGCTGCGGTCAGATAGAGACCCTGATATGGATTCACCGTTGCCTGATAGACCCAGTCGGCATCGCGCCACGTCTGGCCACTGTACATGAAAAAGTCCGCTGACAGTGTCATCAGGTTGCCCATAGGGCGATAGGCAAGAGCATACTGCTGTTTCATCTCGGTACGCTCGCCGTCGATCTCCCCGCGGTTCAGGTTGGACAACACTGCGCCGGCAGCAAACTGACCCGAAACATACTGTAACCCAAGATTCCAGAAATGCCGGTTATTGAACGCCCCGGGAGCATCGCGATAGTATCGATACGACCCCCCGGTGTGAAGGCCTCCAAGACTGAAGCCCAGCCCGAACAGAAACTCGTCATAGTCGCCGTCCCCGGGAACGCACAGGTGCCGAAACCCGAACCCCAATCCCTCGTTGGCGGATACTGCCCCCCAGTTGTCGAAGAAGCGCTCGTCGAAATACTCCCCTATCAGTTGCACATTTGCCATCTGCATCCGTGCCAGCGCCCCGGGGTTAGCCCAGACGGCTTCGGGCCCGAACACACTGGCAGCACTCTCGAAATAGAAGATTCCCTCAGGATGCCGCAGACGCTCGCGGGCACCGGCTGATTCACTGCCCATGCCCAAAACGAAGACTGCCAGCAGACAGCTTACAAGAAGGGTATGTCGAAAGGTGTGTTGCACTTATCGATCTCCTTTGTCTCGACCCCGCACGTAAATGTTTCCGTTGCCGCGCACCGTGGCGCTCACTGTCGCCGCCCCCTCACCGGCAATCAGGTTCAGCCGGTTGTGCTCCACCAGATCGCTGGTGAACAACAGGTTGGAAACCTCGATCCGTCCATCTTCCTCGACTGCCAGCGACAGCGATGATGAAGTACTCTGCGGTATGGTCACCTCTATGTCTTCGTAACGATTGTTCACAACCAGACGGGCGTCACCAAGTTGCCCAATGTCGATGAACACCGGTCCCGACAGACCTCTTATGAAGTTCCGGGTACCGATGGGATGGAAATCACTGATTTCTATGCGGCCGTAACTGTTCTTGATATTCAGCTGCCCATGCAACCGGTCAATCCGAATGTCTCCGCCTTCGTTTTGAATTCGCGCCTGCGCATCCGGGCAATGCAGGTCGGATGCAGTAAGAGTCGAGTTGCTCGTTTTCAGCTGAATCCTCCCGCGGATGCGATCGGCAATCAAGCGACGGTTCGCGGTCTGCAGCTCCAGCGCACCGTCAACATTGGACACCCTCAGCCCACCATAGGATGTAGGCACACGAAACTCAGTGAAGGGACCATCGGCCTCCACATCAAAATAGACGGCACTAATCACCACGGCACAAGACTCCGGCATGGTAATCTCAATCTCAACACGCCCGCTCTCGACCTGCTGATTCCATGGTGGAGGGTTCGGCGCACGAAACTGCAGCCGCGCCCCCTTCGCAGAGTTATCAATTGTAAACGCGATTCGATCAATAATGTCAATCGCACGCGACAACTGGCTCGTGCGCGCCTTTTTCCGGTAGATGATAGCGACGGTCGGCTCGCGCGAGGTTGTGATGGAAATGCTCCCGACCAGGGTCGACACCGACTCGATTCGCAGTGTCCCCGCCTGCGGCATGCTCGTATTGGCGCGCAGATCACGAGTCGCGAACCAACCGTTGCCCTCGTCAAACACCTCCTGCGACCAGGCGGCCGTGGTAAGCAGAAGAGCAAGCACCGCCGGCAGTATCCACAAAACGACTTTCCGCAATTCAGGCTCCAATCACTTGTTGGTATAACCGCTGCATCAGGATTGCACCGGCAACCGCCACGTTCAGAGAATCCAGCTTGTCCGCATGGGGAATCCTCACACGGAGCGAGCCCGCACGAATCGCCTCTGCGGCAACTCCGTGCGCCTCGGATCCAAGCACCAGCATGACACGATCCCCGTCGAGCCGGTCAAGACTCGTCGGATCATCCGTGCCGTGCGAGTCGGCGACGACCAGTCGCACGGCGGCCGCTTCGGCCAGACGCAGCGTCTCCGGCACGCCGGCGGTCACGACCGGCAAGGCCAGCACCGCCCCGGCAGAAGACCTCACAACTTTAGGCGACCAGGGATCAACGGCGTTCTCACCGACAATCACCAGGTCAAAATCAAAAGCCAGCGCTGTGCGGACAATCGTTCCCAGATTACCGGGATCGGCAATGTCCGGACACCACACTATCTTACGCAGACTGTCAGAAGAAAGTTGTGCCAGCGATGCCGCCGGCCTGTCGAACAGCGCCACCAAACCCTGCGGACTGTCGGTATCAGCCATCTGCTCCAGTTCGCGCTGCCGAACGGCCGCTATGCCGACGCCACGATTCGCCATTTCGGCGACAAGCTGCTCACCGCGATCGGACAGCGCCGACCGCGCTACATACACCACGCGCGGAAAGACATCATGGCGCAACGCTTCCTCGAGCAGCCGCACTCCCTCAGCAGTAAACTGGCCATGACGCACCCGCCCCTTGCGAGTCAGGAGGGACTTGACATGTTTTAGTTCATTTCGCGTGATTGTCACTGTATCTTGCACCGGGTATCCGCTTTCGAAAGGCAATGAACCAAAGATCGTTCGAGGTTTGCAAGTGAAAACTCCGGTAGTACGCCTGAGCGCGACACTGCTGTTCGTGCTGCTGTCTACGGCAGGCGCAGTCGGCGATACTCTGATTCTCTCCGACCGTGACCGCACCAGCGAGGAACCGGCTGTCTATCCGGTATCACTTGCTCTCTCCGGTGGTGGCGCGCGCGGACTTGCAACGATCGGGATTCTGAAGGCCTTCGAAGAGCGCAACATTCGCCCCGTCGCAATCGCCGGGACCTCGATCGGAGGGATTGTTGGCGGTCTGTATGCCGCCGGATACAGTGCCGATGACCTGCGCCGCCATGTCGGGCAGTTTGATTTCGAGAACCTCTTCTCCAACCGTCCCGAACGGCGCACCATGTTTCAGACCAAGCGTTCCGAGGAAGGCAAACGCCTGTTCACCGTAAGGTTCAATGGAGTTCGCCCGGTCCTTCCGCAGGGCCTTACTGCCGGACAGCGATTGACGGAACTTCTCACACGCCTCACTGTCACTGCCAATTACCGATCGCAGGGCGATTTCGACCGCCTGCCAATACCCTATCGTACTATCTGTACCGACCTTGTCAGCGGCGAAAAGATCGTCCTGCGCTCGGGCTCGCTCGCCGATGCCATGCGAGCATCGATGGCCTTCCCACTGGCATTCACGCCGGTCGAGCTCGATGGGCATCTGCTCATGGATGGCGGCATGCTCTCACCTCTGCCCGTTGCCGAGGTGCAGACCATTCCCGGTGCCGCCAGTTTTGTCGTGGCGATCAACACGGCCAGCCCCCTTCTCAGCAGAGGCGAGTTGACCACAGCCCTGGATATCGCCAATCAGGCCACCACCATTATGACCGCCGACAAACTCCGCGAGCAGGCCGAACGTGCGGATATGGTCATCAGTCCCGCTGTGGGGCAGTTCCAGCTTACTGACTTCGGCGATGCCGACTCCCTCATCGCCATTGGCTATGCTGCCGGTTTGGCCGCTGCCGACACCATAATCGCGATGCTGACAGCCCGGTCGAAGTCGCGTCCGATTCGCATTGCTGCAGTGAACTGCCACACCTGCCCACCTTTGCTGTACACTGCGACCGGAGCCATGAACGGCCAGACACTTGACAGCCTCAATCTCGTGGATCTCCTGCAGCAATTGCGCCGACAGGTGGACATGGGAGAGTTGGCGCTCACGTTCGACAGAATCCCAGGTGGGGTCGCGACCGACTCCGGCGTCCCCGCGTATATCCTGAGCATTCAGCCACATCTTCCGCAGACTCTGTCCTGCCAGAATGCTCGCTATGTGGTCGAAGGCAACAGCCTGTTTCCCGACAGCCTCTTGATCGAGCTGCTGCCGGACTGTGAGAGCGTCATCACTGAGGACTGGCTGACATCGGCTGCCAACGCCATACTGAAACTCTACCGAGACCGTGGCTATGACCTGGCCCACGTGACGCAAACCGCGCTTGTTCCGGAAAGCTCCCTGGTGCGGTTCTTCATTGACGAGGCCATGATCCGAAGTATCGACGTGCGCGGCAACCAGCGTACCCGGGACTGGTTCGTTCGTTCGCTCCTGCCACTGGCTTCCGGCCAGCCCTGGTCCTCCGACGCTGCCGATCGCGGGCTGCGCAACGTATACGGCACTAACCTGTTTGACCGCGTCACTATGGACCTCACGCCCACCGGCGATGGCGCCGTGCTCACGGTGCGAGTCGAGGAGAAACCACCAACCGAACTGGGACTGGGCTGGCACTGGCATGACGAGTACAAATCCGAGCAGTTCCTCGAGATTCGCGCCAACAATCTGCTGGGGATGGGACTGGAGTTCCACCTGCTCGGTCAGTACGGTACCGAACGTCAGCTCTACCACGGCGGCTTCAAGCTTGACCGCATCTGGTCGACATATCTGACCGCACGGATGCAGGCCTATCACAGCGTGCTTGATCGCCGTGTCTACGACCCCGGCGGCACACGCCGGCCAGAGCGCGAGGAGAAGATCAACGGCGTCGAATTCATGCTCGGCCAGCAGATCGCGCGATTTGGAACGGTATCGGCAGGGCTGGTCTTTGAAGAGGTACAAGAGACGCCCGGTGATCAGACAAACGCCAATCGCTTCGGACTGCGCATACTCGAGTTACGATCGCTGGTGGAGAACTTCGATCGTATCCCCTTCACCCGGCGCGGACACAAGCACCTCGTACAGGTGCAGTTCGCCGGACAGCTCCTCGGCGGCAAGGTCGAATACACCAAGTTCTTCACCTCCCATGAAGTGTATCTGCCCCTCACTTCCTGGCTCAATTACCACCCCAAAGTGCAGGTCGGTTTCTCCCGCAGCGGCCTGCCACCGTCCAAGCGCTTCTTCCTCGGCGGCGCGCACTCGTTCTTCGGCTACGAACACGATCAACTCTCCGGGGAGAAAGTGGTCCTGGCCAGCCAGAATGTGCGCCTCAAACTGCCGTTGTGGCTGTACTTGTCACTGCGCTACGATTTCGGCGATGTCTACGCCGAGACCGATCAGATCAAATGGCGCACTCTTCGCCACGCCGTCGGCGCCACCCTCTCTTTGGACACGCCTCTCGGACCCGTGGAAGCCAGCTATGGTATTGTCGACAGCAACCACGACCAGTTCTACCTGCACATCGGTCGAGAATTCTGAGCAGTGTAACAAGCTTCAAGGGAGGCATCCGACTGACCACACGGCCACGAGGCCGGAAAACAAGCTTGACCTTACGCTCCTGAACACACTTCGTATGTGCTGCCGACGTGGTACGGGCAACTGCCTGCGATGATCCACCGCCCAGGCGATGCCGTAAAGGATGGATGATTATGAAATTCCTTGCCTCGCAGATACTCTATTTTACCAGGAGCAGAACCACCAAGCGCAACTTCAGGCTCTTGTTCAAGTTTCTGGTGTCACTGACTGCGCTCGTGGTTCTGTATAGCACCCTGTTCCATTTCATCATGCTCCATGAGGACCGCGAGTTTAGCTGGATCACGGGCTTCTACTGGACCCTTACGGTGATGTCCACCCTCGGCTTCGGCGATATCACCTTCCTGAGCGATCTGGGCAAGGTCTTCTCAATGCTCGTGCTGATGTCAGGTATTCTCTTTTTGCTGGTCATGTTGCCGTTCACCTTCATTCAGTTCTTCTATGCCCCGTGGCTTGAGGCCCAATCGCGCTCCCGAGCGCCCCGGGAGCTACCACCGGAAACCAGCGGACATGTCATCCTGACAAGCTTTGACCCGCTGACGATGAACCTCGTCGACAAGCTGGTGAAATACAACTACGAGTACGCCGTCATTGCCCCCGACCTGCCCCGCGCGCTTGAGCTGTACGAAATGGATTACAGGGTCGTTGTCGGAGACCTGAGCGATCCCGAAACATACCGGCGCCTACGCCTTGACAACGCCGCCATGCTCGTCGCCAACAACGATGACATGGTCAACACCAATGTAGCCTTCACTGTCCGGGAGATATTCAAGAACGTACCCATAGTTACTAACGCCGACTCCGACAGCTCCATCGATATCCTGCAGCTGGCCGGAAGCACCCACGTTTTCCAGTTCATGAAAATGCTCGGCGAATCCCTGGCGCGGCGAACACTCGGAATGAGCGTCGGCGCCAATATCATCGGGCGGTTCGACCAGCTCCTGATCGCCGAGGCCTCCGCCATGCGCACTCCGCTTGAGGGTAAGACGCTTATCGACAGCCGAATTCGCGAGAAGGCCGGCGTCACCGTCGTCGGGCTGTGGGAGCGCGGGCAGTTCAAGGTGCCGCAACCGGATACTCGTATCGAATCCACCACCGTTCTTGTGCTGGCCGGTTCCGCCGAACAACTCAACAGATTCGAGACAGTGTTCTCCATCCGCAACGCCCAGCCCACCTCCGAGGCCCCGGTGCTCATCCTCGGCGGCGGTCGGGTCGGCCGCGCCGCGGCAGAGGTACTCCGCCAGCGGGGCATCGACTACCGGATCGTTGAGAAGAATCCCAGAGTGGTCCAGGACAACACCTACATTCAGGGCAACGCCGCCGACATTGATACCCTGCATGATGCCGGTATTCGCGAGGCCACCTCGGTAATCATCACCACGCACGATGATTCCATGAACATCTACCTGACCATCTACTGCCGCAAGCTCCGTTCCGACATTCAGATCATCAGCCGCGCCAATCTGGACCGCAATATCTCCAAACTCCACAGCGCCGGGGCCGATCTGGTCATGTCGCACGCCTCCATAGGAGCCAATACCATCATCAACCTGCTGGCGCCCAACCGGATCCTCATGGTCGCCGAGGGGCTGTACATCTTCCGGGTGCCGGTGCATACGTCTTTTGCAGGGAAATCGCTGGCCGAAACTCAGATCCGTCGGGACACCGGCTGCAGTGTCATAGCGATCGGCAAGGGAGACAGCCTGCATATCAACCCCGAGCCATCGGTGGTCCTGTCCGTAGATGACGAGATGGTCCTGATCGGCACCAGCGACTCAGAAACGCGCCTGATGGACCTGAACCGGTAGGGGGGATGAAGCTGGAAGCTGAGAGCTGGAAGCTGATATTCGGTAGCCCATCCATCCTCGGGTAGGGTCATGGGGACTCCATCCTGTGCGCGGCAGGCCCCCGGCCTGCCCGAGCCTCTGCCAAGTCTGTTTCCCGGCGGTCGCCCGCCTTTCAGGACGGCCAAGAGCCCTGGCCTACTCTGCATAGCTCGCTTGCCCAGCAGGCGCATGGCTGCCGCGGTACACACATAAGCCACTCCCCTGTTGAGCGAAGGTCAAGGCACCGCAAGCCCCCCCTACCACCCATACCCCGCGCTGACCCTGTACGTCTCGTCGAGGTCGCTGTGGTGCAGATAAGCGAAATCCACCGTCACCCGCCCGATCGCCACCCCGCCGCCGGCCGTGAACCGGCCCACATCGAACCCCGCCCGGCCGAAGAGCATCTCGCGCCAGCCCACCTCAACGCCATAGTGCGTGTCAACCGACAACGCCCCGCCCCAGTACTGCGCCGATGACTGCAGATTCTCAAAGCGAATCTCGCCCGCGAAAGTCGCCCGGCCCGCAAACTCACCCCACTGCTGCACCAGCATCAGGCCGGGCCGCAATGCCGGATAGATGGATTCGTAGTTGGCCTCGGTGCCGAATGTCTCCCCGGAATAACGAATGACGCCAGTGGTGATGTCGGTGACCACCAACGCCAGATCCAGGCGCGGGTGGGCGTGGTACAACAGCCCGGCATCGACCGACAACCCCTTGCCCGTCTCGGTGCCGATATCGCGGTACAGAAGCCGCGCGGCCAGCCCCCAGCGCAGCTTGTCCGAGATCCGGCCGGCAACAGCGCCGGAGAGCATATAGTCGCCGTGGGACTCCTCGCGCTCGACATACGGACGGTTGAACTCATCAAGCCGCGTGATCTTGATCCCGCCGCCGCCGAGATAGTACAGATACACACTCCAGCCGGAGACCAGCGATCCCCGGCGCCCGCGCGCGTCCACATAGCCGATAAAATCATGGTTCAGCAGCGAGCCGAATGTCTCGGCGTGCATGGCGAGCACCTGCCGACCGGAAAGCGTTCCGATCCCGGCCGGGTTCCAGTAGCCGACCGAACCGTCAAACGGCCCGGCCACCACGGCACCGCCCATAGCCAGCGAACGTGCCCCCACACCAAGCTGGTAGGGATCGCCGGCGTACTTGGCCGCGTGGCCACCGGAGGCTGCGAGCAGAATGAGTATGACGAGTAATCGTATGCGCATATACCGTTGCCGTGTATGGTACTTATTAGACGTATCGGACGCAAAGATTTTGCACTTTGATGGCAGATTCTGCACCTGAACGCCCGAAAAACGATTGAGCATACGAAAAAAAGCGAGGCCGCGGGGGCCTCGCTTGCAGGAAATCCAGAGAAGCGCGAAGTCGTATTACTTCTTATCACCGCACGAGGTCTTCTCCCCAGTGGCCGCAGCCTTCTGGGCATTGGGGCAACTGGGCGAACACCCGGCTTTCACCGGAGTGGCCGCCGCAGCCATGGCCGGAACCACCTCGGCCTTGTATCCCTTATTGGTTACGGCCGTCACCAGATCGGCGTCCTTCACCTTGTCAGGATCAATACAGACCACGGCCTTGCCATCAGTGTGGCTGATCTTCTCCACATGCAGTACACCGGGGACTTTGGCCAGAGCGGCCTTGATGGAACCCTCGCAGCCCTGGCAGACCATACCATCGATCGACAGGGCGATGGACTTGCAGTCGCCACCCTTATGAGCGGTACACTCAGCCTTGTGAGCGGCGTGCTCGGCCTCAGTGTGACCGGCACAGCCGGTCTTGGCGACCGCCTGCGTGACCTCAGCCTTGGAAGCGCAAGTGGTAGCCGCCTTGGTCTTCTCGGCTGTTTCTGTCTTGGCAGTCTTGGCGGCAGCGCAACCGTCGCCTGCGAACGCAACAACACTTGTCATGGCCATGAAAGCCATCATCAAAACCAGCACAGTGAGCATCTTCTTCATTGTTTTGCATCCTCTTTGCAGTAGCAGTGGGGTGTAACTTCTGTGTCTGCTAAATATACACCCGAATTGCCGACAAGCAACCGATAAATTGACCTTTTTGCCCCACGAACTAATGGAGAATAGGTGTCGCCTGATCACCAAAAGAAGCGGGACCCCGACTTTCGGGGTCCCGCCAGATGCACATGCTGGTTGGTAGTGTACGGACGTCTTAGAAAGACTTGTTTTCGCTATTCGTCAGATAGTCAGAGGCTTAGAGTGCCTCAGCCGAGGCCGAAGTGGCCTTGGACTTGGAACCGCACGGCTGCGAGCAGTCGGCCTTCTTGTCAGCCGAGGCCATCTTGGCACATGTGCCGGCCTTACCGGTCACAGGGCAGGCCTTGTCACCGGCAGAGGTATTCGTGGCTACAGCCGGGATGATCTCGGCCTTGAAGCCCTTATCAGCCACGGCTTTGACCATGCTCATCTCGCAGTTCTTGTCGGCCTTCACCCACACCATGGCAGTGCCGCTTTCAAAGCAGACCTTCTCCACCTTGTGGACGCCAGGCGAACTGGCCAGGGCCGCCGATACCGCCTTCTCACAGCCACCGCAGGTCATACCGGCGATACTCAGATTCCGAGCCTCATAGGTGACGCCATCGACCGTGCAGGTCTTGCCGTCCTTGCCATCCTTGACGGCCATAGCGGTCTTGGTGCCCTTGTAAGATGAACAGTCGGACTTGCTGCCGATCATGGTCGCCGAGGCCTTTTCGGCCTTCTCAGCCTTGCTGCCGCAGGCGTACGACTTGCTCTCGCCATTCACTTTGGTTGCCGTCGAGGCCTTGTCACCACCGCAGGTGTAGGCAGTCGACCAGGTAAAGGCAGCAACCAGGGCAAAAGCCGCGATCAGCACAACAGAAAACCGGGAAAGCTTCTTCATAATTCTGTCTCCTTGCAGTTGAGAGGTTCTTTCGTTGTCCTTAAAGAGAAGTGGTTCAAAATTGAGTGTTCTGGAACATCAACCTCGCTGTTGCCCTATTAAACGATCCAGGGTCCGCCAAAGTTCCACTTCATAGATCAAAATAGTCCAATAATTATCCGGATCCGCCCGCCTGTTTCTTCCGCGCCCCCCCGGAAGAACCTGACGAACAGCAATTAACAACCATTCCCTCAATGGGTTGCGTCACCAGAGTGGCGTCTGATGTCAGTGTGGTTGGCCGGGGATTCTACCGGCGGCGGCGGTTGGCGACGAAATCCCAGATCACGTATCCCCCCAAGTTGTCGACCGAGGAGAAATAGGCCCGCCCCCGATTCAGTTCCGTAAGCCGGGCGACGAATTCCTGAAGATGGGGATCATCGGTGACCATGAAGGTGGTAATCGGGATCTTCTTCTTGCGACAGATCACGGCCTCATCAAGCGTGCGGTTGACAATTCGCGGGTCCAGGCCCATCGGGTTTTTGTACAGAGTACCGTTGGGTCGCGTGATCATGGAAGGCTTGCCGTCGGTGATCATGAATATCTGTTTGTTGGCGTGTTTGCGGCGCAAAAGCAGTTGCCGGGCCAGCCTGAGCCCCGCTTGTGTGTTTGTATGATACGGCCCGACAGCAAGATAGGGCAAGTCCCGGATGCTGATCTCATTGGCGGTATCCCCAAACGTCACGATACTGAGCGCGTCACCGGGGTACTTCGTCAGAATCAGTTCGGTGAAGGCCATTGCCACCTGTTTGGCCGGTGTGATACGGTCCTCGCCATAGAGAACCATCGAATGCGAGATATCGATCATCAGCACAGTGGCACACGAGGTGCTGCGCTCCGATTCGTACACCTCCAGGTCCCGTTCGGTCAGGCTCAGCCCCAGATCGCCACTGCGGGTGATGGAGTTGAACATCGATGCCGTATAGTCGACTGACCGGTAGTTGTCACCGAACAGATACCGTCGCTTCTCCGGGAGCGGTTCATCGGAACTGCCCCCTTCATACGGTAAGCGGTGCTGACCCTTGCCTGAAGGGCGCATTTTCTGGAAAATCAGGTCGAACGCGTCCTGCCGAAGCTGCCTTTCGCCCCGGGCGCCGAGAGTCAGCCCCCCCTGCCCCTGCCTGACAATGCGCTTGTCCTTGAGTTGCTGCTCAAACTCGTCGAGATCATATCTGGCGTCCAGGATACCCTTGGCCTGCAGCCGCCGCATCAAGTCGAGCGTCTCCTGAACATTGCCGTTGAGGCGCATCAACAGATAGTTGAAGATCGACAGCAAATCCGACATGTCTTTCAGTCGGGCATACAGATCATCATCCCACTCTGAATAGACAAAGCGCACGCTCAACCGCCCCCTTCCATACCACGCAACATGTCCGAAAAGGCATCGCCGTATTCCACCGAGGCGTCATCGCTTTCGCGAGCAATCATGTTGTTGTGGTGCAGCCCTTCCAGTATGAACTCCATCCACAGCAGCAGCTCACGGTCGTCATCCACCGGCACATACTCCCTGACTATCCGGTCCAGACGAGAGATTGACCTCAGTGTCCGCTGGTACTCTGCAAACGTCATCTCGTCGGAAATCTCAAGGCGACGCCCGCTTCTGAAGAAGTCGACAACCGCTTCATACGGGTTCTCCGGCTCCGGGCGATCAGGGTTCACCTTCCCCCGGGAAGGCTTCGGAAAATAGCTGAGAAACACGCTGTTGATGGCCTCTCCGATCAGCCCCCTGACAACGAGCGCAGCTCCTTCCTGCTCTCCCTCGTACACCAGTTCGATCTTACCGCTGATGGCCGGCACTATAGCATAAAGGTCACACATCCGGGGATAACGGTCCTCGTCGCCGGTTCGAAGCACCCGTCGCTGTATGTTGGCCAGCAACGTCTCGTAGGCCGAAATGGACACCCGAGCGGACACCCCCGAGGACTGATCAACATACTCGCTCTTGCGTGCCTGAAAAGAGACTTCTTCGATAATGTCCTTGATCAGCTCCGGAACGTCAGTCACCGAATCCTGTGTGATAGCTTCCTGACCGGTGATTCGCTTGGCCTCTGCAAGAGAGCGAGGATAGTGAGTAATGACCTGGGAATCGATACGGTCTTTCAGCGGAGTGATGATTGTGCCGCGATTGGTGTAATCCTCCGGATTGGCGGTGAACACCAAAAGCATGTCCAGCGGGACCCGCAAGGGGAAACCTCGCACCTGAATATCGTTCTCTTCCAATATGTTAAGAAGCCCCACCTGGATACGCGGCTGCAGATCGGGAAGCTCGTTGATGGCGAAAATGCCGCGGTTGGTCCGGGGAATGATGCCCCAGTGAATCACCTCCTCGTTGGAGATGTCCAGCTTCTCGCGCGCGGCTTTGATCGGGTCAATATCACCGATCAGATCAGCGATCGACACGTCGGGCGTGGCCAGCTTCTCATGGAATCTCTCACGGGATGGCAGCCACTCGATCGGCAGGTCATCACCTTTCTCGGCTACCACGCGAAGACCCATCGGAGAAATCGGCGCCAACGGATCCTCGTTCAACAGGCTCCCCGGGATCACCGGAACGTAGTCATCGAGCAATCCGTGCAACTGCCGAATCAGGCGGCTTTTCGCCTGGCCTCGCAGTCCCAGCAGGATGAAGTTGTGGCGGGACAGCAGGGCGTTCTCAATCTGCGGGATCACCGTCCGATCATAACCGATGATCCCCTCGAACAACGGTCGGCCTGACGACAGACGTTCCTTGACGTTGTCGCGAAGTTCCTCTTTCACTGATCGCGGTCGGTAACCCGACTCCTTGAGCTGGCCGAGTGTACGAGGCAGGGCATCGTGCTTCATTTGTGTCTATCCTCAGTGTCTGCAGGTTTGTACTCAAGGCTTCGCCCACCCCATCCCGTCGAAAGCCTCGTGCCGGTTGTCATGTAACAACGAAAAACGGCGGCTGGTTCAAAGACCGCCGCCGCAAAGAGCATCGCCACCACCACCTGCCGCTTAACTCTCAGGGCGACAGTGACTTGAAATATCTCTCGCGTTCGGTCTTCGATACTGAAGCGGCTGGCAACTGAAGCACTTCGACGGTACGACTCTGCGTCCCTTTTATCAGGATGATGTCGCCGACCCTCACCTGACAGGCCGGTTTCGCGCTGCTTCCATTGACCTCAATCATGCCCGCATCGGCCAGCTTCTTGGCGATGGAGCGACGCTTCACAACCCCCACTGTAGAAAGGAAGTCGTCGAGTCTCATCAGTCGAGCCTGACATCCAAAAAGGTCATCTTCTTCAACTCAAGAATCCAGTCATCTATCAGCTTTGCCGTCTTCTCCTGCCGGGCCATCTCCTTGATCTGGTCAAAGCTGTCGGAGAGCGTCAACTCCGATTCCGCCCGATAATCCAGCAACTGCAAGACATGGATCCCCTGCTCCGATACGACCGGTCCCCGGAACTCCCCGGGCGTCTGCCAGCCCTGCACAACATCCCGAAACCTCTTCGGCAGGTCCTGCAGAGCAAACCAACCCAGTTCGCCCCCCTGAGCTCGAGTGTCGTCATCGTGAGAATACGCTTTCGCCAACTCCCGGAAGTCCGCCCCTGACTGTGCTTCGACCAGAAGCGAGTCCGCCAACTCCAATGTCCGGGCAGTGTCTGCAGCTGAGGGAGCCACGGGCAGCACAATGTGCCGAAGCTTGATCCGTCCGTCGCGCTTGCCCTCGCACGTCAAAACGTGAAACCCCAGCGGGGATCGAATCACACCAGAGATATCGCCAACGTTCAACTGGAAAGCCGCCCGTGACAACTCAGGAATGAGATCATCCCGGGACACATACCCCAGATCACCACCATTGGCCGCCGCTCCCAACCCGGAGTGGCGGGAACTGATAGCGGCGAAATCGGCGCCTTCAAGCACCCGCTGGCGCAACTCCTCGATCCGGGCGCGAACAGAGTCCTCGATCTGAGGCGAAGCCGTAGTCTTCAAGAGAATGTGGGCCAGCTTCGCCGCCTCCGGTTGCACCGGTATCGAGTCCCGGAACTGCCGATAGAATTCCTCGACCTCGTGTCGCGATACGGAGACGTTATAGAGCTTCTTCTGCACCAGACGCTGCTTGAGTATCTGATTCTGAACCTCATCCCGGTACCGGCGCTTGAATTCTCGCAATGTGAAACCCTCGCGGCCAAGAGCCGCCAGAAACGCTTCGTTGGTCTCGAACTGCGAAGCGATCCGGGCAATGTGCTCATCAAGAGCGGCCTCAACGTCACTCTCGCGCACGACGATGGAAGTGTCACCCTTGGCCGCAATCAGGAGCAGTTGATCCTGAATCATCTGCTCCAGCACCATCTCCGTCAGGGAGTCAAGCTGAGCCTGGTTGCGCGGTCGCTGGCTTGACTGGACAAAAAACATCTGCATCTGCTGGGCAAGCTCCGAGGCCAGTATGACCCGATCCCCCACAACCGCTGCTATACGGTCGATCACCTTCGGATCATCGATACCTCCGGAGGTCTGCGCTATGCTGCCAACCGCCACACAGCACACCACCACCAGACTCGCCGCCAGTGAAAACAGCAGCATCCGGACCGTCCTGACTACTCCGTGACTGATCATCCTTTACCTTTCCACAACCTATCCCTGGGCACCGTCAGCGAGTGCCGCATACTGCTTGGTATCGATCGTCGACCACACCGCATCATCGTTAACAACGATACGCACCTGCTTCTTGCGCTCGTTTATCCAGCTCTGGATGGCGTGGTTCTTCTGTTCGGTACGCAGTTTCTGCAGTATCAGCCGCTTCTGATCAAGGTAGTCCTTTACTGTACTCTCCTGTTTCGCCTCGACATAGATCAGGCTGTACATACTCTCGCGCTGACCCGTCACTGGCCCGGCCACCCGATTGACTGGTGTCTTCCAGGCAAGGTCAAACATTTCCGGGAACCAGTCTCGTTCTATGTATCCCAGGTCACCTTGAGCGGTCCGCTTGCCCGGTCGCTTAGTGTGCTTGCGGGCGTACTCCCGAAACTCAGCCAGATTCCATCTCTTCTCCGCCAGGCGGTCGATCTCCGATGAATCAGACAGCATGATCTCATAGACACGCACTCGCCTCGGGATCGTGAACTCCTCAGGATTCGCGTCATAGTACTCCCGCGCCATCTCCTCCGTTGGTTCCATCGGTGCGGCAATGGAATCGCTGCGCATCAACTCCGCCATGTTTAGCTCCTTGAACAGCCTGACCCGGCGCAGATACCGCGGGTCATTGTCGATCCCCTGGCGATGAGCCTCAAGTATGAGCAGATCGAGTTTCTTAAGCTCGAAAATCATATTTGCCAGTGAATCGTAGGCGGTGAACGACGGTTTCTGATTATTGGACAGATTACTGATACGTGACAGGTACTCGCCCACAGTCATCTGTCCGCCCTCCCAGTTCGCCACAATCAGTTCCTTCTCATTGCGGTCCAGTTGCTGGCTGTCAAAGTCGCCGGCGGGCAACCCCTTGAGGATCATTTCCGGGTAAAGCTGCTGACGCTTGTGGACCAGATACTGCAACACCGACGTATCCACTCTGACAGTGTAGCGCTCCTTGATATCTTCCAGCAGCTTCTCCATGAGTTCCTTCTCCTTGAGTCGCTTGAGCTGCTGCGTGATTTCATCGCGCATTTGATCCAGGCTACCCCTCGCTTCATTGGGCAGGCGATCAACAAGCTTGATGATGTGATACCCGTACTGCGACTTCACGGGCGGAGACACCTCGCCGACTTCCATCTGAAAGGCCGCCTCCTGAAATTCCGGGACCATTGCACCCCACACGAAATAGCCCAGGTCGCCCTTATTCCGCTTGGCCGAGGGATCCCTGGAGTACTCGTAGGCGAGCTTCTCGAAATTCTCTCCGGAGCGCAGCTTCTCAAGAACAAACTGAGCCGTATCTGGCTCGCCCAACAGGATGTGCGATGCCCGAATGCGATACTCCAGCTTCTCCCAGAAGCGCTTGACCGCCGCAGCCGAGGGTTCCGCCCGGTCGGCGATGCTCTTCTCGTAGAGAGCGTCGAGGAGGAAACGATCGCGATTGGCCAGCAGGACCCGCTGCAGCTCCTCGCGCTGGTCGATCCCCTTCTCGTACGCGGCGTCGACCAGAAGTCGAACTGTAATAAGACTGTCGAGGATTTCTCGCTTGTGGTCGAATTCCTCCTGGGCCGAGGCATACTGACGGTTCGCTCGTCCATAGAAGTCAAAAAACTCGGTCGTCGTGATCTTGTGATCGCCTACCACCGCCAGCACTTCTTCATCCGAGCCGCAGCCTGTATTCAGCCCCGCTGCCACTGCCAGAAGCATGCCCAACAAGAGCGTCTTTCGCATCATTGTCGCAATCTATCCTTTCCTGTAAGGTCTCCGTTTGTCTTCTACTCATAGTCCCGCTACATGTTCCGGGACTTCGAGAACACCGTAAAAGACAGTATTATAGGCTATTGGCCGTGATTTGCCAATAGGCAAGACAGCTTCAACGCGGTCACGTCGCAACGCCGGTGAAGCCTTGCCGCACGAACTACACACATGTACGATTACTCGAAATCAGACTCCAGATATCCCTTGGTAAGCGTCTTCCGGCCCAGACGCTGAGAGAGCTTCTTGGTAAACTCCATCGCCGAATTCTCGCCATAGACCTTCAACATGTGATTCATGGCAATGACTTCGCTGATCACGGTGATGTTCTTACCCGGCGAAATCGGCACCACGACGATGGGAATAGAACAGCCCAATATGGTTGTCCGCTTATCCTCGATCCCCAGCCGCTCGTAGTCCTCCGTCTCCGACCACAGCTCAAGCCGGACCTCCACCTCGATGCGCTTCTGCAGCCTGATCGCCCGGATACCGAACAACTCCTCGACATCGATGATCCCCACCCCCCGGATCTCCATGTGGTGACCCAGGAGCTCGGAACCCGAGCCAATAATCACATCGGGGGCGGTCCGCGTGACCTTCACCACATCATCGGCGACCAGCCGATGGCCGCGCTCCACCAGGTCCAAAGCCACCTCAGACTTACCGATCCCCGACTTTCCTGTGTACAGCAACCCGACGCCGTATACATCGACCAGCGTTCCGTGCACATTGATTGATGGCGCAAATACCTGATCGAGGTAGGCCGACAGCCGCGTTACCAGGTCAGCGGTCGTCAATCGACTGGAAAGAATGGCCGTCTGCATTTCATCGGCAACGCTGATGAACTCCAGCGGCGGCGTGATACCTTTGCTGATGACGATCATGGGGATCTGGTGTTCAAACAGTCGTTTCGCCACCTGACGAAGGCGGTCGGACGACTGCCGGGCGACAAAAGCCATCTCCGTTTCACCCAGTACCTGCACCCGCCGATTGGCAAAACGCTCGAAAAACCCCGTGAGGGCCAGCCCCGGGCGGTGTAACTCGGAATTGCGGATTGGCTTCTCCAACGACTTGTCATTGGACGTGAGCAGGGTCAGTTCCAGATCCTGCGCCCGGGCGCTGAGTAGTTCTCCGACTGTCAGGGTCGCCATAGTGCGGCCAATATAGGCGCAACTCGAACCACCGGCAAGCAAGAAAACCCCGCACATGAGGCCTCCCAAAAGGCGCAGGACCCGTCACGAGGACGAGGCCTGCTGAGGAGGATGGGTTGGTTGGTTACGCTCGGAAATGAATCCGAAATCTGTGCGGCCACACCCGGCTAATCTCGCTTCTGTCTGTCGCGGAGTTCCTGAAGCTCTGTCTCAATCTCTCTGCGGGCGTTCTTCAATTCCTCCCGCAGCTCTTCCATTGCTTGTTGCAGTTCCCGACGAAACCGCTCTTCCTCGTCGGGACTTTGCCAACCCCGGACATTGCGACCAAAGCCGTAGAAATCGAAATTGGGAATGTCCGGGATATCAATATCAATCCTGGGAATCATCACCCGGGCGCCGTCAAAGCCGAAGTAAGTCCGCTCCTTGCGCTCTTCAAGCTCTATGGAGAACACCTTCTCCTGCCGATCACGAATGACCCCCACGGTCACGGTGTCGCCAGCCCTTCTGTCCTCGAGAACGTAGCGCACATCGGAGCGGTCCGATACCTTCTCATCGTCGATGCGCACAATCACATCACCGGCCTTCAAATCGGCCCTCTCAGCCGGAGAACCCTCTTCGACCTCCGTAATCAGGGCACCATCGCCGCGTTTGACACCGAAGTAGTCACCGAGCTGCCGGGACAAGCCAATCATTCTCACACCAAGGTAGACGCCGCTGAAATCAGGAATGTCGATCACTATCGGGTCGTGTGTCGAGCGACTGATACGTACCGCCCGGTCTCGCCCGCTCGGACGTTTCTCCAGCGTAGCCGTCAGCGTCACTTCCTCACCGTTGCGCAAGACAGTCAGGCGCAACTGGTGTCCAGCTCCAGTCTCTTCAATGGCGTCTATCAGATCGTCCGATCCCGTCACCTTCCGGCCGTTGACGCCAATAATGATATCCCCATCGCGCAACTGGGCCTTCTCGGCCGGGGAATCGTCGTAAACATGGTTGACAATTGCCCCATAGTCGATCTCAAGGTCGAACGCCTCTGCAAGAGCCTGGTCGACTGTCTGGCTCGATATACCAAGCCAGGTATCGACGCGTCCTGGGTCAGTACGCGCCACCGCCCAGACGCCGAGGGAGACCACCAGCACTATAGCAATAATCGGTAACTTTCCACGTCGTATCATTTCTTACCTCGCAATCAGTTAGGACACTGCAACCCTCTCTGTCCTGTGTCCGATGCCTCCTGTCTGTGTTCTGCCTGATGTATACGACGATTCTGCCGATCAGGTTTCGCCGGAATTACAGGGTCGCGGTCGCCTCCAGTGCCGCTGCCAAATCTTGCCCTTGCCAACTCTCAAGCACCGCCCTACCTTGGGTTAACCCGGGACAGTCAAGGACCGATACAAGAACTGAACCAGCAACTCATCCAGGGTGAAAGGAATCTATGCGCTTTCTGGTTACTGGCGGAGCCGGATTCATTGGGTCGAACCTGGCCATCAAGCTTGTCGAACTTGGCCACGAGGTACGTGTCCTCGACAACTTCTCCTCCGGGCGAAGAGAGAACCTGAGCAGTATTGCCGACAGGACAGAGGTTATCGAAGGAGATATCCGCGACTTCTGGACCGTGATGAGCAGCATGGAGGGGATAGACTATGTCCTGCACCAGGCCGCGTTGCCATCGGTGCCGCGCTCGGTCAACAATCCGCTGACCTCTAACGCCGTCAACATCGATGGTACCCTGAATGTTTTGGAATGCGCCCGGCGGGCAGGTGTCAGGAAGATGGTCGCTGCCTCTTCGTCCTCGGTTTATGGCGAGTCGGAGGAGTTGCCGAAACACGAGAAGATGCGCCCCAGCCCGCTCTCACCATACGCCATTACCAAACTGACGAACGAGTATTATCTGAAGGTGTACTGGGAGTTGTACCAGTTCCCCACCGTCGCCCTTCGCTATTTTAACATCTTCGGCCCCCGCCAGGACCCGAAAAGCGAATATGCTGCGGTCATCCCCAAGTTCATCACGGCGTTGTTGAAAGACCAGCCTCCGACCGTGTTCGGCGACGGCGAGCAATCACGCGACTTCACTTACATTGACAACTGCGTACAGGCAAACATTCTTGCAGCCACCAATGATGACATCGTCGGCACGTGCTACAACGTTGCCTGCGGCGGTCAGTTTACACTCAATCAACTCCTTGACGAATTGCGCAGAATCATTGGCGTCTCCACCCCGGCCAGATATCTCGACCCGCGCCCGGGAGACATCAGACACTCGTTTGCAGCCATTGACAAGCTAACCTCGTGCGGATACACACCGACGGTGGCCTTCGCCGAAGGACTCAAGAAGACGGTCGACTATTTCCGGCATCTGACGTAGAACGGCGTCAGCCATCACTCCTTCAAGCTGAAGCGCCAGCCGCAGTAGTATTCCTTCCCGGCCTGCGGGTCGGGCGGACAGCCGATACACTCTGTTTCGATACGAGAATCGATGGTCCTCGCGAAACCGGCGTACTCCACCAAACCGACTGACTTGCAGGGAAACAACGGCATCTGCTTGCGCCGCCGCGCGGACTGTACCCGGCAATCAACCATGAAGAACTCAAACGAGTTGGCCGTCTCATTGCGGATCTCCTGCTCGTTGAGCACTGCATACAGCCGGAATCCGAGCGCTTTCTTGAGTCCCTCAAGACCGGCGTTCTCGCCAATACTATGCAGTTGCTTGATGCGGCGAGCTTCGATTTCTGTAAACTTCTCCCACGCTTCAGTATCAAACTGAATTGCCTTTTCCATCCCCTCGCTGCGTTCCGCAGCCTGAAACCACAGTCCATCGTGGGCCAGCCAGTTCTTGGCGAAATCGACCAACATCGCCTCAAGTGTTTCCCGGTCCAGGGCCTTGATCTGCTCCATCGTTAGTATTCCTTTCCCGTCATCGATTCTGAGGGCAACGTGGGTACAATAGGGCAAAAACCGGCTGCAATAAAGGGCATTTTGCCGTATCTTCTCACGCAGATACTTGTCAAACCGACTGCAAGACCGGCCTGGCGGCACCGATACACAAGGTAACGGGCTTCGGATCGGGCGGCAAACCAGCGCGCCGCAAGGTTTTTCTGTCTGAACCGGCCGAACGATACCGAGCGCTCCTGCGTTTACAGGGCAGGAACCACTACCACTGCCTCAGGTTAACAGCTGTTCGGCCACAAATAGACAGGAGACTGCGCAAGCCGCAGCAACAACTTTAAGGAGAACACGTTCATGGCTCGACGACTGATGATCGCAATCCTCGCCTTCGCCAGCGTTCTGGCGACTGCCACCCATGCCGGCGTAATAGGCCAGCGGTTGACCGACAAACTCAGCTATACGCCCGACATGGAATTCGTCAAGGTGTGGATCAGTCTCCATGAAGTAGACGACCTGAAACAGCTTCGCACGGTCGCTGAGAACCGCACCATGACGCCGCAGGAGAAAGTGTATCAGATCACCGATCGTCTCCAGACCGACCATCGTATGGCTCAGAACGGCCTCGTTGAGTATCTGCGAACGCTCGAAACACAGGGCGTGGCCCGCAGCATTCGACAATACTGGATTGCCAATGTTGTTACCGCTGAGGTTCTTGCCGGACAGGTCGCGGTCCTTGCCGCCCGCGACGATGTCAAGACGGTTTACTCGCCGCCCGAGATCGTGGTGCCGGTACCTGACAGGATACAGCAGACTGACAAGCTGACGGCCGGTGTCGAGTCGAACCTCACTTTCGTCAATGCGCCCGCAGCGTGGACGGCCGGTTATACGGGAGCGGGACGCCTCATCTGCAGTTTCGACACCGGTGTCGATGGTGCCCATCCGGCCCTCGTCAACAAGTGGAAAGGACAGAACGGCGACTCGGCAGCAGCCTGGTTCGATCCCCGCAATCAGGAGACCTTCCCCCACGATTACGCCGGCAACGGACACGGGACCCATGTCATGGGGATCATGGTCGGTGCCAACCCGGCAACGGGTGACACGGTCGGGGTTGCGCCTGACGCCCGATGGATTTCCGCGGCCGTCATTGACATCGACGGTACCAATATTCTCGACGCCTTCGAATGGGCCGCCAATCCTGACGGGGATCCGAATACCATTGACGACATCCCAGACGTTATCAACCACAGCTGGGGCGTACCGGATATCGGCTGCACCCCAATCTTCTGGGAGATGATCGACAACACTGAGGCTCTGGGCATTGTGAATATCTTCGCGGCGGGAAACGACGGTCCCACCGCGCAAACAATCCGCAATCCCGCTGTCAGAGCGCTCGACTCGCTTGACTGCTTCGCAGTCGGCAACGTTAATCACACAGTCAATCCCCCACTCGTCTACAATACATCGAGCCGGGGCCCGTCTGAGTGCAATGGTGCCGTCAAGCCGAACGTGATGGCTCCGGGGTATGTGATTCGCTCTACGATAAAGAATGGCTTCTATGGCACGCTCAGCGGCACCTCCATGTCGGCCCCTCATGTCTCCGGATTGGTGGCGCTGTTACGCCAAAGGAACCCCGCCGCCACTGTCGCTGAGATCAAACAGGCAATCCTGACAACCACAAAGAAATACAGCTACAGCCTGCCAGATAACGACTACGGCTGGGGCATGATCGACTGTATGGCGGCACTCAACGCGCTGCCGGCTGTCGGCTCTCCGGATGTGCGCGTCTGGGCTTTTGATCATGACCCGATCGAACCGGGTGATCTGGTTGAGGGAACTATTGTCCTGAAGAACTTCGGCACAACCGTCACCAATGTCTCCGCAGTTATCACCGGCACTGACCCGTCCCTGACTGTACTCGACGGTGCGGCCTCCTTCGGTACCATCGCATCCGGTGATACAGCGCGTTCGGCGGCTGTCATCCGCGTCCAGACCTCCGATACGATTACCACTGGCCGGGTGCTCTCACTTGACCTGCAAATCAACGGAACCTCGTATAGCCACACCGCCAAGCTGTACTTCCTGGTAGAGCCGGCGCTAAGCCGCGCCTTCGCCGACCACAACACGGGACGTATCGAATTCACCGTCTCTAATTTCGGAACCTATGGCGCCGGGATTGGCTCCTGGTACCCTGCCGGGGGGCGAGGATTCACCTTCGACGGCGGCATCAACGATCTCTACGAGTGCGGACTGGTTGTCGGCACCGACGCCTATCATCTGGTTGACGGGATTCGCAACGTAGCCGGCGAACCCGACGGTGACTTCAGCGTCGAACCGGGCGGGAACATGGTCCTGATCGAGACCCCCGGGCTGCTCCCGCAACGCTCGTTCAGCGTCTTCTCCGACAAACGGTCCGATCAGTCTCTGGGGCTCCGCATCGAGCAGTCCACATTCGCCAAGACCTCGGCCCCCGACAACGATATCATCTTCCTGCAGTATGGGGTCACCAACACGAATCCGTGGGGTGTCGGCGGTATCTACTTCGGAATCTATCTGGACTGGGACATCCAGAGCTACGCATCCAATGCCGGCGGTTATGAAATGGTCGATGAGTTCGCATGGATGGCCTACAACTCGGGCAGCGCCAAAAGCAAATACCGAGCAATCAAGGTGGTGGACCACAACACGGTGACAGCATTCACCGGCGAAGGCGAGATCGTTTATTTCCCCCAGGGCTTCACGGAGCAGGAAAAGTACGACGCACTCTCTGCTGGCTTTTCGACGGCCAACACCTACAAAAACTCCCGCACCGACCTCTGGCAGATAGTCGCTGCCGGACCGGTCAATCTTGCTGCCGGCGCCACCGACACTGTCGCCTTCGCGTTGTTTGCGGCCAACGACTTCTCCGCGATCACCGATGCCGCCGCACGCGCCCAGATGCTGTACGACAGCCTGTTGTCAAGCTGCTGCATAGGGATTCGTGGCAATGTCGACGGAGACTTCGAGGAGAAGATCAATGTGGCGGACATGACCACCCTCATCTCTCACCTGTTCAAGGGATACACCGGCGTGACCTGCCTTGAAGAAGCGGACGTGAACGGCGATGGCCTGATCAACATCACCGACATGACCTATCTTATCGGCTACCTCTTCACCGGCGGACCACATCCTGTCCCCTGCGGACCCTGATCTTACCTATACCTGTATCGGAATCGCCTCATATCCGGTAGTCTCGTGGGTCAGTTGGGCTTCGCCGGCTGTGCGGCACAGCAGCCGCACCTTGCTCGCCGGCACCCTGCCAAGCAACACATCCCCCCGGGCCCGCCATTCCTGTTCGGCTCGCCAGTCGGTCATGCGCCCAATCGTTTGCCATTGCCACTGCTCATCTGAACGCGGTCGCTGTCGAGAACCGTCGTAATAGACAACCGGACGAATTCCCAGGTCCTCGGCTACCGACCGAGCCACCGCCACACCATACGGTTCAAGCGACATCTCATGATAGCGTGATCGCCAGCGCATGAGGGACATAGCCTCAACGACCGGTAAAGCCGTAAAGGACACACATGGTACATGACCGGGCATATGTCGACCCGAACCGAGTATTCGTCCCGTTTGAGCAATATGCACAAGGGTCGCCAGCGCATCTCGCGGATACCGCTCCGAAGTGGTCACCGATTTCCAGAAAGCGACTACTGACTCATCAGGCCAGGGTCCGTTTGCCGCACGAGTGTAGTGTACAAGATACTCCCGGTGGAAATCACGCAGGTCCGGGTTAATGACGGCCGGCGCAACCCGATAGGCCAATCGGCCGGAAGGCCGCGCGTAGTCAATACGGCAGCTCTCGTCCACCCGCCTTTCCTGTTCGACTTCACTCACCAATCGCTCCAGAGTGCCGCCGGGGCTGACAGCAACCGCCAGGAGCACATCTGCGGCTCGGATCACCTGAGCGTCCCGAATCGGCCAGAGCTTCTTTCCGATCGTCGTCGTCTCCACTCCTGACAGAGCAAAGAACCGCCAGTCGGCCGGCAAGTTGCACCCGATGTATGTCTCTGCATACTCGCACAGGTCCGACACGGTCTCACGCCTGACCGGCAATACGAGGTCCATCGGAATCCTCTCACTCAGAGCAAGGCACGTCGGCAAATCCCAGTTTGCCAGCCCGATTGAGCCGACCATACGCATTCCCCTTCGCCCGACAAGGCGTACCGCCCGGTAGGTCGCCGCAACCCAGGGAGTGTCGGCACACGGCCTCACCCCTTGTCGCGAGTTGATGATCGCTGCTCTTGTCAAGGGCCTGCCCCCACAACACGTGAACTACGCTCGCAGCCGTTCCAATGCTCGCGAGCCAAACACCGCCACCACAAACAGGACTCCTCCCACCACAGCCATGAAGCCCGCGATCGAGGCGTCAAACACAGCAGCCGCGTAGTATCCGCCAACCGCCGCAATCACCCCTGTCACCACCGCGATAGCCAGTACCAGCGGCAGTCGCTGCGATAACAGGGTGCCGACAGCACCCGGAATGATCAACATCGCGACCACGAGTATCGCTCCAACCAGCTCGAACGATGCCACCACTGTCAGAGAGACCATCGCCATGAGCAGATAGTGCCAGCGACGAGGCGAAATGCCAACTACCTGCGCCATCTGGGGATCGAACGAGGTGATCTTGAGTTGCTTGTAGAACAACAGCACGAACGCTACATTCAGCAGCAACGCTCCACTCAGTATCCACACCGCCCTGGGACCCAGATCGGTTGTGCCAACCACGAAGCGATCCCAGGGGCTGTAAGCAATTTCCCCATACAGCACACACTCCTGATCAAAATCGATCTGCCCGGCATACGCTGACACCAGAATGACCCCGACGGCAAAAAGGAGCGTGAATACGACCGTCAGCGCCGCGTCTCCGTACACTCGTCCACTGCGCCGCAATACCTCGGTCAGATACGCGGTCAACAGGCCCATGGCCGCCGCACCGATTATCATCGGCAGCACCGCCCGACTGGAGGTCAGAAGGAACCCGATCACCAACCCCGGCAGCACAGCATGCGAGATGGCGTCCCCCAGCATGGCGTTCTGCCGCAGCACCAGGAAGGTGCCAATCCAGCCACAGGTCACGGCCGCCAGAACCGCAGTGAGAATCACCCACATCTCAGCACTCATCGCCCGATCTCCCTGTCCTCGTATGGTATTACCTGATCGTGCGGGTCTGTCTCGGGCCGATCCAGAAGCTCTTCCAGCCGCTTCTCCATCTCCGGCGTCATGATGTGTTCCATTTCCTCGGCGTCACGGTGTACATGATCGTGCGGCAGTTCCAGATACCGCGTCAGGTACACTTCCCAAAGGCGGTGGCGCCGGAGAATCCGCGCCCCGGCATCGCGACCTGCGGGCGTCAGGCAATAGCGGTGGGAATCCACTCTTTGAAGGAGGCCTCGGCGAGTCAGGCGCCGCAGCCCGGAGCGAAGCTCCCTGGAAGTGAACGACCACAGGTTTGCTATCTGCTCCATCGTATGAGCGCCGGCCGTCGATGGTGCCTGCAGGCAGGCCTTGAATAAGACCTTGAGAATATGGTCGTCGGACATACTCCGCCGATTCTGCAGATGCATACGCCAACGACTCACCAGACCACGCTCCGGCGCGAACAGAATCGATACAGCGAATACAAGGGAAACGGCCACAACGACAAACGGTCCGGTCGGCAGCCGTGGCGCCAGCGAGGAGAAATACGCGCCCAGAACACCCGATATGATTCCGAACAGCGATGCCAGAACAATCAGCAGCCCCAACCGGTCTGTCCACTGGCGAGCCGATGCTGCCGGAATTACCAGCAGGGCCGCCATGAGGACAACGCCGACAGCCTGCAAACCGATCACAACTGCCAGTACGATCATGGTTGTCAGCAGAAACTGCCACCAGCCCACCGCAATGCCGGCCGCACGAGCAAACCCGGGATCGAACGTCACCAGCTTGAACTTGGAAAACGCGGTCCCCATAACGACCAGAAGCAACGCTCCGACAACCACCAGAATGCTGACATCATCGGGCCCCATGGCCGCAGCCTGCCCAAACAGGAAAGCATTCAACCCCGACTGACTACCACTGCCGGACTTCTGAATGTGCGTCAGGATAACTATACCCAACCCAAAAAATGTGCTCAGCACTATCCCGAGTGCGGCGTCCTGCTTGATCCGTGTATGCCTGATAATGGCGTTGATTGTCAGCGCCCCCAGCCAGGCAGCCACAGCGGCACCGAGCAACAACCAGACGAATTGCTTGCTGCCCACCAGCAGGAAGGCCAGCCCGATCCCCGGCAGAGCCGCATGCGCCAGTACATCTCCCAGCAGCGACTTGCGCTGCAGAAAGGCGAAGGCCCCCAGACCGCCCGCAGCACCACCCAACAAGGAGGAGCCGAGGACAACCCAGCGCACGTTGGCATCAGTCAATGTGAAAAATCGTATGGTGGCATCCCAGTAGTCCACCCAAGCCTCTCCTCTATTTCATCCTTTCACTGGCCCGTTCAGCCGCCTCGCTGAGAAGGCTCAGCTTTCCGCCATACGCCGTGCGAAGATGCTCCGGTGTGAATACCTCCGCGGTGGGGCCGGCCTTCACCAGGCGCATGTTCAACAGCATGACCCAGTCGAAATACTCCTGAACGGTGTGCAGATCATGGTGCACCACCAGAACCGTCTTTTGCTGCTCCTTGAGCGATTTCAACAGGTCAATTATCGCCCTTTCGGTCGAAGCATCTACTCCGGCAAACGGCTCATCCATCAGGTAAATGGAGGCATCCTGAGCCAGCGCCCGTGCCAGAAAGACCCGCTGCTGCTGCCCACCGGACAACTGGCTGATCTGCCGGTGCCCAAACTCCGCCATTCCCACCTGCTCCAGACATCTCTGGGCGATCTCACGATCCTCACGCCCCGGACGCCCCAACAGGGACAGCCGACCGTACCGCCCCATCATCACGACATCAAGAACATTGGTCGGAAAATCCCAGTCAACTGACTCCCGCTGTGGTACATAGCCAATCAGGCGCCGTTGATCCTCAAGCGGCTTGCCGTATATCTTGACATAGCCGGACACCAGCGGCAACATCCCCATAATGGCCTTGATCAGGGTCGACTTGCCGGCTCCATTAGGTCCGACCAGACCAATCAGGCTTCCCTCGGGAAGGTCAAAATCGACATCCCAGAGTACCGGCTTGCGACGGTAGGCAACCGTCAGGTCATGAACTTCAATCGGCGCAGGTTTGCTCACAGAATCTGCTCTCCAGACTATTTCAATGCCGAAACAATCGTGTTCACGTTGTGGCGAATTATCCCCAGGTACGTTCCCTCGGGGGTGTCGGCCGCTCCCATAGCGTCGGAAAACAACTCACCACCGATAGTAACATCATGTCCCCGCTCTCGGCAACCGCGCACGACCGATTCAATCGCCTTCGACGAAACCGAGGACTCGACAAAGACAGCCCTGATCTTCCGCTGCACAATCATATCCACGAGGCTGGTGACATCATAAAGCCCGGCCTCGCTGACTGTAGACATTCCCTGTAGTCCAACAACCTCCATATCGCAGGCAGTGCCGAAGTAACCAAACGCGTCGTGGGCCGTAACCAGCACCCGCTGCTCAGGCGGAATGGCACCCACCTGTTCAAGCGTCCACTGGTGCAGCGCTGCCAGAGAGTCATCAAACATCTTTACTGCATCAGCATAAACGGCCGCATTGCCCGTGTCTGCCTCGGCCAGCGCACGGCCCACCTCCGCCACCGCCATCCTCCACAACGACACATCAAACCAGATATGGGGGTCGGCGTACCCTTGAGAACCGTCTGGCAAATGTAGTTGAGAATCGGGAACGCTCTCGGCCACGGCAACCACCTTCTTTGTCCGGGCCATCCGTTCAAGCAAAGTGCCGAGCTTGGCTTCCAGATGCAGCCCATTGTAGAACACGACATCCGCCTTGTCCAGCCGATCCAGGTCACCCTTGGTCGCCTTGTACAAATGCGGATCCACGCCCGGCCCCATCATCGTGTGTAGCTCGACTCTGTCCCCGGCAATCACGCGCACCGCGTCGCCTATCATGCCGGTGGTGGCCACTATGCGAAGCTTGCCGTCGGCCTGCTCTGCCTGCTTGTCACCACAGGCCACAAAAACTATCGATAACAATGCCAGGGTCAGCAACGTGAAACTGTGTCTTTGCAGATCCATGCCATTACGTCCTCCATCCAGTTGTCTTGTTATCGGGCAGATCATCAAACGCCCTCTCTTCGCGAGCTCCCTGGTTCAGGAACCTCCGAAGCCACTGGCGTTCAGATTTGTCAATGCGGTCAACGAACAACAGAAACTCGTGCAGCCGCTGGGCCGTCTCGGCTGAAAGACCGTGCTCCACCTGACAGGCATCATCCCGCGCTGTTTGACCAGACACACCAAGGATGTCGGTGAAAAAGCGCAACAAATCCTCATGGCGGTGAACCACCGCTTTGGCGACCTGCCGTCCTTCCGGAGTCAAGCCGACCGCGCCACGAGCGGCGTGCACAAACAGCCCCATCCCCGTGAGTTTCCGCACCGTGCGCGACACGGTCGGCAGACGTGTCCCCAACAACTCGGCGATGTCTTTCACCCTGACATCGCCCGGTGCATTGGCTTGCTCCAACCGGTACACGGCCTCAATATAGTCCTCTTGAACAGCGGTCAGCTTCAAGACACGGCTCCCTAATTACCTAAAGGTAAGTATCAGCAACTGATGCATAACCGCTGTCCGGCTGCCAAGGTTCCCAACACCTTGCCCACGTTCGTTTTTTGCTTGCCTGCCAAATCACAGTCACTCAATTTAACCTCATGGCTACCAAAACGATACTCATATCTTTGGCCCTCCTCGCGGCAGCGGGTCTGACCCCGACCAGCGCCACCACCTGGCGACTTTCGCCTGCAGATAACCTCCAACAGGCCATTGATCGAGCCGCCCACGGGGACACGTTGCATCTGGCCGCAGGCGATTACATTGCCCGCCCTCAGGAAATGATCGAATCTCTGTGCGGCAATTGCACCGACCCCCGAACCGAGGTCGCAACAACGACCGGTTTCGTCCTGCGCGGCAAGGGGCTTGTCATGATTGGGCACAACTCTGGGGCGACGCGCCTGCTCACCAGAGCCGGGTACGGGGTCTACCTTGAGGACTCCAATGGTACCCACTTGTTGCGACTGACCATCACTGATGGCCGTCGGGATCCCGATGGCAACGCCACCAACGCCGCGATCGTCGCCCGCCGCTCGCGAGTGCTGATCGAGGACTGCGACATTACCGGAAACACGCACCGGATTGATACCGTAGTGGTCGGCATCGGGGGCGTATTCGGCCGCGAGGGAGCCGAAATCACACTGCACAACTGCCGAATAGTCGACAACGGCTGGGACGGCATAGCTCTCTACCGGGGCGCCTCTGCCATTGTCACCGACTGCCTCATCAGGGACGGACGTGGCGCCGGAATAGGCGTGACCTGGGATGCTACGTGCGTTGCCTATCGCAACGAGATCACCGGCTACTGGAAAGGTATTGGCGCCTTCGGCACCAGTTGGGTCATCGCCCGCAATAACCTTGTGCACGACAACCTCGGCTGGGGTATGATCACCACCGGGCAGTCGTACATGGACATGGCCAACAATGTTGTCTACCGCAACGGCAACTGCGGCATTGCGCCCTGGTCAACAGAAACGTTCGGGAGAATCGTCAACAACATCGTTGTCGGAAACGGCTGGCGAGATCAGTGGGTTTGCCCGTGCGTCGGCATCTGGAACTATGGCGATTGGGCGAAGTGGACCTTCACCAACAACCTCGTCTGGGATAACGCCGCCGGAAATTACGAAGCTATCTGGGACCAGACCGGGCTTCGCGGAAACGTGAGTATCGACCCGTTGTTTGCCGGAGAAAACGACGTCCACCTCGCGGCTGAATCACCCGCTCGTCATGCCGGAGATTCAGCCATATACAACCCCGATGGCTCGATCTCTCACCTGGGAATCTATGGCGGCCCGCAGGCGTGGCCGGAAGACCGACTCATGCAGGTTCAACCTGCCGTGGTCACACTCGACAGCACGCACCAGGTTCAGGGTGACACCGCCAGCCAGTCACAGTGAAACGTTCGCCGCGATTGCACCGCGACACTATGGTCGACACAAAAGAAGCGGCGGCCTGATTCGAACGCCCAGGCCGCCGTCTTAGCTCTTAGCTTGTAGCGGTAGATGGGGACTCAAAAGGTCCCTTCGTCACTCTCCTGATAATTCCACCACTGGCCGTGACCGTCGCCGTCCCACACGATCCGGGCTATCAACTCATCCCCCAGGTAGACGACAACCACGCCGGAGCCGTCAGACTCGACGGTGGCAACCAATTCACAGTAATACGCGGTGATCCCGATTCTCGCCGTCATCGTCAAGCTGGTACCTGACACACTCCACTCATAAGAGGTCGTGTACCCGTACATGGCGCGATGGTACTTGGTGACGCTGCCGGATGAGCCATCTTTGGCCTTCGCCATTTCGGCCATCACGAACTCGTTGTAGGCGGCCCCCCCGCTGCTGATTCCGTCGGCCACCAGGACCCAGAGGTACTCCGTCTCCGTCTCTGTGTACGTCAGGGTGTACGTGAGATTGTCGTCCGTCCACTGCCAGGTTGAGTCGGCCAACGGTGCGAACGATGGTGCTCCGGCCGCCACGGCTCCATCCGGCGCTCGCAGGATGGCCGAAAGCGAATCGAATTGCTCGATTAGTCTTACCATCGTAATCAACGTCTGCGCCCCGTCATCGCCGGCGTCAGCTACAGCCCTCAGACCGGCCGGAATGGTGACCTCGTCCGGCGCCACCGGCTCACCGGCGCCCAGATCAGTATTGGTGCCGCTGCCACCGCCTGAGCATCCAATGCTCACCAAGGCGAACATGAGCACCATCAGCATGCTTGTCGTCTTCCAAAACATCTGCGCAAACCTCCCAAAGGTGGCAACCCCGGTTGTCACGGGGGCCGGTTCAGAAACCCTATTTTACCCAGTGTTTCGGGAGCTTCATCCGATCAGTTCACCGGCACGTGCCACCGGTCGAGGAATCTGTGCAAAACGAGCGCACTGCCGACAGATACGTCACATACCAGAAGACAAGCGGCGTGCCGGATTGCTCCGACACGCCGCCTGCCAGGCTATCTTATGAGCAGCCGCAAAAGGCCTATCCCCAGCTCCCCCCTTCCCCACTGCCATAATCGTACCAACTGCCGGAACCGGTAGCCGTCCAGGAGCACTCGAAGTCGAGCTCTCCGTCAACGTAATAGTCCATCGATCCGGAGCCGTCGCCGTTAATATCGACTGTCAGCTTAATCCCCACCGATTCCATCAGATAGGAGACGGAGTTGCCCGGCCCTGTCTGCCACTGCCAACGAAAGATGCGCTCGTTGGCATCGAGATCGTACATGTTGAGATAGCCATAACTGCCGTCCTTAAGCTCGTAGGCATCCATGAAGGTCTCACCATTGACCGTCAGTGACCACTGATGGTTACTACCTGTCTCCTGGTAAGAAAGGACCCAAGTCATATTGCCCTCGGTCCAGGTCCAGACATCATCAGTGGCCAGCCTCGGGGCACCCTCTTTCATCGAGCCTGAAGGCGGTGTAAGGAACCCGCGGAAGCCTTCAATCATGGCATTGAAGCTGCTGATAAAACTGGCTGCTGTCAGGGCACCGGGATTGTCGTTGTCCTGCAGTGCCGAGGGGACTGTCAACTGCAACTGTGAAAGCTCGGCGCCCTGATTGTTTGAACCCTTAGGGTTGCTGTCACTATCGCTCCCACAGCCGGTCAACAGACCGACTGCGAGCAGCCCGGTCAGAATCCGGTGAGCGTAACTGCGCATGTTTCTCTCCTCTTCGCGCGTGATCGTTTTCTGGTTGAAGGCAGATACCTCTGCATTTGTCTCACATACGCGATCAGGCGCAGATATCATGGCAAAAAAGTCAGCTTCAGACGCTGAAAAACAGCTATTCGAAAGCTCAGACCCAACTCCCGGAGTCAATCAGACTACCGTTTTCATACTCCCACCATTGACCGCTGCCATCGGCATCCCACGCAGCGCGAAGTTCAAGCTGATTGTCTTCGTAGTAGCTGATTGTCCCGGTATCATCGCTGTTGACCTCCAGCACGATATACCAACCTTCATCAGGCGCCCCAGCGGTCAAGCTGAAATTACCGGAAGCATCGATATGCCACTCCCACTGAAAGATCGGATCAGGGCTGTACTCGATCCCGTAAACGAACCAGAACCCCAATGTGCCGTCCCTGGACTCCGTTGCCTCCACCAGCTTGAAGTCATTGAATACAAGGTGCTCACCCCCTATTTGTGCGGTACCGTCCCAACTGAGAATCCAGTGGTAGGCCGTATCAGACTCCCACCAGGTCAAGGTAGCCTGAAGCTCCGCATACGGGTGCCAGTTCCAGACCACCGTATCGCCGACAGCGCTGGCCAGTCGCGGTCCCGCCGGACGTGCTCCCGCGCCATCTGCCTGGGGGCGAAGCATCGGAGCCATAGTTTCGGCAAGAGCATTGGCCGTCCGAATCCAGTCGACTGCCTCCTTCACCTTCGGATCACTTGCCTTGCTTAACGCCGATGGAATCTCCACTTGCGTGACTGTGAGCACCTGCTCCGGCGCCAGTACCGGACCACTTGACTTATCGTCCTCATCATCGCTGCAGGCAGCGAACAAGGCCACCAGGATAACGGTGACCAGCAAAACGAACACACGCTTCATCATTGGCAGTTTCCTCCATTATTTTAGACCGAACCGTCATTGACTTGACACCAGCATTGCCGGGCAGTTAACCGGTCAGGAACGGCCACTATGCTGCATTGGCTGAATCGAAGCTGTCACGCAGTCGATACCGCGATATGAACGCCGTGCTCTTCCAGTCGAGAGGCCCTGCACTGCAATTTGCGAAAGAAACACCGAACGCGCAAGCCCTAAGAAAAGTGGACCAAAACCCCTAATCTGCTTGACAAAATCCGGCCCCGCCTATATCAATGCCACGCAATTGGGCTGATGAAGAGGCTGTGTATGGCTCGGTACTGCAATCAACTGCCAGTCCGTCTGGACCTGCCTTCAGAGCGCCTGACAGCGCCTGATACAATACATCTTGATGCACGCTGCCGGCGTGCGATTAATCCGTGTTGCTTTCATCGCACGATCACCTCGTGCGGGAGGTTATTCTAATGGCTGACAAGGCTTTCAACGCGTTTGAAATGGCGCAAGCCCAGTTCGACAAGGTCGCCGACCAGCTCGATCTGGATCAGGGTACCCGCGAGTTGCTTCGCTGGCCACTCAGAGAGTTTGCCTTCAGTATTCCGGTTCGCATGGACGATGGCACCGTGCAGGTCTTTCGCGGCTTCCGTGTCCAGCACAATGACGCCCGCGGCCCGGGCAAGGGCGGCATTCGCTTCCACCCGCAGGAGACGGTCGACACCGTTCGCGCCCTGTCCATGTGGATGACCTGGAAATGTGCCGTCGTCGATATCCCTCTGGGCGGCGGCAAGGGTGGAGTCATTTGTGACCCCCACAATCTGAGCTCTCGTGAGCAGGAACAGATTTGTCGCGGCTGGGTGAGGCAGTTGGCCCGCAATGTCGGTCCGCTGATCGACGTGCCCGCTCCGGATGTCATGACCAGCGCCCAGCATATGCTTTGGATGCTCGACGAGTACGAACACATCCACGGCGCCAAGTATCCCGGTTTCATCACCGGAAAGCCGGTCGGCATGGGTGGTTCTCTCGGCAGGACCGAAGCCACCGGATTCGGAGTCATTTACACTGTGCGTGAGGCACTCAGGCACCTCGGCCTGAAAACTGAGGACACCACTGCCAGCGTACAAGGTTTCGGCAATGTGGCTCAATATGCCATCCGCCTGTACAATCAGCTTGGCGGTAAGGTCGTGTGCGTATCCTGCTGGGATCATGCGGATCAGAAATCATACTCCTTCCGTAAAGACGACGGCATCGTCCTTGATGACGTTCTCGCTATCACTGACCGTTTCGGAGGCATTGACAAGAACAAGGCTCGCGACCTCGGCATCGAGGTCCTCGACGGAGGTGCCTGGATCGAACAGGAAGTCGATATCCTCATCCCGGCCGCCCTCGAGAACCAGATCACGGCCGCAACCGCGCCGCGCATGAGCAAAAAGGTCCGCCTGATTGCCGAGGGCGCCAATGGCCCCACCACGCCTGAGGCCGACGCTGTCATTCAGGATCGCGGAATCTTCGTCATTCCGGACTTCCTGGCCAATGCCGGCGGCGTCACCTGTTCCTACTTCGAGCAGGTCCAGTGTAACACAAACTACTACTGGGAAAAACAGGAGGTCCTCGACAAGCTCGATCTGAAGATGACCTCCGCCTTCCAAGCTGTCAACGATCTCTCGATCAAACGTAAGCTGTATATGCGCGATGCCGCCTATGTCATCGCTATCGGTCGCGTGGCTCAGGCCTGCCGCGACCGTGGCTGGGCTTAACCTGCTGGCGGATCAAGAAACATGACCATCGTGAAACCGCCTCGCCCGCACAGGGCAAGGCGGTTTCTTCGCTTGATCCCGGCGCCCCGATTCCCCTTTTTAGTCAAGAGATACTGTCAACAGCGCAACAGAAGGCGACGCATTTGCCTGGCTCGCTCCGAGGTCAACAGATGGACTGCAGCAGACACGGCCTGACCTGCCCACTATCGTCGCTGCAGATCTGCAGTATAAGCCAGCCGGAACCGACATACCCAATGGGCACCCGGCTGGTGTCGCAGCCAGAAAGACGAGTTCGCGCCGGATCGGCCACGGCTCACCGTCTTGTCTCTGCAGTCACAAGGAATGAGTAACCGATGAACGAAAACAACAAGCCCTTCGATCACCTGCTCAATCAGCTCCACGAACGCACCAAGGAGCTCAACTGCCTGTACCGTATCGATGAAATCTTCTCACAGCAGTATCTCACCATCGAAGAAGTCTGCCTCGAACTGATTCAGGCACTACCCTTCGGATGGAAATACCCTGAAGCCTGTGTTGCCAAGATTGTCCTTGATGGCAAAACGTACACCTCCGACGGCTTCGTTGAGACCGAGTGGGTCCTGAGCGCCGACATTGTCCTGCAGGACATGGTCATCGGTACCATCAGCGTCTACTACACCGAGCAGATGCCCTCGGCCGAACACGGCCCGTTCCTGAAGGAGGAGGTCCGGCTCATCAAGACCATCGCTGATCGCATGTCCCACCACGTGCACTACCAGCGCATGCAACATGCCCTGCAGGACTGGGAATTCGCACGATCCGATTCCGGAAAAGGGGCGGCGGAGTGGCATGTGGTGCTCAATATGTTCCGAAACACCGATCGCAATCTCTATCTTGGCATCGCCCGCAAGATGCTCAACCACCTGTGCTGGAGCGGCATTCTGGAAGCCGAGCGTCTCATCGAGTCCTCCACCCTGACCGAATCGACCGAGACCAACAACTTCATGGGCGAGTCCAACCAGCCTCATGTTCGCCGACCGCTGGCTTTCTCCGAGGAGATGTCAGCCGCAGCCTTTGAGATAGCCGACAAACATTTGGCCGATGATGAGATCCTCAAGCTCATCCAGAAGTGGATTCAGGAGGATAAGCTCGCCTTCCTGATTCAGGTGGTTAACCGCAACCTCACCTTGTCAGAAGTCGCCGACGCCATCCGTCGCTATCATCATCTGGCCCCGCCAAAAGAGGACCTGGTCCCCTCGCCGGGGAAAAGAGGCGTGGCCGTCTCGCTCATCAGGCGTTTTCTCTCCGACCAGCTGGCATATATCGAGGTGGCCAAACGATTCATCGGCGTCCGCGACTTCTACAAACTCATCCAGAATGTCATCTTCACCAACGAAAGCCACGGCAAGCTTGGCGGCAAGAGCGCCGGGCTGTACCTTGCCGCCCAGATACTCCGCAAGAAGAGCAAGGATCACGAGCTTCTGCGCAATGTCAAAATCCCGCGGACCTGGCACATCACCTCCGATGTTCTCGTGCACTTCATGCACTACAACAACTTCGACGAGGTCGTGGAGCAGAAATACAAAAGCATCAACCAGGTGCGCCTGGAGTACCCTCACATTGTCCAGAGTTTCAAAACAGCGCGCTTCCCCGGGGACATCGTCAGGGGACTGTCGATGGCTCTCGATGACCTCGGTGATCGCCCTCTTATTGTTCGCTCCTCAAGTCTGCTGGAGGACCGCATCGGCGCGGCCTTCTCCGGGAAGTACCGAAGCCTCTTCCTGGCCAACCAGGGCAGCAAACAGAAACGCCTTGATGCCCTCATGGATGCCATCGCCGAGGTCTATGCCTCCACCTTCTCACCCGATCCGATCGAATACCGCGCTCAGCGCGGCCTGCTGGATTTCGGTGAAGAGATGGGCATCATTATCCAGGAGGTTGTCGGTACCCGAGTCGGCAAGTACTTCCTGCCAGCCTGGGCCGGCGTCGCCTTCAGCCACAACGAATTTCGCTGGTCCCCCCGTATCAAGCGCGAGGACGGTCTTATGCGCATGGTCCCCGGACTGGGCACCAGAGCTGTCGATCGGCTCGGCGACGATTACCCCGTTTTGATCGCGCCCGGCCAGCCCAATCTCAAGGTGAACGTCAGCCCCGATGAAACAGCACGCTACTCCCCCGCCTATCTCGATGTCATTAACCTGCAGACCGACAGCTTCGAGACCGTGCGGTTCGACCGCTTCATCAGCGAAGTGCAATACGACTTCCCGGGACTAAAGGACATCATCTCGGTCTACGAGGACAACCACCTGCGGCGTCCCCTGGAGATGAATATCGATTTCGACAACGATCACCTGGTAGCCACTTTCGATGGTCTGATCAATCGCTCCCGGTTCGTCAAGCGTATGAAACTCATTCTGGATACCCTGCAGAAGGAACTGGAATCCCCGGTCGATATTGAGTTCGCCTCCGACGGGCAGGACCTGTATCTGCTGCAGTGTCGGCCGCAAAGCAACCCACACGTGGCGCACCCATCACCGATCCCCCACGATATTCCATCGGACCAGGTGGTCTTCCGGGCCAATCGCTATGTCAGCAACGGGCGCGTCCCCGATATCTCGCACATTGTGTTCGTGGATCCCGAGCGGTATTCGCAACTGCCGGACCGCGATTCGATGATCGCGGTCGGACGGGCGGTGGGTCGGCTTAACCAGATTCTCCCCAAGCGCCAGTTTGTCCTCATGGGGCCCGGGCGATGGGGAAGCAGAGGCGACATCAAACTGGGCGTCAGTATCACCTACTCCGACATCAACAACACCTGCCTGCTGATCGAAGTCGCCATGAAAAAGGGCAACTACCTGCCGGACCTGTCCTTCGGCACACATTTCTTCCAGGATCTGGTCGAGGCAGATATCAGATATCTGCCGCTGTATCCCGACGATGACGAGTGCATTCTCAATCTGGACTTCTTGCGGACGTCAGACAGCGTTTTGGCCAGAGTCCTCCCCGAATTCTCGCAACTCGAGGACTGCCTGAGACTGATCGATGTTCCCTCGCTATCCGACGGCAAAGTCCTGCGAGTCCTCATGAATGCCGATCTGGACGAAGCGGTCGGTCTGCTGGCCTTGCCGGGAGAGGCCACAGAATCGGTGGGCCAGTCGGAAACGGCCAACGAGGCCTCAAGGGATGACTACTGGCGCTGGCGCATGGTCATGGTTGAAGCCCTGGCGCAGCGACTCGATCGCAAGCGATTTGGAGTCAAGAAGCTCTACGTCATCGGCTCGACCAAAAATGCAACAGCCGGACCCGGCAGCGACATTGATCTGCTCGTGCACTTCGGCGGCACCGAACAGCAGCGTCAGCAACTCAGACTGTGGCTCGAAGGCTGGAGCAAGGCTCTGGCCGAGATCAACTACATCCGCACCGGTTATCAAAGCGAAGGTCTGATCGATGCCCACATCGTCACCGACGAAGACATCGAAAAAAAGACCAGCTACGCCGCGAAGATCGGTGCCATTACCGATCCGGCCCGCGAACTGACTGTCGGCCAAAGGAAGTGATTCAACCAGGAACGGTTGAAAAGACACCCTGATCCGGAAGCGATTTGCCGACCGTGCCGATCAAATCGAGCTGATCACGGGACAGAATCAGACCCTTTCCGCCCTCAGCCAGCATTGGTTTCCCCTGTTCAAAACCTGCACACTCATGGACTGAACCAGTCCGAGACCGAATAGCTGTTTGCAAAATCAGTACATATTCGGCGCCTGCGTCCGATAACCAACCTAAAGAAACCAAACTGACTAACTCAATCAAACGAACAGGGATTTCTGTTTCGAAGACAATTCAGTGGGAGGTCTCTAATGAAGAAGGCTCTTGTAGTGAGTGCGGCCATGATCCTGGCTCTGACCATAACGGTCTGCGCCGCCGACAAACCGTCGTTTAACTTCGACCTGTCCGGCTACTTCAAGCTGGATGGTTCCTACGACCAGAATGTAACCAGTCACGGCAATTTCTCGCTGTGGACCAAGCCGGCCGGTGAACAGAACAAAGATCAGTTCAACATGACGGCCAATCATTCCCGGTTTATCATGAATGCAAACGGCGAAGGTTACGTTGACGCCAACGTCACCGGCCATCTCGAATTCGATTTCTACGGCGGCGTAAGCGGGGCAACAGTACCTGAGAACAAGCCCATGCTGCTTCTGCGCCAGGCATTCTTCACGGTCCAGAAGGGCGGACTCCAGCTCAAGGCCGGTCAGGCCTGGGATATGGTCTCGCCGCTCAATACACCCATGCTCAACTACGGCTACCTGCTGGCCAGTGGTAACATTGGCTACCGCCGTCCTCAGGTAACCCTGACCTATACCGGTCAGACTGGGCAGAATACCAATATCACCTTCGGTGGCGGTATCGCCCGGCCGATGAGCGATGATCTGGCACTGTCGCTGACATTGGCTAACGACGGTGTCGATGACGGCACCGATGCCGGTATTCCGTCATTCCAGGGAATTCTCGAGGTCAACCACAAACCGCAAAGCGGCGCCAAAGTCCGCGCCGGTGTGTCAGGTCTGTGGGGCCACCTGAAGGCCGAGGCCGCCGATCAGTCTGAGTATGAAACCTACAATAGCTGGGCTGTCGTCGGCCATTTCCAGGTCGACTTCACTTCTCGGTTCGGCGTTCTCGGTGAGGCCTATACCGGCTCCAATCTGCACACCTACTTCGGTGGCGTAGCCAACCTCAATACTATCGAGGGTACCGATACTCAGGGCGGCTGGCTGTCCGTCTGGGGCAAACCACACTCTAAGGTGAAACTGATCGCCGGTGGCGGTCTCGACCAGGCTGACGACCAGTTGCTCGCCGACGGAAGCAGGACCAACAACCAGACTTTCTATGGTACTGTGGAGTACCAGCTGGTCCCGCAAGTCACTCTTGGGCTCGAGTTGTCACACAACGAAACCGAGTACAAGAACACCAGTTCCAGTGACAACTTCCGCGTTCAGTCAGCATTTATGCTGAATTTCTAAGGCCACGAGGCAGCGCGATATGATTCGACTGCTCTACACAGTGCTCGCTATGGCTTTGATCTTCATCCCAGGCGTTCTGGTGCTCACACCAGACGCCCGGGCCGAAGATAAGATGCTTCTTGGCCTCAACTACCCCCGCACCGGCCCATACTATGCGCTCGGCGAGAACCAGTACCGCGCCGCCGTGATGGCTGTCGAAGAAATCAATGCCAAAGGTGGCATTCTTGGTCGACCTGTCGAGCTTGTCTGGGCCGACACCCGGTCCGATGTCGACATCGCGCGCGCCAACGTTATCGACATGATCGACAACAAAGGCGTCCGCATGGTCTTTGGCGGCGTCTCCAGTGCTGTCGCCATCGCGGTTGGTGAGATCTGCCAGCAAAAGGGCGTGCCATTCATGGCAACGCTGACATACTCAACCGCCACGACCGGCGTCTCCGGGCACCGACACACCTTCAGGGAGTGCTATGACTCCTGGATGGCCGCCAGAGCGCTGGCAGTGTACCTCAACGAGCAGTTCGCAAACAGCAGGTACTACTATATCGCCGCCGACTACACCTGGGGCTGGACGACTCAGGAGGCTGTCCGAAGATTCACCGCCACCACTGATGAAGCTGTGCATCCCGGTACCTTCACCCCGCTGGGTACGATTGACTTCACTCGCCAACTCGCGCTGGTTGAACTGGTGAAACCCGACGTACTGGTGCTGGTCCTTGGCGGCGACGATCTGGTCAATGCCCTGTGGCAGGCCTCAGAAATGGGTATCACTAACTCGGTACAAATTGTGGTCCCCAATCTTACCCTCGGCATGGCGGAAGGCGTCGGCCCCGAAGTCATTCAGGGCGTTGTGGGTGCTGTCCCGTGGTGCTGGCGAGTGCCTTACAAATACAACTACGATCGTGGAAAGCAATTCGTCGAGGACTTCGTCAAGCGCCACGACCGCTATCCCTCCTCCAGCGCCGCCTCGGCATACACGATCCTCTATGAGTACAAGGCCGCGGTTGAACGCGCAAAAAGCTTCACGTCCGCCGAGGTCATCAGGCAACTGGAAGGACATCGCTACCGCCTGCTCAAGGACGAACAATACTGGCGCGAATTCGATCACCAGTCCGTCCAGACAGTCTATGTCGTGAAGTGCAGGCCGGCCGAACAAGTCCGCGAACACGCCCACCAGGCCGACTATTTCGAGATCATAGGATCACTGTCGGGCGAAGAGGCCGTCATCTCGCGCGAGGACTGGGAAGCAACCCGCCTGAAAAACAACCTGCCGCCCTGCCTGGAACCACTGGAGACTGTTGCCACCCAATAAGGCCGGTGATTCCATCCCCTGCCCCAAAGCGACCTCAGTGTGCAACGGCCCTGCAACCGGTGCACTGCTCCGCGACACCGTCGCATATCATCCACCTGCATGCGATTGACTGCCGCTCAGTTGTGGCAGGAGGCCCCCAGGCCTCGCTTATGCAGGTACTGCTGGTGATACTCCTCCGCCGGATAGTACTGCCCCGCCTCGACAATCTCCGTCGCAACCGGACGCGACAGCTTGCCGCTCGAGTCCAGCCGCTGTTTCGACTGCTCTGCAGCCAGCTTCTGCTCCGGGCTGTGGTAGAAGATCGCCGAACGGTACTGGCTGCCCACATCCGGACCCTGACGATTCACCTGCGTGGGATCATGCACACTCCAGAATACCGCAAGCAACTCGTCATACGTGATCACCGCAGGATCAAACTCGATTCGCACCGCCTCGGCATGACCGGTAACGTCGCTGCACACCTGTCGATACGTCGGATTCTCAGTATGACCCCCGGTATAGCCCACCGAGGTACTCATTACCCCCTTCAACGTCCGAAAGGCCTCCTCCACTCCCCAAAAACACCCCGCCGCAAAGGTTGCCTTCTGCATGCTGTGCTCCTTGTTGTCGTGTGCTGCAGCTTCTGCCGTTTCACCTTTGTCTGCGTAACCCTCAGCGGCCCGGACCGGTTCCGTATTGATCAGGTGCCTGTTCGCCGCCGTCCCGTCGCCCGCCCGGATCATCACCAACGCTCCTGCCAGAATGATCATCACGAGGCTCAAAATCGTCACCCTCGGGCTGCACAATCTGATCCCGTACAACATGATATTGTCCTTCACTGGTCTTCACTGGTCCCCGTGACCCAAACTGTCTGTGAGATTATACGTGCCCCCGGCACAGATCAACGGACATGAAACGCAACATGAGACGCCGCTCGGCAACTGCAGTCACCGAGCCTGTCTTCAGACCCGCTTTCGATCCAGCGCACTGCGGACCGCAGCCGCCAGCGATTTGCGCGGCAACGGCTTGCGTACGAAGGCCGCAGCCCCCAACTGCAGGGCCAGTTCCACGCGGCTGCTCTCGGCATAGCCGGACACCAGCAACGCTCTCTGGCCGGGCGAGATCTCCAGTATCCGGCGGTATGTCTCCGCTCCGTCGATTCCCGGCGGCATGATCATATCCAGCAGGATCAGGTCAGCCGACTGCGACCCAATCAGCCTCAGGGCCTCTTCTCCGCTCTCGGCAACCGTCACCCGATACCCCAGACGGGTCAGCAACTCACGGCTGACATCGCGCTGCACCCGGTCGTCGTCAACCACCAGGATCGACTCACTGCCGCCAACAACATCAGTCTTCTCGTCCGGTGCCGGGGCCTCCCTTGTGACCGGGAAATAGAGGTAGAAGGACGTACCCTCACCCTCAACCGAGGCCAGATCGATATAGCCCTGATGATCGCGAACAACCGCATCCACAACACTCACACCCAGCCCGGAGCCGCGCTTCTTGTCGGCCACCTTGGTCGTGAAGAAGGCATCGAATATGCGCGATCTGATCTTCTCCGGTATGCCACAGCCGGTGTCGGTAACCGTCATCTTCACATATTCCCCACGTGGAATACTGCCGTAATTGACCACCATATCGTCGAAATAGAAGTTCTCGGTGGTGATCGTCAGCCGTCCCACATCCTGCATCGCCTCGCGGGCGTTGTTGATCAGGTTGGTCAGCGCCCGATAGATCTGCGAGCGCCCAGCCTTGATATGCAGCAGGTCCTCCGCAAGATTCAGCTCAACATGCAGGGCCTCAGGCAGAGGCGTCATCTGGCGAACCACCTGTTCAACCACTTCGTTCACTATCAACGGCTCCAGTTGATAGTGTCCGCGACGTCCCAAAGTCAGCAATTGCTGGTTAATCTCCGCAATCTGCTGAGCCGCCTGCTCCATGTCTTCCACGAAGCTCCAGGCCGGATGATCGGGACTCAGGTACTCCTTGATCAGGTCGGGATATGCCGTCAGCGGCGCCAGCAAATTGTTGAAATCATGAGCCACCTGCCCCGCGATACTGCCGGCCGTCTCCAGCCGCTGAGCACGCGACTCCAGTTCCTGCAGGCGTTTCATCTCAGTGATGTCAATCAGCGAACCCGACATGCGGCGAGGTTTGCCGTCCTCATCCCGCACCACCACCGCCCGCGCCCGGAACCAGCGGTAGCTGCCGCATTTGGTTCTCATCCGATACTGGATGTCAAACAGGTTGCCGCCGTCGAGCACCTTCTGCACCGTCTGATTGGCAGTGTCTCGATCCTCCAGATGAATGGCCTCAACCCAGAACTCAAACGACGGTTGAAACTCACCCGGTTCATAGCCCGTCAGCTCGAACATCCGCGGCGACCACCAGACGTATGACGCATCAGACACATCCGGCCAGTCCCAGAACCCATCGCTTGAACCCCGCATGGCCATCTCGAAACGCTCCTCGCTCTCCATGAGCGCTTGCTCCATGCGCTTCCCCTCTTCAAGCGAACGGGCCAGCTTGAGACTGCTGTAGCTCAACCGCGATACCATGGTCGCGAACCTCGAATAGAAGGTCATCACCCGGTCAACCGTCTCACGGCTCCAGCGCGGAACACGCTCCAGCGCCGCCAGGTACTCGGCCTCATCGAAGCCGTACCTGCGAGCCTGCGTCCGGAACAGCTCCCGGTCCAGCTCTTCGTCCTCGAACAGGAACTGGCCCAGGAACAGGTTGCCAACATGGTGGTCACCAACAGTGATCGGCGTGGAAATGTCCCACATGTTGTTCTTGCACTTGTAGACCTTGAACTGACCAGAGTCGACACCGGCCGAGAGCAGCAGATCACTCTCGATGCAGTTGCGACAAGTCTCGGGATGAACGCGATGATACTTCGTGCAGATATCCTGCCAACCGGTGGCGACAAGAACCTGTCCCTTCAGATCGACAATCGCCACCCCGATGTCAGTCAGGGCATGGAAGTCCTCCATGAGTTCCTGAATCTCGGCGGCATCGATCACGTCAGCCAGTTCCAGAGAACCAAGGTCGCCCTCGGGCATCAGGATGGCATCGAGCTTGGCGCGGACCCTCCCCTCACTTTCGCGAAGAGCCTCCTCGGCCCGCTTGCGATCGGTGATGT
>CAZVHP010000008.1:0-123226 GCA_964627305.1 uncultured Ignavibacteriales bacterium | reverse complement strand
AGGTCGATCCATGCTCGGTACAAGGTCGTGTCCGGCTTGCGGTTGAGACGGTCAGACAGGCGGGGGCCAGGCGGATAGTGCCAGAACTCGGTCGTGTCTGGGGCGGTTACTATGTAGGCATGGGCGAATGTCCCTCTGCCAGTTTGATTGCGAATTATCATACGCACATAGCAAGTATCATTCGATTGCAGTTCGACATTGAATTGCGTCTCGGCACGATGCTCGTCATCCAGTTGGATAGACCAGAGCGTGTCACCGACAAACCTCACGTTTCGAGATTTCTCTTCGGCAAATGCGACCTCGATGTAACGCCAATCCTCTTCATTGCAGCAGTTGTTACATTTACTGCAGTAAGTTGTATCCTCGTACATGCGCAATTCGAGTGTCGCCAATCCACCGCCTTCGGGCAATTCCACAGGGAAGATACCGGCATAATATCGTGTCGGCTGTCCGCCTCCCACTACTGATGTGGCAATGCCCGCGACTACCAGTCCCACTATCACCACTGCCAGCAGCAGGAGCAGCAGGCTTCTTCTCATTGTGTGTTGTGTAGACATCTTCGTGTCTCCAATACGTTATCTGTTAACCATTCTCCCGGCCCAGGCGACAGAACCGCCCCCGGCCGGATACGTCACGTCAACAAGGTCTCATTTCACTCTCCCACCTCCTTTCGCAATATCCCACCTGAAAGACGGGGCCCCCCACACTGCAAGTTTGCATCGCAAGGAGCCGGGCCACCCGGAGCGGTGCATCGCCTGTGTTCATCGTGGTCTGTGATGGTCATATCCCAAAGACGCCCCATGGCACACGAGCGTGTCGTCAGTCAGAAAGACATTCGAAAAGCGTTGGCCTGCATAATAATAGACGCAAACACAGCCCCGTCTGTCAAGTGAGATGTTGTTCTGATACACTCAGAAGCCGGTCGTTGGTTTCAGGAACAACCTTCACGATTCAAGGCTGCTCCCCTCGCCCCGCTATGACCTTCTTGTCAATACGCCGTCCCACCCAGTCCTGAGTCGTCTGGTCTTCTTTGGCTACCTGAGTTCGCAGTAGCTGGTGCAGCTCCTCATTCAGCCGAATGCGAATTGTCTTCCAATTCGTACGAGGCGTCTTCCTTTTCGGGACATCAATTGTCCTTGATTGCGAAATCCAGCCGTCTTCTCAGGAGGAACTTAAGATTGCACTTGCAAAGTGGGGGAGATTCATGATACTTGTGGGGCAGTCACATCTGCAGGAACTGCGACTCGCGGTGTGGATGCTCACCTGTTGTCAGGAAATGCAATCACGCCCCACGTCCATCTTACGCAGGCAGATTCGTGGTATCGAGATATCCGGAGGCGCAATGCTCACAAGAACAGCCCAGGCAATGCCCCTGCTCCTGACAGCACTCATACTCGTGTTGGCGGCAGGGTGTGGTAGTGATGACAAAGGGACCAACACCCAGACCGATCCGACTGTACCAGCAGTGACAACATCAACAGTTAGTGACATCACGGAGACGACGGCCGAATGTGGCGGCAATGTGACCTCCGATGGCGGCGCGACGGTAACTGCCCGGGGTGTCTGCCGGAGCACAGATCCAACGCCTTCGATCGCTGACAGCAAAACCACCGATGGTACGGGCACGGGTGGCTTCACCAGTTCCATAACGGGCTTGACCGCAAACACGCCGTACTATGTGCGGGCTTATGCAACCAATGATGTGGGCACGGGATATGGAGTAGTAAGATCATTCACCACGGAACCGCCGGATGAGCGTGACTCCACCGTAACGGACATCGACGGCAATGTCTATCACACTGTCAAAATTGGCGACCAGTGGTGGATGGTCGAGAACCTGAAGGTAACGAGATACCGCAACGGTGATCCGATCTCCCACGTGACCGACAACAGCACATGGGGCAGTCAAGCTGCCGGTGCCTGGTGCAACTACAACAATGATACGAATTACGTATCTACCTATGGCAGGCTGTACAACTGGTATGCTGTCGCTGATACCCGGAACATAGCACCAGAGGGCTGGCGCGTGCCCACCGATGAGGACTGGAAGCAGCTTGAGACGTATCTTGGCATGAGCCAGGCCCAGACGGACGCGTCCAGTTGGCGTGGCACTGATGAAGGTGGGAGACTCAAAGACACCACAACGCTCTGGAGCAGCCCGAACACCGGAGCTACCAACGAGACCGGTTTCACCGCCTTGTCCGGCGGATACCGCTTCCGCGGTGGTGGCTTCTACGGCATCAGTTATGGCGCCGGTTTCTGGTCGGCCACGGAGGAGAGCAGTGGCAACGCCTGGACCCGATACCTGGGCAACGATTTCTCTCAGGTCAGTCGGAACAGCCTCGACAAGTACTACGGGTATTCGGTGCGTTGTGTCCGGGACTAATTGATAGCCCCTCGAAGTGTAGAAGGTGTAACAGCGCACGTCTGTCAGGGATGCAACCACGAGTCGCAAGCTGTCCCGGCCGCAGGGCCACTGCCCCGGATCGAGCAACCGGGTCGGCCACACAAGAAATCGGGGTGAGAGGATTTGAACCTCCGACATCCTGCTCCCAAAGCAGGCGCGCTAACCAGGCTGCGCTACACCCCGAATCGAGATCACCTAAGCTATCGGTATTCTCCCGCCGTGTCAAGAAATCATGCAGCCGCCCATAATCCATGTCCTGGAAACCTGTTCGCCCGTTGCCTTTTCAGCCATTGACGCGTATAACCACAAAACGGGCCAAGTTCGTTCTTGCGCCCCGGCCCCGTAACCGTACATTCTGAGCCTATGTCTAAGCCTAAGCCTGTGTCGTCATCGAAGCCGCCGTCAGAGCCAGCCTCGCGCACTAACCTGCTCGGATACTCCAAAGACCAACTGGAACAGCTCATGGTCGACATGGGAGAGCGCCCCTTCAGGGGCCGCCAGCTGTTCAAATGGTTCTACAACACCCGCCAGTACGATTTCGCCATGATGACTGACCTGTCCAAGGATCTTCGCTCCCGTCTGGCCGAGTCGTTCCTTTTCGCACCCCTGGTGCCCGAGCACGAAGCCGTCAGCGCCGATGGCACCATCAAGTTCCTGTTTCGCCTTCACGACGGCCACCCTGTCGAGGCCGTCCTCATCCCCGATGATGACTCCGAGCGCAAGACCCTGTGCATCTCCACTCAGGCAGGCTGTGCCCTCGGCTGCCGCTTCTGCGCCACCGGGACGATGGGGCTGCTTCGCGATCTTACTCCCGGCGAAATCGTCGGTCAGATGATGTGCCTCCGCGACCGTTTCGGCGAGGCCGCCTTCACGAACGTCGTCATGATGGGTATGGGGGAGCCACTGATGAACTTCGCCAATGTCGTCGCGGCCCTGAGAATCGTCACCGACTCCCTCGGCCTGGGACACGCCGCCAAAAAAGTCACCATTTCCACCTCCGGGGTCTCGCCTAAAATCAAGAAGCTGGCCGATACCGGCCTGAAGACGCGCCTGGCCATCAGTCTTCATGCTGCCGATCAGGCCAAGCGAGAGCGCATCATGCCGATCGCCCAGACCTTCAAGCTCGACAAGCTCATGCAGGCGATCCGCTACTATACCGACACCACCGGTTTCCGCGTGACATTCGAGTACATTCTCTTCGAGGGATTCAACGACACCATGGAGGATGTCAAGGCACTCGCGCGGCTCATTCAGGGAATTCCTTGCAAAATAAACCTGCTGGCCTATAATCCCATCGAGGGGCTTGATTTCAGGCGCCCCTCGGATGACAAAGTGGACTGGTTCGCCCGGCAGTTGTATCCCCGCGCGCCGGCCGTGACCGTCCGCAAGAGCCGCGGACAGGATATCGATGCCGCCTGCGGCCAACTGGCAGCCAAACATGCAATCAGGAGAGCTTAGAATGCACCGTGTCTGGACTCTGGTAACTGCCGTGCTTCTCATCAGTGGTGGTCTGCCGGCAAAAAGCGCCGATCTGGTAGTCTCTGACGTGCAACTCCCGAATCTCAGGTGGGGTACACAGCAGGCCTCGTTTACGGTTACCAACACCTCTGACCAGTACAAGACTATCTCAGTTGTTACGGAGATGCAATTCGAGGGATCCTACCTCAGCCCGAGCCGTTCGGCCCGAACCAACTACCTCATCTTCGACCATGAAACCGTCACGATCAATCCCGAGATATCCGTGCCGGGCAACTTCGGCAGGGCGAAAGCGACCGTGAAGATATACGATGTCGTGGATACGCTCGACCCCGTCTTCGACAACCAGAAAATATACGAACAACCGTTCTTTCTGCAGTATCACGTTCCCGATGCTGTCATGCCATATCTTCAGGAACGTATCGACCTGCCCCCGCGAGTAAACGGGCATCCCGATTTCGACAGCGACTTCTCGCGCATCCTGCTGTTGATGATCACAGAGGGCCTGACGCCTCAGCAGATAGCGGATCTCGTCGAGTGTGATGTCCAGTTCGTCACCAACACCATCAGCGAATTCATGGGCCGTTTCTATGTGCTCAGCACCGGCAGCGGCGCCTACAAGACCGACTTCCCTGTGATTACGGTCAGCGAGGCGAAGCAACTGCGCCCGATCGCCGACCGCATGGCCGATTCCCTCGCGGCTGTCATCACCCGTAACCTGCCCCGCTACGACAGCCTGATGGCAGCCCTTGAGGCTCAGGGCAAACTGCCGGAGGACACCAACAACTTCGTCCACGGCGGCACCGTGCTCTACCATAAGTACCCCGTCATAGCCGCGCTGCTGCTGTGGTATGATCTTGGTTCACAGTTCATCACCGATGGCCGACCTTTGCGGATTTTCCGCGGCACCGATCTGTGCAACGCAAGAATTCGACCTTTCATGTACGCCGTCCAGGGTGGCGACTACTTCCTCGGCACGCACCTGTATCACGAGGAGGATACCGGTCCGTCGGTGAGCATACTCTATGGCGACGAACTGCCCGTAGTGGTGTGCGAGGATGACTTCATTCGCAAAGGACAGCAGCGACAACGAGTTTCTTATCAAATAGACAATGACTATGTACCGGAAGCCTTTATCATCGACACCCTGCTGGTGCGCGAGGCCACAGCTACACTCTCCTCTGGTATCCAGCCGCACCTGAGCCGGCTACACACTGAAATCCAGAGAGTGGCGCGCGATAACCAGCATGCCAGGGTCTCACTGGGTTATCGATGGTATGTCTGGAACCTCACCGCTACCCGCACCCTGAAGAAGCTGCTTGACGATGATGTCATTGAACGGCGCCGCAACGGCCAGTTCAAGTTCGAGGCCTTTGAATTTGGGTGGAAGTAATATGATCAAGAACCTGTGGATACCGATACTCCTGGTCGCACTCGCCGTTGCCGGCGGATGCGGTAAAGAGAGAACCCCGTCACGGGACCAGATCCCCGTACTCAGAGAGCGCGTGTTCATGCTTCAGGAGGCCGTTAAGAATCAGAATCAGGCCGCTATCGACTCGCTGTTGTCGCTCAAGATCAGGACTCACGCTCAGACCTCCGATTCCCTGCTAAGCCTTGTCTACGGCCCCGATGGTGATTTCCCCTTTGTCCAGTTCGGATCCTGCCAGTACAACTACACTCACAACAAGGCACTCGTTGAATGCTACATCATGGACAGCCTTGCGCAGCGGGATCGACCGATTCTGCTTTCGTGGGTGTACGAACATGATATGTGGCTTCTGAAACGATTCGAGGCGGATTCCCTGAAACTCGACTACGACTCGGAAGCAGCTGACCCGGTTCTCGATGAGGACTCCGACCTCACTCAGTAGCAGCCCTGTCTGGTGGTATCTCCAGCAAGTGCGAGACATGGATCGTACTCTGAGTCATTGACAGGACAACAAGAAGTGCCATAACGAAGGCGATGCCACCATCAGTGACATCGCCTGCTGTATTCGTCGACCGCACACACGCCCTCACGCGCTGCTGACGGTCATCCCGGCTGCCTAATTGAGTGTCGGCTTCTCCACGCCCAGTGTCATCTGCCTTGTATACTCACCGTCCGACTGGAGAATCTCTATGGCCCGCCGAATTGTCTTGTCGGTCGGAAGAATGACATGCCGGTAGACACCGCGCTCCCCGGCAATAGAAGCGACTATCTCGCGCTTGATCGTCCGCCTGATGTAGTCAATCGAGCGATCGAAGTCCGCCTGCTTCTCCAGTTCGACTCGTGCCTTCATACTGTCAAGGATCGGCCCGAAGACCTCACTCTTCTCTTCTTGTTCGATTGTCTTCAGCAGATCTTCGTAAGCGGCCTCAAGCGTGCTCGTGTAATCAAACTCCTTGTCGCGGACAAACTGCCGAAACTGCTCAACCATCTCGTCGGTGACCTCGAAGTCCTCTGTCAGGTCGGGATGATCGGCCACGTACTTCACCGCGAAGTCGAAGAACATCGACTGGCGCTCAAGATTGATCTCGATAGGCTTCCAAAGCTCCCGATCCACCTCGACATCCGGAATGATACCACCGCCACCATAGACTATTCGACCACCATTGGTATAGTAAACCTCCCCCTCGGAAATCCGAAGACTGTCGCTGGGTTCAGACTCGTCGTCCTCCTCCAGATCGCGGGCGGCGCGACTACCGCGCTTGGCCTGGGTCTCCGGCTTCTGAATACACCTGCCCGACGGCACATAGTACTTGGCCGTAGTGAGCTTGAGGGCGATCTCGCCATCATTGGAAATCGGAAATATCTGCTGCACCAGCCCCTTGCCGTACGTCGTGTTGCCGACTATCAACCCGCGGTCCCAATCCTGCACCGCTCCGGCAACGATCTCGGAGGCTGAAGCTGTGCCCTGATCCACCAGGATCACCAGCGGGATATCCTCTGGCAGCAGCGCTGGCTTGTCAGAAACATAGTGGCGCTCCGAGTGATCATATTTGCCCTTCGTGTACACGATCTCCTTGCCCGAGCCCAGAAACAGCTCGGCTGTCTCTTTGGCCTGGTCCAACAGACCACCGCCGTTCGAGCGCAGGTCGAAAACCAATGAAGCAACATCCTGGGCCGCCAACTCGGAAATGGCATCCCGTAACTCGTGACTGGTCTCCTCCGCAAAACGAGAAAGACGGACATAGCCGATATTCGTCCCGGGTATCAAGCCCGCATAATTGACTGATTTCAACTCGATAATCTCACGTTCAATCTCAAACTCGATCGGCTTCTCCAGTCCGGCGCGCTTGATAGTCAGGTTAACCGCAGTTCCCGCCTTGCCGCGCATCAGCTTGGAAGCGTCCGCCGAGGTCATCCCCTCAGTGGACTTGCCGTTGATCTCCCAGATAACATCACCCGGACGCAGCCCGCGGCGATAGGCCGGAGTGCCCTCAATTGGCGAGACAATGATAATGTGGTCGTCACGCGAGTCGATCTGCATCCCCAGCCCCTCATACTTGCCGTGCGTCGACTCCATCAGATTGTCATACTGCGATTTCTCCATCAGCACACTGAAACGATCCAGGTCCTCAAGCATCCCGCGAATGCCAGCCTTGATCAGTGCCTCGGAATCGATCTCCTCCATGTAGTTGTTCCGCACGTTGAAGGCGACATGAGTCAACTTCTTGACATCGCGAAGAAAGTCATCACGCTTCTGTGCCGGATTCTCCGACTGTGACGACAGGTTCCCCTCGATCTGGTCAAGGTTGATGTGCACGGTGTCAGCCCAAAGGACCGGCGCGGTCTCGTTCTCCAAACCGCTGGCTTCGCCCTGGCCGACGAACCATATCAGGCCCAGGCACAACACTGTTATTCCAAATAGCTGCACAGTAAAGCGGAGCATGGAAGAAACCTCCAATCCGAGTTTGTGATGCTGCCGGCAATGTACGAGTTTCCGATACTCAGTCAAGTAAGAGACCATCTCAAACGGGCTGCAGCATCAGCCTGACATTTATACGTTTACCGCTGCAAATTCGTTGCCGCCAGTGATTGGTTCCCTCGCCTCTATTAGCAACTGCTTATCCATAAATCGGTTAGTACTTAAAAAGGGCCCGAAACGGCGTAACAAAACACTCCCCGAGTGCGTTGAAAGAACATGCACCCGTGCAGGCGCGGTTACTTATGTTGTAAACAACTTGCGCCCCCGGTTGGTTGCGCAGAAATTGCACAAAACCGTTTATCGGAGTCGTGTCCCAAGCTATGCAAGCCCTTCGAGGTCGAACATTCGCGTTGCTGCTCAACCTGCTCCTGCCAGGACTCGGTCATGTCCTCTGGCGGGAATATCTGTTCGGCGTCTTCATCTTCCTGATAACCCTCATTGCCGCTGTGCTGTTTGTGGTCACGTACTTCATTCATCTGGCCAGTTGGGCCAGGCTGGTGTTGCTGGCCCTGCCCGGCGTCTTCTACCTGTTCACCTTCTTTGATCTGAACAAGACCGTCAGGACACGCCAGAAACAGTTCCGGCCGCACGTGCGCACAGCCGCAGTTCTGTTGCTCCTCGGCCTGACTTATCAACTGCTGGCTCCTTCTGCAGTCGGCAACTTCCTGTGGCGTAACTCACCCGAGCTGTTCACCATCGATGACTCCCGGTTCGCGCCGGTGCTCAGCAGGGGAGACCTGGCCGTCGCCAACCCCCTTGCGTACCGTGTCGACATCGCGGTGCTTGACCGCCCTGTCTTCCATCAGTTCCCCCGGCGGTTCGACCTGGTTCGCTTCAATACCGGTGCCCGGCGTCTCACCGGATTGGTGGTGGGCCAGCCGGCCGAGGCTGTCGAAATCTCTGCCGGTGTGGTCGTCGCCAACGGTGCCCCCGTGTTTGCCCGTGGCAACGCCCGACTGCTGCTGCAAGGAGAGTGGCCGTTGACTTCATCCGATGATTACTCTATCTTGGTGGCCACGCTAAACCTCGGCATCATTGACAGCGTACATCAGGTGCCCCTGCCGATGGTCGCCGGAAAGGTCAGCAGGTTGTTTTGAGCGGCATCAAGTATCTCATCTTCGACCTCGATGGTACACTGATCGATTCCTCCGATGGCGTCGTGGAGGCCGTGAACTACTCGCTGCAGCTGGTGGGATTGCCACCGCGGTCCCCCGACGAGATCACGCCCTACATTGGCTACTCCCTCAAAGTCATGTATGCCGACTTCACCAACCATCCCTACGAGGACCTTCGGTGTCACTTCCAGACCCGGGCCAGGGAAGTCATCGTAACCTCTGCCCGCAAACTCCACGGGGTCGACCAGGCTCTTCACACGCTCCGGCAGCGAGGCCTCAGGCTGTCGATCGCCTCAACCAAGATTCGCAGCCACATCGAGGGTATCATCGGCAAGTTCGGCTGGCAGCAGCATTTCGAAGTCTTCGCCGGCGGAGACGAGGTCACCCGGGTCAAACCCGACCCTGAGATACTTGACTTGGTGCTGCGACGGATGCAGGCTGAACCCGCCGAGGCTGTCATGGTCGGCGATACCGAGAATGACATCAAGGCCGCCCATGCTCTTTCCATGCCGTCCATAGCCGTGCGCTCACCCTTTGGTGATCCCGCGCGGCTGCAGCTATGCCAACCCACTGTCACGGTCGATTCCATAAGCGATGTCCCCGACGCTCTGGCATCGCTGACCGAACCGGAGGTGGACGCATGACCCTGAGCCGGCATTCGTTCACCACAGCACTCGGAGGCTTTCACTGCGCCTCCACTGAGGTCGGCGTCTGTCTCGTATCACTGCCCGGAAGCAATCATGAGGCATTCCTGGACAGAGTCCGGCGATTGTTCCCGGGAGGAGGGTTCGGACCCGCCAGCCGGTGGGACCATCACCTTGAGCGGGAGGTAGAGGAGTATCTCGACGGGAAGCGCCGTATCTTCACCGTGCCACTGGATCTGCGCGTCACCGAATTCGCAGCCTCGGTGTTGCACGAGGTGGCCAGCATACCGTATGGCGCCACGCGAACCTACGGCCAGATAGCCCGCGCCCTGAACCGGCCGGGTGCCGCCCGTGCAGTCGGTATGGCCAACGCACACAATCCTTTGCCGCTGGTCATTCCCTGTCACCGTGTGATTGCTGCCGATGGATTGGGAGGTTACGGCGGCGGCCTTCACATGAAGCGCCACTTGCTGGCGCTGGAGCAGGCCGCCTCGTCGGAAGTGATCAGGCCTTGCCAAGCTGCTCAGGGCAAGCAAACAAACAGACACTCAGCAGACATTTAGCAGATACCAGGGAGAAACCATGGACCCACGCGTCAAGAAGCTGGCCGATGTGCTCCTGAACTACTCGGTCAAACTCAAGAAGGGGCAGTGGCTCAAGATTCAGGGAGAGGTGGCCACTCTGCCGCTCATCACTGAGGTGTATGAGCAGGCGATCAAACTGGGCGCCAACCCTTTCGTGCAGGTAATCGTGCCCGAAGCTCAGGAGGCGTTTCTGAAGTACGCTACCGAGGAGCAGATGAAATTCATTGCGCCCAATCTGAAACTGGAAGTCGACAGGATCGACGCCCTCGTCCACATCTGGGGCGGTACCAACACGCGCAATCTCAGTCGCATCGATCCCAAACGGCAGGCGAAAGCCCAGCAGTATCGGCGCCCACTCAGCGAGAAGCTGATGAAGCGCATTGGCAACAAGGACCTCTCCTGGGTGGGTACGCTGTACCCGACTCACTCTTCTGCGCAGGATGCGGACATGTCGCTGACAGACTATGAGGACTTCGTCTACCGGGCCGGGCATGTGCACGCCGGCGATCCCGTCAAGCACTGGAAGAAGATCGAGAAAGAGCAGAACCGCTTGGTGAAAATCCTCAATCAGATCGATCAACTGCACATCCTCAGCAATGACACCGACCTGAAAATGCGCGTCAAGGGTCGCAAGTGGATCAACTGCTGCGGGACCGAGAACTTCCCCGATGGTGAGATCTTCACCGCCCCGCTCGAAACAAGTGTCGAGGGACACATTCGCTACAGCTTTCCCGCCGTCTACGGCGGCCGTGAGGTCGAGGACGTCCGGCTGGAATTCAAGAAAGGTAAGGTAATCAAAGAGACGGCCGCAAAAAACGAGGCCTTCCTGACCAGTATGCTGAACATGGACAAGGGAGCGCGTTTTGTGGGCGAGGTCGCCATCGGCACCAACTACGAAATCAAGCGCTTCTCACGAAACATCCTGTTCGACGAGAAGATCGGTGGCACCTGCCACCTTGCGGTCGGCGCCTCCATCCCCGAAAGCGGCGGCAAGAACAAGTCGGCGCTGCACTGGGATATGATCTGCGACCTGAAGAAAGATTCGGAGATCACTGCCGATGGCAAAGTGATCTACCGCAATGGCAAGTTCACGATCTGAAGCCTCTGCAACGGCGCCGCCGTGCCACGAACACGAACTTCGCCGGCACGACGGTTTTAAGGGGTATCTCCGACGACGAGGGCCGGCAGTGTGACTGCCGGCCCTCTCGTTTTATGTGATACTTGTGATGCTCTTGTCTGCGATCCTCTCGCACAAGCCCTATGGCGTCACCGGAGCGGGACCGCCACTGAACAAGTACGCGATCAGATAAGTCATGTCCTGGACATTGATCTCCTGATCGTTGTTTACGTCCCCGGCCTGCACTGTCACCGGTGCCGGGCCACCAGAGAAGAGGTGGCTGATCAGGTACGTCATATCAGAAACGTTGACCGTGTAATCGTGGTTGAGATCGCCTCGCAACACATATCTGGTGCCCACCGACCCGGCCATGACCGCCGGCGGATACTCCTTGCCGTTGGTCATCGCCTTCAGCGTATGGGTTCCGTCGAACGTTGTCATTGGTGTCGTGATACCGCCCAGCTCAAGAGCGTCGATACCGAACCAAATACGCATAACCTCGCCCGAACCCTCGGCAAGCGGCTCGGCCCCGCCACCATTGTCAGCGACCAAAGACACAACGTAGCGTCTGTTGAACGGGTCCCAGCCAAGGAATGACAAGCTCTCGAAGTATGCTGTCCGGGCACCGCGCGTTACCGAATCCAGTTGCACGCTTACTTCCGGACCAAATGTAAACGGGATGACCAGCTGCTCCACCGGTTGGGAATTCACCATGTCAACACTGATCACCACCTTCTCACCGGCGAGGGCGCTGTCGGACACGAAGCTCACAGTGTCTGCAATGGCAATGATGTAATCTGACCGCGTCGTTTCGATACTCCCGTAGACCAGCGAAGTCACCGTCAATGACACGTCGTACACCCCGGTCCCAGTGTATACGTGCATCGGATTCTGCTCGATGGAAGTGTTGCCGTCGCCAAACTCCCAGTACCAGTCGCTGATCGGAAACGGGGAAGACCCTGCAAAATTAATCGTGAGCGGAATCTCGCCGAACGTCGTATCGGACGAGATGCTGGCCCCGTAGCCCGTCGCGGCGGCAGTATTGATCACGCCCCAGCCGTACGTGTTGTTCGGGCTGGCGGCATTGTCAGCCGTCTGCATCAGCGCCTCGCGTACAAGTTGCGGCGGCCAGGAGGGATTAGCCTGAATGACCAGACACGCCGCTCCGGCCACCAGGGGGGTCGACAATGAGGTACCACTGGCGGGACCATAGGACACATCAGTACTCGCTGTCGCGGCCTGTGTGCTCACCCCCTGCGCGCATACCTCGGGCTTCATGCGCCCGTCATAGGTCGGACCGCGTGAGGAGAAACTGGCGATAGTACCGCTCGAATTCACCGCCCCCACCGACAGAATCTCAAACGCGTCCGCCGGCGCTGACAGCGTCCCGGCACCGGGACCAGAGTTGCCCATCGAGTTGCACACCAGGATGCCCAGAGAGGTGGCCGTGTTGGCGGCGATAGTCGTCGTCGCTGTCAGGCCGTCGAAATCCGAATAGCTGTACCAGTCCGAGTAACCCAGCGACGAGGTAATCACATCCGCGCCGAGTGAATCCGCCCACTCCATGGCTGCCACCCAGTTATCCTCCTCCACAGGTGTTTCACTGCGCACATCCTCGGTCTTGGCCAGAAGAAAACTCGCTTTGTAGGCCGGGCCCATTATCTGCCCGGGCAGATACCCGGCTGAAACCGACCAGATCAGCGTCCCGTGATTCCACTGGCTGCTCCAGTCACCGTCGCCCGGTTCGTTGGCCGTCTCGTCATCGTCGAATATGAAGTCCCATTCGGCCAGAACCCGGCCATCAGTGAAATGGTTGGCAAACGCCTCGTGGCTCTTGCGGTACCCCGTGTCAAAAATGGCCAGCGTCACCCCCGAACCATCAAGACCCGCCTGATGTGCCTCCGGCACATTGATCTGCCCCAACTGACCGCTGGCGATTCCATACTCGAGCGCGTCGGCCGACAACGCCAGATCATACGCTTCATCGACTCGAACTGAAACCGCCTCAGCGTACTCCTTCTTAAATCCAGCCACCGGCACAATCTGCGCCACATGCCCCAGCGCACCGATAGCATCCAGCCTGTCGGCATCGACCTCAAAACTCGCCGCATTCAGCCACCGCGACACCCGTCGCAGATCTCCCCCGAGTTCGGTCACAGCCGCGATGTAGTCATCGACGACAGGCAGATCGATAAACAGCACCTGGTCGGTACCGGTCTTCGCACGTCGAGCCATCACCTTGTCGCTAAGGACAGTCGCACTGGCCTTGCGAGCGAACCCCTCCTTACCGAAAACACCTTTGTCTGTGAAATACACCCAGACACGGACGCGTTCGCCGCCCTGTTCGGCTAAAAACTGCTGAGCTGTCTCAGACACCGGCCGGGGGGCTTTCTCGCGAACAACCGGCTCAGCCACCAGCATATTGACATCGGATGGCCGCTCCGCAGCCCTCAACCCTGAATCAGGCAGGCCGAGAACGACAACCAAAACGATTGTGAGGAGGATTCCAGAACGCACGCCGACGTTGTACATTGTTTGCTTCCTTTCCTGTTTGGCTCAAGACATCTGGTCAGGGACCCGAACGGGCCAGTCCGTCCTCCTTCACAGGGAGCCGGACAACGGGAGTAAATTGAGTCAGGCCAACTAACTATGGGGCCTCTCCTATAAATACGTAATAGTGACCCCGTGTCAATGGTTCCTTTTCGTCCTCAGGTGCCCCGACCCGATGTCGTAAACTATTATCGGACATAATGTCAGATTCCAAACCCGCTATCTGCCGAGGATTTGCTGCAGAGGGCACGGTTTCTGCAACGCTCCGGACAGGAAAGACAAGTAACCTCAAACGAGGTAATACGATATGCTCAAGCTGTGGAAGTCCCAAAGCGGTATCACCATGATCGAACTGATGATAACCGCCGTTATCATCGGTATCGTCTCGGCCATGGCCGTCCCTCAGTTTCAGACTGCGGCCGACAGAATCCGCACTACTTCGGCCCAGCGCGACGTGATCTCAACCCTCCGCCTCGCCCGCTCTATGGCGGTCGCAGACAAACAGCCCTACGGCATCCATTTCGATGAGGATGCCCGTATTGTTACCCTGTTCAAGGACCTGGTCAACCCGGAAAACTTCACCTTCGAAAGCGGTGACTCCGTTGTGCGCGTCGATACCCTGCCGACAGAATTCAATTACCTGGCAACCGATATGGACAACAGCACGCTTGTCTTCCAGCGGTCCGGCACCGCCCATTTCGTGGGCGGCGGTAACATCTGGTTGATGGCCGATACACCGCACATCTTCGCCATGTTCACCATCGACGTCCTTGCCTCCACCGGCCGTGTCCGCAACGAGGCCTACTACTATTAGCGCCGAGCGTCAATAGTCCTTTTTCGATGTCCCCGGGTCTGATCCGGGGACCGAGGCCCTCCTGACCCAGCGGAGGGCCTTTCTCTCTTTTGCCTGTTTTCAACCCCCACAGCGCCGTTCGCAAAAACACCCTGTGACAGTCCTGTTTAGGCAAGGTTAGCGGCCATTGGTCAATCGACATTAAGAGTTTGGGCGTTCCAACCGATACTCAAGGTAGCGGCGAAATCTGTTCAGAAACCGACACCGGTCGCGATGTGTCGATGGCGGATTGATCCGGTCAGATATTTCTGGTGCGGCGCTTAATCTGTCACCGGAATCAGCCGATAGGTATAGACACGAGAAGATACCAAAGATACGAAAGACCAGCTTATGTTTTCACGGAAGAGCAAGAGCACTGTCGGACTTGACATCGGCTCCAGTTCGGTCAAGCTGATCAAGCTGGATCATGGCAAGAACGGTCACTCGGTGGCCGCCCTCGGCATCCGCGAACTCCCACCGGAAGCGATCGTCGCCGACGAGATCAGAGACCGCGAGGCCGTCATTTTCAACATCCAGTCCCTGATCGATCAGACCGATCCACGAATCAACGAGGTGGTCGTCTCCATCTCCGGTCACGGTGTCATCACTGACCGCTTCACCATCGGTAAGAAGACGGGAGCCGAAGCCGAACAGGCCATCCTGTTCGAAACCGAACAGCGGGCACCCTTCGATGTCGAAGACGTATCACTCGACTACCACGTGGTGCGAGTCGACGACGAAGAGAACAAAATGGATGTGCTGCTCGTTGCCGCGCGCAAAGAGTACCTGCGCACCTACCTGGAGCTAATCCAGGACTGCGGCCTGCAGCCGGTCATTGTCGACGATGACGCGCTTGCCGTGTTCAACGCCTACTCCTACAACTATGAAATCGATCCCTCTCGCGTCACCGCACTGGTCAACATCGGCTGCGATGTTACCAATATCACGTACATTGTCGATGGTATCTATCACTCGACCCGTGACGTGTCCTCCGGAACGCGCGAGATCTACACTTCCATCCAACGCGAGTTTCGCCTCAACGCTGAGCTGGCAAACAAGGCCATCAAGGGAGAAATGGGCGACTCCATCGACCAGGATATGCTCAAGGCAACCATCATCTCCTCTACCGATGAACTCATATCGGGCATCGAACTGGCTTTCTCATATTTCAAGTCACAGTCCAAGATCGAGAACATCGACTGGATCGTGCTCTCCGGCGGTGGCTCTCTGGTGCCCTATCTGCCGGAGTTCCTGCAGTCAAAACTGACCATCCCGCTGGAGATCGCCAACCCGCTCAGAAACATAGACTACGATCCGGAACTCTTCCAGTACCTGCAGCCTGAAAAAATAGCTCCGCTGCTGACCGTCTCTGTCGGTCTGGCAATGCGGCAAACGAGGTAGTGCCATCATGATTGAGATAAATCTACTTCCCAGGGAATACCGCAAACGGACCTTTGACTTCTCATTTGGAAAGACCGGTCTGTATGCCATCGTCGCCGGGGCTGCGGTAGTGCTGATGCTCGTCGGCATTACCTTCTACCAGAAGCATCGCCTGTCGAATCTTCAGGCAGACATCCAGAAGGCCCACCAGAGAGCCGAACTGCTGCGCAATGATATTATGATGGTGGATGCCCTCACCGATGTGAAACAGAAGATCACCAACCGCATGGCCGCTGTCGAACGCCTTGATTCCCACCGCTCTACCTGGGTCCGGGTGCTCGAAGACATAGCCGGCAATGTGCCCCAGTTCGTGTGGCTCGGGCGTTTTCAGGAGTTCGAAAAGATCAGCCAGCAAGAGGACTCCGACAAGAAAGCGACTGCCTCATCCAAAAAGAAAGGCAGCTCAAATGAGACCGGCACTCCCGCCCCAGGTAAGAAGGGGCCGCGAGTCACAAGGGCAGAAATCGAAGGATACTCCTTCACCCTCAACGCCCTGGCATCGTTCATGATCAATATGATGCGCTCGGACTACTTCGATGATGTCGAACTGAAGGCCACAAAGGAAGAACTGCTGCAAAAGTCAACAGTCTATCAGTTCGTCGTCTCATGCAATGTCCACTACCTGTCCGATGAGGAACTGCAGAAGCTGGTGGCACAGGCTCAGAAAGAGGAACAGTCGTCAAGCCCCTCTGTGAGTCACACTACCCTGAACTAAGGAACACGGCCATGGATTTCAAGGATTCGAAAACACAGAAGATCGCAATGGCGGTCCTGGCCTTCTTCATAATCGTCTACTTCTGGTACTCCCGTGTCTACACCGACCTCGACCAGCAGATATCCACCAGGGCACAGGAGTTCGAGTCGATTACCACGAACCTCCGGTCCGTGGAACTGAAGGCCAAGTCACTTGACGCTCTCAAGCTGGAGTACCAGCAGATGGTCGATCGCTACGAAGAGATAGAGACCCTTCTGCCCGAGGTCAAGCAGATCCCGTCCTTCCTGGTGCAACTGCACACAGCTTCGTCACTGACGGGTACCAGGATCACTAAAGTGGAACCCCGGCCCATCCGGACCGAGGAGTTCTATCACATAGCCTCGTTCGATATCGAACTGACCGGGACCTACCACAACTTCGGCAGCTTCATCAGCTACGTGGCCAACTTCCCGTTCATTACCAATGTTGACAACGTGCGTATACAGACCTCACAGGTCGCTATAGGCAAGAAGGCCAAGTCCAAAGACCGCAGCGACCTTGAAGAAATCGGTAACAAAGAGACCATGACCGCCCAGTTCACACTGTCGACTTACTACGTCAAGGAAGACGAACGGTTGACCGTGCTGGATATATAGGAGGTGACCGGGACAATGCGTAAGACTATCTGTACACTCGCTGCTGCACTGCTCTTCCTCAGCGGATCTGCCTGGTCGGCGAAAGTGACCGACGTTGAACTCACCTTCAGCGACGGATTCACGCGCGCCCGACTCGCAGTCGACGGAGAGGTGGAGTACAGCCATCAGACGGTCGAGGCCAGGGATGGCAAACCGTTCCGCGTTATCCTCGACCTCAAGAACGCCGTGCACGATCTGCCCGGCAAGGCTTTCACCGAACTGCCTTCCTGCCCGATTACAACTATTCGCTCAAGCCAGTTCGCCGCTGACCCCGTGCCGGTCGTTCGCCTCGTGTTCGATATGCGCCGACCCTCAATATATCGCGTCGATGTCCAGAAGGGCTACCTGACCGTCTTCTTCGCTGACAACGCCGGCAAGGAATTCCCGATCTGGACCGCTACCGGCAATCCTCTTCCCAGGCCGGTGTCGACGCCAAAGGCGTCCCCCAAAGAGAAGTACTTCGCCTTTGCGGCAACTGACAACAACGACAAGGCCGCCTCGTCCAGGGCCGCCGCATCTACACCTGCAAACAAAAGCGCCGACAAGTCCGCCAAGTCGGCTGAAGAGCTCAATAAGGCCAGTCGACAGGACCGCTTGTCCAGTCTGTCGCCGGCCAGGTCCGAGCCGACGCCAAAAACCGTCGACTCCAAACAGAATCCGACAGCGAATGCATCGCTGCCCTTCTATGGTCCGCCGGTCGATATGTCCCTTGTCCCGATAACAACAAAGCAAGCGGCGAAGCCAGAGACCCCATTGGAAGCAACCACCCTTGCTGTGAACAAGCCGGCCAACGACACCAAGCTGCCCGCTGCGGCGCCGAAATCTCAGCAGAAACAGTTCGCCGGCTCAAGCAGCGATCAACCGACAGACGCCAAAATGGCCCGACAGAAGGCCGCGGACCGGAAAAGCGCCGAATCGAACTCCCCGACTGGCAAGCCCTCTGCCCAGCAGAGCGTCGTCAAGCCTCACGTCGGCAAGAGCGACCAGGACCAGACCGTACCCGCGAACAAGCCGTCGGCCGCGGATCAAACCGTCAACGTCGCCGGTGCAGGCAAGAAGCCGGTTGTCTCGGACAAGCCCACAGACAAGAAGCCGACTTTGGCCACCGAGACTAAGCCTCAGACAACTCCTCCCAAGCCGCTTGTTAAGCCGGGGGAGACGTTCGGGCCTTCTGTAGATATGGCGCTGGTGCCGCGCACGGCGAAACCTCAGCCCAAAATGGCCGTCGAGTCACCTGACCGATCTGCCGATGCGACGATCCGACCCTCCCGTGAACTCGCAGCCGTTGACAAACCGGCGAAAGCCGACGACAAACCCGCTGCGGTATCCGCTGACAAGACGCCCGTTACACCGGCAAGCTCGGAATCACAGGACAGTCGCACCACTGACTCCGCCGTCGACAAATCAGACAAGAGCAGTCAGGATCGGAAGTCCACTTCCCGCTTCCGTCGCAATCCGGTTCTCTCCAGGAAGATGAAGGGAACTCTGGTAGCAGAATTCCCCAAGCGTCTCGTGGTCAAGTATCGGGCCCAGGCCCACCGTGACCCGTTCGAGACCCTGATAAATGAGAGTCGAACGCACAACAATCCCGTCGAGCAGCGAATCGCCAATGTCGACGGCCTCCGCCTCGTCGGCGTGATCGAGGCCGATGACGGCGCCAACCGCGCCTTGTTTGAGGACAAGGAAGGTTACGGCTACATCCTCAAGACCGGCGACAAGGTGCTTAACGGATATGTGCTCCGCGTTGAGCCCAACCGCGTGTACTTCCAGATCTTCGAGTATGGCTGGAGTCGCACGGTGGCCCTCAAACTTGATGAGTTTTAGCTGAAATACAGGAGTTGACGATGTCTACACCAAGGCTACGAGCTATCTTGCGATTGGCAGGGATTCCGCTGATTCTGTTGGCGATGGCGTTCTCCGTCCCCGCCGTTGAGCAGCAGGATCCAACCGAGCCGATCAAAAACCTCCAGTTCCAGTCGGCCGAAATCCGGTCCGTCTTAAGCTTCCTGGCCGACTACGGCGGCGTGAATGTTGTCGTTGCACCCAAGGTTCAGGGAACTGTCACCATCCGCCTGCGCGACGTTGAATGGCGTACGGCCATGGAAATCATCGCCCGCACCTACGGCCTGGCCGTGGTTGACGAAGGTGATCGGTACCTCAGAGTCCTGCTCGCAGAGGATTACCGCGAGGAGGTCACTGAGCGCGAGAAACACCTCGCCCAGCAGCGCGAGATGGTAGGACTCGAAACAAGAATCATCGAGATTTCCAACTCGACTGCTCAGGATATCGTCACCGCTGTCAAAGGCCTGATGACCGCCCGCGGAACGGCCACAGCCGACAAGCAGTCCAACTCGATCATTATCCAGGAAGTCCCCACCAATATCGATGAGGTCATCCGCTACATCCGTGAATTGGACCGCCCCTCACGGCAGATCAAGATATCGGCGCAACTCCTCGAGGTCTATACTGAGGATCTCAGGGAACTGGGAATCGACTGGTCCGCAAGCGGCACCTACCGCTCTGAGTCCGGGCGCACCTACGACCAGAGCCTCTCAAGCTTCGGCAATCGCGTCGCCGATGCTGCCGGGCAGTATCGGGTATTCGCCACTCAGCATGGCTGGAACGTCGACGCCGTGGTAGAGGCCATCGTACAAACCGGCAAGGGTCGCATCGTCGCCCATCCGGAGATTACCACCGTCGACAACAAAGAGGCCAAGATCCAGATGGGACAGAAAATCCCCGTCAAACAGTTTGACGAGGCCGGCAATGTCGTCATCAAGTTCGAGGAAGTCGGCACTATTCTGACCGTGACGCCTCACATCACTGCCGAGAACCAAATCCTCATGGACCTCGCCCCGGAGCGTTCGACCTATCAGTTCGATCCTAATGGTGTCATTATTAATACCAGTAATGCCAAGACCAATGTCATCGTCAACAACGGCCAGACAGCAGTCATTGGCGGGCTGACCACTCAGGACGAAGTGCGGACTGAGGTCGGATTGCCGGTGCTTAAGGACATTCCCGTACTTGGGCATCTGTTCAGGTACACCAACATTCGCAACGAGAACCGTGACCTCCTGATCTTTGTCACCCCGACCATTGTTGAGGGCAATCTGGCTGCCGCCGAAAGAAAACCGGTCGGCATGGACAAGGAAGGTTGATACCGATTGGCGATATCGATGAATTCACGAACCCTTCCTCTTGTTACGGGAGGGAGGGTTCTTCATGAATGACCACATGCGGCCCGGCTGCCTCGATCCACAGCATCGCCCCGGGACAGCCCGGCCGACGGCACGAAGATGATGTGATACAAATAACAGGCAGGAGAAATCATGTATAGACACAAGATTGCCAACCGCATCTGGGTGACGGTCGCTGTTCTGCTTCTGGCCGGACTCGGGCTGATCGGCTGTGAGTCGGCCAAAGACAGCTCCGGCGGAGGCTCCCTATCGGTCTCTATCTCCGTCAGCAGGGCCAGCCTCTCCGCTGGCGAATCATCGCTCGTCGAGGCCACTGTCACCAACGGCGGGACCCCCGTTGGCGGGGCTGAAGTGCAGTTTGCCGCCACCCCCGACGGCTCCGGCATGTTCACTCAGACAAGTGTTGTCACCGACTCTGAGGGCAAGGCCGCCACGGTGTTCAGCCCCAGCGAGTACGGCTATATCAATATCACCGCCACCGCCAGCAACGATGGCTCTGTGGCTACCCGGCAGATCACGCTGACTGTGACCCAGGACGCCCAGGCCGGAACCGGCAATATCAGCCTCACGGCTGCCTCAAGCCTGCTGACTGCCAACGGCTCCGATCAGACAACGATCACCGTCGCCGTTCGCGACGGTGGCGGTAACCCCGCCCCCGATGGCACCATCGTCAGAATGACCGCCGGTGAGCGCTTCGTCGACCGCGACGGTAACGGCTACTGGACCGCCGGCATCGACAGCCTCCTGACCGACTACAACAACAACGGTCAATGGGACGCCATCGGTATGATCCCGTCCTCGGCAACCGTGTCAGGTGGCAGCGGATTGGCCCAGGTCGCATACACCGCCGGCAGCCAGGCAGGGACGGTCTTCCTGCGGGCTACCGTCACCGATGATACCTACGCCGGCTACGATGAGTTCTCACTGCAGTTGGCCCCCGATGCCGATGTGCATTCGATCTTTCTGTTCTCCGACTCCGTGAGCCTCTCCGTGCAGGCCACCGGCGGCATGGAAACATCCTGGCTGCGCGCCCGTTGCTTCGATGTCTGGGGTAACACCGTACCCGAGGGTATCGTGGTCACATTCTCTATCCTTGACAGCCCCGGCGGCGGCGAGTACCTCGGCACCGTCGAGGGTGCCACCACGGCCACCGCTGTAACCAACAGCCAGGGTGTCGCCTCCACCGTGATTCACTCCGGCACCACATCTGGTACCGTCCGCACCCGTGCCTATGTCGAGGGCGTGTTGTCCAACGCGACCCAGGTGCTGATTTCAGCCGGCCCGCCGTATGAAATCGTCGTCGGCATCGAGGAGTGCAACGTCCCGTGGTGGAATATCGTCGGCGAAGAGCTTGAAGTTGTGGCGGTCGTGTCCGACATTTACAACAACCCGGTCAATGACTCCACGGTTGTCTACTTCACGTGCGACGAGGGTATCGTCAAGTCGCATCAGAACCGAACCATGAACCAGAACGGCAAAGCCTTCACGACCTGGATTTCCGGCACCAACTTCAATGAAGACGACGGTCGCGTGATCGTGTGGGCCGAGACCGCCGGCGGCACGGTCAGAGATTCGACCATCTTCTTCAATTCGTTCATCCCTGACACGTTAGTTGTCACCGGCGTTCCCACCACCATCGTTGCCGATGGCGCCACCGAAGTCAACATTCGAATCTCCGGCTTCGACTTCAACTGGAATCCGCTGGTGAACAACACCAAGGTGAACGCAGAAGCCGCGCTGCTCAAGGTCGCCGGTACCTCCCTTGAGGACGGTTGCTTCTCCTCCTCCGGCAGAGCCAGGATCACGTCGGTGACGCTCGACGTTGACTACAGCTGCTCCTATCCAACCGTCGCTGTCGATGACGGCATCGGCGCCGTTGACATTGTCGAGTTCTGGAGTGGTCTCGCGTCAAGCTACTTCGAAATCACCATTCTTACCGGTACCTCGTATGCCGGCAACTCACAACTGACCGCCCAGGCCACCACCGTGGGTCCAGCCGAAACCGTTGTCTTTGATGCCCTCATCAAAGATCGCTTCGGCAACCCCCTCGGTGACCACACCCTGACCATGACCGCTACCGGCGGGTCGGTTGACCCGACGACAGCCGTCCAGCACACAAATGCCTACGGCGAGGCCACCGGCTTCGAGTGGCGCGCCCCGGCAGCCCCCGGAAAATACACGGTCATGGTCACCGACGGTGATCCTCGCGGTCAGATCACGCTGAGCACCACCATCACTGTAGAGGATGCCGATTAAGTACTACCGGTACCTTTTACAGGCCAGATTCTGCAAGCCGCCGGACAACTGTCCGGCGGCTTTCTCTTTGCCAACCCCCAAACACATCACGGTTGATCTGGGCGACCAATATGGTTAACTTCGATCAATGACCAAAACAGTCCGCCAAAACAACGCCACGAAGTCCCTGGTAACGGCCATCCGACAAAGCGCCGAGGCCCGGCCGCATGCCCCCGCCCTGACAGGCTACGGCGGCAAAGGGATACGTTTCACCTATACCGAAATGATGACCGCCGTCGACCGTCTTGCCGCCGGGCTGTTGGCAAACAAGCTGATTCAACCACCCGAGATCGGCCTGCTCAGCGAGAATCGCCCGGAGTGGCCGATCGCCTACCTGGCCATCCTTGCCGCCGGCGGCACCGTTGTGCCGATCGACGCCAACCTCAGCCAGTCCGAAATCCGCCAGCTTATCAGCCGCGCCGGTCTGAAGGTCGTCTTCGCCTCCGCGCGCTTCGGACAAACACTGTCCGATCATCCCGATGTACCGCGATGGATCAGTCTCGAACCCGATCAACAAAACAACTGGCGTTCGTTGTGTCAGGACCAATTGTCAGATCGCCTGCCTGACCCTTCGCCCACAGCCGTCCTCATCTACACCTCCGGCACCACCGGGCTGCCCAAGGCAGTCGAACTCACCCACGCCAATCTGCTGAACAACATCCAGTGTATCTGCAACTCGCTCTATTTCAGCCCTGAGGACGTTTTCCTGTCGATTCTCCCGCTTCATCACACGTTCGAAGCTACTTGCGGCTTCCTCACGCCTTTGACACGGGGCGCCTCTGTCGTCTACGCCCGCTCCCTCAAGTCAGGCGATATCCTCGAAGACATACGCGAGAACCGAGTGACCATCATGTGTGGCGTTCCCCTGCTCTTCGAGAAAATGTACAACTCCATGCGCCGCAAGATTACCAAAGCCCCGACGCCTCGCCGCGCGCTGTTTCACTCCCTGTACGGCTTGTCCGAACTGACATGGACCATGAAGCGCAAGTGGGGCAGAACGCTCTTCCGGTCCCTGCGACACAAGGCCGGGCTGGGCACTATCCGCATGTTCGTCTCCGGTGGGGCCGCCATGCCGCCCCATATCTCGCGGTTCTTCAACATGCTCGGCTTCGACCTCATGCAGGGCTATGGCCTTACCGAGTGCTCACCCGTCGTCGCTGTCAACCGGCCCGAAAACATCCGCTTCGGGTCGGTCGGACCCCCGCTGGTCGGTGTGGATGTCTGCATTGATAACCCCGGCCCTGACGGTATCGGGGAAATCTGTGTCCGGGGCGGAAATGTCACTCCCGGCTATCGGGGCAACCCCGCCGAAACTTCGTACCTCGTCCGCCAGCAGGGATGGCTTCATACCGGCGATCTGGGACGACTGGTCGATGGCCACCTGTGGATCACTGGTCGCCAGAAGAACCTGATTGTCTCTGCGGCCGGAAAGAACATCTATCCTGAGGAGATTGAAGAAAAACTGGTTGCCGATGATCTCATCCTGGAGGCGGTCGTCTATGGCCACAAACCGGAGAAATCCTCCGGCGAGGATGTCTGCGCTGTCATTGTACCCGATCCCGAGGCCGTCGCAGCGACCCTGGACATCCCCCTTGAGTCGGTGACTCTCGAGATCTCCAAACCTCTGGTCGATGCCGCCGTGGCCAGAGCTAATTCCGAGATGGCGCCCTTCAAGCGCATTGTCCGGTGGCGTGTACAACTGGAAGAACTGGAGAAAACGTCAACCCAGAAAGTCAAACGCTATGTGTACAAGCAATAGGGAGATGCGGTGGTAAGAACACAGGAACTCAAGCTTCGCGAGACACGCACCGGCGACATTGTCGACCTCACCGGCGGTCTGGCCGAGGCTGTCAGGCAATCCGGCCTTGGCTCAGGGACCATGACCGTCTTCTGCCCGGGATCAACCGGCGGTCTGACAACCATTGAGTACGAACCCGGCCTGCAGAGAGATCTGCCCGAGTTCTTCGAACGCATCATCCCCTCGGATCGCCCCTACCATCACGATGAAACCTGGCATGACGGCAACGGCTTCTCACACGTGCGGGCAGCCCTGATCGGTCCCGATATTACTGTGCCCTTTGTCTCCGGACAACTGACCCTCGGCACCTGGCAACAGGTTGTCTTCCTCGAATTCGACAACAAGCCCCGCAAGCGACGGCTGGTGCTGCAAATAATCGGAGAATAACTCTCATGGTCAACGCCCTGCAACGAATCGATAACAAGGTCCGCCTCCTGCGCCAGACACTGCTCCCGACGGAGGTTCACTACGACGATCTCGATGACTACCGCGATATCATTGCCGCTATCAAGTGTCTCGACGTTCGCGGAGCGCCGGCTATCGGCATAGCCGCCGCCTACGGCCTCGCGCTGGCCGCTCAAAGGAACAATGTCGCAGGCATTGACGATCTGCCTCCATTTGCAGACGAAATCAGAAACGCCCGCCCCACCGCCGTCAACCTGAGCTGGGCCGTCGACCGTGTCACCACCCGCCTGCGCCAGGAGAAGCCACAGGGCCACCAGGCCATAGTGGCGCTGTTGTGGAACGAGGCCGAGACCATCCACGCCGAGGACCGACACTTATGCCGGGCTATGGGCGAACATGGTGCAGCACTGATTCCCGACAAAGCCCGTGTCCTCACCCACTGCAACACCGGGGCGCTGGCCACCGGCGGTATCGGCACTGCCTTTGGCGTCATTTACACGGCCCACCAGCAGGGGAAGCAGATACTCGTCTATGCCGATGAAACCCGCCCGCTGCTGCAGGGAGCACGCCTGACCGCGTGGGAGTTGATGCAGGCCGGTATCCCGTGCCGACTGATCTGTGACAGCACCGCAGCCATGCTCATGCGGCAGGGAGGCGTTGACCTCGCCATCGTCGGAGCCGACCGGATCACCACCCAGGGCGATGTCGCCAACAAGATCGGTACCTACAGCGTGGCCGTTGCCTGCCATCACCATGACATCCCCTTCTATGTTGCCGCACCATATTCGACTTTCGATGAGTCCCTCGTCAACGGTGATGAGATCCCAATAGAGGAGCGCCACGCCGATGAAATCACGCGTGGGTTCGGCAGACTGACCGCTCCCGAGGGCGTCGAAGTCTACGCTCCGGCCTTCGACATTACCCCCGCCGAACTGGTATCGGCCTACATCACAGATCAGGGCATAAGGCCGGGAAAAAGACACCGCTCATGATCGAGTTGTCAACCTGTGTCGCGGAAATCTGATAAACCTTGCCACGATACTCGCCGATCAATTACATACTGGCAACACCCAAAGATGAGACCGCAGCACTATGCCGGCCACTAGGAGACAGAAAAACGCGCTGAGAGCCCTCAATTACAACTTGTTTGAGACCGAGCAGATTCAACCGCCTGCGCCGGCCACTATGTACACGCGCCTGCAGGACCTGCTGACCCGCGATCGCCATGAGCAGGAACGCTACCGTCAGAAACAGCAGGGTCGGCAACCCGGGCCCGCACTCCCCCCGGTCGAAGAGCTGTACAGCCTCTTCGACCGCATCAACTGGCAGTACTTCGACGGCGCCCTGCCGCCGGTGAAGATCGAGTACTCCAACCGAATGACCAGCGCCGGGTCCTACACCCCCGCCAGGCGCGTCATCAAGATCGGCTGCAAATACCATATGCTGTTCCCGGATGAACTCGAGGACACGCTCAAGCACGAGATGATCCACATTCGTCACTTCCGCCACGATGCCGCCTTCAAGGCCGAGGCCCGGCGCATCGGGGCTTCGCTGAAAGCCCGCTCACATCCGTCCCTGCAAAAGCCCCCAAAATACGTCTATGTCTGCCCAGAATGTGGCCAGAGATACCCGCGACACAAGCGCCTGGTGATGGCCTCCTGCGGTCGCTGCTCGGCCAAAGGAAGGTACGACCCGCGATACAAACTCAGCCTGCTGACCAGCAGGGCCCGGCAACAGGCGCCATCCGCTTAAGCGCGCCCCGGCGCTTCGGCTGCCTCGACGGTTGTCTCCTCCTGCGGCTCATCCGGCAGCGTGTTCATAACTTTGTCAAGAAGCGGCATGCACGACAACAATGAATCGAGGTTGCCCCCGGCCGTGAAATGCCTGACCAGTCGCAGTAAGACCAGTTGCGGGTTGCCGGTGCAACTGACGATATGACCATCTTTGGATACCCCCAGACCAGCCTTCCTCGCCAGTTCGAAGGCCTGCTTCTGCCCAACCGCCTTTGCCTGCGTCTTTATGGCTTCCTCGAACAGCTTCAGGTACGTCTCCATCTCGTCTCCTTGTCAGTTACATGCCGAACACACTCTTTCATTGACAGTATCGGCCGTTTTCGTCACCTGCTGAACCACATGTCGTCCAATCCCGGATACGGCCCGAAAACTCGGAACCTTTCCCGCCCGGAATCGCTTTAGTGGATGAAAATGACCTATCTTCGAAATGAACCACAACACCTGACACCGAAAGGAAGCTGCGACACTATGCCGAGAATTAACGAACCTGCTCCGGAATTCACGGTCAACGCCTACCATGACGGCAATGTCACCAGGGTCAGCCTGAATGACTACAGGGGCAAATGGGTGGTGCTGTTCTTCTACCCGGCCGATTTTACCTTCGTCTGCCCCACAGAACTGGGCGAGATGGCCGATTACTACGACGAGTTTCAAAAGATGAACGTCGAGGTACTCTCCGTTTCGACCGACACTGAGTTCACTCATAAGGCCTGGCACGATACCTCGGAAACAATCAGAAAGATCCGGTTTCCGATGCTGGCCGACCCCACCGGTCAGGTCTCACGTGACTACGGTGTGATGATCGAAAGGGAGGGGCTCGCCTTGCGCGGCACGTTCATCATCGACCCCGACGGTACCCTGAAGTCCTGGGAGGTCAACGACAATTCCATCGGCCGCTCGGCCGAAGAGCTTATGCGCAAAATCCAGGCCGCCCAGTTCGTCCGCGAGCACGGTGGCGAGGTCTGTCCGGCAAGCTGGAAACCGGGCAAGGCCACCCTCAAGCCGGGAATGGATCTGGTCGGCAAGCTCTGATCTGAACTGCTTCGTTGTGAACCGCAGGCCTGACATATCTCCGAAAGCACTTCTGATTCAGGCGCCCCGCAACGGGGCGCCTCGTGCGTTCGATGCCCGCATCATCGCGCTATCTGCCGATCGCTAAATAACTTGGGCCGAATGCCGATCTGATAATCTAATACCACAGGCAGCGCACCAATGGTCGCTTTTTTGGACTATCTCGTGGACTATCTCCTTGACAAGCTTGACCTTTTTGGTATATTTGGTGGCTCTTGAAGGTACGGTAATCCGCTAAATGTACGGGATACGGTAATATACGATGAAAACCTTTATGCCGAAAATCGACCCGAACCGCCGCAAGTGGTGGGTCGTCGACCTGCAGGATGCTATCCTCGGCCGCTGTGCCGTTAAGGTAGCCACAGTTCTGCGAGGTAAGCACAAACCGATATTCACCCCGCACCTCGACGCCGGCGACCACGTGGTGGTCGTCAATGCCGACAAGGTCCGGATCACGGGCCTCAACAAGCCCCGTCAGATGAAGTACTATCGGTATTCCGGCTACCCCGGTGGGTTGCGCGAGACAACCTTCGAACGGCAAATGCGGACACGTCCCGAACGGACGTTCGAGGCGGCTGTTCGTCGGATGCTCCCCAAGAACCGCCTGGGTCGCAAGATGTTGAAAAAACTGCATGTCTACGCCGGTCCGGAACACCCGCACTCGGCGCAGAAACCTGAACCACTTAAGGTGGACTGAAGAGATAATTACGCATGGCTGAAAACACATTCGCCGCAACCGGTCGTCGTAAGGATGCTGTCGCGCGAGTCGCGATCGCCCCGGGCAAGGGTGAGTTCCACATCAACGGCCGTCCCATGGATCGGTATCTGACCCGTCAGACGCTCGTCGCCTATGCTCGACAACCGCTGGAGGCGCTCGAGATGACAGGTCGCCTCGATATCCGCTGCCAGGCAAATGGTGGCGGGCTTTCGGGACAGGCCGGCGCCATTCGACTCGCACTAAGCCGCGCCCTGGCCGCCATGGACGAGAGCGTACGACCGACATTGCGCAAGGCCGGGTTGCTGACCGTTGACTCCCGCAAGGTAGAGCGGAAAAAATACGGCCAGCCCAAGGCCCGCAAACGCTTCCAGTACTCGAAGCGCTAATTGTGAAGATGTTTGCTCCGCTAAAAGCGGAGCGAGTGAACAGTCCCGGCCGACCGGATTGTGGGTCCCGCCAATGCGGGTACGATCCGGGACGACTCCGGGGTGATGTCTAACCCAAACCTCAGGAGCCTTCATGGTCTCTCCGGAAATCCAGGAACTACTCAAAAACGGGGTACACTTCGGGCACCAGACCCGCCGCTGGAACCCCAAGATGAAGCCGTTCATCTTCGCGGCTCGCAATGGCATCTACATCATCGATCTGCAGAAGACCGTCAACGCCCTCGAACAGGCCAAAAAGAAGGTGCGGGAAGTCATCCAGCGCGGTCGCCCCATCTTGTTTGTCGGCACCAAGAAACAGGCCAGGACTGTTATCGAGGAACAGGCTCCTCGCTGTGGCGCCTTCCACGTCACCGAGCGATGGCTTGGCGGCATGCTGACAAACTTCAACACCATCAAAAATTCAATCAAGAAGCTCAAGGACATTGAGCAGATGGCTGAGGACGGAACCCTCGAGAAGTTCACCAAGAAGGAGCGCTCACGGATCGAAAACGACGCCGGGAAACTTCAGAAAGTTCTTGGCGGTATCAAAGAGATGAACTACCTGCCCGGTCTGATGGTAGTTGTCGATGCCAAGAAAGAGAAGATCGCTGTCGCCGAGGCCAATAAGCTCAACATCCCCATCGTCGCTATCATCGATACCAATGCTGATCCTGACCCGATTGACTTCCCCATCGCTGGCAACGACGACTCCATCAAGTCGATCCGCGTGCTGCTCAGGCGGCTCGTTGACGCTGCCGTGGAAGCGAGGCACAGCGTCACTCAGGAAGAAATCGAGGCGACGCTCGATAAGGAGCGTGAAGTCCCCGTGAAAACCTACTCCAGCGCGGCTGATGAGCCGGACCAGGATAAAGAAACTGATGACGACGATTCGCCTGCTCCGGCGGCGAATACCCCCAAGCGACAGACTCCGGCAAAGCGCCAGGAAGAAGACGAAGACTAAGCTCCAGCGAAACGGGTATACGATCTCATGGAAATTACAGCGAAAATGGTCAAAGACCTCCGGGAGAAGACCGGAGCCGGTATGATGGACTGCAAGAGCGCTCTGGCCGAGGCCGCCGGCGATTTCGAAAAGGCCGTAACGGTGCTGCGTGAGCGCGGTGCCGCCAAGGCTGCCAAAAAAGAGGGCCGCACCACTGCGGAAGGTGTCATTGCCAGCTACATTCACCCCGGCGACAAACTCGGGGTGCTGCTCGAGGTGAACTGCGAAACTGACTTTGTCGCGCGTACCGACCAGTTTAAGCAGTTCGTTCACGACCTCGCGATGCATATCGCCGCCTCGGCACCCACATGTGTCGACCGCGATCAGGTCGACCAGGACATGATCAACAAGGAGCGCGAGATATACCGTCAGCAAGCCCTCAACGAGGGCAAGCCGGAGAAAATCGTCGACAAAATCGTCGACGGGCGTATCGAGAAGTATTACGCCGAAGTCGTCCTGCTTGAACAACCCTTCGTCAAGGACAACGACAAAACCGTGGGTGACTTCGTCAAGGAGACAGTCGGCTCCCTCGGGGAGAACATCCGCGTCTCGCGCTTCGCTCGCTTCCGCCTTGGAGAGTAGCACTATGGATTCAGACGGACGATCGCCTCTGTTCAAACGAGTTCTTATCAAGCTGTCGGGGGAGGCCCTCATGGGCCCCCAGCAGTTCGGCATCGATTCCAAAACAGTCGAAAGCATCTGTCAGGAGGTTCGCGAGGTTCGCGATCTGGGCCTCGAAGTCGGCCTCGTCGTCGGCGGCGGGAACATCTTCCGCGGTCTGGCTGCCTCCGAGCGCGGTATGGACCGCGTGACAGCCGACAATATGGGCATGCTGGCAACCATCATCAATTCGCTGGCTCTCATGGATGCCCTCGAACAAATGGGCGTCTACGTTCGCGTCATGTCAGCCGTCCGAACCGAGTCCTTCGCCGAACCGTATATCCGGCGCCGCGCCACCCGCCACATGGAAAAAGGCCGCGTGGTCATCCTCGCCGCCGGCACCGGCAACCCCTATTTCAGCACCGATACGGCCGCAGCCCTGCGGGCCATTGAGGTCGGGGCCGAGGTACTCGTCAAGGCCACTAACGTCGACGGCGTCTTCACCGCCGATCCCCGCAAGATTGCCGATGCTCAGTACATCCCCTCAATCTCATACATGGAAGTGCTGACCAAACGCCTCAAGGTGCTTGACTCGACTGCCATCTCGCTTCTCATGGACAATCACATACCCATTCGGGTCGTGAATCTGCACACGCGCGGGAATCTCAGGAGGGTTGTTCTGGGTGAAGATGTCGGCACCCTGATATCCTGAAAAAGACCGTAACCCTGCAGCGATAGAGGACTGACTATGCTGGATGCATTGTACAAAGAAGCCAAAGACAAGATGGAAAAAAGCGTCGAGGCCGTCAAACGCGAGTTCTCAACAGTCCGCACAGGCAAGGCTACACCTCAGTTGCTCGACTCCGTTCGCGTCGAGGCCTATGGCTCAACCATGCCTCTGAATCAGCTCGGAACCGTCACCGCCCCCGAACCACGTCTGCTGGTAGTTCAGGCCTACGACAAGTCTACCGTCGGCAATATCATCAAGGCCATCCAGGTCGCCGATCTCGGATTCAACCCCTCCGCCGACGGACAGACGATTCGCATTCCCGTTCCGGCTCTCAACGAGGAGCGACGCCAGCAACTCGTCAAACAATGCAAGGACATCGCCGAAAAGGGCAGAATTGCGGTACGCAATGCCCGACGCGAAGCCAACGACGCCGCCAAGAAGGCCCAGAAGGACAAAGAGATCTCCGAGGACCAGCAGGCCGACGCCCTTGATCAGATTCAGGAGTACACCGACGAGAACATCAAAAAGATTGATGAGTTGCTCGAGCGCAAAGAAAAGGACCTCCTGGAAGTCTGAGCGGCAGGCCCCGACAGATATCTCCATAATCGAACAAAAAGCCCGAGCACTTGCTCGGGCTTTCCGCTGTCTATTCAGCAATGCGGGTGCCTGACGAAGCCGACTTAGCCCGAGTGCGTCCCCTCGATGTACATTCGCAAGTATCTATTCTCCACCTTGTGGTGCTCGGCCTGAGCCTTGAGAATGTCACCCGAAGACACGACCCCCGCCAGTTTCTTGTTGTCCATCACTGGGATATGCCGAATGCGGTTCTTGGTCATCACGCCGGCGATGTAACTCACCTCGTCATCCATCAGCCCTACAATGACATCGGACGTCATCACGTCCCTGACCGCCTTCTCCCGAAAGTCGCCCGGAGCATGATACGACGCCTTGAAAATGTCCGTCACGCTGATTATCCCCGCCAGATCAGTGTTCTCATTGACCACCAGCAGGCACCGGATCTTGTTCGTCATCAGCAACTCCATGGCCTCCTTGATCGAGGCCTCCGGACGAACAGTGACATTGGGACGTTTCTTCTTCTCAAGCACATGTTTAACTAACATGCAAATCCTCCTTCGTATGGTTGCCGACCTCCCCCCCGAAAGGCCAACGCCACATGGATATTTCCAAAATTGACTTCGTATACAAAGAGAGAGCAGATTGCCTGAAAGCATTTGACTCCTGATAATAGGGTAACGATGTTGAGGAACTGATGTCAAACAAAAATCTCGCGACACTTTGCACGGCCCTGGTTGCCCTTACTCTGTCTCTGACAGTGGCAGTGCCCCCGGCTCAGGCTCAGGAAAACCGCATCCTGACTTTCTACACCTCCAGTTCGGCCAAAGTCATGAGTGCGGTTGATTCGCTGCTGGCTTCCTCGCGCTACTCCTTCGATGTCTTCTGCCGCCACGAACAGCTTGAGCGGGGCAAAGTCGTGCACTCCGATACCCTCATTGCACGTTACTACTTCACGGGCTTCCAGCTGGACAGCCAGATTGTCGATATCAAGACAGCCAACAGGTTCGATGATCTCGATTTCTTCGCGCCCAACGTTATGGATATGGACTATGCCTTCAGTTTCTTCCCCAATGACACCGGCGGCGTCGATCTCGCTATCGGCTTCGATACCGACTCCCTCAACGACCCTCGCCCCGTCGGACTGGCCATCATCAATCGCGATTTCCACTATCCGCACCGTCTGCACCTGTCCTATCCGTCCGAGAGCACCCGGGAGAGCTTCTCCCAGACATATTCCTTCACCCTGCAGGCCGGCAGCTTTGTCTTCCCTGACACGATAACCGACCACGTATCCGAGATCGGCGTGCTGTTCCCTGAGCACCATCGCCGGATCACCACCATCGATAACTTCCGCATCGACTGGTAGCGCGAAATCACGCACCTTGTTACTTGCCAGCAGCCAGTCCTCTGCGTACTTTGCTGCGAATCTGACAAGAGAGACGCTCATGAATGATACGGCCGCCGACATACTCAAAACACAGATTCTGGCTCGCCCGGAAAGGATCCCGCGCCATATTGCCATCATCATGGACGGTAACGGCCGATGGGCGGCGCTACGCAACCAGCCGCGCACCTTCGGCCACGAAGCCGGCGTCGAGGCCGTCAAACGGGTTGTCAAAGCCGCCGCCGAAATCCGGGTGGCCTACCTGACGCTGTATACATTCTCGTCCGAGAACTGGCGACGTCCCCGCGATGAGGTAGAGGCTCTGATGTCACTGCTGGCACGCACCACACTCAGGGAACTCGACGAGTTGATGCAGAACGATGTCAAACTGGTCACCACCGGCCGCGTCAACGGCCTGCCTCAGTCGCAACAGGATGTCCTGCGAGAGGCCTCTCGTTTGACCGCCGACAACCGCGGCCTGGTCCTCAACCTCGCCCTGAACTACGGCGGTAGACGTGAGATACTCGATGCCGTCAAAGCCATCGCTTCCTCCGTTCGCGCCGGAATCCTCGATTTGTCCGAAATCGACGAGGAAACCTTCTCCAGCTTCCTGTACACTGCCGATCTGCCGGATCCCGATCTGCTCATTCGCACCTCAGGCGAACATCGCCTCTCGAACTTCCTCCTGTGGCAAACCCATTACACCGAGCTGTTCATCGCCGAGGCCCTCTGGCCCGACTTCGACCGCGAGAAGCTCTTCGAGGCCGTCGCCACCTATCAACGTCGCGAACGCCGCTTCGGCCGTGTCTCGCAGGAGCCGACCAGTGAGCCGTAACCTCATCGCTCGTATTGCTGTCGCCATTGTCTTCATCCCCCTGATTCTCTGGATCAGTTACCAGGGAGGCACGCCCTTTTTCGCCATGATTCTGCTGTTTGCCCTGATCGCCATGACCGAATTCCTCCGTGCCGAACGCATCGGCCTCTCCCACTGGCAATTCTGGCTGGCACAGGCCGCAGTTGTGCTGTCGATGTATCTGCACTTTCGGGCGCACGATGACCCCGCCCTGCCCGCCGTCATGCTCACCTTACCAGTTGTTGCCGCCTTCTTCCTTCTCTCCGGCGCTATTCTCGGTATGGGGCGCCAAACCCCGCAGGAGCTGTTCACCCGCCACACCCACCTTGTATGGGGAGTCGTGTACATCGGCCTGCTGTATCCGCAAGTGCTGCACCTCGGTCTCGGGGTCGGGTCGTTCAACGGCGGAGACACCATGCTCTTCGTGTTCGGCCTGCTCTGGGTCGGCGATACCGCCGCCATGGGAATCGGTAGCTGGCTGGGCAAACGCAAACTTGCACCCACTGTTTCACCAAACAAGACCGTTGCCGGGTTCACAGGCGGTATCACTGGCGCACTGGCCATCGGCATTGTCATGTATGCTTGGAAATTCAACTTCGTCCCTGTACACCATGTCCTCCTGATCGCCGTCGGTGCCTCTGTCTTCGGTCAGCTCGGAGACCTCGTCGAGTCCATGTGGAAACGCTCAATTGGCATTAAGGACTCCTCCCACCTGATTCCCGGTCACGGCGGCATGCTGGATAGGTTCGACTCGCTGCTCTTTGCCGCGCCTTTCGTTCATGCTTACCTGTGGTGGCTCACAAGGGGCTGAACCTCGGCGTCCCCCAAAACGCTCAGTTTTTGTTGATTACCACCCCCATCATGCCATACAGTCACCTGAGCGGTATCAGAGGAATCGCAGAAGAAGTAACCGGCCATGACCACCGTTGCCCACATTGGCTCAATGGCTGTGAGAGCAAAACCATGATCTCCCGTCTTGTCATCATCTTCATACTGTCCCTCCTGCTGTGCGCCTGTTCGCCCTATCCGCGCTACCGGAGCGGGGGCGGCGATGCTCCCATGCTGGAGACTCCACCCGAGGGCAAGACGACCACCAACGACCGCATCCGTTTCGGCCTGATCATCCAGCAGTATCTGGGCAAACCGTATTCCGGAAGCTCGGCCTATGACCCGGGGCTGGACTGCTCCGATTTCGTCCGCACTGTCTTTCGCAAGTACAATGGCCAGATTCTCCCGCGCACCGTCGCCGACATGTTCCGCGAGGGTCAGCCAATTGCCCGCAGCCTGCTGGACTTCGGCGACCTGGTCTTCTTCAAAACCGACCGACATAAGGTCTCGCACGTCGGAATCTACGTCGGCAATCACCGTTTCGTCCATGCCTCCACGTCGCGCGGTGTTATCATCTCCGGCCTCGGCGAGCAGTATTGGGCACAGCGCTTTGTGGCCGGACGCCGCTTCGAACCCGATACCTCCAAGTCGCCCTGAGAACCCCCGGCGTCCCCGCGCGTTATAGCTCTTGCCATGAAGAAACTCACCGAAAACCTCAAGCTGAAACTGCAAAACCTGCCCGATGCTCCCGGCGTGTATTTGTTCAAAGACGATACCGGTCGCATCATCTACATCGGCAAGGCCCGCGTGCTCAAAAGCCGCGTCCGGTCGTACTTCCAGAACGCCCGCACGCCATCACCGCGCACCGACCGCCTCGTAGCCCGAGTCGCCGATCTGGACCTCATGGTCACTGCCAGCGAGGTCGAGGCACTCATCCTTGAGGCCAATCTCGTCCGCGAACACAAACCGCGATACAACGTCATGCTCAAGGACGACAAGCACTTCCCCTATATCAAAATCACCACCAACGAACCCTTCCCGCGGGTGTTGATCGTCCGCCGCCTTGAGAAGGATGGCGCTACCTACTTCGGTCCCTACACCTCTTCGCGCCATATGCGACAGACCGTCGCGCTGCTCACCAAACTCTTCCAAGTTCGCTCCTGCAACTACACTATCCCGCATCCTCAGGGCAAACTATACCAGGTCTGCCTCGACTATCACATCAAGCGTTGCCAGGGGCCGTGTGCCGGATTGCAATCGCAAGAGGACTACCGCAGTAAGGTCGACAACGTCATCAAGGTACTCTCCGGCCGTCCCCGGGAAGTGATCGATGATCTAACCGGCCGCATGATCCGCGCGTCCGAACAGATGCAATTCGAGGAGGCTGCCCTCTGCCGCGACCAGATCGAGGCTGTCAGGGCGGTCATGCTCAAACAGAATGTCGATGTGGGGGAGATGGTCGACCGCGACATCATCTCCGTCGCCCGCGAAGGCTCCCACGCGGTAGCGGTCGTCATGCAGATCAGACAGGGGGTGTTGATCGGACGGCAGGACTTCCAGCTCACCGCCGACAGCGAAGAACCCGACTCGGTCGTTGTCGAAACCTTCCTCGCCCAGTACTACAACCATCAACCCAACCTTCCCGACGAGGTCTTCCTCCCGCTCGAAACAGAGGATGCGGCTCTCTTCGAACACTGGCTCAGCAAACTGCGCGGACGCAGGGTCCACCTGTACACTCCGAAGATCGGCCGCAAAGTCAGGCTCGTCGATCTGGCCGCCTCCAACGCCCGCCTGCTGCTCGATGAACTCCTCATACAGAAACGCAAACAGTCTGAGCGCATCAGCAAGATGGTCACTGCCCTCAAGGATGATCTGGGACTGGCCCACTCGCCCGTCCACATAGCCTGTTTCGACATCTCCAATACCGGCGAGACCGATGCTGTCGGTTCCTGCGTGTACTTCGAAAACGCCAGGCCCAAAAAGAGCGAATACCGCCACTTCCGCATCAAGGGCGTCCGCGGTCAGGACGACTTCAAAATGATGCGCGAGATTGTCGGACGTTACTTCCACCGCCTGCACGAACACGAGAAACCCCCGCCGGATCTCGTCGTCGTCGATGGTGGCAAAGGGCAACTGGGCGCCGTGCTGGCCGAACTGCGCTACCTCGGTCATGATGATCAGCCCGTCATCGGACTCGCCAAACGGCTCGAGGAAGTCTATGTGCCCAACCAATCCGATCCCCTCACCATCAGCCGCAGTTCGCCCGGTCTGATCCTCCTTCGCCAACTGCGCGATGAGGCCCATCGCTTCGCCATTACCTACAACCGCAAGGTGCGCAGCAAGCGTACCATCGCTTCGCGCCTCGATGCCATCCCCGGAGTCGGTCCCGCCAAAAGGGATGCTCTGCTGAAACACTTCGGCTCCGTCAAACGTATCCGTGAAGCAACAACCGAGCAACTAACCGAGGTGAAAGGCGTCAACCGCAAACTGGCCGAGGCCATTAAGACGTACCTGAAATGATCACCGAAACCCGCCGGCTCTTTAACGATAACATCCTCGAGCACGCCCTCACCCATTGGGGCGTATCCCCGGCCGACAGCAAACAGCTTGGCGGCTTCGAATCGTTCGTCTATGAGTTCACTCGCGATGGCCACAGCTACATCATGAAACTCGCCCACGATGTCCGCCGCACCGCCGACTACATCATGGGCGAACTCGATTTCGTCAACTACCTGGCCGACCACGGAGTCACCACCCCGCGCGCCGTGGAATCCATCTTTGGCGAACTGACCCACACCATCCCCGCGCCCGATGGCTCCAACTTTGTTGCCTGCGTTTTCCAGAAAGCCCCCGGCCAGCGCCTGCGCAAGGCCGATCTCACCGATGAGCTCTATGTCTCCTGGGGCCGCCTGATCGGCAGGATGCACCGCCTTACCCGAGACTACACCCCATCCAACCACGCTTGGCGACGCCAGCACTGGCACCAGGACGAGGAACTCGATTTCGCTCGCTGGTTACCCGAAGACGACGCCGAGATCATCGCCGCCGGTGAGCGTATTCTCTCCCACCTGAAAAGCCTGCCAACACCGCCCGATGCCTATGGACTCATCCACGAGGACGCCCACCCGGGCAACTTCTTCCTGCACAACGGCACTATCTGGCTGTTCGACTTCGATGACTGCCAGTAGCACTGGTTCATCAACGATTTGTGCATGCCGGTCTTCTACAAGTACATGAGCCGCAATCTTATCGATGATCCCAACCGCAGCTCCATCATCCGTGACTTCTGGGAGAAGCTCTGGACCGGATACCGCGTGGAAAATGACCTGGAAAGCTCATGGCTGGATCAGCGCCACTGGTTCTTCAAGCTGCGCGAGATCATCCTCTATGTCGTGATCACCAAGGACCCCTCGGTGCAGAACGACGAATGGTGCCAATGGTACATGACCGGCCGCCGCGAATCGATCATCGATGGCAGACCGCTCATTGAGATGTAGGGGCTTGACAGACTGTCTGTACTGACTCGAGTACCATGCGAGGGGGCGATAACCGGCAAATGGTCCAGGTAACAGGCAGGGGCCTGATCAACAGGCAATGCCCGTTTATGATTGCTATTTCCACCCCAGCACCCATATACTCCCCACATGCAACAGATGCCCAAGGCATACACCGTCACCGCCATCACGCGGATGATCAAGACCGCCCTCGAGGAGTCCTTCTTCAACCTCTGGGTCGAGGGGGAGATATCCAACTACGTCCACCACTCCTCGGGGCATCGCTACTTCAATCTCAAAGACGAAAACTCAGTCCTCAAGATAGTCATGTGGCGCTCAGTGGCCGGCGCTCACAAATTCACGCCCGAAAACGGCCAGAAAGTGCTCGCCTATGGCGACATTACCGTCTACCCCAAAGGCGGCGTCTATCAACTCAACTGCAAGAAACTGCTGCCGGTGGGCGTCGGTCCACTGGAGCTGGCCTTCCGCCAGTTGCACGAGAAGCTCTCGGCCGAGGGGTTGTTTGCCGCCGAGCGCAAGCAACCGCTACCCGCATACGCCCTGACTATCGGGCTGGTAACCTCGCCGACCGGCGCCGCTGTGCGCGATTTCATTCAGATCGCACGCCGACGCAACCCGGCCGTACAACTGATCATCTATCCCGCCCAGGTGCAGGGCGACGGCGCCGAACTTGCGGTCAGGGCCGGGATCGAGTACTTCAATACCCGCGATGATATCGACCTCATAGTCGTCACCCGCGGCGGCGGCTCCCTTGAGGATCTGTGGGCTTTCAACACCGAGATCGCGGTTCGCGCTGTGGCCGGTTCGCGTCTGCCTGTTGTCTGTGCTATCGGTCACGAGATCGACACCAGCCTGTGCGATCTGGTCGCCGATCTGCGCGCCCCGACACCCTCCGCCGCCGCCGAACTGACCGTCTTCTCGCGCGCGGACGTCGCCGAGAACCTCGCCGCCCATGCCCGGCGCCAGACACGCCTGCTTGGCGACCGCCTGCGCCACGCGCGCCAGACACTGGACTGGTTGCTGCAGCGCCCCGTGTTTGCCCGCCCGCTGTCTATGGTCGCTCAGTACCGCAAGGAGCTGGCCGGATTGCACGCGCTGTTGCACGTTCGCGGCCGGTCAATCCTGCGCGACAAGGCCCATCGCCTCGCCCTGGCATTGTCCAAACTCGATGCTGTGTCGCCACTTGCGGCCTTCAGGCGGGGCTACTCGCTGACCTCCAGGCTTCCGAAAAAAAGTCTTTTGAAATCAGTAGCCGATGTGTATCCTAAAGACCAAATCGAGACAGTCCTGGGCGATGGGTCAATAATCTCCCGTGTAGAAGAGACCATACCGAACGCAAAGAAATCGCGTCATGCCGAACGCAAAGAAGTATAAAGACTTTGAAAGCGCCCTGAACCGACTGGAGGAAATCACCGAGTTGATGGAATCCGATGAAGCCGGGCTGGAACAGTCTATCGAACTGTACACCGAGGGCCTGCAGATCGCAAAGTTCTGCAACGAGAAGCTGTCCGAGGCCGAGAAGAAGATCAAGATCATCGCCGAAAACGCCGGCCTGACCGTAGAGGAAGACTTCGACTCAGAACCTTCGGAGGACGAAACGTGACGACCACTGCCATCGATCTGCGCCGGTATCTCGACCAAGGGCGGGCGCTGGTCAATGACCTCATCGATATGCATCTGCCTCCGGCCGATACCGATCCAACCCTGCTGCATCAGGCCATGCGCTACTCCGCCCTGGCCGGCGGCAAACGCCTGCGGCCCATTCTCGCTCTTGCGGCCTATGAATACTGCGGGGGAGAGGACCCCGGCCGCTCCCAGCCAATACGCTACGCCATGACCGCGCTGGAGTTGGTTCACACCTACTCGCTGATCCATGACGACCTGCCGTGTATGGATGATGACGATCTGCGCCGAGGGCAGCCAACCTGCCACAAGCAGTTCGATGAAGCAACCGCCGTACTCGCCGGCGACGCCCTGCACGATATCGCGTTTGAGTTGATCGCCCGCACCGGCTCCACGCTGGCCGTCGTGGAACTCGCCCAGGCCATCGGCACTTTGGGCATGCTGGGCGGCCAGATGGCTGACATACAGGCCGAGGGCCAGCCCGTTACCCGTGAGGATGTCATCAATATCCATCGGCGAAAAACCGGTGCCCTGATCCGTTGTTCCGTCAGACTCGGCGCCATTCTGGCCGGTGCTGACAAGCCGACCCTGCTGAAACTGTCAACGTATGGCGAAAAGACCGGCCTCGCGTTTCAGATAATCGATGACATTCTCGACATAGAAGGCGATCAGGCGACTCTCGGTAAAACGACCGGTGCTGACAGCGCGCGCCAGAAGGCTACCTATCCCGCCGCGGTTGGCCTGGAACAAGCGCGACACGACGCCGATTCCTTAATTAACGAAGCCGTGAGCGTTTTTGCTCACGACGATGACAACCTGCTCAGAAGCATCGCCCTGTATATCGGTCAAAGACGACGCTGACTGGCAGCGTAACAGTTTAGTATATGAGCATACTTGACACCATCCGCACGCCGGCCGATCTGAAGAAACTGTCGATCGATGAACTCCAGCCACTGGCCGACGAGGTCCGCCAGGAGGTCATCTCGATGGTCTCCCGGACCGGCGGGCATCTTGGCTCCAATCTCGGCTCAGTGGAACTGACCGTCGCCCTCCACTACGTCTTCGATCTGCCTGCCGACAAACTCATCTGGGACGTCAGTCATCAGGTCTATCCACACAAGCTGCTCACCGGCCGCCGTGACCGCATGCACACCCTCCGCCAGTTCGGCGGACTGGCCGGATTCGCCAAGCGCTCCGAGTCCGAATATGACCCCTTCGGCGCCGGACACGCCTCAACCTCCATCTCGGCCGCTCTCGGCTTTGCCGCCGCCCGCGACAATGCCAACCAGCACTACAAAGTCGTGGCCGTTATCGGCGATGGATCCATGAGCGGCGGACTCGCTTTCGAGGCCCTCAACAATGCCGGCGCCCTCAAGAAGGACCTGCTCGTCGTCCTCAATGACAACACCTGGTCTATCTCACGCAACGTTGGCAGCATGTCCAAATACCTGACCCATATCATGTCCCACGAGACCGTTACCAAGCTCCGCAACGAAGTATGGGAACTGACCGGCAAGTTCAAACGCCGCGAAAAGATCCGCAAGACTATCTCACGAATCGAGCAGTCCGTTAAATCCCTCCTCGTTCCCGGCATGCTCTTCCAGGAACTGGGCTTCAAATACTTCGGGCCCCTCGATGGCCACGATATCCCCTCCATGGTTCGCACCCTGCAGAACCTCAAGAATCTCAAGGGGCCGGTCATCCTCCATGTCGCCACCGTCAAGGGCAAGGGCTACGAACCCGCCATGGATGACCCCTTTCAGTTTCACGGGGTGGGCAAATTCGATAAGATCACCGGCAAGGTCACCTCGCAGAAGGCCCCGCTTCCCACCTATACCAGGGTGTATGGCGATACCATGCTCGAGCTTGCTCAGAAACAACCACATGTTGTCGCGATTACCGCCGCCATGGCCTCCGGCACCGGACTGGTGCAGTTCGGCGAGCAATTCCCCGATCGCTTCTTCGATGTCGGCATCGCTGAGGCGCACGCCGTCTGTTTTGCCGCAGGGCTGGCCGCCGCCGCCGCCCGACCGTACGTTGCCATCTATTCAACATTCCTGCAGCGAGCCTATGACCAGATTATTCACGATGTTGCCCTGCAGAAACTACCCGTCGTATTCTGTCTAGACCGGGGTGGACTGGTAGGTGAGGACGGACCCACGCACCATGGAGTCTTCGACCTCACCTATCTTGCCACCGTCCCGGACCTGACTGTCGCCGTGCCCAAAGACGGCAATGAACTGCGCGCTATGCTCCACTACACTGCCGACCACGATCTGAAGGGACCGGTTGCGATTCGTTACCCCCGCGCAACCATTCCCGAACCGATGGTCCCCGAGGTACTCCCGATCGAATGGGGGGCATGGGAACGTCTCTCCCCGAAAGCAGATATCGCCATTCTGGCCGTCGGCAGCATGGTGCACACGGCCCGCAATGTGGTCTCCAGGCTTGCCTCTCGAGGCATCTCTGCCATGCTGGTGAACGCCCGCTTCGTCAAACCGCTCGATCAAACCATGCTTGCCGACATCGCCGCCACCACCAGAGCGATTGTGACTCTCGAGGAAAACGCCCTGCGCGGCGGGTTCGGACAGGCGGTCTCTGCCTTCCTGCTCTCGAAAGAGTATGGTGGCACCTTTACCGCGCTTGGTATCCCGGATGAATTTGTCACGCACGGGCAGCTCAATCTCCTGCTCCAGCGCGTTGGTCTCGATGAGGAATCAATTTTCAACACCATCGTTTCCCTCGCTGTGACTGACAAGAGCAATGAGCAGGATGAGACGGAAACCAGGAGTGCCGACGAACCGGGGTTCTTCCAGCGACTCATGCTCCGTCGCAACGGCAACTCGCGCAAGAAGGATACCGCCGCCAAATAGCACGCACGGCGGCGGCAGTATTACGCAGGGAAGGACCGATTGCATGCGCTTCGGTGTTATCGCCAATCTGAAACGAGAGGGCGCCACGGCCGCCCTGCAAAGCTTCCTTGACTGGTCGCGCCGCAAGGGACATGATTACCTCTTCAGCGAGCAGCTCAGGGGCGTTATCCCCGACGGTCTGCCCACCGCCCCACGGCACGCCATTGCCTCCGAGGTCGACATTATCATATCGATGGGCGGCGATGGCACCATGTTGGCCGCCGCCCGCGCCGTCGGACGAGTGGGCACGCCCCTGCTCGGCATCAACCTCGGGGCACTCGGCTTCCTCACCCAGCTCAAACCCCGCGACCTGCTCCATGCCCTCGACTCCATCGTCGCCGGCCAGTACCAGATCGAGGAGCGCATGCTCCTGAGGGCCGACGTCCAGGGCAAACCGGGCCTCGAAAGCCCCTTTGCGCTCAACGATGTTGTCGTCGACAACGGCCCTGTCAGCCGTCTGATCGATATCAATCTCAAGGTCAACGGTGAGGACATCGTCACCTACCGCGCCGACGGCCTGATCATCTCAACTCCCACCGGCTCCACAGCCTATGCCCTCGCCGCCGGCGGACCAATCGTCCATCCCAAAATGCGAGCCACTCTCGTCGTCCCCATCAGCTCCTTCTCCCTGTCCACCCGACCGATGATCCTCGACCCCACCGATGTCCTCGAGCTGCGCATTCACAGCGAACACGGGGTTGCCGGTCTCACGCTCGATGGGCAGGTGACAGCGCCGCTGATCGACACCGATCGCGTCATCGTCACCCAGGCCGGCTTCCCGGCCAAATTCATCGTCTTCCCCGAGGACTCCTTCTACCGACTGGTCAAAAGCAAACTACACTGGGGTGTGTCTCCATCGGGTGGTGAATGATCTGCGGCGGCGTCAACAGCGACCACGAATCTGAGGCGGAGCCTCCCGTATGCACCTGACGACCAGCATCATCAGGGGAATGCGCTACAACCCCACCGTTCGCTGGCTCTTCTCCAGCTACCTGACCGCCCGCCACAGTGTCGGCAAAGCCCGCTCCGGCACCAAGGCAGCATGGCGAATCATCGAGCTGTGCCGCGCCGCCCGCCTCACGCCCCTGCTGTCCCATCGCTTCCACCTCGAATCAGAAATCCGGGAGCGGTTGGATGCCCTCAATAGTCACGAACTCGACTGGGACGAGTTGTTTCCCAAGTCCGCATCCCGCGACATCCAGAAAGCAATTATCCTCAAACCACCCAACGGTCCGCACGAGAAGGGGGTGCTGCTGGTGGCGTTCGAGGATCACTGGCTCAGATTGCTCAGGCACGCAGACCTGGAGCGCCTCAGCCGGGACTACCACTTGCTGCTGTCGCCTACCTGGTCGCCGCCGTACGATCTGCCAATGCTGCTCGCGGAGAAAATGTGGCCCGGCCGGCTGTTCACTCTCGTGAGCAACCTTGCCGACCTTGACACCTTCGCCCGGTTCCTCCCGGGCGTCACCGCCCTGCCTTTGCTGGCTTCCAACTGGGTCAACGCTGATCTGTTCGCTCCACAGCCGGGATTGCGGAAAGAGCACGACATAGTGATGCTCGCCAACTTCGCTGCCTATAAGCGCCATTACCTGTTGTTTAGTGCGTTACGTGACGCCCCCCGAAAGATGACCGCCCTGTTGTTGGGTGTGCCGTGGGAAAACCGAGATGCCGATGAGCTTATCAGGGAAGCTCGTCAGTACGGCGTTGAGGATCAGGTGACCATCCGTGTGGCCTTGCCCCAGAACGAACTCATCGCCGCCCTTCAGTCGGCGCGGGTGAGCATCATTACGACCGCCAATGAGGGATCGTGTGTGGCCGTCACCGAATCGCTGCTCGCCGATGTCCCTGTCGGCATCTTCAACAATGCCAGAATCGGCTCGAGTACCTTCATTAACGAGCACACCGGTCGATTCTTCAGCTACGGCGATCTCACTGCGGAACTGGCTGAGTTCGTTACCCAGGAACAGGCATACCATCCCCGCCGTTGGGCCTTAACCCACCACATTGACTGCAAAGGCTCCACCCGGAAGCGGAACTCGTCTCTTCGCGAAAAGCTCACGCGACATGGTGAGGTCTGGACGAGGGACATCATAGTGCATCACTGGCGCCCGATCCCGGTGTACTATGATCCCGCCGACAAGGAACTTATGCACCCGTTCTACGAGCGCTTCCCTGCTGACTACGGCATTCGTCTGAAGATGTAACCTCAGCAAGCCGACCGCTCCGCACACTCACTCGATCCGGTACATTGTGTAGATAGAATCCTGATACAGAAGCTGACCATTGATCAGGCTGTCGATGCCTCCCGTACCATAAGGATGGTAGAGGATATCGACCCGCTCGTTCTGATCCGCTGAGTCTGCGTCAAGGTGCAGTCGGCGGTGCCTGACTGGTCCAAAGGTGCGCTGGCTGGCGACGTCGTTATAGGCATCACCAGCAATGCCCAGACACCACGCCCACACACCGGCATGGCGGCCGAAGTCCACACTGGGCTGATTGGCGCGCCGCTCGAGGTCTGTCGTGACTATCGCCTCCTGGGTCTTCAACGACAGTGCGGCCACTAGTCGCTCCTGTGACGGGCTGTGACGGTTCCACATCCAGTGGCCTGCAACCACGTTCACTACCGTTGCCACCACAATCCACAGGAGGACGGCTCGCTTGGCGGCGACAGCCGCAGTGGCCCACGAGGCCGTCACCACCACCGCGCCCACCAGAACAAACCTTGCCCCAATTTCCCATCCCCCCATGAAGGCCTCTCGCGGAAACATTATGCCAACGAGTATCAGGAATGCTCCCGCAATCCCGATCCCCGGCCATCTGCGCTGACGAAGCGCCATGAAAGCCATTGCCAAAGCAACTGCAAGCCAGCCGGCGAACGGAACCAGCCCCTCCCACCAGTGCTGCGTTATGTAGAACGGTCGCACAAGCTGAATCGCCTGCTTCGTGATACTACCCCACCCCGCAAAGGACTTCGTACTCTCAGATAACAGAAACGCCAGCACCGCAAGAAATCCAGGTACGAGCCAGTATCCACACAGAGTTATCCAGCGCCATCTTCGCGGCTGTTTCCAGCGATCTGTATCTGAGATGCCGAGCAGGACTGCCAGCAAGTCATATACTCCCAGGATTACAGCCGTGACGGGGTGCAGCAGGAAGACCAACAGCCTTAGCAGGCTCCCGGATGCCACGACTCGCATCGGATGTGACACCCGAAGCGCGTATCCGGCGGCGAAGTATGCTACCGGCAACGAAATCAGAAATGGCCAGAAACCCCAGTGAAAGAAGTAATTCAGCGCCAGAGGCACTCCCACCAGGCGTTCCCATGTCGCCGAAGGATTGATGCGGCCGACGAGGTACCCCACGCCCAAAACCGAAAGGAGTGCGTACAACGAAAGTGCGGATTTGGCTCCGTACTCCGGCCCCAGTATGCCCACAATCAGGGCGAGGATGTATTGCGCCCCCTGATACGGGCCAACCTTGATGACAATCTCATAGGGGTAGTCCGACGGAGTGTCGCCGGAGACCAACTCAACAAAGGCCTTGGCGACAGCCGTATGCATGGGCATGTCGGCAGCCACCGGATGGCTGTGCCACCAGGGAAAACTGACGACGGCCACAAGCAGAACGACCGTCAGGTAAGTGTGCCACCGACTCCATTGCTCGTTCACTTACATTCCTGACTAAGACGACTTGTCTCAACTGCGAATGCTCAACCCCGCGCTCGGACGGACCACCTGCGAGATTCCGACCTACAGCCCTACTTTAACCACCAGAACCGACCTTTCAGGCGATTGGTTCCTCGCGATGTTCCCCTACGACCAGAAAACACTTGCCTGCGCCCCATCTCGCCAATAATCTTATACCCTGCAATGCGGGAGTAACTCAGTTGGTAGAGTCACAGCCTTCCAAGCTGTTGGTCGCGAGTTCGAGTCTCGTCTCCCGCTTTCTTTGGCCAGGGATAACCGACGAATGAAAAACACCAACCCGAAAGCACGTTGCTTCTGGCTCGGCCCGCTGTGGCTGTTGCTGATCGGTGTGCTCACAACCGCCTGTATCGAGGAACGCTCCCCGCAACCGGTGGAGCAAGTAACCTCCGTCTCCCGCAAACTTGAGCAGATGGTTGAGCAGGACCAGCGCCTGAGGACCGGCGACACTCTGGACTACTCAATCATCCACGAGACAGACCAGCGCCACCGACGGGTCGTCTTTGAGCTGCTGGCCGCCGGCGCCATCAAGCGCGGGGAAGACCTGTCCAACGCCGCCCTGATCCTCCAGCACGCCGACCCCGCTACCTGCCTCGAGTGCTATCTGCTGGCCCACTATCTGGCCCTGGAAGCCTCCCGACAGGGCTTCGAGGATGCCCGCTATCTCGTTGCCGCAACACTTGATCGCTATCTGGTTATGTCCAAAGACCGGCAGAAATATGGCACCCAGTTCAATGTCGACTCCGCGGGCCGATACTATCTATTCCCGGTCGACACCGCCATTACCGACTCAGAACGGGCCATCTGGAATGTTCCCCCGCTCGACTCCCTCGAACTCCGCTTGGACGAGCTCAACCAGCCCTGAGCGGCCGGCCGCCGATGGCAATCCCCACTCAGCCTCGACGACAAATATCCCGCCGAAAGGCCCGCCCACAAAAGACCACTATAGCACGAACGTGCGAAAAGAATGAACAATTTTCCTTCAAAATCGATCCGAAATGACCGATAAATGATCAGGAAGCCAGCAACAAGGAAGAAAGCTGACCGGCCCGACTTTTCGGAAATCGCCGGAAAATAGCTCTTGACAAGGGGTTGGCCTTCCGTATATAATTGTCATCTTATCTGGGCGAAGGCCCTGTTTTTTTGGCTGCGCAATTGGGAGAACGATATATAAGCCCAGATAGCTCAGTCGGTAGAGCACATCCTTGGTAAGGATGAGGTCACCAGTTCAATCCTGGTTCTGGGCTTAAAAGAATTGGAGGAGCTCCGCTGCTATGGCGAAGGCGAAATTTGAACGCACCAAGCCGCACGTAAATGTGGGTACGATTGGTCACGTAGACCATGGCAAGACGACGTTGACGGCGGCGATGACGATGGTACTTGCTCGCAAGACGGGCAGTTCGATTCGTTCATTTGATTCGATTGACAATGCTCCCGAGGAGCGCGAGCGTGGTATTACGATCGCGACGGCGCACGTGGAGTACGAGAGTGACAAGCGTCACTATGCGCACGTGGACTGTCCGGGACACGCTGACTACGTGAAGAACATGATCACGGGAGCGGCGCAGATGGACGGGGCGATATTGGTGGTGTCGGCGGCCGATGGTCCGATGCCTCAGACGCGCGAGCACATTCTGCTGGCTCGTCAGGTTGGTGTTCCGTACATCGTGGTGTACATGAACAAGGTCGACCAGGTGGATGATCCGGAGTTGCTTGATCTGGTGGAGCTTGAGGTTCGTGAGTTGTTGAGTCAGTATGAGTTTCCCGGGGATGACATTCCGGTGATCCGCGGTAGTGCTCTGGAGGCGATGACGGCCGGAGCTGATGAGTCGCGGAAGCTTGATGATCCGTTGTTCACGTCGATCATTGAGTTGGTAGAGGCGCTGGATGCGTACATACCGGAGCCGAAGCGAGAGACGGACAAGCCGTTTTTGATGCCTGTGGAGGACGTGTTCAGCATCACGGGTCGCGGTACGGTGGGTACCGGTCGCGTAGAGCGCGGCATGATCAAGCAGGGGGAAGAGGTGGAGATCATCGGTTTTGGCGAGACGCGCAAGACGGTGGTGACCGGCGTCGAGATGTTCCGGAAGCTTCTTGACAGTGCTCAGGCGGGCGACAACGTTGGTTTGCTGCTTCGTGGAGTGGATAAGGATTCACTTGAGCGCGGTATGGTGATTGCGAAGCCTGGGACGGTGAAGCCTCACGCGAAGTTCAAGGCTGAGGTGTACGTGTTGACGAAGGAGGAGGGTGGTCGTCACACGCCGTTTTTCACGGGTTATCGTCCGCAGTTCTATTTCCGGACGACCGACGTGACGGGCATCGCGGATCTGCCTGAGGGTGTTGAGATGGTGATGCCGGGTGACAACGTGACGATGGACATAGAGTTGATCACGCCGATCTGTATGGAAGAAGGGCTTCGCTTCGCGATTCGCGAGGGTGGCCGCACTGTTGGCGCCGGCGTTGTCGCCACGATTCATGAATAGGACTGTATAACTATCGGTGGCCGCTAAGCAGCGACAGATAGTTTGTGACAATAGAAAGTATCAATGAACCGACACTGTCCCGGCCGTGGGGCAGCGTCGGTTCCGTTTCCCGTCCAGACACGTAATGCCGGGCGGGGCCATGAAAAATCAGACAGGCCAGTAGCTCGAACTGGTAGAGCGCCGGTCTCCAAAACCGGATGCTGGGGGTTCGAATCCCTCCTGGCCTGCAAAACTCGAGTGAGTGGCAAGTGTTTGAAAAGGTAACACGGTTCCTTAAGGAAGTCAGAGCCGAGCTGGGCAAGGTCACCTGGCCGACAAAACATGAACTGGTCGGCTCAACTATCGTCGTCATCGTGGTGTGTACGATAGTGTCCATATTTATCGGAATCGTCGATCGCATCCTCACCTTCGCGATCAAGGCGATCTTCGGAGTGGGTCTTGGAGGCTGAGAGTCAGACTATGGCCAAACGCTGGTACGCAGTTCATACGTTCTCGGGACACGAGAACAAGGCCAAACGATACCTCGAATCCGGCATCATCAATGCCGGTATGGAAGAGATGTTCGGCCAGATCCTCGTGCCCACTGAGGAAGTGACCGAGATGAAACAGGGCAAACGCTCTACCAGTACCAAGAAGTTTCTCCCCTCCTATATGCTGGTCGAAATGGAGATGACCAAAGAGACCAGAGAACTGGTAGTCAACACCCCCGGTGTCACCAGCTTCGTAGGCAACCAGAATGCTCCCCAGCCGTTGCGCCGATCCGAGGTCGAACGTATCGTCGGCCAGATCGATCGCAGCCGCACCGAGGAAGTAGCCGATATCCCCTTTCAGACCGGCGACTCCGTCAAGGTCATCGATGGCCCTTTTATGGACTTCTCTGGCAGCGTCAGCGAAGTCAATATGGAACGCAGAAAGGTCAAGGTCATGGTATCGATTTTCGGCCGGCCGACACCCGTCGAGCTTGACTTTCTGCAGGTCGAATTGGCAAAAAAGTAACTTAATCATAGTGAGAGTGATTTCTCGTGGCTAAGAAAATAGAAGGATTCATCAAACTCCAGATTAAGGCCGGGCAGGCTAATCCAGCCCCGCCGATCGGCCCCGCGCTCGGTCAGCGCGGCGTCAATATCATGGAGTTCTGCAAGGCCTTTAATGCCGCAACGCAGGATGGAAAAGGCATCCTCACTCCGGTCATTATCACGGTCTACAAGGACAAGTCGTTCAGCTTCGTTACCAAGACACCGCCGGCATCCACGCTCTTGAAGATGGCCGCCAAGGTGCAAAAAGGATCGGGAATTCCCAACAAGACCAAGGTCGGGCGCGTGACCAAAAACCAGGTCAGGGAAATCGCCGAGAAGAAGATGACCGACCTCAACGCCTCCTCTGTCGAAATGGCCATGCGGATGGTTGAAGGCACCGCGCGCAGCATGGGCCTTGAGGTGAAGTAAACAGCATTACTATCGATACGAATTCCCAGATTCGCATTCGGTTGTACCTGTAGCGAAAACGTTACGCCATCAGGGAGAATGAACTAAATGAAACGTTCCAAAAAATACCGGTCATTCCGCGAAAAGCTGGACCGCGAAAAGCGGTACTCTCTTCCGGAGGCCGTCGAGCTGCTTCAAACCAACAAAATCGCCAAATTCGACGAGTCGGTTGAAGTAGCCGTCAGGCTCGGTGTCAACCCGCGCCACGCCGACCAGATGGTCCGCGGCACGGTGGCACTGCCGAACGGAACCGGTAAATCTGTGCGGATCGCCGTATTCGCGCAGGGAGACAAGGCCGAGGAGGCCACCCAGGCAGGCGCCGACTTCGTCGGTTCCGAGGATCTCGCCGAGAAGATCCAGGGCGGCTGGACTGATTTCGATGTCGCCGTCGCTACACCCGACATGATGAGAGTGCTCGGCAAACTCGGTAAGGTGCTCGGGCCCCGCGGGCTGATGCCGAACCCCAAAGCCGGCACGGTAACGATGGATATCGCCAACGCCGTGAAAGAACTCAAAGCGGGTAAGATCGAATTCCGCGTAGACAAACAGGCCAACGTCGCCGTCTCCGTCGGAAAACTGTCGTTTGACAAAGACAAGATCGTGGAAAACGTCATGGCCTTCTTGAACGCTATCATGCGGGCCAAACCGGCCACCGCCAAGGGAGCCTACTTCCTGGGTGCCTCGATCTGCTCGACCATGAGCCCCGGACTCAAGCTGGACAGGGCGGAACTCGTTACCGCCCTCAGGAAGTAACAAAAGGAGCGGACAAAATGCCGAAACCGGAAAAAGTCCAGGCGGTTGCCGAGCTGAAGGAGCTATTCGAAAACGCCAACTCCTTCTTCGTTACCGACTATCAGGGACTCAATGTTGCCGATATGACTGACCTGCGCCGAGACCTGCGCAAAAGCGACGTCAGATACTTGATTGCCAAGAACACCTTGCTCAAACTGGCCGTCAGCCAGGCGGGCATTGCGGGAATCGACAAGCATCTCAGCGGCCCGACAGCCGTGGCTTTCGCCCACGGTGACCCCGCCGCGGCTGCCAAGGTCATCAACGAGTCATTCAAGAAAAGAGAATTGCCCCGGGTCAAGGTGTTCTCGGTCGAAAACGAGCTGTACGCTGCCGAGCAACTTGGTCGCCTCGCTGACCTGCCGTCACGAGAACAGCTCCTGTCGCAGCTGGTGGCCGATATCGAGTCCCCCATCGCGGCTGTCGCCCGTATGATCAACGGCATCTTCCAGGAACTCGTGGGGACAGTCGACGCCCTCGCGGATAAGAAGAAAGCTCAGGAAGGCAGTTAATGGGACTTACCCAAGGCTTCTCTTCCCACGCTTCTGGTTGACAGGTCCCGGTCAATCGGGAAGATGAATCCCGGACCATACAGCGAAAAAAATTGTTGATTGGAATCCTATAATTGGTGAGGTAGTACAGTGGCTAACGCGGCTATTGACGAAATTGTTGAGAAGATTGCAGCATTGACTGCGATGGATCTTGCGGATCTGTCAAAAGCGATCCAGGAGAAATTCGATGTGCAGGCCGCAGCGCCGGTCGCCATGATGGCCGGTATGCCCGGCGCCGGTGCCGGTGCCGAGGCGGCCGCCGAAGAGCAGACCGAATTCGATGTGGTCCTCAACGGCGTCGGTGACAAGAAGATCCAGGTCATTAAGGTTGTCCGTGAGCTCACCGCTCTCGGCCTCAAGGAAGCCAAGGACCTCGTGGAGAGTGCCCCGGCAAAAGTCAAAGAGGGCGTGTCTAAAGATGAGGCCGCGGCGGCCAAGGCCAAGCTTGAAGACGTCGGCGCTGTCGTCGACATCAAGTAGCCCAAATGGCAAAACCCGAACAAACCGGGAACCAGCTCGGTTCCCGGTTCGTTGAATCTCTGTCAGTGAGGATGCGAAGTAACCCCTGTCTGTGTCTAAATAATATTGGGTGTATTGACTGCAATGTGCAGCTCTCCACAGTGTGCGACGGAGAGAATGAGTAATTGAATGGCAGGATCACCTGAGCCTACAGCTTGAATATGCGTTTCGACCTAACCCGAACCTTCCTGAGGTATCGGGCATAGGCGTTTTTGTACTCTATTCCGGGAGGAGGATATCACTTTGTCCGAAAAAGATCTCCTGAAACGGCTTCATTACGGGTCCGTGGCTGACATCGCCGAAATGCCCAACTTCCTCGATGTCCAGGTACAGTCCTATGTCGATTTCCTGCAGCGCGAAATATCCCCCGAGAAGCGCGAACTGCAGGGATTGCACCATATCTTCAACGAGATATTCCCGGTGGAAGATATACACGGAAACTACTCGCTGGAATACGTGCGCTACCATCTCGGCCCGACCCGCTACTCTATCGACGAATGTCGCGAGCGGAACATGACCTTCGCCGCCCCGCTGCGGGTCACCATGCGACTGGTATCCCGGCAGGGTGAAGGCGAGGAAAAGGAAGTAAAGGATATCATCGAGCAGGATGTCTACTTCGGTGAACTCCCCCTGATCACCGAGTGGGGTACCTTCATCATCAATGGCGCCGAGAGAGTCATCGTCAGCCAGCTCCACCGCAGCCCAGGCGTCTTTTTCGATAGCTCCACCCATCCCAACGGCAAGCAGCTCTACTCCGCCAGAATCATTCCATATCGCGGAAGCTGGGTCGAATTCAACGTCGATATCAACGATATCATGTACGTCTACATAGATTCCCGACGCAAACTGCCGGTCACGATTCTGCTGCGGGCCCTCGGACACTCCACCGATGAAGACCTGGTGAACCTCTTCTATGAGCCGAAACGCTTCGATCTGACAAAGAAGGAAGACATCAAGCCCGAAGACGCCTTCATCGCCGAGACTATCATCGACAAAGAAACCGGTGAAGTGCTCTTCGCAGTCGGCGAGGAGTTGACCGAGGCCGTCGCTGATCGCATCATGGACAACGGGCGCAAGACCGTCAAAGTCGTCGCCAGAAGTGAAAAACGGCAGGTCTTCGTCATTCTGAATACGCTAAGAAAAGACCCCACCAAGTCCCGCGAAGAAGCCCTCGTGAAGATCTACTCGCTGCTCCGTCCGGGTGAGCCGCCCACACTTGAGATGGCCGAGGCCCTGCTCGAAAAGTTCTTCTTCAACAATCAACGCTACGACCTTGGCGAAGTGGGTCGCTACATGATCAACCAGCGCCTCGGCCTGGAAATTCCCCTGAACAAGACGGTGCTCGATGTCGAGGACTTCCTCGCAATCATCCGCTACCTCATCCAGCTGTGCAACGATCAGGGGTTCACCGATGATATCGACCACCTCGGCAACCGTCGCGCCCGCACAGTCGGCGAACTGCTGGCCAACCTGTTCTCCGTCGGCCTCTCCCGCGTGGCACGGACCATCAGGGAGCGTCTCTCACTGAAGGACCAGGAAAATGTAACCCCGCAACTGCTGATCAATGCCCGCACGGTCTCGTCTGTAGTGGAGACCTTCTTCGGTTCATCGCAGCTCTCTCAGTTCATGGACCAGACCAATCCGCTGTCCGAACTCACTCACAAACGACGCCTGTCGGCCCTTGGTCCCGGCGGTCTGACACGCGAACGGGCCGGGTTCGAGGTACGCGATGTGCACCATACCCACTACGGCCGCATGTGCCCCATCGAAACCCCGGAAGGACCGAACATCGGGCTGATCACTTCCCTGGCCTCCTTTGCGCGCATAAACAAGTACGGGTTCATCGAAACACCGTACCGCAAAGTCAAGAATGGCAAAATCACCGATGAAATCAGATACCTCTCGGCCGACGAAGAAGACCGCTATTTCATCGCTCAGTCCAATGAACCGATCGACGATTCCGGAAAACTGGCCAACGAGATTCTCGCCGTGCGACGTCGCTCGGATTACCCCAACATCAAACGTGAGGAAGTCGAGTACATCGACATCTCCCCGCGACAGATTACATCAGTCGCTGCCTCGCTGATCCCCTTCCTCGAACACGATGACGCCAACCGCGCCCTTATGGGATCCAATATGCAGCGGCAGGCAGTCCCCCTGCTCTTGCCAGAGGCCCCACGCGTCGGAACCGGCATGGAAGCCAAGGCGGCCGCCGACGCTGGCGCCGTCATCAAGTCCCGCCAGGACGGAGTGGTTGTCTACGCCGACGCCGAAAGAATCGTCATCCGCCCGGATACGAAAACCCGCGTCGGTGAACTCGGTTATGTCGAAGACATCGAATACAAGCTGACGAAGTACCGGCGCTCCAACCAGGATACCTGCATCAATTACCGTCCCCACGTCAAAGCCGGTGACAATGTGACCGTCGGATCCATTATCGCCGATGGCCCCTCCGTCGACCGCGGCGACCTCGCCCTCGGCTATAACGCCCTCGTTGCCTTCATGCCCTGGCGCGGGTATAACTTCGAGGACGCCATTGTCCTGTCGGAACGACTGCTGCGAGACGATGTCTTCACGTCAATTCATATCGAGGAATTCGAACTCCAGGTGCGCGATACCAAGCGCGGCTCTGAGGAAGTTACTCGAGAAATCCCCAATGTGTCCGAAGAAGCACTTCTCAATCTCGATGAAAACGGCATCATTCGCATTGGCGCAGAGGTCGAGGCTGGCGATATCCTGGTCGGAAAAGTGACCCCCAAGGGCGAAACTGAACTGTCCCCCGAAGAACGTCTCCTGCGGGCAATCTTCGGCGAGAAGGCAGGTGACGTCAGGGACGCCAGCCTTAAGGCGCCGCCCGGGATGAAGGGCGTGGTTATCAATACCCGCGTCTTCACCCGCAAGGAGCGTACCGAGGATGCCAAAAAACAGGAGAAGCTTGAAGTAGCCGAAATCAAGAAGAAATACAACAAGCTCATCCATGATATCGCCGTGCTGCGCAATAAACGCATCGGCGAGCTGCTGGAAGGCCACAGCTCACAGACTATCCGGTCAACCGCCGACAATTCTGTCGTAGTGCGCGCAGGACACAAATTCAAAGTCGAGTTCTTCGACAACTTCGACTTCGACACGGTCGTCGCGCCTGACGGCTGGTCCGACAGTGATACAGCGAATAAGCACGTCGAAAGTGTTCTGCTCGAAGCCGCGCGACAGATAGAGGCCAAGAAGGCCGAGATGGAAATCGAAGTCGACAAGGTCGTCCGCGGAGCCGAACTGCCACCGGGAGTCAAACAACTGGTCAAGGTGACCATTGCGATCCGTCGCAAAGTCTCCGTCGGCGATAAGATGGCCGGCCGTCATGGCAACAAAGGGGTCGTGTCGAAGATCGTCCCCATTGAGGATATGCCGTTCCAGGAAGATGGCACCCCCATCGACGTCGTCCTCAATCCCCTGGGCGTACCTTCACGTATGAACGTCGGCCAGATCATGGAGACACACCTCGGCTGGGCCGCCGAAAAACTCGGCGAGTACATCTCTGCTCCAGTCTTCGAGGGTCCCCCGCCTGATGAAATCAAGGCCAGGCTCATCGAGGCCGGACTGCCGGAAACAGGCAAACTCTGGCTCCTCGATGGTCGGACGGGCGACACCTTCGACAACCCCGTCACAGTCGGGATCATCTACATGATGAAGCTGTCGCACCTCGTCGATGACAAGATTCACGCCCGGTCGATCGGTCCCTACTCGCTGGTGACACAGCAGCCGCTCGGCGGCAAGGCCCAGTTCGGCGGCCAGCGCTTCGGTGAAATGGAAGTATGGGCTCTCGAAGCCTACGGCGCCGCCTATACCCTGCAGGAGATGCTGACGGTCAAGTCCGACGACGTCAAAGGACGAAGCCGTATCTACGAGGCAATCGTCAAGGGCGAGAACCCGCCCGAACCGGGATATCCGGAAGCATTCAATGTGCTCATTAAGGAACTGCAGGCCCTCGGCCTGGATGTGAAGCTCATTGAGAAGTAGGCGGGACATGTGGGAGATTCCTCGTCTGCCAACGGTAGACGAAGCGTATAAAGGAGCTGTCTTATGGCTGATATGATAGGCAAAAGCACCGCCCAGAAGCGTGGCCAGGCGGAATTCGCCGCCATCCAGGTGCAAATTGCATCACCGGACACCATCTTGTCGTGGTCGTACGGCGAAGTAACCAAGCCGGAAACCATCAACTACCGATCCTTCAAGCCGGAGCGGGACGGCCTGTTCTGCGAAAGGATATTCGGCCCCGTCAAAGACTGGGAATGCAACTGCGGCAAGTACAAGCGCATACGTTTCCGCGGCATCGTCTGCGATCGATGCGGCGTCGAAGTCACCGAATCAAAGGTCCGCCGCGAACGCATGGGACATATCGAGCTGGCCGTGCCGGTCTCACATATCTGGTACTTCAAGTCCCTGCCGTCACGAATCGGAAACATGCTGGATCTGTCCATCCGGGATCTGGAGAAGGTCCTCTACTACGAGTGTTATCTCATGATAGATCCAGGCAACTCATCCTACAACACCGGCGATATCCTCACCGAGGAAGAGTTCGTCGATCTCGAAGAGGCCGGCAAGTCCTTCGATGCTCGCATGGGCGCCGATGCCGTCCGCGATATGCTCAGCCGCATCGACCTTGACGAAAACGCCGCTACCCTCCGCGCCCAGGCCAAAGTCGAAACCTCAATCCAGCGCAAAAAGGACGTCCTCAAACGTCTGCGGATCATCGAGTCCTTCCGCGGCTCCGACAACCGTCCCGAGTGGATGATCATGTCGGTCATTCCTGTCATCCCACCGGATCTGCGACCACTCGTACCGCTTGAAGGCGGACGGTTCGCCACCTCCGATCTCAACGATCTCTATCGGCGTGTCATAAACCGCAACAATCGCCTCAAGAAGCTCATTGATATCCAGGCCCCCGAAGTCATCCTGCGAAACGAGAAACGCATGTTGCAGGAGGCGGTCGACGCTCTGTTCGACAATGGACGTCGCACCCATTCGGTGCGCGGTGACTCCAAGCGACCCCTGAAATCACTGTCCGATCTGCTCAAGGGCAAGCAGGGACGCTTCCGCCAAAATCTCCTCGGCAAACGCGTCGACTACTCCGGCCGCTCCGTGATCGTTGTCGGCCCTGAACTCAAGCTGCACCAGTGCGGCCTGCCAAAAAACATGGCCCTGGAGCTCTTCAAGCCCTTCATCATTGCCAAGCTCGAAGAGAAAGGCTACGTCCAGACCGTCAAATCAGCCAAGAAACTGGTCGAGCGCGAACGACCCGAAGTCTGGGATATCCTCGAGGAAATTATCGAGGATCACCCCGTTATGCTCAACCGCGCTCCCACCCTGCACCGTCTCGGCATTCAGGCCTTCTACCCGGTGCTGGTCGAAGGCAAGGCCATTCGCCTCCACCCGCTGGTGTGCGCCGCCTTCAATGCTGACTTCGACGGCGACCAGATGGCCGTCCATGTACCGCTGTCTTTCGAGGCTCAACTCGAAGCCCGCGTGCTCATGCTGTCAACCAACAATATCCTCGTTCCCTCATCCGGAAGACCCATCGCCATCCCCAGCCAGGACATCGTCCTGGGCGCGTACTATCTGACCAAACCCAGAGACGGCGCCAAGGGAGAAGGTATGGGCTTCTTCTCCACGGATGAAGCTTTGGCAGCCTACGACGCCGGCCACATTGCCCTGCACGCCAAAATCCAGGTACGTATCGACAACCATCTGGTCGAGACCACCGCCGGTCGGCTCATCTTCAATAACATCCTGCCCAAAGGCATGCCGTTCTTCAACGACAACGCCAACAAGAAGAAACTCGAAAGCCTGGTCGGCCAGTGCTATTGGCTGCTCGGCAAAACCGTCGCTGCTAACTTCCTGGATCAGCTCAAGGAAACTGGCTTCGAATACGCCACTCTCTCCGGTGCCACTGTGTCGCTGTCCGATCTGGTGGTCCCCGATGAAAAGAACGAAATGATCGAGGCCGCCAGACAAGAAGTCGCCAAGATTCAGAAGCAGTACTCGCGAGGCGTCATCACCAACGGTGAGCGCTACAACCAGGTCATCGATACCTGGACGCGCACAACCAACAAAGTCGCCTCGGTGATGTTCGAGAATCTTAAAGTTCAGGATCAGGGCTTCAACCCCGTTTTCATGATGGCGGACTCCGGTGCCCGTGGTTCCAAAGAGCAGATTCGTCAGCTCGCCGGCATGCGCGGTCTGATGGCCAAGCCGCAAAAAAAGATCACCGGCGGCGTCGGCGAGATTATCGAAAACCCCATTACCGCCAACTTCCGTGAAGGACTCACCGTCCAGGAGTACTTCATCTCCACCCACGGCGCCCGCAAGGGGCTGGCTGATACCGCCCTGAAAACTGCCGACGCCGGCTACCTGACGCGCCGTCTGGTCGATGTTGCCCAGGATGTCATTATACGTGAGCAGGACTGCGGCACCATTATGGGACTCGTAACCCGCGCCCTCAAGGAAGGCGAGGAAGTTATCGAATCACTCTCCGACCGCATTCTCGGACGCGTAGCACTCGATGACATCTATGACCCCATAAGCGATGAACTCATCGTCGAATCGGGACAGGAAATCCGCGAGGCGCAGGCCGAAACTATCGAAGAGTCCGGCATTGAGACAGTCCGTATCCGTTCCGTGCTGACATGCGAGTCGAAGTACGGCGTGTGCGCCCGGTGCTACGGGCGCAACCTCACCACGATGGAAATGGTTAACGTGGGCGAAGCCGTCGGCGTGATCGCCGCCCAGTCAATTGGCGAACCGGGAACACAGCTTACCCTCAGAACCTTCCATATCGGTGGTGCCGCCGAGAGAATCTTCGAGCAATCACAGGTCGAAGCGCGACAAGAGGGCGCCGTGAAGTACGTGAATATCAAAGGCGTCGAGCGCGATGACGGCACGCTGATCGTCACCAGCCGCGAAGGTATCGGCGAAGCCCACATTGTCGACAGCAAAGACCGCGTTCGCGCACGTCTGAAAGTACCTTATGGCGCTCATCTGCTTGTCAAGGACGGTCAGCAGGTCAAAAAGTCCGACATCATCTATGAGTGGGATCCCTATACAGGCACCATCGTTGCCGAGAAGACCGGTAAGGTCGTGTTCAAAGATATCATTCGCGATGTTTCCGTCCGCGAGGCAACCGATGCCACCACCGGCAAAATCCAGCTCATCATTGCGGATACCAAAGACAAAACCCTCTTTCCTACAATTCTGATCGAAAGCCAGGACGGTCGCACCCTGGCCAGCTACCGTATCCCTACCGAGGCTCAACTCCACGTGCAGGAGGGACAGGAGATCACCGCCGGTGATACCCTGGCCAAAATGCCCCGCGTGATCGCGAAGTCACGTGATATCACCGGTGGTCTGCCACGGGTCGCAGAGCTGTTCGAAGCGCGCCGACCCCACGATCCGGCCGTTGTCTCAGAAATCGAAGGCATCGTCGAATTCGGCAAAATCGTCCGCGGACAGCAGCAGATTATCGTCAAGGGCGAGCAGGACGAGGAACGTGAATACCTCGTGCCCTACGGCAAACACATGATGGTCCACGCCGGCGACAAAGTCCAGGCCGGTGACCGACTGTGCGATGGCGCCATTGACCCGCACGATATCCTCAACATCCTCGGCGTGTTCGAAGCTCAGGCCTATCTCGTGAACGAGATTCAGGAAGTCTATCGCCTCCAGGGCGTCAAGATTAATGATAAACACATCGAGGTGATTGTCCGACAAATGATGCAGAAAGTGCAGATTGAGTCCATCGGCGACACCAACTTCCTCGAAGGAGAACGTATCGACAAGATCAGGTTCGCCGAGGAAAACGCACGCGTTGTCGCCGAGGGCGGAGAACCGGCAACCTCGAAACCGCTTCTGCTCGGTATCACGCGCGCCTCGCTGACCACCGAGAGCTTCATCTCTGCCGCCTCCTTCCAGGAGACTACCAAGGTCCTGACCGAGGCTGCCGTGGCCGGCAAGATCGACTACCTGCTCGGCCTGAAAGAAAACGTGATTATCGGACACCTGATCCCCGCCGGAACAGGTATCCAGCAATACAAGAACATGGACGTCCTGATCGAGGAAGAGCCGGACGAGGAAGCCGAATCTATAGGGGAGACCGCCTCTGCGGCCGGAGACATTTTTCATAAAAACCCTTGACAGAAATGACCAAACCGTATACTATGCGATTCTGTCTGTCAGATGGTAAACTATTGATGAGGTGCGTAATTGCCGACGATAAATCAACTGGTTCGCAAAGGTAGAAAGCGAATCCTGGACAAGAAGAAGACCCCCGCCCTCAACAGCTGCCCTCAGAAGCAGGGGGTCTGTACGCGCGTCTATACCTCGACGCCCAAGAAGCCCAATTCCGCTCTGCGGAAAGTGGCTCGTGTTCGTCTGACAAACCATATCGAGGTGACTGCGTACATCCCCGGCGAGGGACACAACCTGCAGGAACACTCTATCGTGTATATCCGCGGGGGACGTGTCAAGGATTTGCCGGGCGTCCGGTACCACATTATTCGCGGCAAGAAAGACGCCTCCGGAGTGGCCGATCGAAAACGCAGCCGCTCCAAGTACGGAACCAAGAGACCTAAATAACGAATGAGTTGAGCATATGTCCCGACGCGTAAAACCGCCAAAACGGGGAGTGACCCCCGATTACAAGTTCGATGATCGACTGGTGACCCAGTTTGTCAGTTGCCTCATGAAAGGCGGCAAACGCTCCACCGCCGAGCGGATCATCTATTCCGCCCTGGACACCCTGGAGAAAAAATCCGGCCAGCCGGCGCTGGAAGCCTTCCACTCTGCGGTCAACAATGTCAAGCCCGTACTCGAAGTGAAATCACGGCGGGTCGGCGGCGCTACTTATCAGGTCCCGGTCGAGGTACGCTCCGATCGACGGACAGCTCTCGCTATCCGGTGGCTGATCAGTTACTCGCGCGGCCGCGGTGGTAAATCTATGGCCGAGAAGTTGTCGGCAGAATTCCTGGCAGCTTCCAACAACGAAGGAGGTGCGATCAAAAAGAAAGAGGATACGCACAAGATGGCTGAAGCCAACAAGGCTTTTGCTCATTTCCGGTGGTAGGGTTCCTTCAAAACCCCCCACAGTGATAACCTCTTATCTGGGGTGAATCGTATACGTGGCGACTCAGAACATACACAAGCTCGGACTGGTGCGGATGTAACACTCATATATTCATAGTGTAGCGGTTTGTACCCTGCTGAGACGAGCTTTGGCGACAGTCACCCCCGTCAACCAAATTGATTGCACCGCAATAAGATAAGCTCTCTCGTCAGGGCTTTTTTGTGTCTGACCTATGAAACTGGACAAGATTCGAAATATCGGCATTATGGCCCACATCGACGCCGGAAAGACCACAACCACAGAACGCATTCTGTTCTATACCGGCAAAACTCACCGCATGGGCGAGGTCCACGAGGGTTCCGCTATTATGGACTGGATGGAACAGGAAAAGGAACGCGGCATTACCATTACCTCAGCCGCCACCACCTGCTTCTGGCGCAACCATACCATCAATATCATCGATACCCCCGGCCACGTCGACTTCACTGTTGAGGTGGAACGGTCTCTGCGTGTCCTCGATGGTGCCGTTGCCCTCTTCTGCGCCGTCGGCGGCGTAGAACCGCAGTCCGAAACCGTGTGGCGACAGGCCGACAAATACCATGTCCCACGCATCGCCTTCGTTAACAAGATGGACCGCACCGGAGCCTCATTCTCTAATGCCCTCAAAATGATGAACGACCGCTTCGCCACCCGCTGTGTGCCAGTCAATATCCCGGCAGGCGAAGGTCCCATGCTCAGCGGCATTATTGACCTCGTCAGCATGAAGTACCGGGTCTACCACGAGGAGTCCCAGGGCCGCACCTTCGAAGACCTCGATGTCCCCGACGATATGCTCGCGACCGCCCAGGAATACCGCGAGAAATTGCTCGAGGCGGTGGCCGACTACGATGACCACCTTCTCGAGCAGTTCCTCCATGATCAGCCGCTCGACCCGGCCGAAGTCATGGCGGCGGTGCGACGAGCCACCAACGACCTCAGAATGGTCCCCGTCCTGTGCGGCTCATCCTTCAAAAATAAAGGCGTCCAGAAACTGCTCGATGCCATCGTCGATTTCCTGCCCTCGCCCGAAGATCGACCGCCCGTCGTTGGCTATGACCCCCGCAAGCCCGACAAAATCATCGAACGACACCCGTCAGTCGATGAGCCTGCGGCGGCCCTCACTTTCAAAATCGCCGCCGATGCCCATGTTGGCAGACTGGCCTATGTCCGCGTCTACTCAGGGAAGATCACCGCTGGCAGCTACCTGCTGAACTCAGCCACTGGTCACAAGGAGAGAGTCGCCCGCCTGCTGCGTATGCACTCCAACAAACGCGAAGACATTCAGCAGGCCATCGCCGGAGATATCGTGGCCGTCATCGGCCCCCGAAAAACAACCACCGGCAACACCCTCTGCGATCCCAAAAACCCTATCGTCCTCGAACAGATGACCTTCCCCGAGCCGGTGGTCTCTGTCTCCATCGAACCAAAAACTCAGGCGGATCAGGACCGGCTGTCTGACGCCCTTGTCAGACTCGCCGAGGAAGACCCGACCTTCATCGTCAGGCAGGACGAAGAAACCGGCCAGACCATCATCAGTGGCATGGGCGAGCTGCACCTGGAAATCCTTGTCGACCGGCTCCTGCGCGAATTCCACGTCGGCGCCTCCGTCGGACGCCCGATGGTCGCTTACAAGGAGACTATCTCGCGGGAAGTGCAGACCGAGACCCGCTTCACCCGCCAGACAGGCGGTAGAGGTCAGTATGGTCACGTCGTCCTCAAGGTCCGACCTGCCGATGACGGCACTCCGTTCCGCTTCGTCAACAGCGTCAAAGGCGGCACCATCCCCAAAGAGTTCATCCCGGCCGTGGAACAGGGCTGCCGCGGGGCAATGATTAATGGCGTTTTAGCCGGATACGAGTTGACAGGGATCGAAGCAGAGCTTATAGATGGCAGTTACCATGAGGTCGATTCCAGCGATATGTCGTTCAGAATTGCAGGTTCAATGGCCCTGCGCGATGGTGTCAGGAAGGCCGGCCCTGTTCTGCTCGAACCTATCATGGATGTTGAAGTCGTGGTTCCCGAAGCCTATATGGGCGCGGTAGTCGGTGACCTGAACTCCCGCCGTGGAAAAATCCGGGGAATGGTCCCGCGCGAAGAGGTAACGGTGGTTGCGGTCTCGGTGCCCCTGTCGGAAATGTTCGGCTATGCCAACACCCTGCGCAATATCTCGCAGGGGCGAGCTGTCTTCTCGATGCAGTTCGCTCACTACCAACAGGTGCCCGAAGAAGTATCGAAGAAAGTATTGCAAGGTGTCTAGATAGAATTGGAGGAGCTCCGCTGCTATGGCGAAGGCGAAATTTGAACGCACCAAGCCGCACGTAAATGTGGGTACGATTGGTCACGTAGACCATGGCAAGACGACGTTGACGGCGGCGATGACGATGGTACTTGCTCGCAAGACGGGCAGTTCGATTCGTTCATTTGATTCGATTGACAATGCTCCCGAGGAGCGCGAGCGTGGTATTACGATCGCGACGGCGCACGTGGAGTACGAGAGTGACAAGCGTCACTATGCGCACGTGGACTGTCCGGGACACGCTGACTACGTGAAGAACATGATCACGGGAGCGGCGCAGATGGACGGGGCGATATTGGTGGTGTCGGCGGCCGATGGTCCGATGCCTCAGACGCGCGAGCACATTCTGCTGGCTCGTCAGGTTGGTGTTCCGTACATCGTGGTGTACATGAACAAGGTCGACCAGGTGGATGATCCGGAGTTGCTTGATCTGGTGGAGCTTGAGGTTCGTGAGTTGTTGAGTCAGTATGAGTTTCCCGGGGATGACATTCCGGTGATCCGCGGTAGTGCTCTGGAGGCGATGACGGCCGGAGCTGATGAGTCGCGGAAGCTTGATGATCCGTTGTTCACGTCGATCATTGAGTTGGTAGAGGCGCTGGATGCGTACATACCGGAGCCGAAGCGAGAGACGGACAAGCCGTTTTTGATGCCTGTGGAGGACGTGTTCAGCATCACGGGTCGCGGTACGGTGGGTACCGGTCGCGTAGAGCGCGGCATGATCAAGCAGGGGGAAGAGGTGGAGATCATCGGTTTTGGCGAGACGCGCAAGACGGTGGTGACCGGCGTCGAGATGTTCCGGAAGCTTCTTGACAGTGCTCAGGCGGGCGACAACGTTGGTTTGCTGCTTCGTGGAGTGGATAAGGATTCACTTGAGCGCGGTATGGTGATTGCGAAGCCTGGGACGGTGAAGCCTCACGCGAAGTTCAAGGCTGAGGTGTACGTGTTGACGAAGGAGGAGGGTGGTCGTCACACGCCGTTTTTCACGGGTTATCGTCCGCAGTTCTATTTCCGGACGACCGACGTGACGGGCATCGCGGATCTGCCTGAGGGTGTTGAGATGGTGATGCCGGGTGACAACGTGACGATGGACATAGAGTTGATCACGCCGATCTGTATGGAAGAAGGGCTTCGCTTCGCGATTCGCGAGGGTGGCCGCACTGTTGGCGCCGGCGTTGTCGCCACGATTCATGAATAAGTAAGGCGGGTGGAAAGGTGCAGAAAATACGCATTCGACTGAAGGCTTACGATCACTATTCGCTCGATAAGTCGACCAAGGAGATTGCCCGCACGGTGATCCGCACAGGTGCGCGAATCGTCGGGCCGGTCCCGCTTCCAACCAAGCGAACGGTCTACACCGTGCTGCGTTCGCCTCATGTCGATAAGAAGTCGCGCGAGCAGTTCGAAACACGAGTCCATAAACGCCTCATTGATATCTTTGATTCGACACCCCAGACGGTGGACGCGCTTATGAAACTCGACCTGCCGGCCGGTGTTGACGTGGAAATCAAAACCTGATGGGATTTGCACAGTTATGAAGGAAATACTCGGTAAAAAGGTCGGCATGACCAGGCTGTTTCGGCCCGGCGGTGACGCCGTCTCGGTCACCGTCATTGAGGCCGGACCGTGTCCGGTCATCCAGAAGAAGACGAGGGAAACCGACGGCTACAACGCCTATCAGGTGGGTTTCGGTGCTCGCAAGAGAAGCCGCATCACCAAACCTTGGGCCGGGCAGTTTGCCAAAGCCAACCAGGAACCCAGCCAGTATCTCAGGGAAATCCGCTTCGACGAGGCAGACCTCGAGGTCGGTGGCGAACTGAAGGCCGACGTGTTCAAAGTCGGAGAGTTCGTCGATGTCACCGGCATTTCTCGCGGCCTCGGATTCGCCGGCGGGATGAAACGACATCACTTCCAGGGTGCCAACAAGACCCACGGTCAGTCCGACCGCTGGCGTGCACCCGGCTCCATCGGCCAGTCATCCTACCCGTCCCGAGTCTTCAAAGGGATGCGCATGGCTGGACGAATGGGCAAAGACAAGGTGACCGTACTGAATCTTGAAATCGTGCAGACTATGCCTGAAGAGAACCTGATCATGGTAAAGGGGTCCGTGCCCGGTTTCAATGGATCGCTTCTTAGAATCCGGTCGACCAATCGTGGTAAGTAACGGAGGCAGCAGACGATGACGGTGAAAGTATACAATCAGGATGGCCAGGAAGTCGGTACGGTCGATCTCAACGACGAGATCTTCGGTATCGAACCGAACTCAGACGTGGTGCACCAGTACGTGGTGAACTACCTGGCCCGCCAGCGACAGGGCACCGCCTCCACCAGGACTCGTTGCGATGTCTCCGGCGGCGGCCGCAAACCCTGGCGTCAAAAGGGCACCGGTCGCGCACGGGCCGGCACCACCCGTTCACCCCTGTGGCGCGGCGGCGGCACCGTCTTCGGATCAAGCCCGCGCATCTACGGGTCGCAAATGCCCAAGAAGATGAAACGACTGGCCATCCGTTCGGTCTTCTCTGACAAGGCACGCAATGAATCCATCAAGGTGATTGATAAGTTCGAGCTGCCGGAGATTAAAACCAGACACATGAATAACATTCTCCAGCACCTCGACCTGATCGGCAAGAAGTGCCTCATTCTCGATGAAGGCAAGAACGACAATCTGGTACTCTCCTGCCGCAATCTGCCGCGAGTTGAGTACTGCCGTGCCGCGCTGGCCAATGGCTACGATATGTTGAACGCAGACTGCCTGGTGATCACCAAAGCCGGTCTCCAGAAGGTTCAGGAGGTGTTCGGATGACAACCGACATTCGAAGCATTATCAAGCGCCACATCACGACCGAGCGCACCACCGACCTTCGCGCCAACAACAACGAGTACGTCTTCGAAGTCGATCGCAAAGCCAACAAAAACACCATTCGGCACGCGGTCGAGAACGCCTTCAAAGTCAAGGTGGTCGCGGTACGAACTCAGATGGTCCCGGGCAAACGCCGCCGCATGGGCCGCTTCGCCGGTACCACCCCGATGTGGAAAAAAGCTATTGTCAAACTGCAGTCGGGCGACACGATTGCAATGTTCGAAGCATAAGGATAGGTGATGTCTCATGGCCATTAAGAAATTCCGACCCACAACACCCTCGTTGCGGTTCAGAACTGTCCCGCAGTTCGAAAACATCACCTCGACGGTGCCCGAGAAGTCGCTGCTGGAGCCCCTCAAGAAATCCGGCGGACGCAACAATCACGGCCGCATCACCGCTTGGTGTCGCGGCGGCGGCCACAAACGCCGCTACCGCAAAATCGACTTTAAGCGCAATAAACGGGATATCCCCGCACGCGTTGCCTCCATCGAGTACGATCCCAACCGCTCAGCACACATCGCACTGCTGCACTACGCCGATGGCGAGAAAAGATACATTATCGCACCGGACAAGCTCCAGGTCGATGCTGTGGTGATGGCCAGCGAAAAGGCCGAGCTGTTCGCTGGCAACGCCCTGCCCATGCGCGCCATGCCGCTCGGAACCGAGGTCCATAATGTCGAAATGCGCCCGGGGAAAGGCGGCCAGATGGTCCGCTCCGCCGGCAGCTCAGCCCAACTCGTGGCCAAAGAAGGTAACAAAGCCACGTTGCGCATGCCCTCGGGTGAAGTGCGGACCGTACCGCTCGATTGCTACGCTACCATCGGACAGGTCTCCAATGTCGACCACAAAAACCTCGTCTGGGGAAAGGCCGGGGCCTCAAGATGGCGCGGCCGGCGCCCCTCCGTTCGTGGTGTCGCCATGAACCCGGTCGACCACCCTATGGGCGGCGGCGAAGGAAGATCCTCCGGCGGACGTCACCCATGCACACCGTGGGGGAAACCCACCAAAGGATACAAGACCAGGAGCAAGCGCAAACCCAAAGATCACCTGGTACAGGATCGGAGAGCGAAGAACTAAAAATGGAGTCTGCTGAATGCCTCGTTCGCTGAAAAAAGGACCATATATTGAGCCTAAACTGCTCCGACGCGTGTTAGCCATGAATGAACGCGGCGACAAGCGAGTCGTCAAAACCTGGTCACGCCGCTCGACGGTCGTACCGGAGTTCATCGGACACACCGTGGCAGTTCATACCGGCAACAAATTCCTGCCTGTCTATATCACCGAGAATATGGTCGGGCACAAACTGGGTGAGTTTGCACCCACCCGGACCTATCGCGGCCACGGCGGCAAGCTCGTCGAGCGGAGCTCCGGAGTGCGAGGAGGGCGATAAGCCATGTTGGTACAATCACGAGCCAGGCTGCGCTTCATCAGCATTCCACCACGCAAAATGCGCCTGATCGCCGATGCGGTTAAAGGGATGCCGGTCGAGAAGGCCCTGAACATTCTGAGCTTCTCACCGCGTATTGCCGCCCATCATGTGGCCAAGACCATCAAGTCGGCCGCCGCCAATGCTCTGTCTGTCGAGGGCACCGACAACCTCAAGCCGGAAGACCTCATCATCAAGAGCATCTTCGTCGACAACGCCCCCACCGCCAAACGTATTCGCTTTCAGTCGATGGGACGCGTCTTCCGAATTCGCAAGCGCCACTGCCATCTGACCGTCATGGTCGAGGGAGATTTGGTGGCCGAGGCACCGAAACGAAAGAAGACCGCGAAGAAGGCAGAAGCGCAGGATTCCGACGAGCAGACGAAGACCACCACGACCAAAACTGATGGCGCCAGGTCCACAGCAAAGAAGTCGGGAACCAGAAAGTCGGGAACGAAGAAAACAGCCACAAACAAGTCCGCTCCGAAGACGTCCACGACCAAGAAAACAACCGCCAAAAAATCAGCGGTCAGGAAAACGACAGCCAGAAAAAGCGGATAAGCAGAAGATTGTTATAAGGAGAGTGTCTTGGGTCAGAAGACAAGTCCCATAGGGTTTCGCCTGGGAGTTATCAGGGGATGGAATAGCCGGTGGTTTGCCTCCGGTCGCGCCTTCTCCGACATGCTCAACGAGGATATCGTGATCAAACGATACATCACACGGCGCCTCGACAACGCCGGTATCGCCAACGTCTGTATCTCACGCGCTTCCAAGCGAGTTACCGTCGATATCCATACGGCACGTCCCGGTATCGTTATCGGACGAAAAGGCGCCGAGGTAGACAAGCTCCGCGAAGAGCTGCACATGCTGACGAATAAGGATATCATGCTCAATATCGTGGAGGTGCGCAAACCGGAGCTTAGCGCCCAGCTTGTAGCCGATTCGATCGCGCGGCAACTTGAAGGACGTGTATCCTTCCGTCGTGCCATGAAGAAGGCCCTGAGCGCCACCATGAGAATGGGCGCCGTCGGTATCAAGCTCCAGTGCGGCGGCCGTCTCGGAGGCGCCGAGATCGCACGCACAGAGAAGTACCGCGAAGGACGGGTCCCCCTTCACACTCTCCGTGCCGACATCGACTACGCTACCTCCACCGCCCGTACCACCTACGGTACTATCGGTGTCAAGGTATGGATCTGCCGCGGTGAGGTGCTCGACAAAGGCAGGCTGTACGAAGAAGAAGAAAAACGCGACGAGCAACCGACCGGCGCCCCCGATGGTCGCCAGCGTCGTGGCGCCGGACGCCCCGATCGCCGGCGCCGACCGCGCGGACGCGTGCGACGCGGTGGCATCAGCCAGGATGCCCCCCCGCCCAGGGGACGTCGACCCGAGACCACCGGCCCATCAGCTGCCGCTGGTGCGACCACCGGCAAGTCGAAGGAAAACTCGGACGCCACAGGGCCTGCCAGCAAAAACGAAAAGAAACCCTCCGGGGATGATGCCGGCAAGAAGGAATGAGCAGGCCCACGAGGAGAAGTAAGCCATGTTGATGCCGAAAAAAATCAAGTATCGCAAGCAACAGCGCGGACGCATGTCGGGCAAAGCCAAAGGTGGCTCCGCTGTCAGCTTCGGCGAGTTCGGGCTCAAGGCCATGGAAGCCTGCTGGATGACCAACCGACAGATCGAGGCCGCCCGCGTTGCCATGACCCGGTATATCAAACGCGGCGGAAAAATCTGGATCCGAATCTTTCCGGACAAACCCGTCACCAAGAAACCGGCCGAAACTCGCATGGGCAAAGGCAAAGGCGCCCCGGAATACTGGGTCGCGGTCATTAAGCCCGGACGCATCCTCTTCGAAATCGAAGGGGTCTCCGAAACCATAGCGCGAGAAGCCATGCGCTTGGCAGCCAACAAACTGCCGCTGAAAACCAAGTTTGTGTCGCGAGTAGACACGGAGGGCGTGTAGGCAATGCTGAATGTCTCTGAACTGCGCGAAATGACGCGCGAAGAACTCGTGCAAAAACGCCGCGATCTCGAGGACGAGCTGTTCAACCTGAACATGCGACAGTCCCTCAAGTCGCTCGATGATCCGCTGCGACTCCGTCATATCGGCCGCGAGATCGGACAAATCATGACCGTCCTCCGCGAAGACGAACTGGGTATTCGCAGGCTGGCCGAGCGCAAGAGAAGCGTACTCGACAACGTTGAGTCGGATCAAAACGAGTCGGAAGCGAAGGAGTCAGGTAGATGACCGAGACGCCACAAACGAACAAGATCGAACGAAGCCGCCGCAAAGTCCGCGTCGGTACCGTCGTGTCGAACAAGATGAACAAGACCATTGTCATTCGTATCGATCGCACAATTCAACACCCGCTGTACAGCAAGACCTCCAAGACCAGCTCCAGGCTGTATGCGCACGATGAAGACAACGCAGCCGGCATCGGTGATGTCGTGCGGGTGATGGAGACACGCCCTCTGTCCGCTACCAAACGGTGGCGACTGGTGGAAGTCGTGGAGAAAGCCAGGTAGGAAGCATTAACGTGGTAGCAACCGGCCGAAGCCCGGCTTCGGACCGATAAGGTGATTTTGCCATGATTCAGGAATTTACAAGACTCAATGTCGCCGACAACTCCGGCGCGAAACAGGTGATGTGCTTCCGCGTTCTCGGTGGCCGACGCAAGTACGCCAAAGTCGGCGACATAATCGTCGTTACCGTCAAGGAGGCTATCCCCGGCGGCACCGTCAAAAAGAAAGAAGTCTGCAAGGCCGTCGTCGTGCGCACCAAGGCCTCCCTGCAACGAAAGGATGGATCGCTGATCCGTTTCTCCGACAACGCCGCCGTGATCATCAACGACCAGCGGGAACCCCGCGGCACGCGTATCTTCGGCCCGGTCGCCCGAGAACTGCGTGAGAAACGCTTCATGAAGATCGTTTCACTTGCACCGGAAGTCCTGTAAGCAGGCGGGAGAAAGACTATGAATATTCGCAAGAACGATACCGTGTACATAAGGTCCGGACAGGACAAGGGCAAAACAGGACGAGTGCTCTTCGTGGATCACAAAAAAGGCCGTGTGATTGTTGAAGGTGTCAATATCCGTAAGCGGCACCAAAGACCCACACAGAAAAACCGCAAAGGCGGAATCCTGACAATCGAAGAACCGGTCCACATCAGCAATGTCGCCCTGTATAACTCGTCACTCAACGGGCCTACACGCATCTCGACGGCGCTTATCACCGAGGACGGCAAAACGAGACGCGTGCGAATCTGCAAAAAGACCGGCGAGCAAATCTAAGAGGTTATGGCGATGGCAAGACTCAAGGAAAAATACGCTAACGAGATCGTTCCCCGGCTGATGAAGGAAAACAAGTACTCCTCCGTGATGGAGGTCCCCAGAATCAGCAAGATCACCGTCAATATCGGTGTCGGTGAGGCTGTCCAGAACGCCAAATCTCTGGAAGCTGCCGTCAGCGACCTCCAGCAGATCACCGGTCGCAAACCAAAGGTCACCCGAGCCCGCAATAGCATCTCCAATTTCAAATTGCGCGAGGGTACCCCGATCGGCTGCTGTGTAACACTTCGCCGCGATGCCATGTACGAGTTTCTGGATCGGCTGGTCAATGTCGCCATGCCCCGCATCCGCGACTTCAAAGGCATCAGCCCGAAGGGCTTCGACGGACGAGGCAACTACAATCTCGGACTGAAAGAACAGTTGATCTTCCCCGAGATCGACTATGATAAGATAGATACGGTCCGTGGTATGGGCATCTGCTTTACGACCACGGCGGAAACCGACGATGAGGCACGCCAGCTTTTGAGGGAGCTGGGCATGCCGTTCAGGAAATAGGAGTACCATGGCTAAGAAGTGTCTGATCGAGAAACAGCAAAAGACGCCAAAGTTCGGTGTCCGGGCATACAACCGTTGCAGTCGCTGTGGACGCCCCAGAGCCTACATGCGGCACTTCGGCCTGTGCCGCATCTGTTTCCGAGAGCTGGCGCTCGCCGGGGAAATCCCCGGAGTCGTCAAGGCCAGTTGGTAATGAATAACGCGAAGTTGAGTTAATTGGGAGTCTGGTTCTATGAGTATGACCGATCCGGTCGGTGACCTGCTCACCAGGATTCGAAACGCCAGCAAGGCTCGCAAGCCGGCTGTCGATGTACCGGCATCCAAGCTGAAGCGTGAAATCGTACGAATCCTCACTGAGAATAAGTTCCTCCGCGATTTCGTGGAACTGCCGGACAACAAGCAGGGACTACTGCGTATCTACCTGCGTTACAGCCGCGATGACGAACCTGTTATTAAGGGTATCGAGCGCGTCTCCAAACCAGGACTGCGTCAGTATGTCGCTGCCGGTGATGTCCGCAGCTCGACATTCAACATGCGCGGGATGCAGATAATCTCGACTTCGAACGGTGTCATGACCAACTTCGACGCCGCCAGGCGAAATATTGGCGGCGAGTTGATCATGCGCTGCTGGTAGGAAGGAACACTGTCATGTCACGTGTAGGAAAACTGCCGGTGCCTATCCCGGATAAGACCAAAGTCGATATCCAGGGACAAACAGTGACCGTTACCGGACCAAAAGGTAACCTCTCCTGCCACATCCACCAGGATATATCGGCCGCAGTCGAGAATAACACCGTCGTCGTCTCTCGCCCCAGCGATAACAAAAAACACCGCGCTCTGCATGGCCTCACCAGGGCCCTGATCAATAACCTGGTCCTCGGCGTCACCGAGGGCTACAAGCGCGAACTGCAGATTGTCGGTGTCGGCTATCGCGCCGAAATGAAGGGAAATAGACTCGTCGCATGGCTGGGATACTCGCACCCCATCGTCATGGAGCCCCCCGAAGGCGTCACTATCGAAGTGCTGCCCAAGGAAAACAAGATTATCGTCGATGGCATCGACAAACAACTCGTCGGCCAGGTGGCCGCCAAAATTCGCTCGTTCCGTAAACCCGAACCATACAAGGGCAAGGGTATTCGCTACGCCGAAGAAAAAGTACGCACCAAGGCTGGCAAGACCGCCGGTGCCTAATGTGAGGGATGCAAGGCAATGGCTGATCGCAACACTAAGAAGGACCTGCGCGGTGAACGACGCCGCCGACGGGTTCGGGGAAAGGTTCACGGAACCGCGGAACGACCGCGCCTGACCGTCTGCCGAACCCTCAAGCATATCTATGCCCAGATCATCGACGACGTCCAGGGACGCACCCTCGCCGCGGCCGCGTCAAACTCACCAGTCGTACGCGAGAAAACAAAGGACGACATGGACAAAACCAAAATCGCACAGGCCGTCGGCGAAGTCCTGGCAGAGACGGCCAAAGAAAACGGCATCCAGTCCGTCGTCTTCGATCGCAATCGCTTCCCCTACCACGGACGCGTCAAGGCTCTTGCCGAGGGCGCCCGTAAGGGCGGCTTGCAGTTCTAAACGAGAAACAATGTGGTAATGGCCCACAATAGATGAGGTAAGACTTGGTTAGGTTTGATCCCGAAAACGCTGAATTCGAAGAGCGCGTCATCACCGTCAACCGCGTGGCAAAAGTTGTCAAAGGCGGACGCCGCTTCTCCTTTACCGCCCTCGTTGCTGTCGGCGACAAAAAGGGAAAGGTCGGTGTCGGTCATGGCAAAGCTCCTGAAGTGGCCGAGGCTATCAGAAAAGGTACCGAGGCCGCCAGAAAAGCCATGACAACCATCAACGTCCAGGAAGGCACCATTCCGCATCGGATCGATGGTGAGTTCGCATCTACTACCGTCGTCATGCGACCGGCATCGCCCGGCACAGGCGTCATCGCCGGAGGGCCCGTCCGGGCCATCCTCGAAACGGCCGGCGTGCAGGATATACTCACCAAAGCCCTCGGAAGCCGGAACCCGTTCAACGTTGTCAAGGCAACTATGAACGGCCTGCAAAACCTCCGGACACGAGAACAGGAACAGAACTTCCGGGAAAAGGCCTGATTACGCGTGATCAGCCAACCCCGTCCGACTCGGGAAGGATAAGGCTATGGCCAAGTTGAAAGTCACTCAGATTCGGAGCACCATCCACCGCAAGCTCCCCCAGAAGCGCACTATCGAAGCGCTCGGCCTCGGGAAGCTGCACCGGAGCGTGGTTCACAACGATACCCCACAACTACGGGGTATGATCAACAAGGTATCCCACCTGGTTCAGGTTGAGGAAGTGGACGAATAGAGCAGGAATGAGGCGCTAAATGGAACTGCATAATCTACAACCGGCCGAGGGTTCGAAAAAAAGTCGCAAACGTGTCGGACGCGGATCCGGCAGCGGGCTGGGCAAAACCTCCGGACGCGGACACAAGGGCGCCAAGGCCCGTAGCGGATTCAAACACCGCTACGCCCGTGAAGGCGGACAAATGCCACTGCACCTGAGACTGCCGAAATTCGGCTTCGCGAACATCTTCAAAAAAGAATTTCAGATTGTCAATATCGGTGATCTGGCGGCACGGTGCACACCCGGCGATGTCTCCCCAGAAACCCTCAAACAGGCGGGACTGATTCGCAAAACCAACACCCCCGTCAAGATACTCGGAAACGGCCAGATCGATCAGGCTTATACCATCAAAGCCGCAGCTTTCTCAAAATCTGCGCTGAGCAAAATCGAGGCTGCCGGAGGAAAAGCCGAGGTGACTAAGTGATAGAGACATTCAAATCAATCTTCAAGGTAGAAGAACTGCGGAAAAGGATCTTCTTCACCCTCAGCATCCTCATCGTATACCGAATCGGTGGGCATATCCCCACTCCCGGCGTCGATGGCAGCATTCTGGCCAGCGCTCTGTCTTCGGACTCCATCTTCGGCATGCTCGACCTCTTCGCCGGCGGTGCGTTCGCCAAGGCAACTATCTTCGCCCTCGGTATCATGCCCTACATCTCCGCCTCCATTATGCTCCAATTGCTCGGGGCAGTCGTACCCTTCCTGCAACGACTGCAGCGCGAAGGCGAAGAAGGACGACGCAAAATCACGCAGTACACCCGCTATCTGACAGTCGTAATCGCCGCGCTGCAGGCATGGGGTACGGCAACCTTCCTGACCACCATCAACCTCAACGGCATACCCGCCGTCCACATGGACACCACCTCGTTCATTCCGCTGACCATTCTCACCTTCACCTGTGGTACTATCTTCGTCATGTGGCTGGGTGAACAAATCACCGAACGAGGCATCGGCAACGGCATCTCATTGATCATTTTCATCGGGATCATCGCCCGCTTCCCCGATGCCGTTGTCCAGGAAACCCTGCTTATATGGCACGGTAGCCGCTCCTTCCTGATCGGTGTCGTTATGCTCGCCATGATGCTCCTGGTCATCGCTGCCGTTATCATGGTCACCCGCGCACAGCGCAAGGTCCCGGTCCAGTACCCGCGCAAGGTCATCGGCCGTCGCGTCTTCGGTGGCGCCACCACTCATCTCCCGCTCAGCGTCAACTCGGCCGGTATTATCCCGATCATCTTCGCCCAGTCGATCATGTTCCTACCGTCCACCGTGGCTCAGCTGTTTCCAAACACCGACTGGATACAAAATATCGTCGCCGTCGGACTGGCCCCGGGAGGTTTCTGGTACTCGATCGTCTATGGCTTGATTATTGTCTTCTTCGCCTACTTCTACACGGCCATTGTCTTTAACCCGCGAGAAATCGCGGACAACATGCGCAAAAACGGCGGCTACATCCCGGGCATTCGACCCGGACGTAACACCGCTCAGTATATCGAAAGAATTCTGACCCGGATCACCCTTCCGGGTGCCATCTTCTTCGCCGCCATCGCCATCCTGCCATGGGTGCTCATTGGCCAGTTCAATGTCACCTTCTTCTTCGGTGGCACCGGACTGCTGATTATCGTCGGTGTGGCGCTTGACACCCTCCAGCAGATCGAATCCCACCTGCTTATGCGGCACTACGATGGCTTCATGAAAAAAGGCAAAATTCGCGGGAGATCAATGTAATGGGCAAAAACTACATCTTTCTGGGAGCCCCGGGAACCGGTAAAGGTACCCAGGCAGCAAAACTGTCCGAAGAAATGAACATCAAGCACCTGTCAACCGGCGAAATGCTCCGCCAGGCTGTCGACGCCGGCACCGATCTCGGCAAAAAAGCCGATGACTTCATGAAAAAGGGCGAACTGGTCCCCGACGACCTGCTCGTCGGACTCATCGAAGATCAGATCAACTCCGGCGAACTGGACTCCGGGTTCATCCTCGACGGCTTCCCGCGGACCATGCCGCAAGCACAGGCTCTTCAGGAAATGCTTGATAAAAAGAACATAACTGTCGATGCCGCAGTGCTTTTCACTCTGGATGACGAAGTCATCGTCGACCGCCTCTCCGGACGCGGACGGGCCGATGACGACGAAAGCGTGGTCCGCAACCGGCTCGAAGTATACCGCAAACAGACCCAGCCCATCGAGGACTTCTATCGCAAGCAGTCAATCCTCCGCGAGGTCTCAGCCGCCAAAGATATCCATGGCGTCTTTGCGGATCTGAAAAAGGTGGTGGGCTGACTCGACAGGCAATGTCTGCCGCGACGGTCTGAGATGTGAGTATGTTGACGAAGTCGCCGGAAGAAATCGAAATCATGCGAAAGGCGGCCCAACTGGTCACTAGAACGCTGAATATGGTCGGAGAGAACATAACACCCGGTATGACCACCGCAGAACTGGACCGGCTCGTGGAGCAATTCATCCTGGATCACGGCGCCAAGCCGGGATTCAAAGGCTTTCACGGGTACCCGGCATCCGCCTGCATCTCGATCGACGATGAGGTCGTCCACGGCATCCCCGGTGACCGCGTTATGCGCGAGGGACAGATTGTGTCGGTCGATGTCGGCACTATCGTCGAGGGCTTCTACGGCGACAGCGCCCGCACCTTCGCCCTCGGTGAAATACCGGCCGAGGTTCAACGGCTGCTCGATGTCACACAGGAGGCCCTCGAGGCTGGTATCGAGCAGGCCCGCCCCGGCAATCGGGTCGGCCATATCTCGCACGCTGTCCAGCAGGTGGCCGAAAAGGAAGGCGGCTTCGGGGTCGTCAGACAACTCGTCGGACATGGCATCGGCAGGACGATGCACGAGGACCCTCAAATACCAAACTTCGGGTCGATTAACGAGGGTCCAAAACTGAGAGCTGGTTTAGTGATTTGTATAGAGCCGATGATCAACATGGGCACTCATCAGGTGAAAACTCTGCCCGATGGCTGGACTGTGGTAACTGCCGATGGAAGACCATCGGCCCACTTCGAACACCAGGTGGCCATCACTGATGACGGTCCGGATGTGTTGAGCAAACTGTAAGGGAGTCTATGGCCAAAGAGGAAACTATTACGGTGGAAGGTCGCGTGATCGAACCTCTGCCGAATGCGATGTTCAAGGTGGAACTCGATAACGGGCACGTCGTGCTCGCCCACATCTCAGGTAAAATGCGTATGCATTTCATCAAGATACTACCGGGAGATAAAGTAACACTTGAACTATCACCCTACGATTTGAGCCGTGGCCGAATTACGTACCGGTACAAGTAGTCAGATGGCACGAAAGGCGGTTTGACCATGAAAGTAAAGTCCTCTGTCAGAAAGCGCTGTGAACACTGCAAGATCATCAAGCGCAAAGGAGTGCTGCGAGTGATCTGTAAACGCAACCCCAACCACAAACAGCGCCAGGGCTGAATGATCGAAAATGAAAACGATTAGTATGGTTACGCGATACATAAAGGAGTACTGATTTGGCTCGAATTGCGGGTATTGACCTGCCCAAGGGAAAGCGGGTCGAGGTCGGCCTGACCTATATCTACGGAATAGGTCCTCACATCGCCAGGCAGGTCTTGAAAAAGACCGGTGTCAGCCCGGATACCCGGGTCAATAAGCTGACCGACGATGAGGTCGCGAAGCTGCGAAATGTCATCGAGAACGACTATACCATCGAGGGAAACCTCCGGACCGAAATCTCAATGAACATCAAGCGGCTCATTGATATCGGCAGCTATCGCGGTCTGCGGCACCGCCGCGGACTACCGGTGCGCGGTCAACGCACCAAGACCAATGCGCGGACCCGCAAGGGACCGCGACGGGCTATCGGCGGTCTCAAAAAGAAGGCCGTCAAGTAGCGATGCAGAACCGACAACACATCTCTGAGGTGATACGTGGCTGATCCCAAAAAGAAAGGACGCGTCAAAAAGAAAGCTCGTCGCGTCGACGCGAACGGTGTCGTCCATATCAAGGCAACGTTCAACAACACCGTCATTACCGTTACCGACACCACCGGTAGAACCATCTCGTGGGCTACCGCCGGAAGGGCCGGCTTCAAGGGATCGAAAAAATCGACCCCGTTCGCCGCTCAGCTCGCCGGCTCCACCGCAGCCAAGGAAGCGATGGATATGGGCCTGCGAAAGGTCGAGGTCTGGGTCAAAGGACCCGGCTCCGGTCGCGAGGCCGCCATCCGGTCGCTTTCGGCCGCCGGGCTTGAGGTCGTCCTCATTAAGGACGTTACCCCCATCCCGCACAACGGGTGTCGCCCCCCGAAACGGCGGCGCGTCTGATCATCCGCCTTGTTGGAGAAAACAGGAACTTTCTCAGTTTGCCTGGGATAGCCTGGAACCGCACCGGCCGCGACAAGCGACCCCCCGCAACACCTGCGCGGGGAACTTCGATCCGCTCCACCGGTTCTGATCCAGGTAAAGGAGTCTTTCCGTACGGGAGGTTTGTAGACTGATATGAAATGGAAACCGATTACCATGCCGAAGGAGGTCGTCAACGACCAGTCCTCCGCAGACGAGAATTTCTCGAGCTTCACCATTGAACCGCTTGAGCGAGGCTTCGGAACCACCCTCGGCAACTGCCTGCGCCGAGTCCTGCTGTCGTCAATTCAGGGAGCAGCCGTGGTCTCTATGCGCATCAAGGGATGCCTTCACGAATTCTCCACCATTCCCGGAGTCTATGAGGATGTCACCAACATCGTCCTCAATGTGAAAGCTATTCGCGTTCGGATGCATGCCGACAGTATGCGTACCCTCCGTCTGAAGGCCAACGGCAAGGGAGAGGTTACCGCCGGTATGTTCGAGGGTGACCCCGATGTCGAAATCCTCAACCCCGACCAGCACATCTGTGAGCTGACCGACGATATCGACTTCGAAATGGAAATCGATGTCGACTCCGGACGCAGCTACAGCGTCGCCGAGGCCAACAAACGCGAGGACGCCCCCGCCGGTACCATCTTCGTCGACTCTCTCTTCTCACCCGTGATCAAGGTCGCCTTCCGCGTCGAGAATACCCGCGTCGGGCAGAAAACTGACTACGACCGACTGCTCCTGGAACTCACCACCGACGGCTCGACGACCCCGGAAGATGCCCTGTCCTACGCCGCCAAACTGATCAAGGATCACCTGCAGTTGTTCATTCACATGGATGAATCCGTCCTCGTCGAAGAGGAACCCGAAGAGGACGAAGAAATCATCCGCATGCGCAACCTGCTCAAGACGCGCGTCGATGAACTCGAACTGTCCGTGCGCTCCTCCAACTGCCTCCGCGCAGCCAATATTCAGACCCTTGCGGATCTGGTCACCAAGACCGAATCCGAAATGCTCAAATATCGAAACTTCGGGCGTAAATCGCTCAACGAAATAAGTGCCATCCTCGAATCCATGAATCTCTCTTTCGGGATGGATGTGTCAAAGTATATGGAAGGCAGTTCGACCGCGTCGACCGCCGGCTAAGCCCAAGCTGGGAGTGTGTAGTAGTTATGGGACATCGTGATAAACTGGCCAAGCTGGGGCGGACCGCTTCCCACCGGGATGCCATGCTCAGTAATATGGCGACCTCGCTGTTCAAACACCGCGTCATCAAGACCACCGACGCCAAAGCCAAGGCCCTAAGACCGGTGGTGGACCGCATTATCGCTACGGCCAAACAGGAAACACTGGCCGCCAAACGCCAGGTCGCCCGCACCATCCAGGAGAAGGACGTCTTCAAAAAGCTCTTCACCGAAATCGTGCCGCAATTCCATGACCGCGATTCCGGATTCACCCGCGTCATCAAATCCGGTTTCCGTCGCGGCGATGGCGCCCCGATGGCAGTGGTGGAACTGCTTACCGAAAAACCACCCGAACAAACCGACGACAAGAAAGCCAAAAAGGCAAAGCAGTCCAAAAAGCCCAAACCGTAACACGCAGTAACCCCACTCCGCCCACCCGCGGTGGGCCTGTTCGTGACAATCTCGATTCTTACCCGGGCGTCCGCACCGCTGCCGACGCCCGCTTGCTTTGTATCCCCGAGCGCCCGGCAACATTTCTGTTTACTTGCCTTCAACCCCCACTTGTGTTATATAGCGTAACAAGCACGTAGATTGGACGTTACCGTGTCGGTCCCGGTGGCGCACTCCACCCGACCGCCTCAGCAACACAAACGACTCCTACACGATGAGGGGAACATGAACAACCAGCCGTAGAAGAAACGGATGTCCAAGGGCTGTCTGGTGGCCCTGATTGTCGTCGGTATTCTGGTGATTATGGTCGCCATTGCGATGATCACCTGCTGGATGAAGAAGGATGATCTGGTCAAGTATGGTGTCACAAAGCTCGTCGCTGGCATTGCCGAAATGGCCCACGAGGATCCCCAGCCCGGAGTGGATCCCGAGGCCCTGAAAGACCTCTCCGTCGCCTTCGAAGAGCGCGTCAACGAACTGGATTCGATCAACTTCGAGAAGTTCGGAATCATGGCGCAACGGCTCCAGCCCATCGTTCAGGATGGAACCGTCGACTCCGCCGAGGCCCGACAAGTCTATGAGGCGGTCTTCCACCTGTTCCCCGATATGCGTGAACAATATGCTCCGCCGGACATGTATGAGTTCGATACCGACGATGAGCTCTGGCCCGAGGATACCCTGATGTCTGAGGGCATGTAACGTCAATCCGCGGCATTGCCGGGAAACCGTCTATCAGTAGGGTCGGGATTCCCCACTGACCACCCCGCTGACAGCCCGTGCCAAACTGCACGGAGTAAGAAGGACCGTCACTAAGGCAGCCTTATGGCCATTCTCGCTGGCATACTTATCAGCTACTTACTTGGAGCCGTCCCTGTCGGACTGATCGTCGCCCGCCTCGCCGGTTTCGGGGACATCCGCCAACACGGCTCCGGCAACATCGGCGCCACCAATGTCTGGCGCCTTGCCGGGTTCAAGGTCGCCATCCGGGTCTTCATCCTTGATATCGGCAAGGGTGTTGCGGCCGTCATGCTCGGACGTCTTTTCGCCGCCGAATACTCCATCGCACCCTTTGCCCCCGAACACTTCATGGTCCTGTGCGGCATCGCCGCTGTTCTCGGCAACGTGTTCCCCGTCTTTCTGATGTTCAAAGGAGGCAAAGGCGTCAACACTTCTCTCGGCGTCATCCTGACTCTCCTGCCACTCCAGGCCGCCATCGCCTTTGCCGTGTTCGTCGTCGTCGTGCTCACGACCCGCTTCGTATCACTCGGCTCCATTCTGGCCGGACTCACCCTAAGCGCCATCGTTATCGTCCAGAAGTCAATCCTCGATAGCCCCGTCGCCGATGTCTATGTCGCCCTCGCCCTCTTGCTGGCCATCCTGATCGTCTTCACGCATCGACAGAACATCGTTCGCCTCGTGTCCGGAACCGAGAGCCGCCTTTCGACACGGCAACGCAACGATCAGCAGGGGAGAGGCAACCATGTTTAACCGCGTGGCCATTCTTGGCGCTGGCTCCTGGGGACTGGGTATCGCCCATGTGACAGTCAACGCCGGCCTGAACGCGACAATCTGGGAATACGACCCTCAGGAGTTCGAAATCCTCAGGCACCAACGCACCATTCCCGGCAAGCTGCCTGACTTCCGACTCCCCGACAGCGTCGCCGTCACAAACAGCCTCAGTCGCGCCCTCAAAGACGCCGAGCTTGTCCTCCTGGCGGTCCCCGCTCAGACACTCCGCTCGGTGATGGTCGAGCTTGCCCCACTGCTGCCGCCCGAAGCGGGCATTGTCAACCTGGCCAAAGGCATTGAGGTCGCAACGCTCAGGCGCATGTCCGAAATCATCATCGAGCTGCGCCGCGATCCCGTTGCCGCTGTCGCCACCATCTCCGGACCCTCCCACGCCGAGGAAGTCGTGCGCGACATGCCGACGACGGTGGTGGTTGCCGGACAACCGGACGGCTTCGTCGAGGCCGTGCAGGAGTCTTTCTCCACCCCCACCTTTCGGATATACAAGTCCCACGACCTGATCGGCGTCGAGCTCGGCGGATCCTTGAAAAACATCATCGCCATCTCCGCCGGCATTGCCGCCGGACTGGGGCTGGGCGATAACACTCTGGGGGCGCTCATTACCAGAGGACTGGCCGAAATCACCCGCCTGGGTGTGGCTATGGGGGCCTCACCCGAAACCTTCGCGGGGCTGTCCGGTATCGGCGATCTGGTGACCACCTGTGCGTCACGACACAGCCGCAACCGGTTCGTGGGCGAAGCTATTGGTCGCGGGGAATCTCTGCAACAGGTGCTTGACAACATGAAAATGGTGGCCGAGGGCGTGCAGACCACACGCAGCGGCTATCAGCTCTCCCGCAAATTCCAGGTCGAAATGCCCATCACGCGGCAGGTACATGACGTCCTCTTCAAGGGGAAAGAGCCGTCAGAGGCTGTCGGCGACCTGATGGTGCGATCACTGAAGGAAGAAATATGGCAGTAGCGAATTCGCGCAGATGGGAGGGGTAACACATGAGCAAAACTGGCGAGAACGGCGGCAAGCTGTATTACTCGATCAGCGAAGTCGCACGAATGACCGGGCTGGAAGCCTACGTCCTGCGCTACTGGGAAAAGGAGTTCCCACAACTGCGGCCCCGCAAAAATCGCGGCGGTAACCGCATGTACACGCAGAAGGATATCGAGATCGTCAACCAGATCCGACACCTGCGGATGAATGAGAAACTCACAATTGCCGGCGCCCGGTCACGACTGACCATGAAACGACCACCGGAACTGCCAACTGGCCAGAGCACAATGCCGGCCCGGACAAGGACCCTCATCGGCCAGATCAGAGAGGATATCCGGCAACTGCTGAAACTTTTCTCTTGAGTTTCGCCGATTGCTGCCTACATTAAGAATCTGCCTGTACGGCAATCGAATACGTGTCGGAGCGTAGCGCAGCTTGGTTAGCGCACTCGCTTGGGGTGCGAGAGGTCGGCCGTTCAAATCGGCTCGCTCCGACCATTTTCTCACCCGGCGCCCACCCCGCCGGCATCACAACTATCGCTTGATTTCTCCCCGCTGTGTGCCTACCATTGCCGCCATGATCATGGCGATACTCAGGCCCGAAACCCGCAATACGCCCAAACGGATCCTGCCCGTCTTGCCAAAAACGAGGACTCCCCATAATCAACGCAGGATAGACGCGTGCCGAAGAAGAAACGCATACTGCTGACCAACGATGACGGCTATTTCGCCGACGGCCTCGTGACGCTCACCGCTGATCTGCGGCGACGAGCCAAAGTCTATGCCGTCGCCCCCGACCGCGAGCAATCCGCCAGCTCGCACTCACTCACCCTGAACCGCCCTCTCAGGGTTCACCAGATCGAGGACCGACGCTGGGCTATCGACGGCACCCCCACCGACTGCGTCATGCTCGGCATCCACCTGCTGTTCAAGCAGGATCCTCCCGATATCATCATCTCCGGCATCAACCACGGCGCCAACATGGGCGATGATGTCACCTACTCCGGCACAGTGGCAGCCGCCATCGAGGGCGCCATCCTCGGGGTACCGTCAGTCGCCGTCAGCATGGCCAACTATGAACCCGGAACACCCATGAACCGTGCCGCAACCTTCGTTGGCAAACTGCTGGCCAACTGGGACCGACTGGCGCTGGAGAAGGGGACATTCCTGAACATCAACCTGCCCCGCGATGACGGCCGACCATACACCCGGTACGAGTTCACCAGCCTCGGCGCCAGACAGTACAAGGATATCATCGTCCACAAAACCGACCCCAGGGGAAAACCATACTACTGGATCGGCGGTCGCGCCAAGTGGAAAAAGACACGAGGGACCGACTTCGAGGCCGTCGCACGTGGTGTCATATCGATCACGCCCCTCAGGCTGAATTTCACCGACAACACCACCCTCAAGCGGTTGGCCGATCTTGAGCTGAGGCTGTAGTGTGCCCCGCCCGTCGGAAACAGGAGTCGCAAGACCAATTATTCCTGTTGACTTTGGCCAAAAAAGTCGTATCATTCATGCTCCAACAAATGGATATCGGGGCGTAGCGCAGTTTGGTAGCGCGCTTGGTTCGGGACTAAGAAGTCGCTGGTTCAAATCCAGTCGCCCCGATTTTTCTCACTTCGAGAACAAGCTTAGGGGACCGGTTTGAGCAACTCTCCACTGCCAAACGCCAACCTCTTCAGAAAGGAAGATTTCAAATGTCCAGCCGGAGAAAGCCTATCGTGGCAGTTGTGGGGGCTGGGAAATGCTCGCGGAAACTCCGCGATCAGGCTGCAGAAGTGGGGCGCTATGTCGCCGAAAACGGCGGCATAGTCGTTTGTGGCGGCATGGGTGGGATCATGGAAGGTGCCGCGAGGGGCGCCAGGGAAGCCGGCGGTACCACCATCGGTATTCTCCCAACCTCCGACCGCGCCGATGCCAACGAGTTCATTGATTTCGTCATACCCACCGGATTCGGCGAGGCCCGCAACATCATGGTTGTGCGCACCGCCGACGTCGTGGTCGCCTTCCCGGGCAAGTATGGCACCCTGTCCGAAATGGCCTTTGCCCTGCATGCTCATAAACCCGTCATCTCTATCAATGCCTGGAAACTCGGCGACGAAATGATCCAGCAGACCGACCCCGTCGAGGCAGCCGAACTGGCCATGAAACTCGCCCGGGAGTCCATCGACGAAGACCCGGAGGACTGATGAAAACGGCGGGGGCAGCAATCCGTGTCTCCGGCAGGGTTCAGGGAGTCGGCTTCAGGTACTGGGCGATGCAGCGAGCCAGGCTCCTCGGGCTGACAGGTCTCGTCAGGAATGAGGCCGATGGCTCCGTATTCACCGTTGCCGAAGGGGACCACTCCGCCATAGAATCATACATTGACCAGCTCGAACGAGGACCGGCATCATCGGCGGTGGCTGAGGTGTCGGTCTCGTGGCGCGAGTTCACTGGCAAGTATCCCGATTTCCGGATCACCTTCTAACAAGGGACCATAACGCAACCACTGATACCGACGAGGATCCATGGAAGACCTCAAACACTATATTCGAAGCGTGCCCGACTTCCCTAAAAAGGGAATCAACTTCTATGATATCAGCACGCTCATGGCCAGTCCCCAGGGGATGACTCTCGCCCTGGCCCGAATGGAGGAGTACGTCAGAGGCAGACAGGCTCAGAAGATCGTGGCCATCGAATCACGAGGGTTCATCTTCGGCGGCATTCTCGCCGATCGCCTCGGAGTCGGACTGGTTCCGGCCCGCAAACCCGGCAAGCTGCCCTACAAAACAGTGTCCGCCAGCTATGCCCTCGAGTACGGCGTTGATACCCTCGAAATGCACGTCGATGCTGTCACGCAAAACGAACGCGTCGTCGTTGTCGATGACCTCATCGCCACCGGCGGTACCCTCGCTGCCGTCTGCCAGCTCTGCGAGGAGCTCGGCGGCATCGTCGTCGGCGTGAGTGCGATCATCGAACTCTCCTTCCTCCCATGGAGAGAGAAACTCAGCCGCTGGGATGTCAATACCCTGATAAGCTTCGACACCGAGTGAACCCAGTTCGCCTTTTCACTTGCGCCCGGCCCATGAACCCCTAACTTGCCTGTGCGCCGAAGGCGAGAAATCATCGCCCGACGCTGGCACTCGCGCCCCCGTAGCTCAGTTGGATAGAGCAGCGGTTTCCTAAACCGCGGGCCGCAGGTTCAATTCCTGCCGGGGGTATACTCTTTCGTAACATCGCCGCAACTAATGCCCGACTAACGAGATACAGGCCCCCAAAAGACCGTGAAATCCGTTGACAGCCCCATATTATTGCCATATACTTTTGCATTGTTTTCGGATGTCGTACGTCTACACCGTAGGTGGATGAAAGACTGTCGGTCAGGTTATAAGGAGATCCCTCAATGAAACTCGCCCGTTTGGCGCTTGCGATGCTGATCCTGCTTGGCGCTGCTCCGCTGTATGCGCAGACTACTCAAACCAGTCTCAGCGGCAGCTTGTACGAAGACTATGACTTCAACTTCCTCGGCGGCGGTGCCCGTGCCGCCGGCATGGGCAAAGCCTATTTGGCCGTCTCCGATGATATCTACGGCATCAGTTGGAACCCCGCCGGTATCTACTTGCTGGAGAAACCCGTTATGGGTATGGCCTACGGTTCTCTCGTCCCTCGCGGCACTGGCAACAGCATCGTGCTCCCGGGTTCTCAGCTCGCAGGCGTCGACCACTCCGGTACCCTCGGGGCCATTAGTTCCCTCACGTTCGCCGCACCCGTACGCATCAAAGGCCACCAATTCGTAGGCTCAGCAGGCTACACCCGCAACTTCGCGCAATACAGCAAATACGGCGGCACCCATCAGGCGTACCAGTCAGTGTGGGTAATCGAAGGATTCAACCTTAGGGAAGACTCCTCTTTCAATACCTACGATTTCGAAACTCAACTCATGGGGGGACCGTACTCCCTCAATATCGGCTTCGGAACCCGCTTCTATTCGAACATCTCCTTCGGCGCAACCGTCAACGTCTACGCCGGTTCCACAGTCCGCGAACAGGACGTCACTGTCTTCATGGATGACTATCCCCACGATCGCGGCCAGCGCGGTCATGTCTTGTTCGAGTCAGTGCGCAAGGACACCGCCAAGTTTAGCGGCGTGAACTTCACGCTCGGGTTCAAATACCACGGCGACAAATGGGATGCCGGACTCCTTGTCCAAACCCCCTTCACCCTCGTCGCCAACCGCGAATTCGAAATCGTCAACATCACCCGGGCAAGGGGATGGGACTCAACATACAACCAGTTCGGGGAGTACCGCGTCGTGCCGGCGGCGACCGACACGACCTACGTTATCGATCAGAAGACCAAGTACGAGATCCCCGTCCGGATCGGTCTCGGCCTGGCCTTCAAGCCCTCCGAAAAATGGCTGCTGGCCGCCGACTTCGACTACCAGCCATTCAGCGGACAGAAGGTCCTCAATCGAGACAGATTGGTCATCGATCCAGGTGGCAACAACGAGGAGTTCTTCTCAGAAATCGATCCGGAGTGGAACAGCGTCTTCCGTATTCGCACCGGAGCCGAGTACCTGTTGGAATCCCGCTTCGCAAAAATCCCGCTCCGCTTCGGATTCGGCTATAACCCCATGCCCGCACCAAGTATGGACGACGACGGCGAGGGAACATCTTCGACCATCGACCTGAGCTTCTCCCTCGGGGCCGGCCTGCACTGGGAACAGATCTACCTCGACTGGGCCTACACCTACTCGGTCATGGATCGCGACATCTATACCTTCGGATCGTTTGAGAACAGCAATATCTATCCGGTGTCAGGGACGATAGAGAATCGCCATCATCACATTCAATTTGCCTTCACCGGATATTTCTAAGGGATCGCAAAGATACACGGCGGCCGGCCTCATCAGCCGGCACGCCTAACCTCACTGCAAATCCTGCCGATACTACACACAGAGACAGAGAATCGGGCAGGTATTGTAAGCAAGTAGTCGGGAGACGTAAGTGCACAGCAGAGTCAAGCTGAGTAAGCGCCAGATCAAAGAAGACAAGTTCACGACCTTCATGCTCACTTCAAGAGCGAAAGTCATGGATAACTGGCAGTACTACGCCCTCGCGGTTGCGGCGGCTATCGTTGTCATCGTCGCGGTCGTATACTTCGTCAACGCCCGGCAGGCCACATCCGCCCAGGCCGCCGCCCAGTTCGCCCGCGCCACCAACGAGTATCGCGCCGGCAACAACCAGGTCGCCATGATGTCCTTCCAGCAAATCATTGCCAACTACGGCGACACAAACGAGGCCAACCGCGCACGCTTCCTCCTCGGACGCATCAACTACGAGTCGCGCAACTACGATGAAGCCATCGTCCAGTGGCAGAGCTTCCTCACCAAAGAACGCAGGGACATCCTCGGCCGCTCCGCTGCCTATGCCGGCATCGCTGCCGCCCACGAAAACAAGGGCGACTACGCCGCTGCGGCCGCAAACTTCGAACTGGCCGTCAAGGAGTACCCCGAAGGACCACTGGCCGGTGACTACCACCTCGGCATCATGCGCAACCACCTCCTCGGAAATGACTTCAGAAACGCTCAGGAGCAATTGGACATCATCGTCGATCGCTGGGCCGACACCCAGCTGGCCCGCCGCGCCCAACTGCTCTTCGCTGAACACGCCACGCCGGCCCTCACTACCACACCGTGATGCCGCAGTAGCCTCAGCGGGGAAGAGCCCTTGCCGAGTTCAATCACTCCCCTCAGAGTTGCCATTCTGTGGCACATGCATCAGCCAAATTACCAGGAGCCGGGCACCAACCGGCTCCTGATGCCTTGGGTACGGCTCCACGCCACCAAGGACTACCTTGATATGCCCCTCCTGCTCAGCGACCACGAAAACGTCACCGCCACCTTCAACCTGGTCCCGGCACTCATCGATCAGCTCGAACTCTACCAGCGCGGAGGCACCGACCCCCACCTCGAGCTCTCAAGAATCCCCGCCGAGCACCTCACCCCGGCACAAAGAGCCGAGATCCTCAAGTCCTTCTTCTCCGCCAATCCCGCCCGAATGATCCGACCACACGAACGCTTCAACCGGCTCTATCAGAAGGTCAGCACCAACTACCACGATCGCATCCTGCCCGCCCTGTTTGCCTCTGAAGAACTCCGTGATATCCAGGTCTGGTCACACCTCGTGTGGGTCGACCCACGATTCCGCGAAGAAGAGCCGATTCGCTCATTGTTCGCCAAGGGAAAGCACTTCACCGAAAATGAGAAGCACACCCTGCTCGACTGGCAGGTCGACCTCATTTCCAAAATTGTCCCCACCTATCGGAAGCTGTACCAGGATGGCACCATTGATGTCTCCTTCACGCCATACTACCACCCCATCCTGCCACTGCTGTGCGACACCAATTCGGCCCTGGAAGCTTCACCGCAGATAACCTTGCCCAAACACCGGTTTCGCCACCCCGAAGATGCCGACATGCAAATTCGTATGGCCACCGAAAAGTTCCAATCCGTCTTTGGCCGGCCCCTCAAGGGTATGTGGCCATCAGAAGGATCTGTCTCCGAAGAAGTCGCCGAACTGATTATCAAACACAACATCCAGTGGATCGCCACCGATCAGGATATCCTCTATCAGTCTATGGCCAAGGCGGGACGCCCAACCCATGGGCACCTGCTCCACACCGTCTACAGCTATCGCGACAAGCTCAAACTCCTCTTCCGCGACCGCGCCCTCTCCGACCGCATCGGCTTCGTCTACTCCGAATGGGACGCCGACAAGGCCGTCGCCGACTTCATCGGTCACCTTCGACGCATCCGCGAACTGCTGTATTCCAATCTGGAACAGGTCGTCGTCCCCGTCATCCTCGACGGCGAGAACGCCTGGGAGTACTTCGCCAACGATGGGACCGACTTCCTCAACCTGCTCTACACTCAGCTTGGCGAGGACCCGGCCTTTCAGACGGTCACCATGTCCGCCGCGGCTGACCAACTCGCCGGACGAGACCTGCCACGCCTGTTCGCGGGCTCATGGATCAACCACAACTTCCGCATCTGGATCGGCCACCCCGAGGACAACACTGCCTGGGAACTGCTCTCAGAAGCACGGTCGGCGCTCGTCAAATTCGAACAGGAGCACCCCGATGCTGATCCCTCCATACTCCGGCAGGCTTGGCGGCAAATCTACATCGCCGAGGGCTCCGACTGGTGCTGGTGGTATGGCGATGAGCACCGCGGCCAGCACAACGAACAATTCGACCGCACCTACCGTCGCCACCTGATCGCCGTCTACGAACTGCTCGGCCTGGAGATTCCGATAAGCCTGCTTAGTCCGGTCCATCACGGTAGCAAACTGCCCATTGCCGATGCTCCCAACACGCTCATCACCCCGCAGATCGATGGCCGCATCAGCCACTTCTACGAGTGGGCCGGCGCCGGTCTCTACAACTGCGAGGCCGTCGGCGGCGCCATGCACCGCGACGACCGCGTCATCTCCTTGATTCACTTCGGTTTTGATCACGAATGGTTCTACATTAGGCTTGACTTCACCGATCCGCAGACCCTAAGATTACTTAAGGGAACGGGCTTCCGGTTTGACTTCTACGTCCCCGAGAACGTCCCGGTGACCGTACGGCTGGCCGATTCCTCGCTCATCTGTGAGGGCGCACCTCACACTCAGGCACAGCTTGACACCCTACTGGAGGTCGCCGTAAAACGTGATGACCTCTGGAAGGAAGGTCACGGAGAACTGGGCTTCACCGTCAGCGTCGTGACTGATGGCCACAATCTCGAAACCTGGCCCGGCAACGATTGGATACGGCTGAACGTGCCCCGGCCTGACAGCGAGCTGTTCTGGCCCCAGTGACGCAACGGACCATCCCGCGCTCCCGGAACCCATGGAGGAGACTATGACAGAAAAATTCTTCCCCGATGAACATGACGAGCACGAACCCCGAGCCCATGTCCCCGCAGAACCGCCGGATCGGGAACCTTTGCCCACAATGGAAACATCGGGCGGCGAGCACAACGATCGATCGCGACGCACCACCGACGATGCCCGCATGATGGCGATAATGTCCTACATACCGTTTCTGTGCTTCGTCCCCCTGCTCAACATGAAGCATGATCGCAACGCCCAGTTCCACGCCCGACAGGGAACCATCCTGTTCCTGATTGAAATCGTCGCCGTGCTGCTCCTTATTCACCCTGTCTCGGATTTCGTGTTTCGCGCCGTCCTGCTGATTGCCATCGCCTTCAGTATCGCGGGCATCTATTTCGGACTCCAGGGAAAGAACCACAAACTACCGATAATTGGTGATCTGGCTGAAAAAACCGACCTGTAATCGGGTCTGCCCGATCGACAACACTCAGGATGCAGAACCATGTCTAATCTTCGTTACCTGCTTGCAATCGCGCTGTCCATCATCATCACTGGCTGCGCTACCACGGGACCGGGCGGCAAAAAATCACTGGTCATCATACCAACCAGCTACGAGGTCGCTATCGGCCAGGGAATGGCCGAGCAGATAAGCCAGCAGGAGAAGATCCTCCCGGACACGCTCTGGCAAAACTACATCACCGAGGTCGGCCAGCGCATCGTGGACGTCTCTGACCGAAAGGGCCTCGACTATTACTTCGCCGTCATCGAATCCGACCAGATCAACGCCTTCGCCGCCCCCGGCGGCTTCATCTACTTCTACACCGGCTTGCTCAAAACCATGAATTCCGAGGCAGAACTCGCCGCTGTCATGGCCCACGAAATCGCGCACGTCGTCGCCCGACACGGTGTCAAGCGCCTTCAGACCGCAATGGGTGCCCAACTCGCCTACCAGCTCGTCTTCGGAGACGAGGGCGCCGGACAAGCCCTCGATGCCGCCATCGGCATCGGCCTGAACCTCGCCTTCGCCGACTACTCCCGCGACGCCGAACGCGAGGCTGACCAGTACGGTGTCATCTACATGACCCGCGCCGGCTATGATCCCCGCGCCGCCGTCGACATGTTCCATACCCTCGCCGAGGCCGGGGGAGACCGCCAGCGAAACGTCTTCGAGAACCTCCTCGCCAGCCATCCCGAAACTCAGGAACGCATCCGCAACGTCACCCACCAGGTCGAGGCAATGATGCCTCTGTCGGATAACCTCGAACAGGGGCAGGAACGCTATCGGCAGATGCTCCAAAGACTGCCGTGAGAACTCCCGGACGAGCTGAGCACCAGGCACAGGATCAACCCCGCGACGGTCACTGACCTCTGGTCGTGATTACAAGATCACGTTACTCCGGTTTCTGCCCCGATGGTCTTGGGGGACGGAAAACATCTCACTCGCCTGATAGCTAATCCATTCTTTTACAATAACTTATAAGCCGGAAATCTTTTCCGGTTTTTTGTTGACACCCCCTCCAACTTCCGGTATGCTCCCCGCTAAATGTATGGACCATTGCCAACACTTCACTCAAGACTGTGCTCAGGTTTCCGACAATGACAACATACATGTGCCCACGGCGCACAACGAGGCGTAAATGCCTGCCCCGGCGCAGTTTGACTCGAGCGAAAGCCCTTGTCTGTGGCTCGCTGTTCACCCCAAGGGCATTTGCCCTCTGAAGGAGGGCGCGCACGATACCGCGAGAATGGTCTTTGAAACCGGTTACGCGCTGTCTGCGATCGCACTAACCTGCTATTGCAGAGGGACTTACAATGATCGAGGCGATGTCGGTCAAACAGTGAATGGATTCACGAGGAGGTCACCCTTTCTCGGCACCCTGATTGCCTTATATGGCCTTCAGAAAGATGCTAAGAAAGAGGTAAAGGGATGGCTAAGAAGAATCTCAGCAGGATAATTCTCGGGTGGATCGTCCTGATCATAATCACTGCCCTTATCGGCCGGGTCTCAATAGCTGCCCCGGTCGGCGGACAAACAGCCGCCGATTTCCTGAATATCGGCGTAGGAGCGCGCCCGGCCGGGATGGGCGGAGCATATTCCGCCGTCGCCGATGGCGCGCTGGCCGCGTACTGGAACCCCGCGGGTCTCACCTCGATCCAATCCGGCGAAATCTCTCTGAGCCACTTCGCCTGGTATCAGGACGTCAGCGTCGAACATGGCTCCATCGGCTTCCGCCTGTCTGATCGAGCGGTCATGGCCGTCTCTATCACCTTCCTGAACTATGGGCAGATCACCCGCTATGACGCCAACGGCTACGAACAGGGAGAGATCGATGCCTACGACTGGTCCGGCGGCGCATCTGTCGGCCTTCGATTGTCCGACAACATCGCCCTCGGCGTCACGGGTAAGTTTATCAGCCAGAAGCTCGATGACATCTCAGCCTCAACCTTCGCCGGCGATGCCGGCCTCAAGGTGGACCTCGAATGGGCCTCGCTGGCCGTTACCGTCAACAATCTCGGCTCCGATATGGTCTTCGACAATGTCTCCGAGAAACTGCCCACCAGCGTCCGCTTCGGCGTCGCCGCCTGGCCCTTCGATCACTGGCTGACAACCTCTTTCGAGGCCGAAAAGCGCTTCAATGGCGCCATGGTCCTGCGCAACGGCATGGAGTTCTCGTGGAACCACATGTACTTCCTGCGCGCCGGTCTTAACATCTTCCCCGGGGATGACCAACGCTCATTCTCCTCCGGCCTGGTCATGGGAGCCGGGGTCCGCTTCGCCCAGGCCGGTTTTGACTACGCCTACACCCCGTCCGACACCTACTCCGGACAGGACCTGCACCGCCTGTCGGTCACACTCGGCTTCGGCTACTGACACAATACCTGCGGTTGACACCCTCGACTTCTGACCGCACCCCTCACAATACCTTGATATCAACGGCCAACCTCCCTCGGTTGGCCGTTTTCCTGCACGCTCTTGCCCTGTACCTGCGCAATCTGTTGCATGTTATGTGTGGGCGCTGTCATGATGTCCCGTCGAATCGAATCCGTCACCTGCTGTCCACCGCACGCCAGCGTGGCATCAATCTCGACGTGACCCGTTAACTCATTATACTGCAGCCATATCCGCCGGCAAAGAAGAGACTTCATAGGGCCTTCTGTCCGTGTTCCATTCATTTCCAGAATTGGCAAGTTGTTTGCTCAAATGCATGGAAACAGGAATTAAACGGACAATTAGGTAATTAGGACAATCCTGAATGAATGGCTCTGACAACAACCTCAACAATTCGATGGGTCTGCACTCCGACACCGCAGCATCAATCGACATAGCCGAGGTTCGTTATGGTCTGGCCAGCGGCGTTGAAGCCGCTTCTCCGGCGGTACCCACCGCCAGTTCCTTGACTTTCGGCAGTCACCTCAGTTACCTTTTCAACGAATACTTTGTCGGTTTGCTCATTGTCCTGTGCTCGGCAGTCTTTGTGTTCGCTGTGCCGAGCTGGATCGTTAAACCGGACGTGGCCAGGCGTATGATTGCACGTGTTATCCGACGGACCATCGACATCATTGGGGCGCTGGTAGGTATGATTCTAACCCTGCCGTTCTGGCTGATTCTACCCGTGCTTATCAAACTCGATACCCCCGGCCCGGTGTTCTACGTCCAGCAACGTGTCGGGATAAACCGCCGCCGACAGGATCGGCGAGCCTTCCAGAAGGCCGATGTCCGCGATCGCCGACGTTCCGACCGCAGGACCTCCAACCTGATGGGCAGACCCTTCAATCTCATCAAGTTCCGTACTATGGTTCAGGACGCCGAAAAGAAGTGCGGCCCGGTCTGGGCTACGAGAAACGACCCCCGCATTACCCGTATCGGTAAGCTCCTGCGTAAGACCCGTCTGGACGAGATTCCCCAGTTTGTGAACATCCTCAAGGGTGATATGTCGCTGGTCGGACCTCGCCCGGAACGCCCCAGCTTTGTCAGCAAGCTTGCCCGCGAAGTAGACAACTACACCGGTCGGCTGGCCGTCAAACCGGGTCTCACCGGACTGGCTCAGGTGGAAAACGGCTATGACTCCTCCGTGGATACGGTCGCACGAAAGGTGCAATACGACCTCGAGTACATCAACAGCCGTTCGCTCTGGCTCGACTGCAAGATTCTGCTCAAGACCGTGAAAGTTGTCCTGACCGGCAAGGGCGCCTGCTGAGGACAGCCCGCCAACTCGACCCTGAAAATTACGAACAGCGATACCCAATAGCGCAAACAGACAGCATATCGGCCGCGACTCACTCGCGGCCTTTTTCCTGTTTACCCTTGTTTGATGTCAAACTATCGCGTATCATTCCGATAGTATCAAAAAGGGATCCAATCGAAATATATGAGGCATAACACGTTGAAAGGGATTTTGACGCTCATGGCACTGATCCTGCTGACGTGCGCGGCAGCGTCAGCACAGAATCAGACTCCGCAGGGAATACTGATCCAGTCCAGCCCTCAGGGTGCCTTGGTAACCCTCAAAGGAGGCGTGACTGTCTCCGGTGTGACACCCGCTCGCTTCCAGCAACTCATGGTCGGAACCTATCAGGTCGAGTTCCTCAAGGACGGCTACGAGAAGTACACCACTCGCGTGAATATCGACCCCCGGCTGCAGTCGCAACTGTCGGTGGACCTCTCGCCGAAACGGCGATGGAAGGCCGCGGCGCGTTCACTACTCATCCCCGGATGGGGACAGCGCTACTCCGACAAGACCACGAAGGGCTTCGCCTTCTCTGTCCTCGCACTCGGCGCCACCACCGCCTTCCTTATCGCCGACGACAACTACAGCAGTAAGAAGGACGACTACGACAGGCTCCTCGTGCAATATGACTCGCTTCGCTATCGCGGTTCGCTCTCTGACCTGCGGGACTTACAGCCACGCCTCGACCAGGCTCAGAGCGATGCCTACAATGCCGAGACCGCCCGACAAGTCACCCTCGGAGGACTTATCAGCATCTGGGCGCTTAATGTCCTCGATGCCTGGCTCTTCTTCCCCGACCAACGCGAATCGTTTACCGTCAAGGGCTTTGCTGTCGCCCCCGAGGCCGACATGCACAGCATCGGTATAACTCTGAGCAAATCCTTTTGATTGGAAGTGAACGCAATGAATCGATTTGCCATATTCCTCATTCTGATAGCGCTGACTGGCCTCGCGGCCTGTGAACGGGAGATTGAGTCCAAAGACCCGGTGCGCTCCCTGCCCGCAGACTGTCCCCGCGTCATCAACCTGACCCCGTCGCTCGGCGACCAGTCCGCCAGCCTGACCTGGGAGGCCTCCAATACCACCGACATCCGACGGTTCCGCATATACGTCGCTACCGCCACCGATACGGCATATACTCTCTGGGACTCAGTCGCTGCCTACTCATACACCTTCAGCCGCTTAACACCCAATCGCACATATGCCGTCGCCGTGGCGCCGGTGCTGACCTCCGGCCTGGAGTGTGATCGCTCCGACCCCACCACCGTGATCATCTCGCCACTCTCAATGGTGATCAACAACAACGACCGGTTCACCAACTCACGCGATGTGACCATTCAACTCAACATCCCCACATCCGTAACCGATATCCGCCTCTATGAAGCTCTCGACAGCGCCACAGCCATCTGGAAAGCTATGTCCGGCACTCAAACCAGCTTCCGGCTATCCGATGGCGATGGCATCAAGACCGTCTATGCCGAGCTGCTCTTTGCCGACGGTGGGCGAACTGCCACCCCCCTGAGCGACCAGATCACCCTCGACCGCATCGCCGAAATCACATCGGTATCCTTCACACCGACCGACTCGCTGTTCCGCTCCGGAAATACCATCACGTTCTCACTCATCGCCGGTGAGTCCGATGGTACCGCAAGCGTCAGCTTCGGCAGCCTCTCAAGACTGGACCTGTACGAGACCACTACTCCGGGCGTGTATCAACGCTCCTGGATTGTGCCCGTCGGCTTCTCTTTGGCCTCCGGTACTGTGACCGGCACCTTCACCGATGCTGCCGGCAACAGAGCCGTCAACCAGTCTGCTCCCCAGGTGCTGAGAATTGCCGGTGACCTGAATCCCGTTACTCTTACGGCAACCGCGCTCTCATCCTATGAGGTTGCCCTCTCATGGACTCAGGCCACCAGTGAGCAATTCCTGTCATACCGGATTTATCGCGACACCCTCGCTTCCGTTTCATCAGCCTCAACTATGGTCGCCGCGGTCTCAAACCGCTCCACCACCAGCTTCATCGATGAGGACCTCGATGAGAATCAGGTCTATTACTACCGCCTCTACCTCTATGATACCTTCGGTCAGGTCGCCTCTTCCGAGATCGCATCGGTGACAACACTGGCGAACGCGCCTCCTGATCCGATAGAGCTGTACGCCATTCCCGATGAGGATGCAGGACGACTCAGCCTGACATGGCAAAGAAGTAATGCCGTTGACTTCGCCTCCTATCGGGTGTATCGATCCAACAGCTCAACTGTCACCACGCAATCAAAGCTGATCGCAATCATCACCAGTGCCAGCACCACCAGCGGCACCTACGATGCCCCCAAAGGCACCACGTACTGGCGCATCTTCGTCTTCGACAAACAGGGCGCCGCAACCGGTTCGAATACGATCAGCGTTAATATCCCGTAATGGAGTTGGGAATATGGGTATAGTCTCTGGCATCAACCGCTTCGTCCACTTGTGGATCGACACGCTCAGGCAGATCGGATCAGGGAAGATCTGGCTGCTGCTGCTCGCACTATTCGGCATTAACTGGCTGGTGCTCTATGCACACTACAACTTCCTCTCGGCCCCCTTCTACGGCGTAATCTCCTTCTGGACCTCCCTGTTCGGAGAGCAACCCGCCGGGGGGTTCACCCACTATCCAGGTCACTTCCTGCTCCTGCCCTATTTCTTCGGATGGGCCAAGACCATCATAAGCGTGATCTTTGAAGGCGCCATCCTCGGTATCGTCGCCATGCTCTTCTATCGACGATACATGCGGCTCGAAAGTGAACCAGTGGAGCTTCTAAACGCCAGCTTGCTGTGGAAGTTCATCGCCGCCTGGGCGCTCTTCAACGTCATCGTCGTGGGTGCCGGACAACTGCTGCCGACTATCTTTGAGTCCGTCCTTGTCGGCTCCCCTCGCCGGCAGGCCGCGTTTACCTACGGTCTGATGCCGCTGGTCTTCGTTGTCCTGCTCGCTGTGTTCCTCTACGTCATCCCCTCCATAATCGTCTTCCGCGACAGCCTCTTCGGCGCCATCGGTCGTTCTCTGAAGATATTTGTGCGAAATCCATTCACCAGCTTCTTCCTGGCAGTCTTCATCATGTTCTTCCCTCTGGCTTTCGCACTGCTCAATAACCCGCAGACCATTGTCAGCAAATTCAACCCGGAGCTGGTCTACTGGCTGTTGTTCGGCGGCCTGGTGGCAGACTTCATCGCCAACTACTTCTGGATGGGGACCACTACACGACTGCTGGTATCCGAGGAGGAATAGTGATTGACTGCCCTTGAGATCCTCTTCTGGGCATCAGGGGGCCTGATCGCTGCCTTCGCCCTCTGGGCGCTGAGCACTGCCCGCGGACGCCATGACCAGCTCGGCGCCGGCATCTCGCTCCTGAACTGGGCCGCAGTACTCCTTGCCGTAGCCCTCTACCTCAACCACTCCTACCGCCTCTTCCACTGGGGAGAAATCAGTCTGGGTATCGCCGCCGCATACCTCCCCTTCAGCTGGCTCCTGTTTACCATGTACTGGGGACGCGACACCTCTGAAAAATCACAGCTCGATCGCCGCCGCCTGACTCTCTTCGCCGCCTTCACTCTCGCAACGGCCTTCGCCATTGCCGATATCGCCGAGCCAATTCTCACCTTCTTCCCCGGCAGTCTCGGCAGCGCCTACTTCACCCTCAGCGGGGGGACCCTGCTGCTGATCCTCTTCTATCTCTGGGCGTTTCTCACCGGGCTGTTCAATGTCGAAAACTGCTACCGCACCGCCCTCGGATCACAGAAGCGTCAACTCGCCGCCGGGCTGTATCTCTCAGTGCTGGTGACCGGATTGGTTTTCTTCGTCGCCACCCTCGAATTCCTCTGGAATCGAATCCCCCTCTGGGTGTTCGTCATCTCCGCCGTCTGCGCACCCGTGGTTGCCCTGCTGCTGCTGATCCATTTGCGAAGACACGACCCCCGCACCATCGGCGTCGTTGTCACCCGACGGTCCGCCTACTCCTCGATTGTCATCATCAACGGCGGCATATTCTTCCTCGTCGTCGGCCTGCTCGCCCAGACCTTCCGCGCTCTCGGAAGGTCCGATCAGGTCCTGCTCCCGGCACTCTCCCTCCTGCTCGTCATCCTGCTGTTCATCTCCATCTACATGCTCAACCGCCTCCAGGGAAGGGTGCGAGCAACCCAGACATCCACCTATCGGGAGGCCGGCAAGTTCGAGTACCGCGAGTTCATAGACGAAATATCCGAATCGACCGCGTGCGACGAAATCCTCGAACGCCTCAATGTGCTCCTGCACAGCAATTACGGCGTCCAATCCGGCGCCCTGATTGAACACACCGAAGGCAGCCACTATCTCGTCAGCAGGCTCAGCGGCGGTCAGCGACCACTGGAAAAGCACCGCGTCCACGAAGTGGTCGAGTGGTTGCACCGTTTTGGCCGGCCCATTATATGGGAAGACCTTGTCGAGCGCACCCCCGAATTCGACTCCAGTCATCGCTGCCTGGTCGATACCCTGGAGTTTCAACCCTGGATGCTCCTGCCCGTCATAGGACGCAAAGACCTTGTCGGTGTCCTCGTTATCAGCGTCCCTGCATCCGCTGACCACGACCCCGCCGAACTCGGACAACTCCTTGAGTCCATCTCCGGCCCCATAGCCCTTGCCATCCGAAATACGCGGGTGACCGAGCAGTTGCTTCGCGCCAAAGAACTCGAGTCCTTCCACAAGGTCTCCTCGTTCGTTCTGCACGACCTCAAGAACTCGGTCGGCATGCTCGACCTGCTGCTCGCCAACGCCCGCACCAATCTCGATGATCCCGAATTCAGACAGTCTATGCTGGAGACAATCGGCGATGCTGTCCGTCGCCAGCGGCGTATCATCGCCCGGCTCACCGACAGCCCCTCAGAAGACGTAAACCTCGATACTGTCGACATTAACGACATCGTCAGACAAGCCATAAGCAAAACTCAGGTCAGAAAAATCGAACGCATAACCCTCACCGAGAACTACGATCACCTGCCCGCTGTCTCAGCCGATCGCCAGAAGCTTGCATCTGTCTTCGAAAACCTTATAGTAAACGCCATAGAAGCCATGCCCGTCAGGGGCACCCTTGAGGTGACGACATTCGAAGATGCCGAAGACTCTGCGCCCCGGCGCGCCTGCGTTTCAGTGGCGGACACCGGCTGTGGAATGAGCGAGGACTTCATGCGTGCCCGGCTCTTCCAGCCCTTCATGTCGACAAAGAAGAAGGGCCTGGGAATCGGTATGTATCAGTCTCGCGAGGCCATCCGCCAAATGGGCGGCGACATCAAAGTGGAATCTGAACAAGGAAAGGGGACACGGTTCACCGTCCGCCTGCCGATACAGTGAGTGACTCTATGGATAACAACCGCACCATACTCGTAGTCGACGACGAAAAAGGCATCCGCCAGCAGATGTACTTCGCCCTCAAAGGAGACTATACCGTCCTTCAGGCAGAGGACTCACAATCCGCCATGAAACAGGTCAGTCAGGGGCGGCCGGCCGTGGTGTGCCTGGATTTGTCTCTCACCGGAGCTGAGGACGAGCGCGAGGGACTCGATCTTATCGGCCGCTTCCTCGAAATCGACCCCGCCCTGAAAATCATCATGGTCACCGCCCATGGCCAAAAGGAAAACGCCCTCCTGTGCATCGATCGCGGCGCCTACGACTTCTTCTCAAAACCGGTCGATATCGCCGAACTCAAAATCGTCATCAATCGCGCCTTCTACCTCTATCAGTTAGAACGAGAAAAACAGGAGCTTCAGCACGAACTGCTCAGCCGCGACCGGTTCGATGGCATCATCGGATCCTCAGAGGCCATGCGCCAGGTCTTCAACCTCATCAAAAGCGTCTCCGGCAGCGACTACACCGTTCTGGTCACCGGCGAATCCGGCACCGGCAAAGAACTGGTCGCTCGCTCCATCCACCGCCAGAGCAGCCGCGCCGATAAACCCTTCGTCCCCATCAACTGCGGCGCCATTCCCGAGAACCTTCTCGAATCCGAACTCTTCGGCCACGAAAAGGGTGCCTTCACCGACGCCCACCGGCAGCGCATCGGACGCTTGGAACAGGCCAATGCCGGCAGCGTCTTCCTCGATGAAATCGGCGAACTACCCCTGTTGCTGCAGGTCAAACTGCTCCGCTTCATCGAGGATCGCCGCATCGAAAGAGTCGGCGGCAACCAGCAGATCAAGCTCGACGTGCGCATCATCGCCGCCACCAACCGCAAGCTCGATCAGGAAGTGGCCGCCGGCAAATTCCGCGAGGACCTCTTCTACCGGCTCAGTGTCCTCCAAATCGAACTGCCCCCCCTGCGTGACAGGGGAGAGGATGCGCTCTATCTGGCTCGCTATTTCCTCGAACGCTTCGGCGAGGAACAGGGGCGCAAAGGCCTGACCCTCTCGGCCCAGGCCATTCAGGCCGTCACCGAACACCATTGGCCCGGCAACGTCCGGGAACTGGAAAACAAGATCAAGCGCGCCGTCATTCTCTGTCAGGGACAAAACGTCAGCGCCGCCGATCTGGCTCTGGCCACCCCCGTCGCCGAGGACGAAACCGCCGATGAACTCCATACGCTCCAGGAGATCAAAGAACGCGCCGAACGGGAGCACCTCGTCAAAGCCCTCGTCGCCGAAAACTGGAACATCTCCCGCGTCGCCCGCCTCCTCGAAGTCAGCCGCACCACCTTATATGAACTCATCGAGAAGTACCACCTCAAAAGGACCGAAAAGGGCTGATTCGACAGTTTTTTTCCACCTTTACTCCTACAACTTTTCCGCTTTCAGCCGATACATTGGATAGACCAGTAAGGGTAAAGGACGATGAAAAATATACTCCTGGTTGACGACGACAAGGACCTCTCCAAGTCCGTAGCCAACCTCTTCGATTCAGACAAGTTCTCGTTCCAGTTCCTTGATGACGGAACCGAGGTCAGCAACTATGTCGATTCCCACGATGAAATCGATCTGGTGATGCTCGATGTCAATCTGCCCACCCTCTCCGGCCTCGAGGTTCTCAGGCAGATCAAACAGTCCCGCGAGAACGTCCCCGTCATCGTCATCAGCGGCTTCGTCTCCACCGAAAACGCTATCGAGGCCATGCGCGAAGGTGCCTACGAGTACCTGACCAAACCCTTCGAAATCCAGAAACTCATCGACACCGTCAACAAGGCCTGCGGCTACTCCGTCTCCGGCCATCCGAGAACCTCATCGCCGCCCGCCCCGGCTGATACCAACGAACACCATGTCGATGAGATCGTCGGTCAGTCACCCGAGATCGTCGAAATCGCCAAAATGATCGGACAGGTGGCCAAGACCGATGCCGCCGTGCTCATTTTCGGCGAATCCGGCACCGGCAAGGAACTCGTCGCGCGAGCCATCCATCGCAACTCCAAACGCCGCGGCAACGCTTTCCTCTCCGTCAATTGCGCTGCCCTCCCCGAAACCCTGCTGGAGTCTGAACTCTTCGGTCATGAGAAGGGAGCCTTCACCGGTGCCTACTTCAAGCGCATTGGCAAATTCGAACAAGCCGACAAGGGCACCCTGTTCCTCGACGAAATCGGCGATATGTCCCTGCTTACCCAGTCCAAACTGCTGCGCGCCCTTCAGGAGAAGCGCTTCGAACGGGTGGGCGGCAATGAATCACAAACTGTCGATGTGCGCATTATCGCCGCTACCAATAAGTCACTCGTGCAGTGCATGAAAGAGGGTTCCTTCCGCGTCGATTTGTTCTACCGCCTCAAAGTCTTCTCAATATACATCCCGCCGCTGCGCGAACGACGCCACGACATCCCCCAGCTGGTGGACCACTTCACCCGCAAATTCGCCCCCCAGATGGGCCACAACGTCAAGCGGGTCTCCAAAAAGGCCATGCAGATTCTCTCGAAATACAACTGGCCCGGCAATGTCAGAGAACTCGAAAACAACATCCATACCGCCCTCGTTGTTACCAAGAGCGATGAACTGCAACCCGAGGATTTCCCCGTCTTCAATGAAGGTAGCGGCAGACTTGAAGTCGATCTGGGCGTCCTCAAGGACGACTACACCGAGGCCTTCCGCAAGATTATCGACCCCGCCATGCCCCGACTAATCGCCAACTCACCGGGCCAGATCTATCAACTGCTCCAGAGCGCCTTCGAACAGGCTGTCATCTCCGCCTGCCTCAAACAGTTCGACGGCAATCAGGTGAAAACCTCCGAAACCCTCGGCATCTCCCGCAACACCCTGCGCGACCGCATCTCCCGCTACGCCATCTACTAAGCGCACGACTGATTTCCCGTTCGACTGCCAACCCACACCACCACTCAGCACCACTTGCCACCATAATGTGATTGCCGCCCCCGGCCATCCCTGCGTATACTCCTTCCATGCGACTGTGCCACCTTGCCGATACCCATCTCGGCGCGGGGGAGAACCATCCCCGGCGCGCACCCGATGGCCTCACTGAGCGCCAGCATGATATCATTCGTACCTTCACCGAGGCCATCGACAAAATCATCGATCTCAAACCCGACCTGTGCATCCATGCCGGCGACCTCTTTCATACCGTTCGCCCCACCAACCGCATCATGGCTGTCGCCGCCCGCCAGTTGCACCGTCTCGCTCAAACGGCAGAAATACCGACCCTCGTCATCACCGGCAATCACGATGCTCCCAAACAGTCCGGTCACGGCCCCGCCCTCGATGTCTTTCGCACTATCGACAACCTCCATGTCGTTGCTCACTCGCACATGGAGCAGGTCCGAATCGCCGGCGCCACCGTTACCGCCCTGCCGCATTGCCTGACCACCGACATCCAGAAGGCCCAGCTGGAAAGGTGCCGACCCGATCCCCATGCCCCCTTCAATATACTGGTCATGCACGGCGTCGCTGCCGGCATGGAGGAGTTCTCCATGGTGGAGCTTGGCGAACAGGAACTGCCGCTGGAGATCATGGAGGGCTTTGACTACGTGGCCCTCGGCCATTTCCACAACTTCCGCAAGGTCGCCGACCGCGCCTGGTACTCCGGCTCCACCGAGCGCCTCTCACAAAGCGAGCGCGATGCCGACAAGGGATTCATCGAGGTCAACCTGACCGACTCCAACATCACCTTCCACAAGGTCGCCAGCCGCATCATGATCGATGTCCCCGAAATCGATGCCACCGGACTGCGCGGCGACGAAATCGTAAACGTGGTCAGGAAACGAGTCACCGAGCTCGGGGGAGAAGACAAGATCATGCGGGTGCGTCTGACCAACGTCTCCGAAGAGGCGCGCAAAACTATCCCCACCGAGGAACTGCAGCACCTTCGGCAACAGAGCTATGCTCTCGACATTCAGATTCAACGCCCCCAAAGCGAGACGAATCAGCAACCAACCCTTGGCCGGGCCGGAATCGGCAGACTCGACAAGGCCTTCCTTGAGTTTCTCGAACAGCAGTCACTCAAGGGATTCGATCTCGATCGCCTGAAATCCTCGGCGCTGCGCTATCTGACTCAGGACGATCAGTGACTGTAATCCATGAACGGCAACAACTCCAGCCCGTGCAGAATCACAATCACCACCGCAACAGGGGTTACGTACCGGATCAGGAACACAAAGCCGCGATACAACCTGCCACGACTGCCAAACTCCTCCACCCGCTCCTTATCCCTGAATACCCAGGCCGTGAACAGACAGGTCAACAACCCGCCGATCGGCAGCATGTAGTTCGTCGTCAGCACGTCGAAGAAATCGAAATAGCCAGTACCCTTAGTGAATGGCACCGTCAGTGAAGCCGTCGCGCACAACAACCCCACGCAGTAGATCAAACCGCCCATTACCAGCGCCGCCACCGTCCGATTCCAGTTGCGCTCATCCACGAAGTACGATACCACCACCTCCAGAAGACTTATCGCCGAGGTCAGCGCCGCAAACGTCAGCAGCACAAAAAACGGCACCGATATCCATGGCCCGATCTGTGCGAACAGCACCGGCAGCGTCTTGAATATCAGCCCCACACTCTGCTGTGGCTCCATGCCGAAATGGAACACCAGCGAAAAGATCGCCACCCCCGCCATCAACGCAATGAACGTGTCGAGGAACGATATCGTCACCGCATCACGTACCAGCCGCGCGCCGCGCTCCATGTACGACCCATACGTGATCATCGCCCCCATCCCCAGCGACAGCGTGAAGAAAGCATGCCCCAATGCCGATAGCACCCCCTCCGCCGTCAGCTTATGAAAGTCCGGCCTGAACAAAAAGCGCAACGCCTCCATCCCCCCGTGCGTGTTGAAAAGCCCGTAAAACATCAGCCCCAGCAAAATACAGAAAAGAAGCGGCATCAGAATCTTGGACCACCGCTCAATGCCATGCTGGATACCACCTATGACAATACCAATCGTCAGCGCCATGAAAACCGTGTGCCACAAAATCGAATCCCCCGGACTGAGCACCAACTGCGTGAACTGCTCCTGGATCTGCTCCGGCGAACCGGGAAAACCTGCGATCGCTTTGAATATGTAGGCCATCGCCCAGCCGGCCACGATACTGTAGAACGACAGAATCAGAAAACCGGAGGCAACCCCCATCCAGCCCGCACCCTGCCACGGACTACCCCGACGGTGCAGCTTCTGAAACGCCCCGACCGGGTTCTCCTGACCGCGCCGCCCGATCATGAACTCCGCAAGCATCAGTGGCAGACCGACCACCACAACACACACCAGGTACACCAGCACGAATGCCCCGCCCCCGTAGTCGCCGGTGATGTACGGAAACTTCCAGATATTCCCCAGACCGATGGCCGATCCCGTCGCCGCCAGTATGAACCCCAGCCGACTGCCCCAGTGCTGGCGCAGTTTGCCGACCGCAGAGGGGGCGTTGTTGTCTTCTGACATGAGATCTCACTCCTTGGAACTTGAACCCATAAAAGCCCGGTCCGAACAGATGTGTCAACAACTATTGCCCAACACTTATTGTAGTTGACCCGCAGCGGGAACCGAAATACGTTGTCTGCGTACCATACCCAAAGTCGTACTGAATGCTGAAGGAAGATACAATGATGAAAAGATTGTCCACAATCACCGCGCTAGTGTGTCTTGTCGCGTTGGCCGCCCCGCCCGCTTTCGGTGCCTCTGTCGGAACGGTCTTCGGCTCACTCTGGTCGGCACAACCCATCGGTCCCCAGGCCGGAGCGCTCGGCTTCAACCTCGGTATCGCCGATGCCACCAGCGTGTTCGGATCATTCACCTACGGCCTCGGCGAACACTGGGACGGACGCCTCAAGCTTGGGCTGATCGACGATGACAACATGGACCCCAAACTGGCCTTTGGCGCCGACCTCAAGTATACCTTCCTCGACGCCGGCGGTCCCAGAAACAACCCCGTCGACATGTCGCTCGGCGGCATCCTCGAGATATTCAAAGCCGGCCCCTACACCGTCATGCAGCTCGGCGCGTCTTTCCTCGCCTCGCGTGATTTCGTCCTGACCAATGGTCAGGCCCTTACGCCCTATGCAGCCATCGGCCTGCGCCTGGAGCGCATAAGCTGGGAGTTCGCCGGCGACGATAAGTCCGACTCAGACCTCGAGTTCGGCTTCAACCTCGGCGTCAGGTACGAGATGACTCGCTATATCAGCCTCTATGGAGAGCTGCAACTTGATGGCAATGACGGCCTGTTCATCGGACTGGACTACCTTGTCCTGTAGCGCGGCACACGCATGAGCTACCTCGAAGCCCTCTTCCTCGGGGCGCTGCAGGGACTCACCGAGTTCCTGCCGGTCTCGTCATCCGGCCACCTCGTGCTCGCTCAGGCTCTCCTCGGCGTCAAACAGCCCGGTGTTGCCTTCGAGGTCGCCCTCCACTTCGGAAGCTGGATGGCTGTCGTCGCCTTCTTTCATCGCACAATCCTTCGCCTGATCCGCTCGCTGTTCGACAGCACCCTCAAACAGGAGCGAGCCATGATCGGTCTGCTCCTGCTCGCCTCCGTTCCCGCCGGACTGGTCGGGCTGCTGCTCAAAGACTCCATCGAGAGCGCCTTCTCAAGTCCCCTGCTCACCTCCGTCTTTCTGATTGGCACCGGGCTGCTGCTCTTCTCCAGCCGGTTTATGACCAAAGGTAGCTCACCCGTCAGAGTCAAGTCGTCCATCATCATGGGCATCGGACAGGCCCTTGCCGTCCTGCCCGGTATCTCTCGCTCCGGATCAACCATCGTCTTCGGCATGGCCTCCGGTGTCGACCCCGCCAAGGCCGCCGAATTCTCCTTCCTGCTTTCACTGCCCGCCATCGGTGGCGCTATGATCCTGAACGCGAAGGAGCTGGCCGCACTGAACGCCGCTGCCGTCGGCCCGTATCTGGCCGGGACCGCCGTCTCATTCGTCCTGTCCCTGATTGCCGTATACAGCGTGCTGGCCATCATTCGCAGGGGTCGCTTCTCCTGGTTCGCATACTATTGCTTTGCCGCCGCCGCCCTCGGATTGTATCTTTGCTGGTGATGACTGGCGATATCCTCGTCATACGATTCAGCTCGCTCGGCGACATCATTCTTACGTCGCCGACGTTGCTCAATCTCAGGATCAATTACCCGCACAGCCGCATCTGTCTGCTGACCAAGCAAACCTTCGAACCGCTCGCATCTCTGCTGCCCGCCGTCGACAAGGTCGAACCCGCCCCACCGACAACTGCCTCGCTGCAGTATCTTCGCCAACTCCTGCGGATCGACAACGGCCACTTCGAACTCGTCGTCGACCTCCAGGGCAAGCTCAATTCCTACCTCGCCCGCAGGTTCATCTCCGCCCGGCAGACAGTCGTCTATCCCAAACGACGCCTCGAGCGATCCGCAATGGTTCGACGTCGCAACAAGCAGCTTCCGCTTGACTATCCTCACACCATCGACCTGTACAACAGCACCCTCACCCAACTGGAACAGCCAATCTGGGCCACGAGACCCGTCATGCGACGCCTGCCGCTTTCTCCCGCTCTGAGACGACGCTTCCCCGAGGCCGTGCCCCACGCCGTCATTGCTCCGGGTGCCGCCCACCCCCCCAAGCAGTGGCCGCCCGATCGCTTCACCGAGGTTGCCCGGAAACTGCACCATGAGTATGGCATGGCGATCGCCTGGTGTACCCCCGCTGACAGCAACAGCCAACCGGCCCCGCCACCCGGCTCGCACGACATCCCCGCCGGGCACTTAGCTACTCTCGCCGGACTGCCTCTGCCCGAGCTTGCCGCGCTGATCGGCCACGCCCAGTTCACCATCGCCAACGATTCCGGCATCGCCCACCTCAGCTCCGCCCTCGGCGTCCCCACTATTGCCCTGTTCGGTCCCACTCACCCGGCCCTTGGTTTCGCCCCCCGCGGTCTGCACGACCGTGTCATCCAGGTCGATGAATACTGCCGCCCCTGCTCCCTTCACGGACGAACGCCCTGTTTCCGCGACCGGCAGTACTGCTTTGAACGCCTTACCGCCGATATGGTCGTGCAGGCAGCCGAAGACATCCTCAACTCCCAAACCAATACCCGGCGAGCAGTCTTCCTCGACCGTGATGGTACCATCATGATCGACAAAGACTACCTGCACGATCCCGATCAGGTCGAACTGATCCCCCAGGCCGCCGAGGCCCTCAAAGCCCTCAAAGAAGCCGGCTTCGCTCTCGTGGTCGTCTCCAACCAATCCGGTGTCGCGCGCGGAATGTTCGGCATCGACGATGTCGAACGGGTCAACCGGAAACTCATCACCCTGCTTCACAAGCAGGGAGTTCACCTTGACGCCATCTACTATTGCCCGTATCATTCCCACGGAACTGTGCCGGAGTACACCTCCCATTCCCCCTTGCGCAAACCGGGACCGGGGATGCCCGAATTGGCCGCAAGGGACCTGGGAATCGACCTCAGGCGATCATACGTCATCGGCGACAAGGTCGAGGATGTGTGGCTGGCCCGCGTCATCGGCGCCGTCCCGATTCTGGTACGAACCGGCTACGGGACACAAAGCGAACGAGAATTGGCCGCGTACCACCTTGACCGGAGTCTTGACGTCACCGACGACCTCATGGGGGCCGTCGCTCACATAGGGGAGATCGAAACACGTGATTACCGAAGCCAGACACTGGGAGAAAATTGACGGCCGGAAAATCGTCTGCACGCTGTGCCCGGCCGAATGCAAGCTGACCGAAGGCAAAATTGGCATCTGTGGCGCTCGCTTCAACCGGCGCGGCAAACTCGTCACCGACAACTATGGCGAGACCGTCTCCATTGCCATCGACCCCATCGAAAAAAAACCGCTCTACCATTTCTACCCCGGATCGAAAATACTCTCGACCGGCGCCAATGGCTGCAACTTCGCCTGCGCCAACTGCCAGAACTGGAGCATTGCACAGGAGAAAGCACATACCAGCTACATCGCACCCGAACAACTCGCCAACCTCGCCGCTGAACACAACTCCATCGGCGTCGCCTTCACGTATACCGAACCGATGATTTGGTTTGAGTATATCATGGACACCGCCCCGTTGCTCGCCGACAAAGGCCTCAAGACTGTCCTCGTCTCCAACGGCTACATCAACCCTGCCCCGCTGGCAGAGCTGATAGACCGCATCGATGCCATCAATGTCGACCTCAAAAGCATGCGACCCGACTTCTACAAGAGGGTGTGCAAGGGCAGGCTCGAACCCGTTCTGCAGACTATCCGCACACTCGCTCGCAGCAGTGTTCACCTCGAACTGACAACCCTTCTCATTCCCGGCCTCAACGACAGCGATGAAGAACTCCGTGACCTTATTGACTTCGTCGCCGGACTCAACCCCCGCATCCCCCTGCACTTCTCGGCCTTCCATCCCGATTACAAAATGCGGGACCGAGAGCGCACTCCCGAGGATCTCCTGCTCCACGCGCGCCAGTTGGCCCGCGAGAAGCTGGACTATGTCTTCCTCGGCAACGTCGCCCTCGAGGGCATGGCCGACACCCGCTGTCCAAACTGCGGCAATATCCTCATCTCGCGCGATTGGTATCGTACCCATGTGGTCGGTCTGGACAACGACCGCTGCCGCCAGTGCGGCCACGAGACCGGAATCCACGGCCTCGGCCGGAAGACACCCCAATGAACCGCCGGCCCCGCTATCCCAGAATCCAGAATTGACCCACCGGGACCGATACCCTATACTACAACCAGAGAATCCGTTTCCCCGGTCGCTGAACACTTTTCGCCGGGCATCCGTTATGGGGGTAGACGACCGACACCCGGGCACCGGCAGCAGCGCCGACAGGCGATTATTGATGAGAGCAGTTACTCGTTTCTTACTCATATCCACCCTATGCTGGTCGGCTCTGGCCCTGACCACCGGCACCCCAGCTCATGGCCAGATCTTCTTCGGCAAGAACAAGGTCCAGTACACCACCTTCGACTGGCAGGTCATGGACACCGAACACTTCCGTGTCTACTTCTATACCGAAGAGAAAGAACTGGCCCACATCGCCGGACAGCTCGCCGAGGATGCCTACGCCATCCTGGCGCCGCTCTATCGCCATGAGGTCATGCGAAAGATACCCCTGATCATCTACTCCAACCCGACATACTTCTCCCAAACCAACGTCATCCCCGGCCTTCTGCCCGAATCCGTCGGCGGCTTCACCGAGTTCATGAAAGGCCGCGTCGTCGTTCCCTTCAACGGCTCCTACGAGGACTTCCGCCATGTCATCCAGCATGAACTCGTGCACGTCTTCATGCTCTCACGGCTGGAGGAAGCCATCGTCCGTCACGGCCGCCTGCGCTGGTCACTGCCACCACTGTGGTTTGTCGAGGGAATCGCCGAATTCTGGTCCAAAGAATGGGACACCGATGCTGACATGTTCCTCAAGGACATGGTCCTCAATGACCGCCTGCCCGGCATTGACCAGTTCTACCGTATTCACGGTACCTACTTCATGTACAAGGTCGGCCATGCCGTCTGCAACTTCATCGACTCCGCCTACGGACCCGACAAACTCGCCCTGATCTTCGACAACTGGCACAAAGGCCGCGACTTCAACGAGGTCGTCAAAATCACTCTCGGCGATGACCTGTCCGAGCTCTCCCGAAAGTGGGTCTACTCCGTCAAAAAGAACTACTATCCCGATCTCGAATACCGCGACCTGCCCGACATGGCCGCTGACCAACTCACCCACGATGGCTTCTGCGTCCGGGCTGTACCCATCACTTGGGATGACGGCAAAGGACCGGATAACTGGATCGTCTTCAAGGCCAATCGCCTCGGGTACACCGGCCTCTACATGAAGCGCGCCAACAGCGCCGACCGGGGATGGAAAACACTCGTCAAGGGCGAGCGCGACGCCAACTTCGAGTCCCTGTACCTCACCCGGTCCGGCATCGATGCCAACGATTCCGGACTGATCGTCTTCTCATCACGAGCAAAAGACCGTGATGTTGTCTATCTGTACGACTTGAACGTAGACCGTGTCACCCATCGCTTCGATACCGACAGCCTGATCACCATTCTGTCGCCTCGACTGTCTCCCGACTCACGGCAGGTCGTCTTCACCGGCATGACCAAAGCCGGCTTCACCGACCTATACCTGCTGAACATCAACTCCGGCACGCTCACGCGCCTGACCGACGACATCTACAACGACATCGACCCGACCTTCTCCAACGATGGCCGGCGCATCGTCTTTGCCTCCGACCGAAACGCGCACGGCAAGAACGGCGCCAGAAACCTCTTCGAACTCGACTTGCGCACCAAACGCATTACCCAGATAACCTTCGGCGAACACCTCGATTCATCTCCCGATGTCACCCCCAAAGGCGTCTACTTCACCAGCGATCGTGATGGCTCCTTTAACATCTACCTGCTGGATCCCTTCCGACAGCTCACACGACAGTCAACCTACGTCACCGGAGCCTTCGATCCCCGCCTCTCGTCCGATGGCACCCGACTAATCTTCACCGGCTTCCAGAAGATGCGTTACCAGATATATCAAATGGAACTCCCCGAACAACCGGAATCGATTGAGCAGCCCCCACCGCTGTTCGCCTCCGGCTGGAAACCCCGCCTCGTCGAGGGCGACTACCGCTCCAGCACCATCAGCTATGACACCGATTACTCACTCGATATCGCCCAGTCAATGATCGGCTATGATCCCGTCTACGGTTCCATCGGCGGACTGCAGGTCACTCTCTCCGATATGCTCGGTAACCACGCCTGGTACCTCCTGCTGACCAACACCGCCGGCGAAAAAGACGAATTCCTGGAGTCCTTCAACTTCGGTGCCACCTACGTCAACCGCGAAAGTCGCCTGAACTGGGGCCTTGGCCTGTTCCATCTCTACGACGAATACTATAATGACTTCGACAACTACTACTACGAACGCCAGGCCGGCGTTCTCTCGCTGCTGTCGTATCCCTTCTCCAAGTTTCATCGGGTCGACCTGACCACCCTCGCCCGATACTCCAAACGCGACCGCTTCTTCGGCATCCAGCATCGGGAGGCGTTCCTTGCGACCCACTACCTCAGTTGGGTGTATGACAACTCCATCTGGGACATCTCCGGCCCCATTGAGGGCAGACGCTACAACTTCACCCTCGGCCTCACCTCCAATGTCGGCGAATTGGCCAACTTCAACCGCATCCTCCTGACCGATGTCCGCCACTACTTCCGGCTGGGAAAGGCCTCCGCATTAGCCAATCGCCTGTTCGCCTACCATTCATCCGGCACCGAACCGCAGCGCATTTACTTCGGCGGCAGTTGGTCATTCCGCGGGTATGACCGACGCGCCTTCTACAACCGCAACATCCTGTTCGCGTCCAATGAACTCCGCTTCCCGCTCATCGATCAGCTCTATATCGGCTCCCCCATTGCTGCAATGGGGTTCTCGGCCATCCGCGGCGCCCTGTTCTTCGATGTCGGCTCCGCATGGGATGACGACTTCGACCGCTGGCGCGGCTCCTATGGATTCGGCTTCCGGGTCGCTCTCGGCTACTTCGTCCTCCTGCGGTTCGACTTCACCCGCACTACCGACTTCAAAACCACAGATCCACATACCAAATTCGACTTCTTCTTTGGATGGAATTTCTAATGAAGCACACCCGTTTTCTTGCCCTCATACTGTGCCTCCTGCTGACCGCCGGATGCAGCAAAACCTACAAAATGAAACCATCGGAACGCGAGCTCCCGTCACCATGGACTTTCGCCCGCCAGGACAAACAGGCGACGGCCGCCATTACGACCGCCACCTTCTCCGGCAATCTCACCAGGTGCTGGGAAACCAGCTCCAATGACAAGCCCTCCGGCCCTCTGAGCGTTCAAAAGGGGCATCTCATATACAGCGGCACACGCAAGAAACTCAAATTCTACGATGTCTCCAGCGGCCGCTACCTCGGCTCGCTCAAGAGCGGCTTCGCCGCGCAAAGCGGCGTCGTCATCGAGGATACCATCGCCTACTGGGGCACTGCCCCTTATCGCAACCGGATGTTTGCCGTCAACCTGCACAATCGCTCCCGACTCTGGGACTCCGAAACCCACAACATTGCCACCGGCCTGCTCTACCACGACCACCAACTCCTCGGCGCCACCGGCGACGGCCGCGTCTTCGCACTCGATCCCGACGAAGGCACCACCATCTGGCAGCACCAGACTCCGGACCGCTTCACCGCTGGCCCCTCCCTGCACGAGCACATGCTCTACCAGCCATCCGATATCGGCAAGATCTACTATCTCCGCGCCACCGATGGCAAGCTCGGCTGCACGGCCCGGCTTATGGCCGCCATCACCGGGCAGGTTGCCGTCGGCGACTTCGTCTTCGCCTGCGACGTCCTCGGCAATGTCGGCGCCTTCGACAGATCTGTCTGCGATACCAGGTGGACGCGCACCCTCGATGGTCCCGTCTGGGGTGCTCCGGCACTCGCCGAGAACACCCTCTATATCGGCGTCACCACCGGCCGCGTCTGGGCCATCGATGGCTCGACCGGCCACGATCTCTGGTACACGGATCTCGGCGAGGTCATCAAGGCCGGTGTCATCGTCGTCGGTGACCATGTCATCGCTGCCACCATGCGCGGCAAGCTCTTCGCCATCAGCCGCGCCGATGGATCAATAACCAGTCAGGCGCAGATCCATGGCGCTGTCGAGCAAAGCCCCGTATCCGATGGCCACCGCATCTTCGTCGCCACACAGAAAGGCAAAATCGCGGCCTTCGGCCACTGCGAAACCGCCGAAAAGTGACAGTCTCGCCAACCCCCTGACTTGCCAGCAACCCAGTCCGCCCGAATGCCTGCCAATTCGGCGGCACCCTGCCTGTTTGACTGATTGCATGCAGTCAGATTGACCGCCATACCTGCATATTTGGCAGCGAATCATCGCACGACAATGCCATATAAGTGATATATCGTTGTAGAATAACCACTTCCAAAGTTTGGCACACCTGTTGCATAATGACTGAGCGAAAGCAGTTGAGAAGCCAACAGAAACAAACAATACCATACAGGGAGGTGAGTGATATGTATAACCTGATTCGTTCCAAGCATGCTGGTCGCGATCTCGATCGCGTGTTTGAGGACTTCTTCCGCTTCCCGACCATCGGTGCTGAGGTTGGAGTGCCGCGTGTCAACATCACCGAGAGCCCCGAGATGATCAAGATGACCTTCGAAGTCCCCGGTATCGACAAGAAGGACATCAAGGTCTCCATCAACAACGATATGCTGACTGTCTCAGGTGAGCGCAACGCGGAAGTCCACGAGGAAAACGAGTCCGTAATCCGTACCGAAATCACTGGCGGAAGCTTCAGCCGATCCTTCACGCTGCCCGATACGGTTGATCCCGATAAGATCGAGGCGGATTACCACAACGGCATGCTCGTGATCAGAATGGCCAAGCGCGAGAATGTCAAACCGCGCGATATCGAGATCAAAGTCTCCTGAGCTCTGAACCACTGAGGCGGAATACTGCCTCCAACCTACACGACCAACCTGACATGATGCCAGCCGAGGCCGGCCTAACAAAGAGCCGGCCTCGGCACTTCTGTCTTTCTGTCTCAACGACTCTTCCTTCTCCCTCTTCCATCTCCACGAACCCGAACATCTACTCACCTGCCATCATGACACCCTCACGACAAACCGGCAGGCCATAGCAGTCATATTGGCGTCACGCACCTGCCAAATGGGCAGCGCTTCCACAACTAAATTCACCAACAGAAGGCGAACTACTTATGAGACAACAACTTACCGTTTCTGGCACGCAGTTTGTTCTATGTCACTCCAGATGACACTGGAAAACTACAAGAGGACTATAAAACGGAGGAATCAAAAATGACTAAGGTACTCGTCAACCCGAACCGGTTCTCTCAGGAACTGGAAAATATGCTCGATGAGGTCTTCAGCACCCGACGCCCGAACGGCAACGGCCAGCCGCTGATGCCCCGCTCCGCCATCACCGAGAACGAAGACCAGTTCACGGTTGTACTGGAGTTACCCGGCATGAGCAAGGACGACATCAAGGTCACCGTCCGCGATGGCAAGCTGATCGTCCATGGCGAGCGCAGCTTCGCCCCGGCCGATGACAACACGCGCCTGGTTCGCAGCGAGATCAAGACCGGTCGCTTCGAGCGCAGCTACAACCTGCCCGACACCATCGACACCGACAAGATCTCGGCTGACTATCGTCAGGGGATGCTCTACATCACCCTGAGTAAGCGCGAGGAAACCAAACCCCGCGAAATCGAGGTCCGCGTGAAGTAAGCCCTTGCTCGAGGCACACTAAGGAGCTCTGGTTTTCGAGGGCAACGACAGGCCGGTGCCGTAGCGGACCGGCCTTTGTCACAACTTTGCCATGATAACCCCGACCGGCTCCGAAGCCCGAAGAGCAGGAACAAGAACAGAAAGTGAGGTGAAGAAGATATGGCTAAGACAATTGGAATCGACTTGGGAACCACCAACAGCGTCGTGGCGGTGGTCGAAGGAAAAGACCCCCAGGTCATCACAAACGCCGAAGGCAACCGCACCACCCCGTCGGTGGTCGCTATCGACAAGAACGGCGAACGACTGGTCGGCACCGTCGCCAAACGCCAGGCCGTCACCAACCCGATGAACACCGTCTTCTCGGTCAAACGCCTGATCGGACGCAAGTTCAACGAGGTCAAAACTGAGATCGAGAACTTCCCCTACAAGGTCAAGGAAGGACCCAACGGCGATCCCGTCATCGAGATGAACGGCAAGGACTATCGCCCCGAGCAGATCTCCGCGATGGTGCTCTCCCGCATGAAAAAGACCGCCGAGGAGTATCTCGGTCAGAAGGTGGAAAAGGCCGTCATTACCGTCCCGGCGTACTTCAACGACAACCAGCGCCAGGCCACCAAGGATGCCGGAAAGATCGCCGGGCTGCAGGTCGAGCGCATCATCAATGAACCGACTGCGGCCGCACTCGCCTACGGCATGGACAAGAACAAGTCCGGCAAAGTCGCTGTCTACGACCTCGGCGGCGGCACCTTCGATATCTCCATCCTCGAACTGCAGGAGGGCGTCTTCGAGGTACTCGCCACCAACGGTGACACGCACCTCGGCGGTGATGACTTCGACAAGCGCATCATCGACTGGATGGTCGAGGAATTCAAAAAGGCTGAGGGCATCGATCTCGCCCGAGACCCCATGGCCATGCAGCGGCTCAAGGAGGCCGCCGAGAAGGCCAAGATCGAGCTGTCCTCCACTATGCAGACCGACCTGAACCTGCCCTTTGTCACGGCCGACAACAACGGGCCGAAACACCTGAACCTGACGCTCACCCGCGCCAGGTTCGAGTCGCTGGTTGAGGAACTCCTCCGGCGCAGCATCGAGCCGGTCAGGAAGGCCGTCGAGGATGCCAAACTCAAGGTCAATCAGATCGATGAGGTCATACTCGTCGGCGGTATGACCCGCATGCCGAAAGTGCAGCAACTGGTCAAGGAGTTCTTCGGCCGCGAGCCGAACCGCTCCGTGAACCCCGATGAAGTCGTCGCCCTGGGCGCGGCCATTCAGGCCGGTGTGCTCAGCGGCGAGGTGAAGGACGTGCTGCTGCTGGATGTCACGCCGCTCTCGCTGGGGATCGAGACTCTCGGTGGGGTGATGACCCGCCTCATTGAGCGCAACACCACCATCCCGACCCGCAAGTCACAGATCTTCAGCACCGCCGCCGACAACCAGCCGCAGGTGGACATCCATGTCCTGCAGGGTGAGCGCGAAATGGCCATCGACAACAAGACCATCGGCCGTTTCGTCCTTGATGGCATCCCGCCCGCGCCGCGCGGCATGCCGCAAATCGAGGTGACATTTGACATCGACGCCAACGGTATCCTGAACGTCTCCGCCAAAGACATGGCCACCGGCAAGTCTCAGAATATCCGGATCGAGGCCACCTCGGGTCTGACTGAGCAAGAGGTCGAAAAGATGGTTCAGGACGCCAAAGCCCATGAGGACGAGGACAAGCGCAAGCGCGAGCAGATAGAAACTCGCAACAAGGCCGACCATGCCGTGTTCCAGAGTGAAAAGCAGCTCGGCGAGTTCGGAGACAAGCTCTCCGATCAGTCGCGCAACCGCGTCCAGGCTGCCATCGACCGCGTCAAGGAAGCCGTCAAGGGCACCGACACCGCTGAGATCGCCTCGGCCACCGATGCCCTCAATCAGACCTGGCAGGAAGTGTCGGCCGAGATGTATCAGCATGTGCGCAACCAGCAGCAGCAGGCTGCCGGCAGCGGCACCTCTGCCGGTGACGGCACCGCTGCCGGTGACAACGGGCAGCCCGGCTCCGGCGCCGCCGCCGATGACGCTGTCGATGCCGATTTCGAGGAGGTCAAGTAACACGCTGACCCAGCGGCCGAAATCGTCTCGTCATCGGACGACAAAACCATTGGACTATGGCAACCGGCCATTGCATATAAGAAGAGCGGGGGAAGGCTTCACGAAGCGCCCCCGCTCAACAGATGATGAACCTGTGGGAGGTGATACGACACTATGGCAAAGAGCTATTATGACATTCTGGGAGTGAGCGAAAACGCCTCACAGGACGAGATCAAGAAGGCGTTTCGCAAGCTCGCCATGAAGTATCACCCCGACCGCAACCCGAACGACCCCGAGGCCGAGAAGCGCTTCAAAGAGCTTTCCGAGGCCCACGAGACACTTGGCGATGAGAAGAAGCGTCAGGAATACGACACCATGCGCCGCTATGGCGCCTTCACCGGTGCCGCTCACTCCGCCGGCGGACCTGGCGGCCCCGGGGCCGGATTCGACTACTCGCAGTTCTTCGGCCAGGGGGGCGGCCCGCGCGGCGGCTTCCAGTTCTTCCGCTCCGGCGGCATGGAAAGCACCGAGGGGTTCGAGGACATAATCAACGAACTGTTCGGCCGTGGCACCGCCGGCGCCGGGTTTGCCGGTGCCCGCAGGCAACGCCCCCGACGCCCCCGCAAGGGACCCGATGTCACAGCCGAACTGACCGTCACATTCCTCGAGGCCGCAAGAGGCACGACGCGCCAGATAACACTGAGCCACACTGGCAAGAAGCTCAAAGTGAAAATACCGGCCGGAATCGACGACGGCGGCAAGATCCGCCTGGCCGGACAGGGTGCGCCCGGCTCCAACGGCGCGCCAAACGGTGATCTGATACTTACGGTGAGAGTTATGCCTGATCAGAATTTCAGACGCGAAGGTAACGATGTGTTCACCACTGCCGAGATCGACTTCAAAGACGCCATTCTCGGCACCAAAATCGATGTCAAAACTCTCACAAAGACAGTCAAACTGACTGTCCCGCCGGGTACGCAGCCGGGCACGAAGATGAGACTGAAGGGACAAGGCTTAGCCGTTGGCGGTCGTCAGGGCGACCAGTACGTGGAAATCAAGGTAACCATTCCCACGCACATCTCCGACCGTCAACGCAAAACACTGGAAGAGTGGGAGGCGTGACCCCGTGTTCTGGTCTCAAGGTAAACTCCCCCAGTTATACATTCGCGAGGACGGAAAACTACTTACTGATCGATGTATCTGGTGCGGTGCGGAAGCCCCTGGGTCCCGAGCGCATCTTTTCCCGAGGTACCTAGGCGGGCGCTTCTGGGCACTGACGAACTGCACCGCCTGCAACAATGCTCTGGGATCTCAAGTAGAGGAACAGGCGGCACAGAATCCGTTCTTAACAGCTGCGATCGCGAAACTCGGTATTGCGGTCAAGAAGAAGGATGCCTTTCGCCATGCGAGGAAGGTCGATATTGAGACGGGTTTCGAAATGCAAATCGATAAGGACGATATCGCCAAGCCGAAGCCCCAGCCGCTTGTCGATGGTGGTTTCTTAGCGGCCCCCAATGATGCTTATAAGAAGTGGTCGAAGTTGTACTCAAGAGAACTTCCCAACTGGCCTCTGGAGCCAGTTAAGACCTTCTTGGAAGATCCCACGTCAACAAGTCTCGACTACGGGAAGAGGCTTAGGAAGAGGAACTTTGCGGGTGGGCCTGCAACAATACGTTTAGAGGGGCTCACCCGAGATCCAGACCCTGGTCTGGTGCTCAAGATCGCATACGAAGCCTGTGTATTGTCCCAATTGATCCACATTCCGTGCATTCGCGAGCTCCTCGATGGTGCATTCACTGTCGAGTGTGAGGACGGTAAATCGACCATCAAGGTGAATGATCGTGCGGCGAGTCACATCGTGTACAACTTAGAGAGCTATTTCCGCAAAGTGAAATGTCTAGACACAATCGACTTCCGTCGCTATCACGCGATCTCTCTTGGTCTCACGCCTGATCTGATTCTGTTCTTGGAGGTGCGGTTCTTTGGTGCGGTTAGGACCCTTGTTGTATTCGGCAAAGTCGACAAGCTGCCGGACTTCGCTTTGGCTATACTCGACCGGTTCTTCGTCTTCCCGCTTGATGATCACAGTTTCTGCGTGGAAGTGGTCTCGCACTTAGCTGAAAACCAGAGATTCCATGTTGACTGGGTGAACGGTGCCATTAGGCTCCACAGACTTAAGCAAGCGGAGTAGTGGCTACAAGAACGAAGGAGCGACAACGAAAGGAAGTGATGTATAAATGAACCTGAACAAATTCACACAACGGTCGATCGATGCCGTCCAGGCTGCCCAGCAGATGGCCCACGAAGCGGGTAACCCGCAGGTCATGCCGGAGCATCTGCTCCTGACGCTGTTGCAGCAGGACGAAGGATTGGTCCCGCAGATCATAAAGAAGCTCGGCCTCTACCTCGAGGACATCCTCACCGAGACCGAGGCCGCCGTCGCCGCCCTGCCGAAACAACAGGGCGGGCAGGTGTACGCCTCGAACGAATTCACACAGGTGCTCTATGCCGCCGAGAAGCAACTCAGGGAATTCCGGGACGAATACGTCTCGGTCGAGCACCTGCTGCTGGCGCTGCTGGAGATCAAGAGCAAGGCGCAGGAGATCCTCAAGGGACAGGGTATCAAGCGCGATGAGCTGCTCAAGGCGCTTACCTCGATCCGCGGCAACCGGCGGGTGACCGACGAAAACCCCGAAAGCAAATACGCCGCGCTGGAGAAGTTCTCCCGCGACCTGACCGCTATGGCCCGCGAGGGCAAACTCGATCCGGTCATCGGGCGCGAGGACGAAATCCGCCGCGTGATCAAGATTCTCTCGCGTCGCACCAAGAACAACCCGGTCCTGGTCGGCGAACCCGGCACCGGCAAGACAGCCGTCGTCGAGGGGCTGGCCCAGAAGATCGCCACCGGCGAGGTCCCCGAGACGCTCAAGGACCGCCAACTGGTTGCCCTTGACCTCGGCGCCATGATCGCCGGCAGCAAATTCCGCGGCGAGTTCGAGGAGCGCCTCAAGGCCATTCTCAAGGAAGTCGAGGACGCCCAGGGGAGGATAATCCTCTTCATCGACGAAATGCACACGCTCGTCGGCGCCGGTGCCGTCGGCGGGGCGATGGATGCCTCCAACATGCTCAAACCCGCGCTGGCCCGAGGGGAAATACGCTTTGTGGGTGCTACCACGCTCGATGAATACCGCCTCCATGTCGAAAAGGATGCCGCGCTGGAGCGCCGCTTTGCGCCCGTCATGATCCACCCGCCGTCGGTGGACGACACTGTCTCCATCCTGCGCGGACTGCGCGAACGCTACGAGGCATATCACGGGATCAAGATCTCCGATGCTGCCATCGTCGCCGCCACAAGGTTGTCGGATCGCTATATAGCCGACCGCTTCCTGCCGGATAAGGCTATTGACCTGATCGATGAGGCCGCCGCCGAAATCCGAATCAGCATCGATTCGATGCCCGAGGAACTGGACACGATAGAGAAGAAGATCCGCCAACTCGAAATCGAGAAGCAGGGTGTCCGGCGCGAGAAGGACGCTCCCGAGCGCCTCAGGCCGATCGAGGAGAAGCTCTCTGACCTGTACGCCCAGCGCGACGATTTGCGCACCCAGTGGGAGAAGGAGAAATCGACGGTCGATGCGATCCGCGACCTCAAGGTTCAAATCGAGAACCTCAAGCATCGCGCCGCCGAGGCGGAGCGCGCCGCCAACTTCGAGGAGGCCGCCCGCCTCAAGTACGGGGAACTGGCCGATGCCGAGAAGAAGATGCAGCTGCTCACGCACTCGCTACAGTCCATTCAGGAGCATCGGCAGTTGCTCAAGGAGGAGGTGACCGCCGACGATGTTGCCGAGATCGTTGCCAAGTGGACGGGTATTCCGGTTACGCGCCTGACCGAATCCGAGACCGAGAAACTGCTGCGGCTCGAGGACGAGTTGCACCAGCGCGTCATCGGTCAGCAGGAAGCGGTCAAGGCGGTCGCCGATGCCGTGCGCCAGTCGCGCGCCGGGCTGTCCGACCCCAATCGACCGATCGGCTCTTTCATATTCCTCGGCCCGACCGGAGTGGGGAAGACCGAGCTGGCCCGCACCCTGGCGGAGTACCTGTATGGTACCGAGGATGCCATCACGCGCCTTGATATGTCCGAATACATGGAGAAGCACTCAGTGTCGCGGCTGATCGGTGCACCACCGGGTTATGTTGGCTTTGATGAGGGTGGCCAGTTGACCGAGGCGGTGCGCCGTCGGCCGTATGCAGTGGTGCTGCTCGATGAAATTGAGAAGGCTCACCCGGAGGTGTTCAACGTTCTGCTGCAGGTGCTCGAGGACGGCCGCCTGACCGACAACAAGGGCCGCACCGTATCTTTCAGGAACGCCATCCTGATAATGACCAGCAATATCGGCGCGGAATACATCCTTGAGGAGTCACAGAATATGGGCGAGTTCAATCGCGATGTGGTCCTCGAGAATATCCGACGCAACGTACTGGCCATGCTCCAGAGGAGCCTGCGGCCGGAGTTCCTGAACCGTGTCGATGAGACGATCGTCTTCGCAAGCCTCACCCGTGATGAGGTCCGTCAGATTGTCCGCCTGCAGTTGGACCGTTTCGCGAAACTGCTCGCGGACAAAGAGATCGAGCTGGAGGTTTCTGATGCTGCGGTGGACTTCATCGCCGAGAACAGCTACGACACCACTTTCGGGGCGCGACCCATCAAGCGCTTCATCAACAAGCAGCTCAGGCAGATGGTGGCACGCGAACTGCTGGCGGGCAACATCCGCGAGGGGCAACTCGTGAAGGTTGACCGCGAGGGCGACACGCTCACGTTCACGGCAATCGACCGGGAAGAGGCTGCCGAGGCGGTGACGCAACATGCGCGAACATCGGATACGTAATGCAGGGATATGTGTTTTTGTGGGCGGGTGGCCTCCCATTGGGTGGGTTTCTTCGGCCGCACGGAATTTGATTGCAACATGCGATGCGAAGCGCTTGTAACGGTGTATAAACATACGGTAGGGTTAACGACGAAATTCGCAACCCACCTAACGTCCGCCCGTCGGGAGCCCGAAGCCCCCGACGGGTTTTTTGTGTGGTGTCGCAAAACGCTCATGGTGAGATTGAGCTAAGAATGTGATTGCGTGTGATCTCCATCAACAGTATTCTGGAGTAGATGTGACCTTCCCCCCGTTTTGTGGACACTCAGTTAAGACACGGTGATTGCTCCAGT
>CAZVHP010000007.1:0-173871 GCA_964627305.1 uncultured Ignavibacteriales bacterium | reverse complement strand
CTGCGCAAGATTCCCGGCCTCGAAGCCGTCGAAGAGGCTGTCGGACGCGCCACCGAAATGGGCCGACCCGTGCTGTACATCCCCGGCATCTCGGAGCTTGACGAGATAGAAACGATAGCCGGTATCTCTATTCTCGGGCGCGTCGCCAAGATCACCGCGCAGTATGACACGCCGCTGACCGTCCCCGTACGATACCCGCTGGTGCTGGCCGCCGGTCAGGAGGTGGTCGAGCAGGCCTATATCGAAGTCGGCAAGAAGGACTCCTACGACAAGGATATCGTGCGCTATGTCGCCGGCGAGCAGTTTGCCTTCACCGCCCACGTCAACGGCTACATGATGCGGGAGCGACCCGCCACCAATATCTATATGGGCGCTTTCTTTGCCGAGTCACTCCTGCTGGCCGAAACGGGCAACGCTGCCGGGTCGATCCAGATCGCCGGAACAGCGCGCCCCGAACAACTGCCGTTCTTCATCGCCGCCTGCGATTACACCCTCATGGGAGAGGAACTCTACGCCGCCAGCGCCTACCTGTCTCATGAACCGATCATGCTGGGCGGACTCAAAGGACAGGATTTCGTGAAAATGCTGATTGTTTTCGCCATTATCCTCGGCGTCATCCTCACCACCGCCGGTGTCGGCCAGTGGTATATCGACCTGTTTCGGGCCGTATGATGTCGGTATGAGATTATGAAGACCACCGTCCCGATCATAGTTGCCTTCGTTGCCGGAGTCGCCCTGGTCCTGGCATTCTTCTTCGACCAGCGCACGCTCATCGGTAGTCTCTCACAAGAACTGCGTATCTGGCTCTCAATCGTCGGCGGATTCACCCTGCTGCTGGGCGTCGTATCCATTACCCGCGTGAACTTCGCCGCCGTCAGGCAGCGCAAAGAGGGCTGGTTCTACAAACTGATCACCCTGATCTCTATCTTCGCCATGGCGATCCCCGCCCTGCTGCCCTCGTCCTGGTCCCCGCTCTTCGGCCGACAGTCCGGGTCGATCTACGACTGGCTCTTCCTGTACATGGACGCTCCCATGATGGCCACCATGTTTGCCACCCTGGCATTCTATATCGCCTCGGCCGCCTACCGCGCCTTTCGCGCCCGCAGCCCCGAATCCACCCTGCTGCTGGTCACGGCCACCGTGATCATGCTATGGCGCGTACCCATGGGAGAGTGGCTGTTCGAGCAACTGCCCGGCGACATTCCCTTCTTCCTGAATACGTACATCATGAACGGCATCAACATGGCCGTGCAACGCGGGATCATCATCGGCGCCGCACTGGGTGCTGCCTCCATGTCGCTGCGAATCATTCTCGGTATCGAACGCACCTATATGGGGAAGGGTTGATCCGGTGAATATCTGGCAACGCATGCAGCAAATGGACCGGCGCTGGGTCTACCTGATGGTCGGCATCTCGGTGATTATCCCGTTCTTACTGCCGATGACCCTGCCCGTAAGCATCACTCCCGAGGCCAGGATGCTGTATGATTTCGTCGAAGCCCTGCCCGACTCGAGCACTGTCATGCTGGTCTTTGACTACTACCCATCGACCATTGCTGAATGTGAGCCGATGACAATCGCGGCCATGCACCACTTCTTCCGCAAAGACTGCCGCGTCATCACCCTGAGCAACATCCCCCTGGGCGGCCCGACCATGGCCGAGGCCGTGACGCGCGCTATTGCCGAAGAATACGGCAAAGTCTACGGTGTCGACTTCGTCAATCTCGGATACAAGGCCAACTATGTCGCCGTACTCTCCGGCATGGGGCAATCAATCGAATCAATCTTCCCCACCGATAACAGCGGCACACCGCTGTCGCAGTTGCCACTAATGCATTCCGTGGTAAACTACGAGCAGATAGCGTTCATCTTTGAGGTCGCGGACAATGCCACTGCCGATTACTGGGTCTCCATCGTCAACGCCGGCTACGGCGTCCCAATGGGCTGTGGCACGACGGCTGTCTCGGCCCCCAAATACTATGCCTTTGTCGATGCCGGCCAGTTTGTCGGCCTGCTCGGTGGCATGAAGGGAGCGGCCGAGTACGAGCAACTGATCAACCGACAAGGGGATGCCATGGTCGGCATGGGCGCGCAATCACTGGTACACCTGTTGATTATCGCCCTCGTCATTATCGGAAACCTCGGGTTCTTCGTTGGCGGAATCGGCAAGCGTCGGAGGATCGGATGAGCGGTATCGAACTGCTGCAGATCTGGATTATGGCCTTCCTGACCCTGGCCCTGCTCTCCTTCCTCTACAAGGATAATCCGGCCTACAAGCTGGCTGAACACATCTTCGCCGGACTGTCCGCCGGATACTATGTCGGCCTCATCTGGGATACCGTCATCGTGCAGCAGTTGTGGGAACCGTTGATCGCCGGCAAAGTGCTGTTGATCATCCCGGGCGTCCTCGGAATCCTGATGTTTGGCCGCTTTTCGCAGCAGTATTCATGGATTTCTCGTGTATCCCTCGCGTTCGTCATGGGCACTACCAGCGGCATTTTCCTCGTTACCCAGCTTCACGGACTGGTTCTGGCACAGATGCGCTCCACCATGCGGTCCATGGCCGGGGCCGACGGCTTCGCCGATCTGATGCTCTCGCTGGTAATCGTGATCGGTGTCATAGCGACACTGATCTACTTCTACTTCTCAAAGGAACACAAGGGAATTCTCGGCGGTACGGCCAAAGTGGGCGTCTGGTTTATTATGATAGCGTTCGGTGCCCACTTCGGGTACACCGTTATGGGGCGTGTCTCGCTGTTGATCGGACGAGTCCAGTTCCTCATCCAGGACTGGATCGGATCCTTTAATCAGATCATCTGAGGTAACAGCGGTCTTAAGCTGCTTGCTTCCCCGGAAATGTTGAATTACTTTCCCACAACGGAGGGAAACGATGCGAAGAGTATTTGTCTGTGTGATAGCGCTGCTGGTGAGCGCCTGTGGCTACAATCCTGAGGAACCCCTGTACGACACTCAGGCCAACCCGTCCGGATTCCCACAGCAGGCCCTCAGGATGATCAGCCTTGTCGAAACCGACAGCCTGCGTACCGTCGAGCGGGCCAACATCGAGTTCGGTGAGCTCTATGTCAAACACCCCGCCCTGCTCGACGACAGCGACTGGCGGACCATCATCAGCCGCATGGGTTCTCGCTTCACACTGCGAGCAGAGCAGGAACTCAAGAACGGCCTCCCGGGCTTCGAATCCGCCGCCAACTACTACACTCTGGCAGCCTTCGCGCGGCCGGAAGACAAAGCGGCGCAGCGCATGGCCCGACTGCTCGAGCCCTGGCTGCGCGCCAAACAGAGTGGTCACATCAGCAGTGACCTCGAAAGCCCACCCCGAAACTCACAGCAACTCCATCAGCAACTCGAGAGCTTCCGACTCTTCCTGTTCGGGGACTCGCTCAGTCAGATGTTCGCGCGAGAAATGCTCCAGCCGGAACTGGTGAAGTTGATCAATCGGTCACGTGATCTGGTGCGTACCATGCAGGACAACCTGTCACTGGCCGACCGCTGTCTGCTGGCCTCGATGGGAGTGATCGCCCCCCCACCGAACACACAGGCAGTGTTTGCCGATCCGGACATAGCGCTGTTGACCCACCGTCTGACCCGTGTCGGCGATGGTAGTCTCAGGCTGGAGCTGTATTTGTTGCCCCGCACTGCTGTCGCTGAGGACTTCACCGTTGCCGTGAATGCTCGCCTGCCGACCGATCCGGAAGCGGCCAACCCGACTGAGCGACCAGGTGCCAGCTTCGATTTCAGACCCTCACCGTCGACTTCAAGCTGGGCCAAAGGTGAACTGGTTGCCCTCGGACAAATGCTGCCTGTCACCGGCATTGCCGACAGCCTGTGGGTCGGTCTGTACTACGACAGTGACCAGGGCCGCCGCTGGGCGAAACTGGCCAACACACATGACACGCTGCTGACCCTCTCGCGTGCAGGAACTCCATAGGAGGAAGGCGGGTTGTGATTACCTCTTACGTAGATTGTTGCTTGTCAAACGACTGGGCGGAAGATACCATGTCCCAAACACCTGTCCGGGGTATACCATGAAAGTGATCATACCGGTCGCCGGTGCCGGCACACGAATGCAGCCCCACACCCTGTCACTGGCTAAACCGCTCATGACTGTCGCCGACAAACCGGTACTGGCCCATATACTGGATGCAGTCGCCCAGTTGCAACCGGAACACATCACCTTTGTCATCGGCTGCCATGGCGACCAGATCGTCGCCTGGGTGGACCAAAACTGCCAAACACCTCATTCGTTCGTCGAGCAACCCGAATTGCTCGGCCTGGGATATGCCGTCCTGCTGGCACTGGAACCAATGGAAACCGGCCCGGTACTCGTCATGCTTGGAGATACCATCGTCGACGGCGACCTGTCCCGTTTCGCGGCCGCCGGTAGCAACGTTGTCGGCGTATGCCCGGTCGAGATGCCCTCGGCCTTCGGGATTGCAGAACTGCAAAGCGGGCAGATTGCCCGCTTGATCGAAAAACCCACCAGTCCTGTCAGCAATCTGGCCCTCATCGGTGTCTATGCCTTTCAGGATATCAACCCCCTCCGGGATACGCTCCACAAACTGCATGCCGACGGCCGACGAACCCGCGGCGAGTTCCAGCTGACCGACGCCCTGCAGCAGATGATCGACAATGGCGAGGTACTGGTGCCTTTCCGCTTCGAGCGATGGCTCGATTGCGGCCAGCCAGCCTCCATGCTCGAAGCCAACCGCGCCCTGCTGGAACATCTGCCGGAGCCGCCGACACCCGAAGGCGTGACAATCATCCCGCCCGTGTTTATCGCCCGGACCGCGACCGTCACCAATAGCACCATCGGCCCCCATGCCAGCATCGGTGAACACTGCACCATAACCGGCAGCAGCGTTCAAGACTCGATCATATCGGATCATGCACATATTGAGGACTCAACGCTCGACCAGTCGTTAATCGGACCCGGCGCCCGCCTTGTAGGGCAGTCCGGCCAGTTCAACGTGGGCAGAAATTCCGTGCTCGAAAGCTCTGAGTAGAAGTTGCAATGCGTCTCGAAACACCATCAGCCGCCCTTCCGCGCAACCGCCGCTCTGCTCACCACATCAACGAAGCGCCGAAGCCTAAACACAGACTCACAAGGGATTGAGGGAGATTATCAGATGTCCATTGGAAGCTTCCTGTTCACATCGGAATCGGTCACCGAAGGTCATCCGGATAAGCTGTGCGATCAGATTTCCGATGGCGTACTCGATGAAGTCCTTCGTCAGGACAAGAATGGTCGCGTAGCGTGCGAAACATTCGTTACCGTCGGTCTCGTCATTGTCGGCGGCGAGATTACTACCAGGGCCTATGTCGATATCCACACCCTGGTTCGCAGAATCGTCAAGGACATCGGCTACACAAAACCCGAGTACGGCTTCGCCTACCAGTCCTGCGCCATCCTCAATGCCATCGGTCCCCAATCACCCGATATCGCCCAGGGCGTGGATACCGGCGGCGCCGGCGATCAGGGCCTGATGTCCGGCTACGCCTGCCGCGAAACCAAAGAACTGATGCCGTTGCCCATCTCGCTCGCCCACAAGCTCACTCGTCGCCTGACGGAAGTCCGCAAGAAAAATATCCTGCCCTTCCTCGGCCCCGATGGCAAGAGCCAGGTGACCGTCGAATACCGTGGCGGCGAACCGTATCGCGTCGACACCGTCGTACTCTCCACCCAGCACACCCGCGACGTGCTGGTAAAAAGCGGCGAGAAGATCACCCAGCGAGCCAAAGACGAGATTATCGACAAGGTCGCCTGCACCACTATTCCACCCGAACTGTTAGACAAGAATACCCGCTTCCTCGTCAACCCCACCGGCAAATTCGTGATCGGCGGACCGCAGTCCGATACCGGCATGACCGGACGCAAGATCATTGTCGATACCTACGGCGGTATGGCCGCCCACGGCGGCGGTGCCTTCAGCGGCAAAGACCCGACCAAGGTGGACCGCTCCGCCAGCTATATGGCCCGCTACGTCGCCAAAAACGTCGTCGCCTCGGGCTTGGCCGACAAGTGCACGATCCAACTGGCCTACGCCATCGGGGTGGCGCAGCCCGTCTCGCTGATGGTATTCACCGACCGCAGCGGCAAAGTGCCCGAGTCACGGATCCGAGAACTCATCCTCAAGCACTTCGACCTCACCCCAAGAGGAATCATAAAGGAGCTTGACCTGCTGCGCCCCATATACCTGAAAACGGCCGCCTACGGTCACTTCGGACGACACGAAAAATCGTTCACCTGGGAGAGAACCGACAAGGCCAAACAACTGGCCAAAGACGCCTAACCGCAAAAGGAAAGCATGAAACGAATCAAATCCGACATAGCCAACAGCCGCCTGGCCAGGCAGGGCAAACAACGAGTCGAGTGGGCCGAACGCAATATGCCGGTTCTGCGCCTGATCCGCGAACGCTTCGCCAAAGAGAAGCCCCTCAAAAACATCAACCTCGCCTGCTGTCTGCACGTCACCACCGAAACCGCCAACCTCATGCGGACACTGAAGGCAGGCGGAGCCAACGTCGCCCTGTGTGCATCGAACCCCCTGTCCACACAGGATGCTACCGCCGCGGCACTGGTCACCGAATACGGCATCAGCGTCTTCGCACGCCATGGCGAGTCGACCCGCGTCTACTATCAGCACATCAATCAAACGTTGGACATCAAACCGCACATCACTATGGACGACGGCGCCGATCTCGTCTCCACACTGCACTCCAAACGAAAAGAGCTCGCCGAAAACATTATGGCCGGCACCGAGGAGACAACCACCGGCGTCATTCGCCTCAAGGCGATGGCCGCCGATCGCGCCCTGCTCTTCCCGGTCATTGCCGTGAATGATTCGCGCACCAAGCACTTCTTCGATAACCGATACGGTACCGGGCAGTCAACAATCGACGGCGTCCTGCGTGCCACCAACATGCTGATTGCCGGATCGACAGTTATCATAGCCGGTTACGGCTGGTGCGGCCGGGGCCTGGCCATTCGCGCCAAGGGAATGGGCGCCAACGTCATCGTCACCGAAGTCGACCCCGTCAAAGCACTCGAGGCCGCAATGGACGGCTTTTTCGTCATGCCCATGAGCAAGGCCGCGCCGATGGGCGACCTCTTCATCACCGTCACCGGCGATATCAACGTCATCCGCCTGGAACACTTCCGACGAATGAAGGACGGGGCGATCATCTGCAACAGCGGGCACTTCAATGTCGAGATCGACATGAAATCGCTGACCAAAGCAGCAAAAAAACGACGCGAGGTGCGGCCGAACGTGGTGGAATATACCCTCGGCAACAAGTGCCTGTTCGTGCTCGCCGAAGGGCGACTGATCAACCTCTCAGCCGCCGAGGGACACCCGGCCATTGTGATGGATATGTCATTCGCCAATCAGGCACTCGCGGCCGAATACGTAGTGAAGAACTACCGCAAGCTCAAACCCGAAGTCTACACAGTGCCGGAAAAGATCGATGCGCAGATCGCAAAGCTGAAACTGAAATCAATGAATGTCAGTATCGATCGCCTCACGCCCGAACAGAAGCAGTACCTCGCCAGCTGGACTATCGGCACATGAGGATACTTCTGAAGACTTGAGGAACAGGCGGATAACGCACTCCCATCCGCCTTTGACTTGCTGATGCTGTCTTGCTGCTGCCGGCAGAAGTGGTCGCTGCACCCGGCGCTCAAAGCAGATCGGTGATCTGCTGTAACAGCAGAATCAGGCCAATCAACAGAAGAATCCCCCCCACAGACACGAACGAACCATATCGGGCCAGCTCACGGGTCGTTATTGCCCGGGTTGCGAACGCTATCGCGTTCGGCGGTGTGGATATCGGCAGGCTCATGGCCAGCGAACACGCAATAGCAACCGCGAACGCTCCAACCTTCGGTGATACCACGCCAAGAGCCACAACAATGGGAATCAGCAGGTTCGCCGCTGACGTGTTGCTCATGAAGTTGGATATCACGATGCCGAATACAACCATGGTGATCAGCAACGCCACCGGCGGCAAGCCCGCAGCCGTCACCAGCCCTACCAGCACCTCCGACAGTCCCGTCTGCTGCATCGCGACACCAAGCGTCATACCGCCCGCAATGAGAATCAGAACGTGCCATTCCACCTTCCGCAGATCGTCCCGGTCGAGTATGCCAAAAACCGTGAATGAAAAAATCGGCAACAAGGCTACCACCGCCGACGGGATCCCGTGCAACGGCTCCGTCAGCCACATCACCAGCGTAACCACGAACGTAACCACCACAATGACAAGGTCCCACGTCACCCGGATGTCTTCAGGAAAGAGAATCTCGAACTCCTCCTGGCGCGGCTTGAAGACCTTAAGCAGCAGCACCCACAAGAAGAACAACAGCACGATTGCCATCGGCACACCAACCATCATCCACTGGAAGAACGAAACCTTGGCGCCCATGTTGCCCAGCACCGAGGCCGCGACCGCATTCGGCGGAGTGCCGATAATGGTCCCGATCCCCCCAATATTGGCCGCGAACGGAACCGACAACACCAGCGCCTTCTTGAACGGATTCCTCCCCTCGAAATGCCCGAACAGCGGCGTCAGTATCGCAACCATCATGGCAGTAGTCGCAGTATTCGACATGAACATTGAGAATACGGCAGTAATGAGGATAACACCCAGCAGCACCATCTTCGGCTTGGTACCGAAAGGCTTAAGAAAGATTCTGGCCAGGCGCACATCGAATCCATGCTTCGCTGCCGCAATAGCAAGAATGAATCCGCCGAAAAACAGCACCAGCACCGGCGACGCTATCGGGTTGAGAAAAACTCGGTAGCTGGTCTCCAGCCCCGTGCCCGTCAACTCCAACGGTCCCCCCGGTGCCCCCAGAGCATACACACTCAGAACGATCACCGCTATCGCCGTCGCAAACGGCGGTATCACCTCCGTGACCCAGAAACCCGCCGCCCCCACAAACAACATCAGGCTGATACGCGACGCTGTCGTCAAACCCGGCAACGGCAAAAAGTAGCTGCCAATGGCCAAACCAAGGATGACGACCACCTTGAAGGCGACCTTCCAGTTGATGTGAAGGACCACATTCCCCTTCTCATCGAATTCAATAGGCTCGGACATAAACCCTTCTCATCATTACTGCCGCCAAAATGCACTCAGTCCAGACATAAAACCGACCCTCCGGTCACCCGGGTATTCCCTTGTCACTTCGATGATGGTATCGGTTTGTCGACATCGTGTCAAGCCGCCACTTGCTGCCATATCAGAAGCCGAACACAAGATCCGCCTGCCCGCTGCGGTACCACGGTTGCATGTCCTGAGAAACCCCGGTCCACGTATGGAAGTATGTCAGAGCAAGCGTGACCCCCTGTAAGACCCTGACATCGGCCCGAAAACGGTGCCCTCCGGCGTCCGATCGCCCCCCCGCAAACAGGGCGTCAGTCAGCCAGCCAACCACAGCATCGGCCTCCACGCGCCGATAGCTGTAAGCGATCCGCCACTTGCCCTGCTTGGTAAGTCGGCCGACTGAGCCTCCAAACCAGTAACCGCTCGACAAGCTGTCCGCCGCCGTGTTCTCAACCACATGGAACGCCGCCGCAACAGGCAGTCCGGCCAGCTCGGTCCGACACTCCGCAAACCCCTCCACGAGTGTGAAATCAGCGGCGTAAACACCCCCCTCGACCAGCGTATTACCACTGCCATGTTCCTCATGCAGTGCCGGCAGCCCTCTCATATTGCCATACGCATACAGACCTGTTCCAACAGTAATGCCGGTCCCCCGCAGCACCGGCAGCGAAACCACCGCCTGCCCTCCGGTAAGGTAGCTGTCCCTGGTAATCGGACGCTCCTCAACAAAGAAACCGAATCCAAGCACATCGAGTTCGACAACACCGACCGCAAAACGGTACCGCGCCAGCATCCCTTCCGGTGCAATCCCGACATACCAAACAAGCTCCGACCCTCCCGGCAGATAGAACGGGTTGGGCACCTTGCCGGCACTGGCCCGAAGCCCCCTGACCGACTGCGGGTGGATACTCACATACGCGCGATACAACGAGACAGGCTTCGTATCGAAAGCGTCATCAAGCGTCTGGTTGTTCGCCCCGACGTTGTTGATCCCCGAAGCTATCGTGGCCAGCACGTCAATATCCCGATTGACCCGCGCCAACACATTCAACCGCAGGCGCAGACGGTGCCGCAAACGCTCCGTGTCATCCTCAATCGAAATATACTCCTGCCGATAGCGAAAATCCCCGCCCAGCGAAATCTTGTCCTCCGCAAACTCCGTCGCCTGTACCAACCCGGCTGCACCCTGCAGCACTGCGACAAAGATCAGAGCAATACACCACAACAACAGCAGTTCGGTCTTACCCGACATACACCGGCTCCTCGCAGTTTCAGGACCGGGGACTATAGCGAGCCTCTACCGCGATGTCAAGCAATCTCGAACTTTTCCGCTCTCTTCGTCCGCAATCCGCCCATCGGCAGGACTCTCACTCTCGCATCTGCGACTGCACCGATCGCGACTTCACCCTCAATTCAAGGTCAATTCGCGCCCGCGCCCACCGCCGACGGCTCAACTTCCTGCCGCTTCGGCGCGTTCTTCACGTACCGGTCGAGCCATTCCGTCGATTCCCACAACACGTGCATGATCGATTCATACGCCCGGTAACTGTGGCTCTCATGCGGCAACATGACCAGACGAGCAACTGCCCCATGCCCCTTCAACGCTTCATAGAAACGCTCACTCTGCAAAGGATACGTGCCGCTGTTGTTGTCCGCCTCTCCATGGACAAGCAGAATCGGCTCGTTGATCTTGTCCGCGTGCATGAACGGCGACATGGCAAAATAGACCTCCGGGGCTTCCCACAGCGTCCGCTCCTCAGACTGGAACCCAAATGGTGTCAACGTTCGGTTGTAGGCGCCGCTCCGAGCCAGACCCGTTCGAAACAAGTCACTGTGGGCCAATACATTGGCAGTCATGAAGGCGCCGTAGGAATGCCCGCCGATCGCCAGACGATCCGAATCGGCGACCCCTCGCGAAGTCACCTCAGACACCGCCGCCTGAGCATTGGCCACAACCTGCTCGACAAAAGTGTCATTCGGCTCCTCGTCACCCTCACCCACTACCGGCATACTGAGGTTGTCCAGCACAGCATAGCCGTGTACCAGCCACAGCAGCGGCGACCACCACCCAACCCGGATAAACCGGTACGGAGATCCCGTCACCTGACCCGCCGCATCAGCGCTCTTGTACTCCCGGGGATATGCCCACATCAGCATCGGCAACGGTCCGTCGGTCTCCTTGTCATAACCGGCCGGAAGATACAGCGTCGCCGTCAACTGCACACCGTCCTCTCGCTCAAAGCGGATCAGCTCCTTGGTCACATTCCGAAGCTCCGGTGTCGGGTGCTCAAAAAACGTAAGCTGACGCAGTTCATTATCGCCCAGATCGCGAAGGAAGTAGTTCGGCGGCTCGTCAACCGCCTCGCGGCGTGTAAGCACCACCGGCCCTTCCGGCTCCACTACCGCGATCGGATACTCGTAATACGGTGCCTCCGAACGAAAAAGGCGCTCCGACTCCCCACTGGCGATGTCGTAAATGTCCAGAAACGGTTGATCACCTTCCTCGCTTGCCCCCGAACTGGTCATAAACAGCTTCGTCCCTCCCTCGCTTGTCATCAGTACCGAGGTCCCGCGATCGGTCCAGCGACTCAACGGCGATCCCGGATCACCATAACGATCCTCCCAGTTGCGCTCCATCATCATAATCGGCCCCTGGTCGGGATTCCCCGGAGAGATGCGCCAGTAGCGCTGCATGCGCGTGCGCCACCACGAACTGGCAACCAGCGCAAGATCATCGCTCGCCCAGCTCAAACCGCTGTAGCGGTACTCCAGATCGGCCAGCACCACCGGCTCCCCGTCAAATGGCGCCGCCTGCATATACACCCGATCTCTTATGTCCGCCTCCACACCGGCGTCACCGCCATCCTGCGCCTCAACCCAATACAGAGTAGCATCAGCATCAGCACGCCACCCAATCGAACGCGGACCGGTCCGCACCGATCCGAACGAGATCGGGATGTCCTCCGCCAACGGCAAATCCGCCAGTTCCCTGATCAGCCTGCCATCCATATCCCACACCTGAACGGTATACGGGAAACGACTCATTGGTACCGTATACGAGTACGGCGGATGCGTCATTTGGACCAAAAGCATGGTACCGTCAGGGGAGGGACCGAAACTCCGCACTATACCTGCCCGGCCGATTGCGGTTGACCCACCCTCGATCGACACACGCACCAGTTGACCAGTCGCGTAATACTCGAAAAGAGCCTCGTCGTGCTTGTTCGACAGCATGTCCTGGTAGGTCCGCGTCGGACGCCTGTCACCAATGTTCTCCTGCACCACCGGGCCAAAAGGAACCAGTACCTCCTTCGGCGGGTCGGTGCGCTGCGGCAACACCGCATTCAAAATGATCGTCCTGCTGTCAGACACCCATTCATACGCGTTACCGCCAACGTCGTTGACGCGATACGCCGTCGGACTATACGCCCCACCACCTGCGACCTCGGCAACCCACAACTCAAGGCGATCGATGAACGCCAGCGTGAACGCTATGTACCTGCTGTCCGGCGACCACCGCACATTCGCTATCTTTGGATTGTCCGGCAGATTGCTGATGCGGATCTCCCTGTCATCGTCAATCCGGCGCACCACCAGCCCGCTGTAGTACTGCTCACGGCTGGGACCGTTGTTGCGTGGATTAATCCGCATACCGGCCAGCCTCAACTCCGGCTGAGCAATCTCCTCGATCGAGGGATACCCCGGACGCTCCATAAGCAGCATCCACTCCCGATCCGGACTCACCGACACCACCGGCGTCATGGGGACATCGATCAGACGAGCGATTGCCTCCGGCGGGCGCATATACTCCTGCTGCTCCACCGCCAGGGCGCTTGCCGCAAAAACCGCCATCAGCGACATGATCAGCCCGACCGAAACTACAAGTCCCCCCCGGATCCCTGCCAGCTCCTGCTTCGCACACCGCGATTCCCGAGTCTTCATATCCGGCTCCTTACATAGAACGCGGCCCCAACGAAAGCCGCATGTGAAACGTCTCTGTCAATACTCCACAATACACAGACACCGAGCCCCTGACAAGCCCCGGCACAAAAACAACCGCACAAGCAGTTGCACAGAAATACCGATTTGCTTACCTTCATCCCGTGGATGACCTGAGAAAACAAGCGACAATCAAGCTGACCGCAGAAGTCAGCTGCGCCGGTTGAGCATCAAAACTTGCGCCAAAGTTCTTGGCCCAGGCACTCTCATCGCTTCCCGCCCCCAGTCACCATAACCTGCTGGTCGGGATAAATACCGCCGATGATGCCGGTGTCTATCGTATCGCCGACGATCTGGCCCTCGTGCAGACTGTCGATTTCTTCCCGCCCATCGTCGACGATCCCTATTGGTTCGGGCAGATTGCGGCCGCCAACGCCCTGTCCGACATCTATGCCATGGGCGGACGCCCTGTCACAGCCCTCAACATTGTCGGGTTCCCCGTCGGTAAGATACCCGACTCCGTACTCACTGACATTCTGCGCGGTGGTCAGGACAAGATTATCGAATCCGGGGCTGTGATCGTCGGCGGTCACTCCATCAAGGACAGCGAACTCAAGTACGGTGTCGCCGTCACCGGCCTGATCCATCCGGAGAGAATCATCACCAACGCCGCCGCAAGACCGGGCGACCAGTTGTTCCTCACCAAACCGCTCGGCACCGGACTGATCACCACCGGCATCAAACGCGGCAAGGTAGAACCCGAACTCGAGCAGCTCGTGATTGCCCACATGGCCCGGCTCAACAAAGATGCCTCCGAACTCATGCTCGCCTGCGGTGCCCACGCCGCCACTGACATCACCGGTTACGGACTCGCCGGGCACGCCTTCGAAATGGCCGCCGGCGCCGGTGTCACCATCCGCATCACCGCCGCCTCCCTGCCGCTTCTGCCGCGCGCGCGCGAACTGGCCGAACTCGGCATGATCCCCGGCGGAGCCAACGCCAATCGTGACTTCATGACCGGCCGCATCAGCGTGGCTGCCTCCGTCGACCCCAATCTCGACAAGGTCATCTATGACCCCCAGACCTCCGGCGGCCTGCTTATTGCCATCCCTGCCGATCAGGGCGATACCTTCCTCAGCGCCTGCAACTCCCGGTCGCTGCCCGCCGTGAGAATCGGTGACGTCCTCCAAAACACCGGCATCCCCGTTGACGTGGTATAAAACCATGCCGCCCTTCATTCGCTCCAACAACACCCTTTTCTTCGCCCTATCTATGCTCATCCTTGTTGGTGGCATCATTTTCTGGCAGGACGGCCTGACCTACGATCCCCCCATGTACTTCTCCGGCCTGGGCCAGTCACTCTCCACCGACCCCGCCCAGTACACCTACCACGCTCGCAACGCCCACCTGTTCGGTGATCCCGACCCCTTCGATTACCCCCGATGGACCGTCTATGAGCATTCGCTCACCTCCGGCATCGCCCGGGTCTGGTTTGCCCTCTTCGATGTCGATACCCGGCAGTCCAACATGGTCGGCCTTCTGCTAACCCTCGCCGGTGCTTTCTTCTTCGCCCTGGGCCTGGCCCGACAGCACCGCTCGTGGACCAGCGCTGCCCTGATCTTCACCTTCGCCATCGGGGTCACCCTCTACACCTACGGTCGCCTTTCGTACCTCGAAAACGGTCTGCTGCTGCTGACCGGTGTCCTGTTCTGGGTGTACAGCTGGTGGGGAGACCGCCACTGGGCCGTCATTCTCGCCGGAGTGCTGGTCGCCATAGCCATGCTCACGGGAAAGCTCTTCGGTGCCCTGCTGTTGCCCGGCCTGCTGGCCGCCATCCTCCTCGGACCCCCCGGCCACAGAATCCGCCAGGCTCTGCTTGCCGCGACCTCCTTCGTTGTCGCCGCCCTTGTCCTCTCACTGGCGCTCTACGGGACCAACCTCACCGCCGCCTTCGGCTATGTCGGCGAGCAATCCTATGGCCTCCGCGGCTTTCCCGAGGGCCTCAGCTCCCCCTGGGGCTTCATCCAGCACCTCGTCTCCTATGGCTTCCTCAATCGCCTGTTCTACCTCAACCCCGACAACCTCGTCATGCTCGTATCAACACTCCTGCTGATGACTCTCCTGCCGCGCGGCCTGCGCTCAGTACCCGACCTCTCCCGCTCGTTCAGGCTGGCTTTGTTCGCCACCGCCTTCATCTATCTGGGACTCATGCCACTGAATTATTCCCCCATCCGGTACACGCTCTACATGCTGCCCATGATCGCCGCGGCCGCCTTCGCCCTGTTCGACCACCTTCTTGCCCGAAGCAACCAACGCCCGAAACCGGTTCTCGGCTGGCCCGAACGCATCACGGTCGGACTCGCCTTCTGGCTGCTGACCTTCCACCTGATTATGAACCTGCTGTTCTTCAATACCATGCCTGCCCCGATTGCCACCGTCGTCTGGGTCTCCCTGCCGATTGCCGCCGCCGTTGTCTGGACACTCCACCAGATCATCAACCGTTGGCAACCAACCGTTCCGTCACGAGCGCTCATGATCGCCCTGGCGGCTATCCTGCTGCTCTCGGCTGTCACCAACACCGCCCGACTACGGCGCAACCACTTCATGACCCGAAACCTCACTACCGTCGAGGCCAGCCGTGACCTCCCCAACATCATCGGCCGCCATGCCGTCCTCTCCGGCCCCTACGCTCCCGGGCTGGTGCTCGAAAACGACCTACAGGCCTTCATCCACCTGTTCGGGGTCGCCCAGGTCGACTCAACCCTGTTCGAACGCTACCCCATCACTCATCTGGCCGTCGACCGATCCAACTGGGAGCAGGCCACCACCGATTATCCTCATCTGGCCGAGTCACCCGTGATCGCCACTTATCACATCCGCGACTACGACGTCAATATCCACCGCATCGCCGGCCGCACCGGCAACCACGAGGCCGACAACTACCAGCTTACTCCCTACGAACAGGCCGTCGAACACTACCACGCACAGCGACCGGACAGCGCCCTGACCATCCTCGCCGACCTGTACACGCGGCAACCAGACTCCCGGGCCATCGGTATTCTCTATGGCGAACTGCTGCTGTCATCAAATCGCATCCAACAGGGAATCGACCACATGATCGCCCTGGCCAATCGTTTCCCCACCGACTACTACATCCAAATCCACACCGGCCGCGCCCTCCAGATTGTCGCCCTCGCAACACAGGATCAGGGGCTGTTCCAGCGCGCCAACAGCTTCTATCAGCGCGGGGTAGAGGCCAACCGGTACAAGGCCGACTACGCCAACCGTCTGTTCATGCAGACCATGCAGCAGTTCTCCCGCCCCAACCACACACCATAGACAATCGGCTCATCCCACACACAACGAGAAACACATACAGAAAGAGCCGATCCTTGCGGACCGGCTCCGTCAGCATCCTTGCTCTCACAGACAGCCTCTCCTGTGCCGCCTGTGCCCTGGCCCTCTATGCGAAATTTCGCTCCACAAAATCCCAGTTGACCAGATTCCAGAACGCCTCAACAAACTTCGGTCGTGCATTGCGATAATCAATGTAGTACGCATGCTCCCACACGTCCAGCGTCAGAAGCGGCGTCTTGCCCTCACGAAGCGGATTTCCCGCATTACTCATCGGGACAATCTCCAGCGAACCGTCGTCGCCCTTCACCAACCACGTCCACCCTGATCCGAACAACCCCGCCGCGGTCTCCGAAAACGCCTTCCTGAACGCATCAAACGACCCCCACTTCTTCTCGATCGCCTGCGCCAGCGCCCCTCCCGGCCTGCCACCACCGCTCGGAGTCAGGCAGTTCCAGAAGAACGTGTGATTGAATACCTGCGCACCATTGTTGAAAATCCCGCCGTCGGCCTTCCTGATTATGTCCTCGAGCGCGGCCGACTCGAACTTGCTCCCCTTGATAAGCTCATTCAGCTTGTTGACGTATGCCTGATGATGCTTGTCGTGATGAAACTCCAGTGTCTCCGCCGAAATATGCGGCTCAAGCGCCTTCTTCTCAAATGGCAGATCGGGTAGTTTGTGTTCCATTTGCTCTCCTTTCGTCAGATTCGATCTGTTGCTGATCAATCTATGCTATCGTTTCGTTTCTGTCACTCGCACATTTCATGGATAAAACAGTCCAGACTTGCAGAAGTTCCTTCGCATTGCTATATGTGTGACGGACAACAACATAACAAGCTGCATGGCGGTTTCCTCAACCTGCTGTGGAACAATCGGTTGCCTGCAGTCGTTATATAGTAAAGAACAGGCTGCAGGACTACTCTGGCATCATGTCACGGGGCTGTCAGCGTCGTCGCTTCACATCGCGGTTTTTGTTTGACTACCTCGTTCCCCACAGCCTACCATGTTCACAGAATCCATGCTTTGGAGCCAAAGTGAGACTGATATGGAAATTGGTCTGATCTATTCATCGGAAGACCCACGGCAGGTCAAGGCCACCCGCTTCATTAAGCGCTTCATCCAGGAGCGTGGTGTGCTTGCCAAGGTCGTCGAGCAGGTCCAGCCGGTCAACTCGCCCACCGTCATCATCAATGGCCACGAACTGGCCGACAAAAGGCGACGACCCCGGAAACCCAACGACCCCATGTACCCGGATATCTCGGCCATCGCCCGGGCACTCGAACACCACCTCTGGACCTTGTGACTCTGCCCCAAAAGGCCGCTCCCCTCGCGGCCGTAGATTCACCGACCCCGCAACAGTGAACAACGGGCCCCTTGTTCCCTTGAAACCAGCCCGCCAACTCAATACCGATCACCCCGACACAACGCCGAGTCCGAGGCCCTAACGCACCCTCTCATCCAGAAACGACATGATCTCCGCAGACGTCATGCGCGTCTGCTCCATCGTGTCCCTGTCCCGCATGGTCATCGTATCGTCCTCGAGCGTCTGCCCGTCAACAGTTATACAGAACGGGCACCCGGCCTCATCCATCCGCGCATACCGACGCCCCACCGCGCCCGATACATCGTAGAACACCTTGAACCGCCGCTTCAGGTCCTGATACACCTTCTCCGCATACTCCGGCATACCATCCTTCTTCACCAGCGGAAACACCGCCGCCTTGATTGGCGATATACGCGGCGACAGCCTCAAAAAGACCCGCTTCTCACCCTTGACCTCAACCTCATCATACGCATCCACCAGCAGCGTCAGAATTGTCCGATCACAACCGGCCGAGGTCTCCACAATGTACGGCAGGAACTTCTCACTGTAGCGCTCATCCTGATACCGAAGGTCCTTCTTGGTGGCTTCCATGTGCCGCGAAAGGTCGAAATCCGTCCGGTTGTGAACCCCCTCGAGCTCCTGCCAGCCAAACGGATACTCGTACTCGATGTCGTATGCCGCCTTGGCGTAGTGCGCCAGCTCGTCCTCGGCGTGTTCGTGCCAGCGAAGTTTCTCCGCGCGTATCCCCAGCCTGATATAGAACTCCCAGCGCTGCTGCCGCCAGTACTCGAACCACTGCTCGTCCTCTGAGGGATGCACGAAATACTGCATCTCCATCTGCTCGAACTCACGAGTCCGAAATATGAAATTCCCCGGCGTGATCTCGTTGCGAAACGCCTTGCCGATCTGGGCTATCCCGAACGGAATCTTCTGCCGCGAAGAATTCTTCACATTCAGAAAGTTCACATAGATGCCCTGCGCCGTCTCCGGACGCATGTACGTCACCGCGGCATCATTCTCAACCGGACCCATATGCGTCTTGAACATCAAATTGAACTGCTTGACCTCCGTCAGGTCACAGCCGTTCTCGACCGGGCTTTTCGACGGCTTCTGCGGACAGCGCGCCTGATCAAGCTGATCCGCCCGAAAGCGCGCCTTGCACGTCCGGCAGTCAACCATGGGATCGGAAAACTCGGATACGTGCCCCGACGTGTGCCACACCTGAGGGTGCATCAATATCGAGGCGTCAAGACCCTCGATGTCATCACGACGTGCCGTCATCTCCTCCCACCAGAACGTCTTCAGATTGCGCTTCAACTCCGAGCCGAGCGGACCATAATCATAGCACGAGGAGAGACCCCCGTAAATCCCGGACGAAGGGAAGATGTATCCGCGACGCTTACACAGCGAGACGAGCTTGTCCATCAGGTCATCGGAGGCTTTGTTGGCACACATAGTTCAGTTTCCGTTTCCGCCTTGGTTGTTCTTCAGTTTCTCAAGAAACTCAAGCGACTTGATCTCCGACCGAACACCGGCCTGGAAGCTCATGAAGCGACACAGCGCCTCCACCAGCACTCCGGCCTCGACAAAACTGATCGGCAGCGTCCCGGCCTCTCTCAACGAGGCCGTCTGCAGCGTCACCAGGAGTTTCAGGCTCTGATAAGTCAGACGAATATAACAATCTCCCGCCTTTTGGCAAGCAGCGCTTACCACCCCGCCCTGCTCCGGCGAAAAAGCCACCTCACCGCGTGACTCCGCTTCATCCGCGATCGACTGCCCGCTCACCGAGCAATGGGTCAGCGAGGGGTGATACCCCAGCGTCGACAGAAGCCGCAAAAAAAAGGCCACGAACAGCGCCGGAAGGTACCGCTTCTCCGCCTTGTCCAGCCAGTTCAGATAATGAACCGTGTAATCAAACAGCTCCGGTTGTGGCTCCTCGTCGGCCAGCAACAACAACAGCAGTTCGCACGCCGCCGAGCCATAGCCCAGCCGACCCAGTGTCCCCTCCCGAGCAAACTCGAACGGCCGCTCAACCAGAATGTCCGATACATACCCGCTCGTCTCCCGCTGCGACTGGTAAAACGTCACCTCCAGCTTCGAAAAAGCAAGCATTCGCCCCCGACGCGACTTCAGCGATCGCCCCCCCTTGTCTATCAGCGCCAGACGCCCGAAATCACGCGTGAAAAAGACTACTGTCCGCGAGGACTCAGACCAGTTGTAGGCCTTCAAAACAATCGCATCAGATTTCTGCAGAGCCATGACAGACTATTTGTCGCCGTAACGGTACAGGGTTTCTCCAGGATAGACCAGGTGAAACTTCTGCCGGGCAATCTGCTCGATATACAACTTGTCGTGCTGCAACATGTCCCGCACCCGGCAGGCATCGATCAGCGCCGCCGCCTGTAAGCGATTGGCCTGCAACAAATGCCGACGCTCCGTCTCCAGCCGCACAATGCGCGGCACCGAAAACGTCCCGATCATCAGAGAATACAAAAACAACAGCCCCAGTAGCCAGCCTCCCCAGCGCACAAGCCGCCGACGAGTCTCCGTATTCGTTCTCGCCAGCCGACCGGCCAGGTTCTCCGCAAGTGGTGCAAACAGCGAGACCTTCTTCTTCACGCGACGCGACATAACCCAAGTATGCCCATCGCTCGCCTCCCACGGCAACAAAAAACAAAGACACCGTCCGAATGCCGCGCCGAAAGCACAGCCAGGCGCCTGTGCAGAGTTTGAACAGCGCTGCCTCTCCCGATCATCACCCCACCCCCACCAGCCCGACTATCAAGCGTTTCCCCATTTGGCCGATAACTCTATTGTGACAGCTATTGTGACAGCTATTGTGACACCAGTCTGCCAGTCCACACCGGATATATGGGACAGATATGCCACGCATAGATGAGATATTGGAAATCGTCAAAACCGCCAGTGCTTCCGATCTGCACCTGGCCGCCGGAAGCGTACCCGTCGTGCGAATCAACGGCCAACTTGAGAAAGCCCGCCACAAGCGCCTCACCGCCGACAATATCCGCCAACTCGTCTATGAGGTGCTCACCGATGAGCAGATCCGACGGTTCGAATCAACCGGCGATCTCGATTTCGCCTACGGCGTCCCAAAGGTAGCCCGCTTCCGCATCAACATGTATATGATGCACCTCGGTCCGGCAGTCGCTGTCAGGCTCATCCCCGACAGTCCCCCTTCGATGTCCGATCTTGGTTTCTGCGAATACGCCACCGGATTAGCCCAACTCAAGTCCGGCCTGGTCCTCGTTACCGGCCCCACCAACTCCGGCAAGACAACAACCCTGGCCGCCATGATCGACCACATCAACACCAACCACTGCCGCCATGTTGTCACCCTCGAGGACCCCATCGAATACGTCCACGAAAGCCGCAACTCCCTGATATCTCAGCGACAGATAGGCGTCCATTCCCAGACCTTCGGCGCTGCCCTCCGGGCTGCCCTTCGCGAGGACCCCGATGTCATCATGGTGGGGGAGATGCGCGACACCGAGACCATTCAGCTCGCCATCACCGCCGCCGAGGTAGGCCTCCTGGTCATGGGCACGCTGCACACCTGCTCGGCGGCTGCCACCGTCGATCGCGTCGTCGATGTCTTCCCGCCCGACCAGCAGCAGCAGGTCCGCGTCATGCTGGCCGACTCCCTGCAGGGCGTCATCTCCCAACACCTGGTGCGGCGCACCGATGGACACGGACGGGTCATGGCCTATGAACTGCTCCTCCGTACGACCTCCATCGCCAACCTCATTCGTGACCGCAAGTCCTACCAGATACCCAACCAGATCCAAACCGGGCGCAAAAAGGGTATGCGCCTGCTGGACAACCACCTCAAGGCCTTGGTGGACTCCGGACAGATCGACACCAAAGAAGCTATTCGCGTGGCCAACAACCCCGATTCATTCCTGACCCGCGCGACCGAACAGGAACCCGAACTGGCTGAGGCATAGTGGGCGAAGGTACGCAAAAACTACGACTCGACCAGATCCTCCTGCGCGAAGGTCTGGTCTCCGAGGACCAGCTCAAGGAAGCACTCATGCGTCAGAAGGCGCAAGGGGGCAAAGTCGGCTCCCAACTGCTCTACCACCGCTACCTGACCGAGGCCGATCTGGTCAAAGTACTCGCCAAGCAGTTCGGCTGCGAAGGCGTCGTTCTCGCCAGCCTCGACGTCCCGGAGATGATTCTCAAATTCCTCCCGGCAAAGGTGGCCATCGCACGCAAAGTCCTCCCGTTCGATTACAACCCCGAAACCAACGAACTCAAGATCGCCTGCGAGGACCCCACCGATCAGGACCTGATCAACGAACTGAATTTCGTCGCCCGCGGCAAACAGGTGAAGCTCTATGTCGCCGCCGAAATCGCCCTGAGAACCTCCATTGCGCGCCTCTACCAGGGCAAGAAGATCACACTCGAGGAAATGCTGGCCCTCGAAATACCCAACGAGGCCACCGACACCGGCCGTATCCCCGTCTGGGACCCCGACACCGGCGACACCGGATCCGTCAGGATCACCGGCAAAGGACATATCCTCCTGGTAACCGACGAGGAATTCTCCGGCCCGCTCCTTAAGTCACTGCTCGAGCGCGATGAATACCAGGTCACTATCACCGACTCGGCCGACGACGCCATCGACCTGATAGGCGATACCCGCTTCCACACCGTCTTCATCAAGGACACCGTCAGCGGCGACTACATCGACCTGATCGATCGCGTCAGAAAAATCTCGCCCGGCACCGTCGTGCGCTACTACGAATCCTCGTCATCACTCATCCTCCACGAGGACGCCGTCAGCACCGAACGCGAACTCCTCCTGCAAAACCTCGAGCTGTTCACCTCGCTGCTGTCCACCCGATCCAACATGGAAGTCAACCACTCCGGAACCGTCGGCGAGTACGTCGATCGCCTCTGTCAGAAGCTCAAAATTCCCGAGAAAGAGCGCCTGATGATCGCCAATGCCGGCTACCTGCACGACCTGGCCAAATTCTACTACCAGACCGACGAAAGCCAGGACTACCGCGCCGTCATCAACCTCACCATCAAGCTCCTCACCTCGCTGAATTACTCGCCCGTCGCCATCGAAATGCTGCGCTCCATGTACATCAACCTCGGCGGCAAATATCGCAAACGTCTGCCCATTGAGGTGCTTGGAGGCAACATCCTCACTATCGTCGACCTCTTCTGTGACAACGTGCCCCTTGACCAGCGACTGTCGCTTGACAAATTTGATGCCATCAAGCGCAAATTCCGCGATCTCGCCGGCAAGCTCTTCCTGACCGAGGTGGTCGAGGCCTTCATCGGCATGATCCAGGACGACATCCTCAAGGTGCACGCCTCCGACAAGTTCGGCCAGATTATGCTCTTCGGCAACGTCCAGCAGAAACTCGGCTCCGTCGACATGCGACTCAAAAACGAAGGCTACAACGTCATCTGCGAATCCTCCCCGGACGCGCTCGTCGACCTCTACCTTCGCAGCCAGCCCGATATGCTCGTCCTGATGCTCGACGGCCCACCCGACAGCATCGTCGAGTTCGTCGACCGACTCGCCCGCGACAACATCAACTTCCGCAATGTCCCCACCTTCCTGCTCGTACCCAACGCCGCCACCTCACGGCTGACAGAGCTCTTCGAACGGGGCATCGAGGACATCATCGCGCATGATGTCAACATCGACTTCCTGCTGATCAAGATGCAAAAGATCCGCGCTCAGGCCGAGGAACAGGCCCGCGTCCAGCGCCAGACAATCGAAAACCAGTCCGGCTCACGCGGTCGCCTGTCCGATATGAACCTGATTGATCTCCTGCAGGCCCTCGGACCAAGCCGTAAAACCGCCAAACTAACCCTCACCGACAAGGATCGCACCGGCGAACTGATCATGTTCCTTGCCAGGGGACAGATCCACTACGCCCGTTGCGGCGAAAAAACCGGCCCCGAAGCCGTCTATGACGCCATCTCCTGGTCGCACGGCCACTGGCTCGTCGAACCCGTCGCAACCGACGAGCTGCCCGAGCCCAACAACGAGCTGTCCAACGAGTCCATCCTCATGGAGGGCTGCCGTCTGCTCGATGAAGCCCGCCGCGAAAACGAGCAAACCGCCCAGTAGTTACCCGACAACCACACGCGCAAAACCGCACCCCCGCCATCCAGCGTAACGCCAGCCCCCATAATAACTTACCAAAAGAACTTGCGCCCCGCCCGATTTTGACTATCTTGGAAGGCTACAGCAATCGCCCGCGCGGGCGATATGCTGTCTATAGGCTCGAAAAAGCGAACGTTGAACCATAGAGGTTTGTCATGGCTCACAAAAAAGGTGTCGGTTCCTCCAAGAACGGCCGCGACAGTCACGGCCAGCGACGCGGAACCAAAGTCTACTCCGGCGAGGCCATCCCGGCCGGGTCCATCATTGTCCGTCAGTGCGGCACCAGGATCCACCCCGGTCACAACGTCGGCATCGGACGCGACAACACCCTCTTTGCCAAAGTCGATGGTATCGTCAAGTTCGAACGGGTCGGCAAGAGCGGCAAGCGGGTGTCTGTTTACGGTCCCCAGGCTCAGGCCTGAGACCTGACCACAAGCTTACGCAATCCAAAGCGCCACCCTCATCAGGTGGCGCTTTTCTGTTCCCGGCTATCCGTCTTCATGAACTGCCATCCGGCACATGTCATTTCACGCCGCCACCTACATTCCAAGCCTGATAATCATTGCTTCTGACGCGTCCGACCCTATTATAGAACCTCATGGACAGATTACTCAAAGACCTCAACCCCGCCCAGCTCGAGGCCGTCACCACCACCGAGGGCCCCCTGCTGGTTATCGCCGGCGCCGGCTCCGGAAAAACACGCGTCCTCACCCGGCGCCTCGCCCACATTCTCCGCCAACGCCTCGCCCAGCCACACCAGGTCCTCGCCGTCACCTTCACCAACAAAGCGGCGGGGGAGATGCGCGAAAGAGTCCGTCAACTGCTCGGCAGCGATGTCCCCGGCCTGACTGTCTCAACCTTCCACTCCTTCTGCGCACGCCTGCTGCGCCGCGAGGCAGAGGCAATCGGCTACACCAAAGATTACACCATCTTCGATGCCGACGATGCCCGCACCCTCGTCAAAAACTGCATCAGCGACCTCGGCCTCTCCGGCAGCCAGTTCTCCCCCCGTGCCCAGCTTCACAAGATATCCGAGGCCAAGAACAGGCTGATCACCGCCCCGGAATTCACCGCCCGCGCCTCCGGCTATTTCGAGTCCACCACCGCCAAGATATACCAGCGCTACGAACAGCGCCTCCGCCAGTGCAACGCCATGGACTTCGATGACCTCCTCGTCAATGCCGTCATCCTCCTGCGCGACAAACTGGACATCGGCGAAAAGTACCGCCGACGCTTCCAATATCTCATGGTCGATGAATACCAGGACACTAACCACGTCCAGTACCTGCTGCTCAAAAACCTCGTAGCCGACCACAACAATATCTGCGTCGTTGGCGATGAAGATCAGTCCATCTACGGCTGGCGCGGCGCTGACATCCGCAACATCCTCGACTTCGAAAACGACTACCCCGGCGCCAAAATCATCAAGCTCGAACAGAACTACCGCTCCACCGCTGTCATCCTTAAGGCCGCCGGCGCTGTCATAAGGAACAACCAGGCCCGCAAAGACAAAACCCTCTGGACTGCCTCCGATGGCGGCGACAATCTCTGCTACCTGCTGGTCGATTCCGCCGATGACGAAGCCGCCGAAGTGGTCTCCCGGATCGACTCGCTCAGAAACCAGATGCCCCTCAATCAAATGGTTATCCTCTATCGCACCAACGCCCAGTCGCGCGCCTTCGAGGAACACCTCCGCCGCAGGAACATACCCTATCAGATCATAGGCGGCGTCGGCTTCTACGAACGACGGGAAATCAAGGACATCCTGGCCTATCTGCGCCTGCTCGTCAACCCCCGGGATGATGTCTCGTTCGCCCGCGTCGTCAACTTCCCCAAACGCGGCATCGGTGCCAAAACCATCGAGGATATCGCCCTGCTCTCCCGCGAAACCAACCAGTCGTACTACACTACAGCCAGATCCTGGCCCCAGTTCGACCAGTTGGCCGCCCGCGGCAAACGCCTGCAACCATTCATCGATCTCATCGAGAAATACCGCGAACAGGCCGAATCCCGCCCCACCGACCTGCTGGTCCAGGACATGATCGACGAACTGAACATCGTCCACGAATACCGCCAGGAAGACGAGATTCAGGGGCAAACCCGCGTCGAGAACGTCGAAGCCTTCATTGAGGGTGTGGCTGAGTACTCCAACCAGTACCCCGAGGGCACCCTGATCGACTACCTCAGCGAAATCTCCCTGTACACCGACCTCGAATCTTACGACGAAAACGAACCCGTCATCCCCCTGATGACTATCCACGCCGCCAAGGGACTTGAGTACGACGCCGTCTTTCTCGTCGGTCTCGAAGAAGGACTGTTCCCACTCTCGCGAGCCACCGAAAGCCCCTCCCAACTCGAGGAAGAACGCCGCCTGTTCTACGTTGCCGCCACCCGGGCACGCAAACAGCTCGTCCTCAGCTCCGCCACCACCCGCCACCGGTTTGGCGTTGTCGAATCCATTCCCTCCCGATTCGTCGAGGAACTGCCTCTGGAGCTGGTCGAACGCCTCGACCGCCGCACCGGACGGGCCGCTGTTCGCAGCGGTAAGGACAACACCCTGTCGTTCTTCGGCCCCGCTCGACCCCGACGCCCAACCCCAACTGAGGAGCCAACACAGGGTGTTCACTACGAATTCGAGGCGGAAGAGCAGTTTCGCCCCGGACGAATCGTCCAGCACCCCACTTTCGGCCGCGGTAAAATCATCAACACCGAGGGCTTCGGCGAATCCCTGCGCATGGAAATCATGTTCACCGGCGCCGGCCTCAAGAAAATCATGGCCAAATACGCCAAACTGCGCGTCGTCGGGTAGCGACGACAGCAGGGGAGAGGCACGCCAACAGCTCCTAACCCTGCGAAGCGTCCGGCAGGCGCAAAACCCGCGATAACCTCCGACGCTGCCTGGCCACCAACCTGTACACCCACTTGGCAATCCACCTGATCCCCGGCAGCATGATCACTTTGCCCAACCAGCGTGACCGTGGAAACAGCCTCGCCACCACCCCCAGCGCCGCTGCACCCGTAATGATCTGACCATCCGGCGTGATCAGATGAATCTCCTCGTGCAGCCGCTCTCTCTCAGGCAAACCAATATCGGCAGGCAACCGCCTGTCCGCCTCGCTCAGCCCCAGAAGCGTAACTACTCCGAGCCGATCCAGCTTGGCCACGCGATCTGCACTCCCGCGGCAAATCGGGCACTTGTCGTCGTATATCAGGATGAACGAATCCATACTAAGGTGTATAACAATAACCAGACCGCGAGCGTTCGCCGCCAGCGGCCTAAACAAGACTGACAAGGTAGATATTACGCGTCGCCCCTGGCGCCAACAAACAAGAGAATCAAGAGCTGTTAGTCAATGATAAGTACTTGGAACAAGGAGGCTTGGACAAGCAGAAACTGGACCCCGCAGGGCTCTGATTGCCACCCCGGATTTTCCTTGTCCTCTCTGCAAGAAACACTTACCTTGATAATGCAACCTGTGGTTGCGGGCAGATGTGAAAGATTGAGACCCTCGGATAAGCAAGCCACCTCACCGCTATCACCTCATTAACCGGTAACTTATTGACTCCGAATGGGAACCTGCGGTTCGGTGAAGATGTTATGCAACGTGAGCAAGGGCTTGCTTTACCGGCCGCGAAGAAAGAGAAGATACCTTGATGGCCGACAGTAAAGCGAAAGCTGATTTGAAAAAGCGTAAGACGTTCGAGGCGGAAGCCCTTCCACACATGGATGCTCTGTATCGGACGGCGTTGCGTATGACCAAAAACGAGAGCGATGCTCAGGATCTTGTTCAGGAGGCTTATGTAAAGGCATACCGCTTCTGGGATAAGTTCGAGCTTGGATCGAACTGTCGGGCATGGTTGTTCAAAATCATGACCAACATCTTCATCAATGACTACCGCTCCAAGTCGCGCTCACCCATGTCGGTCAATGTCGATGATGTCGACGACAACTACCTGTATGGTCAGTTGGCCAGCCTGGGACCGGAAGATGATCCGGAGAAGCAGTTTTTTGCCAAAATATTCGACGATGACGTCAAACAGGCAATCGAAGAATTGCCTGATGACTTCAGGTTGGTTGTTGTCCTGTCGTTCCTCGAAGGCTTTTCCTACCAGGAAATCGCGGACATTGCCGATCTACAGCTGGGTACCGTTAAGTCGAGACTGCATAGGGGTCGGAAGCTGCTACAAAGGAAGCTGTATGATTATGCAGTGAGAAACGGTTTCATCAAGGAAAAGACAAAATGAACTGCGAACAAGCGCTGAGACTCCTGTACGATATCCTCGATAGGGAAGCATCCGAGGTCGATGTCGAAGAAGTGAAAAAACACCTCGAACACTGCCGGGATTGCGCCCACGTCTATCAGGTCGAGGGCATGCTCAACGATTTCATCCGCGCCAAGGTTTCGGAGCAGAAATCCACGCCGCACCTCGAAACCCTCAAAAGCAAGATCGTCGCCAGTCTCGATACCGTAGACAGCGGCAAGGGTTCCGGCGGCAGCCAACGTCCCTTTCGGATTCCCGCGTTAGCCATCGCCGCCGCGGCCTCACTGGTCTTCTTCATCGGTGTCTCCTTCATGGCCTCCAATCTCTTCCGTGACCAGGTTGTCTACACCCCCCTTGAGCAGGCCCATCTGGCCATCACCGCCGACCTCGATCGCTTCACAAGTCCCAATGCCCACGTCGACGGCCTCAGCCTCATCTCAGCCGGCATGAACTACACCGTCCAGCCCGAGGTCCACGGTTACCACCTCGCCGAGGCCTCCGTCGACACTATTCAGGGCATCGCCATGGACCACCTGATCTACTGCAACGGCAACAACCTTATCTCCGTCTTCGTAGTCCCCACAGCGCACTTCGCGCTCCCCGACGATGTCCAGGAAATGCAGGTCCAGATAGAGAATGTCACCCTGTTCAGCCAGCCCTGCAAAGGCTGCCGCGTCATGTATCAGGTAACCGGCCCCGTCACAGTAATCACTGCTACGAAATGCGCCAAGGTCAAACTCGAGGAGTTCATCCCCGGATATACACTGATATAGAAGATATGGAAAGCCATCCGAATCATCGATGAGGCCAAAGGAGCAAACATACTCCCAGCCTCATCTCAGCATACAATAGCCAGCCGGATCACACAACTACACCAATTGTGATCCGGTTTTTTGGTAACCGTCTCGTTTTGAGAAAGCTACGGTCCAGTCATCACCTGCACCAAGACAAACAACAAAAAGCCCGCCGTCTCCAGCGAGCTTTTCGGATCTATGAAACGATGCATCAAGCCTACCGCTTGGCCGGCTCCTCGCTCTCCTCATTCTTTGCGTCGGTGTTCGCGTTGAACGTAAACACCAACCGGTCCTCCTCACCGGCATCCACCAGGATATTCACATCGCCGCCATACTGACCGCGAAGAATCTCCTCGGCCATCGGATCCTCCAGATACGTCTGCAGCGCCCGCTTGAGCGGACGAGCGCCAAACGACGGATCGTACCCCTTGTCCGCCAACCAATCCCGAGCCTTCTCCGTCAGCGTGAAACTGATACCCTTCTCCGCCATGCGCTCGGCGATCTCGTGCATCAGAATGTCGATGATCTCCTTGATGTGATCGCGGGACAGCTCATGGAAGATCAATGTGGCGTCAATACGGTTCAGCAACTCGGGGTTGAAAACCTTCTTGAGCGAATCCTTGATCTTCTTGCTCATCGTGTCAAAATTGTGATCAACCTCCTGAGCGTCGAATCCCACCGTCTTGACATCGCGAAGCTCCCGCGTCCCGATATTCGAGGTCATGATAACGACCGTATTGCGGAAGTCGACTTTGCGGCCGAAACTGTCCGTCAGAGAACCATCATCCATCAACTGCAGCAGGATATTGAACACATCCGGGTGCGCCTTCTCGATCTCATCGAGCAGCACCACCGAATACGGCTTGCGTCGCACCTTCTCAGTCAACTGACCACCCTCTTCGTACCCGACATAGCCCGGAGGCGCACCGATCAGACGGCTGACCGCAAACTTCTCCATATACTCCGACATGTCGATACGAATCAGGCTGTCGCTGTCCTCGAACAGAAACTCCGCCAGCACCCGGGCCAGCTCCGTCTTCCCGACACCCGTCGGGCCAAGGAACATGAAAGAACCAATCGGACGACGCGGATCACCAAGCCCGGCACGCGAACGCCGCAAGGCCTTCGAAATCACCGTTATCGCTTCATCCTGGCCGATAATCTTCTTCTGCAGTTCCTCTTCCATCCGCAACAGACGCTTCGATTCGTTCTCCTCCAGTCGGAACAGCGGTATGCCCGTGATCTTCGCCAGCACATAGGCGACGTCATCGGACGACAGCGTGATACGCTCCTTGTCCCGCTTCTCTTCCCATTCCTTGATCATCTCCGCCAGCTGTTCCTTCTTCGCCTTGATCTCATCACGGAGCTGCGCCGCCGACTCGAACGCCTGGTTCTTTACCGACTGCTCCTTCTTCTGCTGCAGGTCCGTGATCTCCTGTTCAGTCCGGGCGAACTCCTCAGGACGAGTATACGTCGACAAATGCGCCCGCGAACCGGCCTCATCAATCAGATCGATCGCCTTGTCAGGCTGAAACTTGCCGGAAATGTAACGGTTCGACATGCGCACCGCCGCGTCGATCGCCTCATCCGATATCACCAGCTTGTGGTGCTCCTCGTAACGGGGACGAAGCCCCTTGAGAATCCTGATCGTATCTTCTTCACTCGGTGGATCGACCATCACCGTCTGGAAACGACGATCCAGCGCCCCATCCTTCTCAATGTACTTGCGGTACTCGTTCATCGTCGTCGCGCCAATACACCGCAACTCCCCACGAGCCAGCGAGGGCTTGAAGATGTTCGAGGCATCCAGCGAACCCTCAGCCCCACCCGCTCCGACAATCGTGTGAATCTCGTCGATGAAAATGATCACATCCTCGGAGTTGATGATCTCCGTCAGCACCGCCTTCAAACGTTCCTCGAACTGGCCCCGGTACTTCGTACCGGCCACCAATGATGCCATATCCAGTGTCACCAGACGCTTGTTCTCCAGCGTCTGCGGAACCTTGTTCTCAACTATGCGCTGCGCCAGCCCCTCAACAATCGCCGTCTTGCCAACTCCCGGTTCACCAATCAACACCGGGTTGTTCTTCTTGCGACGCGAAAGCACTTGCGCGACCCGCTCGATCTCCGTCATCCGACCGACAATCGGATCAAGCTTGCCCCGCCGAGCCAGCTCGGTCAGGTCACGACCAAAATGGTCCAAAGCCGGCGTCTTCGACTTCTTGCGCTTCTTCTTAAATGAGGACGGCCGACCGCTCTGAATATTCTTCAGCTCCTCGTACGCCTCCTTGTAGTCGATGTCATAAGTCGTCAACACCTGCGCCGCAACACCCTCCTCATCCTTCAGCAGCGCCAACAGCAAATGCTCGGTGTCGATATCCTTCGACTTGAGTGCCCGCGCTTCCTGCCCCGAAACCTCAAGCGTCTTCTTGGCACGCGCAGTCAACGGCAACTGCCCCATCGTCATGGTACCACCCGACGGCTGGACAACTTCCTCGATCGACTGCCTCAGGTCTGTCAGGTCCAGTCCCAGATTGGCCAGGATCTCCACCGACCGGCCTTCGCCCAGACGGATCAACCCCAACAAGAGATGCTCGGTGCCAATGTAGTCGTGCCGCAGCCGGGCCGCTTCATCGCGAGCATATTCAATAGCCTTCCTGGCACTTTCCGTAAACATCTCATTCATGGCACATCATCCTTCCATGTATTCACATCACACACTTCTCAACCAAAGGGTGACCACCTTTTCAACACCCTACTGCGGTTTGGTGTTCCGTAGTTTCTCCCGCACCATCTGGGCACGAACGAAATCACGACGGTTGTGGTCCATCTCTGCCCCGTAATACTTCTGCAAATGCGCCGGCTGCGACAGCAGCAGAATCTCATTGATCAACGCAATATCCAGAAAATCGATGATATTCATCGCCCGCCCCAGCCGAACCGCCGAAAGCAGGTTCATTACCTCCTCACTGGTCAGCACACGAGCATTACACAATATACCGTATGCCCGCCAAATCTTATCCTCAACCATGTCCTGCGCCTCGTCTATCAGACGCTGACGCGCCGCCGACTCACTCTCGAGTATGTCACGCGTCACCTGGCTGATCTTCCTGAGTATCTCCTCCTCCGATACCCCCAGCGTATTCTGATTCGATACCTGGAAAAGATTCCCCAATACGTCCGTCCCCTCACCATAGAAGCCGCGCACGATCAAACCCGAATGGGTTATGCTCGTCACCACCTTCTCAATATCCTTGGTCAACACCAGACCCGGCAGATGAATCAGCACCGAGGCCCGCATCCCCGTCCCGGCATTCGTCGGACAGGCAGTCAAATAGCCGAAGTCACGATCGTAATCAAACTCAATATACCGACCGATCTCCGCCTCGTGACGGGTTGCCAGCTCAAATGCACCCTCCGGATCAAGCCCCGGCGCCAGCGCCTGAATCCGAAGATGATCCTCCTCGTTGACCATGATCGATATCCGCTCAGCCTGATCAATATACACCGCCTTCGACATATCTCCGGAAAGAAAAGGCGGCGATATCAGGTGCCGTTCGATCAGAAAATGCTTGTCCAGCTCATCGATATCCGCTGCCTTGAAATAGTAACCGTCCGACAACAGCTTCGATCGCGAAACCGTGGAATCAAAATAGTTGATGACTCGCTTCTTGGTCTCCGCATCGGCCGAGGACGGATAATTGCAGCCGGCGATGTTTCGCGCCAAACGCACACGGCTCGAGAGCACAACCGGTGCTTCTTCACCCTTACCGCTTAACCAGGCAGCCGAACTCTTGGCCATCTCTTCGAACATCGTACTCACCTGTTCTGCCCCTTCACTTCACGTCGTTGTGCTCTGCCAGCTCATGCTGAATCATCTTCAATTTGTCGCGAATCTCCGCCGCTCGCTCAAAATCCTCATGGTTGATTGCCTTCTGTAACTCGCTGCGGAGCCGTTCTTCTTCTCTTATCGACACTTTTGCCGTTTCCTCTTGCCCTTGTTCACCCGTCATCTGAGAAGGCGTCCGACCCCGGTGCAGCGAGGCACCGTGAATCTTGCGCATGATCGTCTCCAGCCGGTGACGAAAGGCACCGTAGCAGTCACCACAACCAAAACGCCCCTGACGCGTGAACTCCTGGAACGTCAACCCGCAACGAGGACACGCCGTCGTATCCTTGCTTCCCTCCTCCGTCGTCACCGGCAGGTGCTGGGCCATGCCCGAGAGAATCTCCGCCAGCGGGAACGGAACATTGTCCAGCGGCGAATGAAACCCCCGCTTCTCTGCGCAATCCTTGCACAGCGCGAGCGTCGTCTTCTTGTTATTCACAATCTGCGTCAAATGAACGACGGCTTCCGTCTTCCCGCAATCCTGGCACATCATGGTCAATCACTCTCCAGAGTCATGACGTTGCTGCTTCAGGGACCCCTCAATGATCCCCAGTTCTCTGTGGCATCGGCCCGCCAATTCCCGGTCGTGAGTCGCTATCACGAAAGTCATCTGTTTGTGCTGGTTAAGGTCGAACAGAAGGTCGTGAAGGTGGCGGCCCGTCCTCGTGTCGAGATTCCCCGATGGCTCATCGGCTAACACCACATCCGGATTGTTGGCCAGCGCCCGCGCGACAGCCACCCGCTGTTGTTCACCGCCGGAAAGCTCTCTCGGGCGATGGCTTGTCCTGTCTGTTAAACCGACATCGGCAAGCAGCAGTTCCGCCCTCTCTCTCGCCACCTCCGGACGCTTCCCGGCGATAAGCATCGGCATCATAACATTCTCCAGCGCCGAAAAATCATCCAGCAGATAGTGAAACTGAAACACAAACCCTATCCGCTCGTTGCGAAAACGGGCCAGTTCCCTGACACTCTTGCTCCGCAATGACTCCCCGTCAACTACCACCTCTCCCGCTGTCGGATGATCCAGCCCCCCAAGAATGTGCAGCAACGTTGATTTTCCCACCCCGGAAGCCCCCGTCACAGCTACCATCTCACCCCGCATAACATCCAGCGAAATCTCCTCCAACACCCGAAGCGTCGCCTTCGGCGTCGTGAATTCACGGCTCACTGCTCTTGCACTCAGGATGGTCGGCGTGGTGTCCATTAGCGTCCGCTGCTCAGGGTTATGGTAGCCGTTTCCGGCCTACTGATATTGTCGCCCAAATTGTCCATTTGTTTAGCTAAATCTATACTCCGCAATCTTTTATTGTCTCAATACCTCGATCACCGACAGCCGCGATGCCTGATGCGCCGGATACAACGCCGTCACAAAACAGATCGCCAGCGTCACCAGCCCCGCCAGCACGAAATCCACCGCATGGGTCTCAATCGGCAAATAACTGATGAAATAAATGTCCGGCGGCAATGATATCACCGCGTACCGGTTCTGAACCCACGCCGCTGCCCAGGCCAGTATCCAGCCCCCCAAAACTCCCCCAAGTCCAATCGTTAACCCCTTATAGATAAATATCTTACGCACAGATCCCGGCATCGAACCCATCGCCTTGAGAATGCCTATCTCCGCCCGCTTCTCCAGCACCAGCATCGTCAGACTGGAGATAATCGAAAACGCCGCCACCAGCACAATCAATATGAACCCAAGAAACAGAATCTGCTTCTCCAGCGCGATCCACGAAAAAATGTTCTTGTGAAGCACATACCAAGGGACTACATCGTAGCGGTGCCCCAGCAGCGAATCGATCTTCGGCGCCACCTGCTGCGCCAACTGGATGTCCGTCAACTTCAAATGAACCGCCGTTGCCCCATCCCCGGTGCGGAACAAATCCTGCGCCGAGGCCAGAGAAATATACACCAGGTTGGCATCGAACTCATACATTCCCGTCTCGAATAGCCCCGCCACGTAAAACTTGCCGATCCGCGGCCGCGTGTTCATCCGAAGGTCCTCTCCCCGCAACGAATACATCACCATCGGATCACCCAGAAACACCCCCATGCGATCCGCGATGTACGAGCCCACGATTATCCCCGGGATACTGTCACCCTCGGCATCCACCTGATGCCCGAACGTGTACGCCCCGGCCACAATGCTCTCCGCCAGATTCGACGTCCGCGCCTCCGCCTCGGCATCAATCCCACGCACTATCACACCATCCCCGGCCGACGCCGACGAAATCGCTGCCTTATAATAAATGAACGGCGAGGCGGCCACCACATGCTCCACCGTCTCAACCGTGTCGATCAACGCCTCATAGTCATGAATCAACCCACCGGACAGCGGGAAAATCGAGATGTGCGATGTCGTCCCCAGCAAACGAGTGCGGATCTCCGTCTCAAACCCGTTGTGCATGGACATCACAAAACACACCACCGCCACACCGACCGTCACTCCCAAAATAGTGATCCAGGTCGCCACCGATGTGAAATACTGGCCGGAGCGCATATAGCGCCCCGCTATAAACCTTTCATAACCCATACGCAGCCATTATACTGTTCGGGTCTATGTATAACAATCAGTTTCGTCCACAAACGAGGCAGCCAACCCCCCATGATTATTCCCGATGACGGACAATTCTCCTGGCAGGGCAAGTCCGCCCGCGTACTCGGACTTTTCTCTCGAGCCGGTGTTGCGCAACAGATCATGATCACCCACGAGAGCGCCTCGTTGCTCTTCGATTGCGGCGATGGTGCCCTCCGCGACTACCTTGCGCAACAGCTCAGCACAATCCATCTTCAGGGTCTTTTGGTTACGCACGGCCATTATGATCACATCGGCGGCCTGTACTCGCTGCTCGGTTTCCTGCGCATGCTCGGCCGTACCAAGTCCTTCCTGGTGGCAGGACCGGCCAACTGCACCGAAATCTGGGGAATCGTCGATACCTTTGAGAAGTGCTACCCTGACACCATCCCGTACCCGATCATCCGCCGGCATATCGCACCGCACGATCCGCTGTCGTTCGCCGCAATGACTATCGAGGCCTACCCGGTCTGTCACGCCGGATCGCGTGCCGATGGTGTTATTCTTCCGCCCATCCCGGCCTACGGATATCGCGTCACCGCGGGACAGGATACCATCGCTATCACCGGCGACAGCGGGATGTGCAACGAACTTAAGACCCTCGTCAAGGATGCCGACCTGGCGGTGATCGAGGCTACCTTCGGCGACGACCACTACCTCGACCCGCGCTATCTCGATGAGGTCCATCTCTCCGTCGACCTTGCCCATCAGCTTGGCCGCACTGCCCGCGAATACGTGCTCGTGCACCGCGCCAGCAAGGAACGGCGTACTTGACCCCGGACCGCCGCCGTCGTTTATTCGGCCTTATGAAGACCATCACGTCCATCCGAACCATGCAGCGCACTGCCCGCGAGCTTTCCCGCAACGGAACCATCGCCCTTGTTCCCACTATGGGCTATCTGCACGATGGGCATCTCTCGCTGGTCAAACGCGCCAGAAAGGCCGCTGATGCTGTTGTCGCCTCCATCTTCGTCAACCCCGCACAGTTCGGCCCCGACGAAGATCTCCGGCGGTATCCCCGCGACGTGAAAGGCGACCGCCTCAAATTGCGCCAATCAGGGGCCGACATTCTCTTCATGCCCGATGCCCGTCAGATGTACCCCGACAGCTTCCAGACCCGGGTCGAAGTCGAACAGCTCTCGCGCGTTCTTGAGGGAGCCTGCCGTCCCGGTCACTTTCGCGGCGTGACCACCGTCGTCAGCAAACTGTTCAACATCGTCCGCCCTGATATCGCCGTCTTCGGCCAGAAGGACTTTCAGCAGGCGGTCGTCCTCATGCGCATGGCCCATGATCTCAACTATCCCATCAAGCTGATCATCGCCCCAACCCGACGCGAGAAAGACGGCCTGGCCATGTCCTCCCGCAACGCCTACCTCGGACCCGAACAACGCCGCCAGGCGGTCTGCCTCTACCAGGGCCTCCGCCGTGCCCGCACCCTGTTCGCCCGGAACGTCACCTCGACCACACGCCTGACAAAGGCCGTTCGCGCGGAAATCCTGAATATCTGCCCCGATGCCGACATCCACTACATAGCCTTCAACGACCGACATACCCTCACCCCCCGACCGCGCGCTGACCACAACACCGTCTGCTCGGTTGCCGCGGTTGTCCACCGTGTCCGCCTCATCGACAATATGCCCCTCGGATAAATCGGCGCCGACCACGCAATTTGCCATTGACCACCTGCGTATCCTGATTACATTACCTGACAACCGAAACTGCCCACGCGGAGGCCCGATGCCAACGCCGGTGCTCATGGAGAGCGTGACAAAAAATGGCCAGGGAAAAAGAAAGAACCAATATCAAGATCTCTTCGCCCGGAGTTAATGTCGCCGTCGTCAAGAACGACTACGATGGCTGGCAATTCCTCATCCTCAAGCGCGCCGAAGGCCAATCCTACGGCGGCTACTGGGGCTTCATGACCGGCAGCAAGAACGGTGACGAAACCGTCGCCCAGGTCGTCGTAAGAGAAATGCAGGAGGAAACATCCCTGACGCCAAACTCCATCTGGGCCACCGAACACCTGGTGCACTTCTACGAGCCGGAATTCGACGAAATCTGGATTCTCCCCCTGGTCGTGGCCGTCGTCGACGAGGATGTCGAGGTCAAACTCTCACCCGAAAACTCCGAGTACCGATGGCTGGCCCCTAAACGGGCAAGACACCTCGTGAGCTGGGACAACCTCCGTATGGCCATCGACAAGATCACCAACGAACTCGACCTGTTTCCCGCCCGAAACTGGGTCGAAATCAAACCCTGACCGGAATCCTGTTGCCAACCTCGCCGTCACTCGACCGTTGGAACTGCGCCCGCTTTCGGTGGTTATCAGTAGGGAAGAGGCCATTCAGCCCGCGCCCGATAAGGTGAAAACACAATGCTGATTACTGTCTGCAAATCCAAAATCCACCGCGCCACTATCACCGACACCAGTATTGACTATGTCGGCTCGATCACTATCGATGAAGAACTGATGAAACTGGCCGGGCTGGTGGAATTCGAGAAAGTGCAAATCGCCAACATCAACAATGGCGAACGCTTCGAAACCTATGTCATCACCGGCAAGCCCGGCAGCGGCGCCATCGAACTCAATGGTGCCGCGGCGCGCAAAGGAAGCCCCGGTGACCTGATCATTATCATCGCCTATGGCCACATCGATCGCAACGAGGCCTCAGGCTTCAAGCCGGCTATCGTCCATGTCGACAGCCATAACAGGCCCGTCAACCGACCGCTGTAACAGCCCTCACCAAGTGCCCCACTGCAGCCGTACCCCAAAGATGTGAACGCTCCAAATTACAGGTTCCGATGAGCAGATTACCGAAAGCAGCCGTTGTCCTCGCCGCCGGAAAAGGCAAACGCATGAAATCCGACCTCCCCAAGGTCCTGCATCCCATCCACGGCCGCCCCATGATAAGCATCCTCATGGATACCCTGCACAGCATGACCTTCGAACAGATCGCTGTCGTCATCGGCTACAAAGGGGAGATGGTCCTAAAGGCCCTCAGCGATTACCCTGTCACGTTCGTCTGGCAGACCGAGCAACTCGGCACCGGCCACGCCGTCATGATGGCCGAACCCGAACTCAAAGACTTCCGCGGCACTGTCCTCGTCGCCGCCGGTGACGTGCCGTTTCTCTCCCCAAAATCCATCAGCAGGCTGTTCGAAATCCACGAATCGACCGCCGCCGCAGCCACCTGCCTGAGTGCCGTTGTCGATGACCCTACCGGCTACGGCCGCATTATCCGAGTTGACAACTCCGACCAACTCGCCCGAATAGTCGAACACAAGGACGCCGACCAAGCCACCCTCCAGATCCGTGAAATCAACACCGGTACACTCTGCTTTGACGCCAGCCTGCTCTTCTCAACCCTCCGACTTCTCAAAAATGATAACGCCCAGGGCGAGTACTACCTGACCGACTGCGTCAAAATACTCCACGAACAAGGCAGAAGAGTCTCCGTCGTTTGTGCCGATGATAGCAATGAGGTCCTCGGCGTGAACTCCGTCGACCAACTTCGTGACCTCGAGCGACGATTCACCAGATGACCTGACGAACAGGCGACATTCGCGCAGAAACATCTGGACCTTTTCTCTCGCTGGTTCGTTAAAATAGCAGAGACAGTGGCCAGAAATATGGTTGACGAAGCCAGCCCCGGTGTAATACATTGATCCTGAGGAAACTATGAAGCAACTCATACTCATTCTGTCACTGATATTGTCACTGGCATTGATAGCCTGCCCTGCCCGGTCGCAGACTGTCGACCGCGCCGAGCTGGAGAAGATCACCCGCGAGAACGCTCTCGGCGTCCAGCCGGCCGCCAGCCCCTATTCGCTGATCGATCTCTCTCGCCTCAAATGGTCGCACAGCTACTCGGTATCCTATGTCTCCGGCAGCGGCTACTCCGGATCTCTCGGCATGATGCGGACGTCGATGTTCTATGAGCTCTCGCCCAAGCTCTCAATGACATTGAATATGGGCATCGCGCACGACCCCTCGTCACTGATCGGCAACAACTCCGGCTCCGCGACATTCCTGCCCGGATTTACGCTTGACTATCACCCCTCAGACAGTTTCCGTATGAGTGTGTCATACCAACGCATGATCGGTATGGACCCGTTTCGGTGGGGTAACAGCATGTTTGACCGCCCTATAGGCCCGTAAAAATACAAGGAGACCTCAGCAGTCAGACCGCCCCCCGCCCGCTTTTGAAACCATAGCATGAAAACCAGACGAAACTCACATCAGACCGGCCGCCCCCCTGTCCGGCCTTCATGGCGAGCCAGATTACCATTGTCCCGTGCCATTGAACTCGGCGCCGTGTTCCTGCTGGTAGCCGTCGTTATCTACCTCGGCTGGTTCGTCGTGCGTGTCAGCGCCGGTGTCAGTGCCGAGGTCCCCGCCGCCGACAGGCTGGTCCGCCTGCAACTTGTCGATGCCGGCGGCAACCCTGAATCAGCTCGCGAGGTCATCCGTCTGCTGGATCACCTCGCCGACAACCACGCCCAGATCAGGCTGGTCGACCAATACGCCATGGATCGACACACCGTCGACGCTACATTCATCATCTCCCGCGAACCGGACCTGTCTGCAGCTCGATGGCTCGCCCACAAACTGGCCCTGGGCGATGACGATGTCGTCTACCGCCCTCTGGAAAACAATCATCAGCAGATCTCCGCCACCCTTGTTGTAGGAGAAGACTGCGATAGAATCGTGCAGAACCTCACACCTGATCAGGAGATGTGAGCGCCCGCCTTGAAGGATTTGACCCCATTGAAACTCGCCCGCCTGGCCGGACAATTGGCCCTCTCCAAAAGAGGCTTTGATGTCCGAATCCTGAAGCTCAAAAGTATCTCGTCGGTTTGTGACTACTTCGTCATTGCCTCCGGCGAAGCCGATGTCCATGTCAAGGCGATTGCCGAGGCCGTTGAAGACGGCCTCACCAACCATGGTATCAAACCGTACAGCCGCGAGGGCTTCGATGAACGCCACTGGATTCTGCTCGATTATGTCGATGTCGTCGTGCACGTGTTCCTGGAAAAGACCCGCCAGTTCTACGCCCTGGAGAAACTCTGGGGCGACGCTCCGGTGGAAACGCTATCGGAATAAGAGGAGTGATGACCGTTGAAAACTAAAACAACCCAAGGCAAGGACAGCACCATCGAACTGGCTCAGCTCAAGAACAAGACCATCGCCGAGCTGCTCGATATCGCCGAAAAACTCGATATCCCCGGCGTCAGCGGCCTTCGCAAGTCCGAACTCATCTACAAGATCATGGAAGCCCAGTCAAACTCCAGCGGGGTCATCCTCGCCGAAGGCGTGCTCGAAATCCTCGACGAAGGCTATGGCTTTCTGCGCTCCCCCGGCTACAACTACCTCCCGGGACAGGACGATATCTACGTCTCACCCTCCCAGATCAAGCGCTTCGACCTGCGCACCGGCGACATCGTCACCGGTCAGGTGCGCTCACCAAAGGACAACGAGCGCTACTTCGCCCTCCTGAAAATCGAATCCGTCAACTTCGGCCCACCCGAGGAAGCCAAACACAAAACCCTCTTCGACAACCTCACTCCGCTCTACCCCAACTCACCATTCCAACTGGAGGTCCAGCCCGAGGAGGTCACCACCCGCATTATCGACCTCATGTGCCCCATCGGCAAGGGACAACGAGCTTTGATCACCTCACCGCCCAAGGCCGGTAAAACCATGATCCTCCAAAAGATAGCTCAGGCTATTACCGCCAACCACCCCGATGTCGACCTGATCGTCCTGCTCATCGATGAACGCCCCGAGGAAGTAACTGACATGAAACGCTCCGTCAATGGCGAAGTCGTCAGCTCAACCTTCGATGAACCAGCCGAACGACACGTCCAGGTCGCCAACATGGTCCTGGAAAAATCCAAGCGCCTCACCGAACACGGCCACGATGTCGTCATTCTGCTGGACTCCATCACCCGCCTGGCCCGCGCCCACAATGCGGTCGTTCCGCACTCCGGTAAAATCCTCTCCGGCGGCGTGGACTCCAACGCCCTGCATAAGCCGAAACGGTTCTTTGGCGCCGCCAGAAACATCGAAGAGGGCGGCTCCCTGACCATTATCGCCACCGCCCTGATCGAAACCGGCTCGCGCATGGACGAAGTCATTTTCGAGGAGTTCAAAGGCACCGGCAACATGGAAATGGTCCTTGATCGCCGCCTGTCCGATCGACGTATCTTCCCCGCTATGGACATCAATCGCTCCTCCACACGCAAAGAGGAACTGCTCATGAGCGAGGAGATCCTCAATAAAATCTGGATTCTTCGCAAGTTCCTCGCCGAAATGAACCCCATCGAGGCTATGGAATTCCTTCTGGACCGCCTCAAAAAGAGCAAAACCAACCAGAAATTCCTCGCCTCCATGAAAGACTGACCGCTCCGCCGAAATGGATTCGCCAACGGCCGCCGATCTGTCCGGCGGCCGTCTCTCTTGCACAGGCCAGCCCCAGCCACAACCCCCACCCTAAACCCGTCAGCAGTCCCGATTGTTGTTGATCCTCTCCTCACTTGCCACTACATACACTCAGGTCACCGCAAGAAACGGATCAGCTTTCACGTATGGACAACGAACAGAAAACGGCACCACAACCGGAAAACGACCGGCACAACGAGGATCAGACCACCTCGACCCCCCGGGACTCACAACCCGAACCGGCCAGCAGTGCGCCTGAGCACCGCGACCAACCCGCAGACGTCCAGTCCCAGCCCTCATCGGACATGGTCGTGGTCCAGTTCGACAATGTCTACCTCAACACCGATCACGGCCACGAGGTCTTTCGCGATCTCACATTCTGCCTGCGGGCCGGGTGCACCGCCTACATCACCGGACCCGCCGGCTCCGGCAAAACCTCCCTGATCAGGCTCATCATCGGCGATCGCATGCCGGCCGCCGGCGCCGTCGAGGTGTTCGGCGAAGTCTGGCGCTGGCGGAGCCGACGCCAGCGCATGCGCATCAGGCGCAGAATCGGCGGCGTAGGCGGGCTGTTCGACCTGATGCCCTCACTGACCGCCGCAGAGAATGTCACCCTCCCCCTGATCATTGCGGGGCTGCCCCGGCGCCAAAGACAGGAAAAACTGCTCAGAGTGCTCGGCGAGTTCTCACTGCTCAAACTCGCCAATGTCTACCCCGAACGACTCACCCGCGTCGAGCGCACTATGGTGCAGTTCGCCCGCGCCGCCGTCAATGACCAGCCTTTGCTGCTCATCGATGAACCCACCGCCGGGCTCGACCGTACAACCTATGACCGGCTCGTGGAATACATGTTCAAGGTCTCTCAGTCGGGACGCTCCATGATTATCGTCAGCTCCGAGGTCCCTTCACGAGAACTGCCCAACACCGACTACTACGAAATCGTCAACGGTGCCCTGCTATGACCAGACTCGCCCACATTCTCGCCGAAACCCTGCGCAACCTGCGACGACACCCCCTGACTGCCCTCTCATCTCTGCTCTCATTGCTGCTCATCTTCCTCCTGTTCGATCTGTTCTGGGTGGGTGCCGCCACCGCCCGGCAGTTCTATGACAATCTCCTGCGCGACCTGCGTATGGAGGTCTTCGTCCGCGAGGATATCCCGGAATCGGGAATCCCCGCACTGCGTTCCAACCTGCTCAAGATACCGGGGGTTGCTGCGGCCGACTACGTATCCAAGGATCAAGCCCGCCGCGAACTCATGGAACTGGTCGGAACCGACCTGCTCGTCGGTTATGACACCACCAACCCGCTGCCCCGATCCTTCGTCCTCGCCATCTCGGTTGACCATCTGTCGGTCGATCGCATGCAGGATGTTGAGACCGCCGCCCTCAAAGTCCAGGGTGTGTCGCAGGTCTACTACTCCCAGTCCTGGCTCAACAAGGCCGAGTCCACTAACAGCATGATCCAGCGCGTCGGAACTGCCCTCGGCCTGTTGATCCTCGCGGCCGCCCTCATGGCTTCGCTTAACAACATCCGCCTGATGACCCGCGCCCGTGCGGTCGGCTTCCGGCAGATGTTTCTGCTGGGCGCCGGACGCCTCTTCGTCGCCATGCCCTTCATCCTCGAAGGTATCCTGATATCCACCACCACCGCCGCCGGTGGCTGGCTACTGCTGGTCTGGGCGCACCAAAAGGTCGAACTCACCCAAATGCAACTGGTGATGCCCGAAACACACCTGATAATCTACTACTGCCTCTGTGCCGCCTTGCTGGGACTGGTCAGCGGCTATCTCGGCATCCGCCGACAACTGCGATAGGAGCGACATTTGATGCCATTGCCGGATACAACCATACGTAGTGTGCAGCCAGGCATCCTGCTCCTTCTGATACTCGCCGCCATACTCCTTGCGCCGCGCGCCGCGTTCGCCGCCGAGGACAAAAGCGACATCCTGCAGCAGAAGCAGGAACTCGAGCGTATTCAGCGCGATGTTCGCACCGGCCAGAAGCGACTCGACTCCCTCAAGGCCCACGAAGCCAGCGTGCAGAAACAGATCTCCGGCGTCGATGAACACATCTCCGCCAACCAGCGCGTAGTCAAGCGACTCAGCAGCGAGCTTGCCCAACTGCAGTCAACCATCGCCACCACCGAAACCGAACTGGCAGCCAGCCGTGAGGTCCTCGATCGCACCCAGCGCAAATACCTCGGCGATATCCGCCAGTTCTACCTGTCAACCCGTGAGCACTCCCGCGCGCTCTTCGAGTCTCCCAACCATGAACTGATTCAGAACCGCCAGATTACCTATCTGACCTCCCTCGCTGACTTCGAGTGGGAACGCGTCCAGCGCGCCTCGGGCAAATTCGGCCAAACCCTCAAAAAAATGGATGAGCTGTCCGGCCAGCACCAAAAGGTGACCACCAAGGTCCACAACACCCAAAGCGCCCTCGACCGCCACAACACCAACAAGCAGCGACGCCAGCAGGAACTGGCCGAACTGCGCCGACGAACCAGCGAGGAGTCCGACCGTATCCTCATGCTCCAGCAGGCCGCCCGCGAAATGGAGCAAATCATCGCCCAACTGGAGGAAGCCGAACGGCGCCGTGACCGTCCCGACGGTCGCGAATCAGTCTTCGTAACGCTGCAGGGCTACCTGCCCGCGCCATGCCTCGGCAAGGTAACCCTCACCTTCGGTCAGCACGTGGACCAGGTCACGCGCCTGAAGTCGTTTTCACCCGGAATCACCATCGCCGGAGAAGCCGGGCGGGTCGTCGCCGCCGTCGCCGCCGGATCAATTGCCTATGTTGGCACTTTGCGCGGCTACGGAAAATTCATTATCATCAACCATGATGATCACTACTACACCACCTATGCCGGCCTGGAGGATATCCGGGTGACAAAGGGAGACTATGTCTTCAGCGGCACCGCCCTCGCCCGGGCCGGCGCCGATGGTCTCATGAAGTTTGAACTCAGACGGGGGCGCGAAGCCCTCGATCCGCTCACCTGGCTGAGAAATGACGCCTTCTGATATCTACATTCTGCAGCCACGAGCGTGGTCGATTCTCTCACGATCCTTTGCCTCGCAACGCATCGCCGGTACCTACCTGATCGAGGGAAACCGCGGCACCGGACGCTGGTTCCTCGCTGTCACCCTCGCCCAACTGCTCAACTGCGAGACCCCCCTTGATGCCTCCCCCTCAGAGCGCATCCAGCTCCCCTGCGGAACCTGCCGTTCCTGCCGCCTGATCGGCTCCATGAACTTCCCCGGATTGTATGTCGCCCTGCCCGTCGAAAAGCACAAGAACCTGGATCACGCCCACGAACTGATCAGCGAATTGCTGCAGCGCAAACGTGACGACCCGTTCGCCGATATCAACTCGCCCGGAGCCACCTCAATCCCCATCGATGTCGCCCGCGCCATCAAGAAAGACCTCTCACGCCGCGCCGCCGATGACATCACCCGCGTCGTTATCTTCCACGAGATGGACAAAATGCGCGCCGACTCCGCCGATGCCCTCCTCAAACTCATCGAGGAACCACCGCCACGCACAACCATTATCCTGACCGTCGAGCGTGCCCACAACCTGCTCCCAACCATCCAGTCACGTTCGCAGAAAATCAAGCTGAATCGAATTGCCTCCACTGTCATCGAACAACTACTCCGTGATCACTACCACATTCCACCCGAGTCCGCGCAGCTATACAGCCGTATCGCCGATGGCTCCCTCGGTCGTGCCATGGCCCTGTCCGCCCACGACAGCCCCGAACTCGAGCACCGCCACACCTATGCCGGGCTCTTCAGCACCCTCATACTGGCCTCGCCCTCCCAGGCCATAAGCCGCATCGGCGAATGCCTCACCCAGCGTGATCGAACAGCCGCCGATGAACTCCTGCGCCTGTGGCAATCCCTCCTGCGCGACTGCGGAACATGGGCTACGCTCGCCGATGATACCATGATCACCAACATCGACTACCTCGATGACATCAAACGCCTCGCAGGTCACTTCACCGATCAGCAACAACTCGTGCACATGAGCCAGACAATCAAGAATACCCTTGCCGACCTGAAACTCAACGTGCATATTCAGGGCGCACTTGCAGCACTGGCCCTGCGAATGTCCCAATTGCTGCCCCAACAAGCCGAAGGCCGGTAACTCTCAAGGCCTGCCGGCAAGGGCCAGATCAACTGGCAAGGGCCAGATCAACTGGCAAGGGCCAGATAGGCTGGCAAGGCCAGATCAACTGGCAAGGGCCAGATCAACTGGCAAGGGCCAGATCAACTGGCAAGGGCCAGAAGGATAAGGAGTAACTCCATGGCTGAGTTGTACCTGGTAGAATTCAGGGGATCACGCAAGGAGTTTTTTTATAATTCCTACTACCACAACTTCCACATCCCCGAACACGTCATTGTGCAGGTGGATCGTGGCGAAGACATCGGCCTGTTGACCATGCGCATCGATAAGCCGGTCGAGTTCCCCGATGATGCCCGGCCGCGCTCCATCCTGCGGCCGGCCAACCCCGCCGACATGCAGCATCTGGAGGTGCTCAGGAAGAAAGAAAAGGACTATCGCGCCGAGATCGTCAGCATGATCGAGGGCCATGGCCTGCCCATGAAGGTCGTCGATGTCGAGTGCCAGTTCGATGGCAACAAACTGACAGCCTTCTTTTCTGCTGACCACCGCGTCGACTTCCGCGCCCTCGTCAAGGACATGGCCGCCCGCTATCGAACACGCATTGAACTGCGCCAGATCGGTGTCCGCGATGAAGCCCGTCGCATCGGCGGCTATGGTATCTGCGGGCGGCGCCAGTGCTGTAACAGCTTCATTCGCGCTTTTGAGCCGATCTCAACTCAGCATGCCCGCGAACAGGACTTGCCCCTCAACCCCGCCAAGATCTCCGGCAATTGCGGCCGCCTGCTGTGCTGCCTTCGCTATGAAGCCCCAATGTATCTGGACTGCAAAAGACGCTTCCCGAAACCAGGCTCTTCCGTCAAAACAAAACAGGGCGACGGCATTATCGACCGCATCGATATCTTCAACGAAGAGGCCGTCATCATCAGCCATGAAGAGCGCGTCTTCTTCCGCTGTCAGGACCGGGATATCTACGAGGTCGAGGGTGAACCGGTGGAACCCCAACGCCCCCGAACCGCCGAGGCCGCCGGCGAAGAGGCCTCCGAAGAAGACCTCAAAAAACTCGAGGGCGAATGAGCCCCCGCGAACCACTGTCACAGATCGAACAAACACCATTTTGCCTTTGGAGCCAACACCGTGCCCCTGCCGTTCTATGTTACAACACCAATTTACTATGTGAATGACAGCCCCCACATCGGGCACGCCTACACTACCATCGCCGCTGACATCCTCGCCCGCTTCCACCGGCTCGCCGGCCGCGAGGCCTTCTTCCTCACCGGTACCGACGAGCACGGTACCAAGGTCGCCGAGGCCGCCGCCGCCGCCGGTATGAGCGAGATCCAGTTCTGCGACAAGACCGTCAAGACCTTTCAGGACATATGGAACCGGCTTGACATCGCCTATGATGACTTCATCCGCACCACCTCTCCGCGACACGAGCAGGCCGTACGAAAAATCCTCGATGCCATGCGCGGTGCCAAAACCGAGGACGGCCGCAATGTTATATACTCCGGCTACTACGAGGGCCTCTACTGCACCGGCTGCGAGAAATTCCTCACCGAAAAGGACCTCATCGACGGCAAATGCCCCGACCACAACCGCGAACCGGAAACCCTGCGCGAGAAAAACTACTTCTTCCGCCTGTCCGCCTTCACCGACAAAATCCGCGAGAAGGTAACATCCGGCGAGCTTAATATCCTCCCCGATGAGCGCCGCCGCGAAGTCCTCGGCCTGCTCCGACAGGACCTGCCCGACTTCTCGCTCTCGCGGGAACACGTCAAGTGGGGAATACCCCTGACCTTCGATCCCAGTCAGTCCGCCTATGTCTGGGTCGATGCCCTCACTAACTACATCTCCGCCATCGGCTATGCCGACAACCCGGACCTGTTCGACCAGTGGTGGAACCGGGCCGAGGTCGTCCACCTCATGGCCAAGGACATCCTCAAGTTCCACTGCCTGTACTGGCCGGCCATGCTGATGGCCGCCGGTATCAAACTCCCGGAAACCATCTTCCTGCATGGCTTCTTCACCGTCGATGGCGCCAAAATGTCCAAAACCCTCGGCAACAAGATCGACCCCAATGATATGGTCGATGAGTTCGGTCCCGATGCAACCCGATACCTCCTGCTCACCCAGTATCCCTTCGGTCACGATGGCGACGTGCAGGCCAGTCGCTTTGTCGCCCAATACAACACCGACCTCGCCAACGATCTCGGCAACCTCGTCTCCCGCGTCGCCAAAATGGTGATGACCAATTGCGAGGGCAAGCTCCCTGCACCCTGCGACAGCGTTCCCGGATTGCCCGAGTTGAAACTGCAGGCAGGACAACTGGCCGACAACGCCCAGCAGTTCATCAACAGCTTCCGCATCGGTGCCGCCATCGAGGAAGCCGTCGCGCTCGTGCGCGCCACCAACAAGTTCTTCAACGATACCGCTCCGTGGAAAATGGCCAAAGCCGGACAAACCGACCAGCTCGGCGGCGTCCTCAACGCCTGCTGCGAAATCCTCCGCATGGTGTCCGTTGTTCTGTTCCCCGTCATGCCCGGCAAGATGCGGCAGCTTCGCCAGGTCCTCTCGCTTGCCGACAACACCCTGACACTCGAAGACGCCCGCGCCTTCACACGCCTCAAACCCGGAACGCCCATCAGCGTCGATCAACCAATTTTCCCCAGGCTCGAAGCCAAAAAACACCTCGCCGGGGCTGCCAAACCAGATGCCGGCAAGAGCAACAAGGCCGTCACCGAGCCCGGACTGGTGGATATCACCGACTTCGCCAGGGTACAACTCCGGGTCGCTATGGTACTCAAGGCCGAGAAGGTTGAAGGAGCCGACAGGCTGCTCAAGCTGCAGGTCGACATCGGCAACGAGAAACGACAGATCGTCGCCGGTATCGCCCAGCACTACACTGCGCCCGAAATCGTGGGCAAACACGTCATTGTCGTTGCCAACCTCAAACCCGCCACGATCCGAGGCATTGAATCTCACGGCATGCTGCTGGCCGCCAAACGAGGCGACCAGCTCTGCGTTCTTACCACCGACCTCGAAATGCCGCCCGGCGCGCCCGTCAACTGATGATTGACTCCCATTGCCATCTCGACTTCTCCGATTTCAACGGCGAACGCGACCGGCTTGTTGCCGATGCCGCCAGAGCCGGCGTACACACCATCGTCAACATCGGCGTCGATCTGACCACCTCCCGCAAATCAATCGAACTGGCTGAACGCTTCGATTCCGTCTATGCCACCATCGGCGTCCATCCCCACGATGCCCGAACGCTCACCCCACAAGTGCTTGCCGAGCTGCGCCGGATGGCCGACCACCCCAAAGTACGCGCTATTGGCGAAATCGGTCTCGACTTCTACCGCGACCTCTCACCCCGAGATACCCAGCGACACGCCTTCCGCCGACAACTGCAACTGGCCATCGAAACCAAACTCCCCGTCGTCATTCACTCCCGCGAGTCACTCGACGAGTGTATCGCCATCCTCCGTGACGTCATCCCCGACCTGCCCGGAGCCGTGTTTCACTGCTTCCCCGGCGATGTCGACGACGCCCTCGAAGTGATCGACATAGGCTGCATTATCTCAGTCGGTGGAGTCATCACCTACACCAAATCCCGCATGGCCCGAGTCGCCGCCGAGGTCCCCCTCGACAAGATCATGCTCGAGACCGATGCCCCCTATCTCACTCCGGTCCCCTTTCGCGGCAAGCGCAACCAGCCCGCCTGTATCAAATACATTTGCGACAGAATCGCCGAGCTGCGTGCCATAGACGCCGCCGAAGTTGACAAACTGACCGATCGCACCGCCCGCAGATTCTTCGGACTCGAGGACACCTTTGGAGGCTGACCATGAACGCGCCACGCCCCCGTAAACGGTTCGGACAGCACTTTCTCACCTCCTCATCAGTCATCGCCCGCATCATCGCCCTCATCAACCCGCAGCCCGGCCAGCCCATTGTCGAAATCGGCCCCGGCCGGGGAGCACTCACCCTTCCCCTTGCCCAATCCGGCGCCGACCTCTACGCAATCGAATTCGACCGCGACCTGATACCCCGCCTCACAGACAAACTCGCCGACTGCGACAACTGCCACATCATCCAGACCGACTTCCTGCACTACACCCCGCCCGAGCATCTGACGACCTTCACCCTCGTCGGAAACCTGCCCTACAACATCACCTCGCCCGTCATCGAATGGATGGTTCAGAACCGCCCCCAGGTCCATCGCGCCGTCTTCATGGTCCAGCACGAGATGGCCCAACGCCTCGCCTCACAACCAAACTCCAAAGACTGGGCACCCATCGCCCTCTTTTCTCAACTGCACTACCACATTCGGCATCGCTTCACCGTCAGGCCCGACGCCTTCAAACCGCCTCCCAATGTCACCTCCGCTGTCATCGAGCTGGTCCGCCGCCCGGACCCCGTCAACGTGCCCTTCCCTTCAGCCTTCGAACGTGTCGTTCGCGCCGCCTTCGCCCACCGACGCAAACAATTGATCAACAATCTCATCCCGGCGATCACTGATGACGTCCACGCGCTCCGCGCCATCCTGCGCGAAATCAACCTCCATCAAACCATCCGCGCCGAACAGATGAGCACCGATCAGTTTTTGAATTTGACTCAACACCTGGTCGCCCGTACTATGCTGACAGAAGATCAAGGCGAGGACTAAGGGTCCCGCCCTGTCGTAATCACACTTCAGGGCGCGACCGGACAAGGAGTGTGACGTGCCGCAACTATCTGTCAATCTCGATCTGGTAGCGGCCTTGCGGGAGCTGCGGGGACTCAAAGAGCCGGACCCGGCCCAGGCCGCCGTACTGGCCGAACTGGCCCAGGCCGACGGCATCGCCATTCAATTCCGTCGCGACCGCCGCCACATCCGCGAGCGCGACATCTATCTGCTCAAGGGCGTCGTCAAAACCAAATTGACTATCGAAATGCCCCCGGTCGAAGACTACATCAAAAAGGCGCTCGAAATCAAACCATGGCTGGTAACCTTCGTTGCCGATCACGCCGACAGCTCCACCCCCGTCTCCACCATCGACTTCGATGCCGCCCCCGTCGATTTCTCCGATGTCGCCAATCAGTTCGCAGGCGTCGGCGTCAATATCGCCTACTTCGTCGAGCCTGAACCCGACGCCGTCAAGGGTGCCGCCCGCAGTGGTGCTACCGCTGTGCTGATCAACTGCCATGGATACACCGCCGCCCGTACCCTCGAGGAAGCCCAGTCCGAGCTCGACCGCATCGATCGCGCCGTACAGGCCGCCCACAAGTCCGATCTCGTCGTCAATTGCGGTCGGGGAATCTCCTACCGCAACATGCGGCCGCTCATGGAACTCGGCCTCATCGACGAATTCGTCGTCGGACACGCCATTTGCGTGCGCGCCATGCTGGTTGGATTCGAACGCGCCGTACGCGAGATGATGGACATCCTCACCCTGCCCATCACCGCCCAGTAGCCGCCCGACGGTGATTGCCCCCGCTGACGGCATAGGACCGACCATGCGCCCCGATCAGAATACACCACCAGAACTGCTCAGGCTCCGGGTCCCCGCCGGCACCACCGCCATTCGCCTCGATCGCTATCTCGCCGACAACGCCCCCGGCAACCTCACCCGCAGCCGCATCCAGAAACTCATCGACGCCGGACTGGTGCTCGTCGATGGCGCCATTGTCCCCAGGAAACACCGCCTGACCGGGGGAGAGGACATACAACTGACCGTCCCTGCCCCCGAACCCGCAACAGTCGAACCCGAAACAATCGCCCTTGATATCGTCTACGAGGACGAACACCTCGCCGTCATCAACAAGCCCGCCGGTATGGTCACCCACCCCGCCGCTGGCAACCGCTCCGGTACCCTCGCCAATGCCCTCGTTCACCACTTCCGCTACATGTCACAACTCGCAGGCAGCGACCGCCCGGGAATCGTCCACCGCCTCGACAAGAACACCTCCGGGCTGCTCGTCGTCGCCCGCACCGACTCCGCCTACCAGCACTTGCAGCAGGCCCTGCAGCGGCGTGAGGTCAAACGTACCTACACAGCCATCATCTGTGGCCATATGAAGGAGGACGAGGGCCGCATCGAGGCCCCCATCGGCCGCTCCCGACGAAACCGAAAGAAAATGGTCGTCACCCATCACAACTCCCGCGAAGCGATCACCGATTTCACTGTCACTGAACGCTTTCGCACCTACGACGTTCTCGAGGTCCGCATCCAGACCGGACGCACCCACCAGATTCGAGTACACTTCGCCCATCTCGGTCATCCCGTACTCGGCGACCCCGAATATAGCGGCCGCGACAAGTGGCACCGCGGCGCCTTCGCCCCCGAGCGCAACCTCGCCCGACAACTCCTCGGTATCCTCGAACGACAGGCCCTCCATGCACTCCGCCTGCAGTTCGAGCACCCCCTCTCCCATGAACAGCTTGCCTTCGAGGCCCCGATTCCCGATGATATGGCGCAGGTCCTGAACCTCCTGCGAACCGAAGGCTTCTAGGATAACGGCATCAATGCCAATACCAACCATGAAAGGGTAGACTCATGGCACAAGGAACATTCGCAACCGCCGTCAACTGTATGGATGGCCGCACCCAGGAATGCGTGTCGAAATGGCTGAAAGACAAGCACGACGTTGACTATGTCGACACCATCACCGAACCCGGCGCCGACAAGGCCCTCACCCAGGGACCGGACTGGCAGGTCAACTCCATCCGGAACCGCGTGAAAATCTCCGTCGAGGGTCACGGATCCAAAGTCATCGCCGTCGCCGGACATCACGACTGCGCCGGTAACCCCGTCCCCAAAGAGGTCCATCTCGAACAGACCAAGAAGGCCATGGACATTCTTGCCGGGTGGTATCCCAATGTCACAGTCTACGGCGTCTGGGTCGGTGACGACTGGCAGGTGCAGGTTATCAGCGAACATTCCCCCAAATAGGATCGCTCAAGACCTCCGCAATACCGGGATCATCCGCCACGAATCTTTGCTGTTATCGAATGGCTGGGCGGTGTCAAGTGTGCCGTAGGCCGCTACAATCTCCCAGCCCCCGGCAGCCGTGACCAGCGCCTGAAAATGCCCCCACCCGATCGATCGCTCCTGTACCGGACTCTCCAGAACCTCCTTCAAATTCGGCCCGGTGACCGTGTACCGCGTCGTACCGCTGCTTATCTCTGTCAGTGGATCAAAACTGCTGTCTGTGTTCCATTCCACCTTCACCGACAAACCCTCAGCCTCCATCTCCCAACCGGTCTGCTGCGACTCGCCCGCCCGGAACACATCGCGCGGATGACCCATCTCCACTATATACAATCCCCCCGGCCGCACTGCCCGATGTACCGACCGAAGATGCCGGATCATATCCTCATTCGTTAGCATCAGCGAAATCGTCGCCATCATGCACACCGCCAGGTCCACCGGCTCCTCCAGCTCGAACATCCGCATGTCCCCCTCAAGGAACACACACCCAGTCGGCGACTGCGTCTCCAACTGATTGCCATACGTGATCATCTCCGGCTGCAAATCAAGCCCAATCGCTCGCGCGCCCCGATTACCAAACTCCCGGCAATACTGCCCCGGCCCACACCCCAGCTCTATCATTGAGTCAATCTGCTCAAGACCGCTCAAGGCCGCCGCTTTCGCCAAAAAGTCCACCGCGCCCTCAAAGTCACGCCAACGGAACGCAATATCGTAAATGAATGGATAGCTGTACGGGGTTTGTGACAATGGGTTCCTCCAAACAAAATTCCTGACCTGTTAAGTGCCACGGATGCGCAGCGTCATCACGACCCAAACTTGACTTTCGCCCAATGCTCAGGTATATAGCCCACAATCATGGAAAACCAAAAGAAGAAATTAACCTATGCCGACAGCGGCGTCGATATCGATGCCGGCGATGCCGCTGTCGAGCGCATCAAGACGCTGGCCCGCGACACCTTTAACTCCAAAGTGCTCACCGGGATCGGCCTGTTCGCAGGCTTCTACAAGCCCGACTTCGACGGCATCGAAAAACCCGTGCTCATCTCCTCAGCCGACGGTGTCGGTACCAAACTCAAGCTGGCTTTCATGACCGGTATCCACGATACCATCGGTGAAGATCTCGTCAATCACTGCGTCGATGACATCCTCGTGCACGGTGCCCGACCCCTGTTTTTTCTCGACTATATCGGGACCGGCAAGCTCTCGCCCGACGTTATAGCTGACATAGTCGCCGGACTGACCCGCGGCTGCAAACAATGCAACATGCCCCTGCTGGGCGGAGAAACTGCCGAAATGCCCGACTTCTATGCCCCCGGGGAGTACGACCTCGCCGGGTTCATCGTCGGCGTCGTCGACGAAAGCCGCATCATCAACGGAACCGCCATCCGTCCCAATGACGTCTGCCTCGGCCTGCCCTCCAACGGCTTGCATACCAACGGCTATTCCCTTGCCCGCAAGGTCGCCTTCGAAATCGCCGGCGCCCGACCCGATGACCGCCCCGAACGCCTCGGAACCACCGTCGCACAAGCCCTGATGGCTGTCCACCGCAACTACGAGCCGCTCGTGCGAGACCTGCTCGACCGCTTCGAAATCCATGGCATGGCTCACATCACCGGCGGCGGCCTGCCCGGAAACCTCGCCCGCGTGCTCCCGGCCGACTGCGATGCGCTCCTGCACAAATCCGCCTGGCCCATACCTCCCGTCTTCCAGTGGCTCCGCGATGAGGGAGACCTCGATCGCCAGGACATGTACCGCGCCTTCAACATGGGCATCGGGTTCGTCATGGTCGTTCCACCCACGGTTGCCGATCAACTACAAAGACATGTCAGTGACATCGGGGAAACAATCTACCGCATCGGCGATATCATCCCCGGCAATGGAACTGTGAAACTGAAAGACTGATATGGTACTGCTTTGCATTCTCGACGGTTTCGGCATCAACGAAAACACCGAACACAACGCTATCGCCGCCGCTGATCACCCCACCATCGACAACCTCCTGTCCAATCACCCCCACACCAGTATTGCCACCTCCGGCAAAGCTGTCGGCCTGCCCAAGGGACAAATGGGCAACAGCGAGGTCGGCCACCTCAATATCGGCGCCGGACGCGTCGTCTACCAGGAAATCACCCGCATCGATAATGCCATCGAGGACGGTTCTTTCCTCGACGTCGGCGTCCTCAACCTCGCTATGGAACGCGTCCGCTCCGAAAACAAGGCCGTGCACCTGTTCGGCCTCGTTTCCGACGGCCAGGTGCATTCATCCATGAACCACCTGTTCGCCCTGATCGATATGGCCAAAAACAAGGGAGTCGAAAAGCTCTTCCTCCACGCCTTCATGGACGGCCGCGACACCTCACCAACCTCAGGCAAACGCTTCCTCCAGCAAACCATCGACAAAATGAACGATGTCGGCCTGGGCCGCGTCGCCACCGTCTCCGGGCGCTACTACGCCATGGACCGCGACAAACGCTGGGAACGCACCGAAAAGGCCTGGCAGGCAATCGTCAATCGCGACGGCAAACGCGTCGATGACCCCATCGAGGGTATTCAGGCCTCGTACGATGAAGACATCACCGACGAGTTCATCATTCCAATGGTCGTCAACCTCGATGACGATGCCGGCGCCGCCCTGCACGACCGCGACCTGTGCATCTACTTCAACTTCCGCGCCGACCGTGCCCGCCAACTCTCATACCTGCTGCTGGGCTACGATATCGAGGGCGTCGACCACCCCCATACCCCCCACGTGGAGTTGATCACCCTGACCAACTATGACCTCGACATGTTCGAGGCCAAGGTCGCTTTCTATCCCGTCCGCATGCGCAATATCCTCGGCGAGGTGCTCGCCAAACACGGCAAGAAACAACTGCGCACCGCCGAAACCGAAAAATACGCCCACGTCACCTTCTTCTTCAACGGCGGCGTCGAAAAGCAATTCGAGGGCGAGGACCGCGATCTCATCCCCTCACCCAAGGTGCCCACCTACGACCATCAACCCGAAATGTCAGCCCCCGAGGTCACCGAAAACGCCGTCAACAAAATCAACTCCGGCAAGTACGACCTCGTCGTTCTCAACTACGCCAATTGCGACATGGTCGGCCATACCGGCGATTTCGACGCCGCCCGCAAAGCTGTCGAGGCCGTCGATCAGGCCCTCGACAAACTGCTCGAGGCCGTCAAGAAACAGGGCGGAGTCGCCATCATCACCGCCGACCACGGCAACGCTGAGCAGATGTGGGACCCCGAGACCGACGGCCCCTTCACCGCCCACACAATCAACCCGGTGCCATGCATACTCTATGACCCGACACACACCCTGGGCCGGTCGGCGAAACTGCGCCAGGGGGGCGCTCTGTGCGATCTCGCTCCGACAGTACTCGACATCCTTGACATCGAACAACCCAAAGAAATGACCGGCAAGTCACTCATCATAAAGGGGTAACACTCTGGCCGGGTTCCTCAGCAGAGTCGGCAGACTGATCCTGCCGCGCGATATCGATCTGCGCAAGCAACGTCTCGAACTGATCATCTGGGCGTTCGTGCTTGCCCTCGCCTTCTATCCCGGGCCGTTCGGACATCTCGCATGGGTGGCCCTCATCCGACCCATCATGATCATCCGTCGCCTCACTGGCACCGCTGCTTTAACCGCCGCCTACTTCTTCGGGTTCTTCTTCACGCTCTTTGGCATCTACTGGGTTGCTATGGTCACCATCCCCGGTATGATTGCCGCCGTCGTCATTGTCGCGGCTTACTACGCCGTCATCCTGGCCATGTTCTCCCGCCTCTACCGCTGGCGAACCGGCTGGGGCATGGCCGCTCTGCCATTCATGTGGGTCGGCATGGAGTACTTCCGAACTCTCTCCGAATTCGCCTTCCCCTGGTCGGACCTCGGTTACACCCAGTCCTATTCACTGAATATCCTGCAGATCGTCTCCGTCACGTCGGTTCACGGCCTCTCATGGCTCATCGTCCTGGTCAACGTCCTGCTGACCATCCTCGTTACCAAAACAGCAGACCCTGCCCGCCGTGTCACCGCCTTCCTCGGAGCCGCCGGGGTCGTCATCGCGCTCTTTCTCTACGGCTGGATCGCCATCCCCGTCCATCCCGTCCCCGGCCAGTATCCGGTCGCCCTGCTTCAGGGAGGCGTGCCACTCGACATCAAGTGGACCCCCGGCAACGAAATGCACTCCTTCCGCACCTATGACTCCCTCGCCCAGTCAGTCAAACACCACGACCCCCGCCTCTACGTCTGGCCGGAAACATCGGTGCCCTGCTACCTCTCCCATGACGAAACCTGCCACGTCCTGGTCCGGCGCATTGTCCGCGATGCCCCCGCTTACCACCTCGTCGGTGCCCTCGGCGCCGAGGTCACACCACAGAAGACACGACGCTTCAACTCCGTCTACCAGTTCGCCCCCTCCGGACTGCTGATACAACGCTACGACAAGGTCAAGCTCGTCCCCTTCTCCGAACACGTCCCCTATCAGGACCACCTCGGCTTCCTCCGTCAGGACTACCTGCGGCAGTATCTCACCTTCCTGGACCGAACCGACGTGCAATGGTGGTCGGACTTCTACCCCGGCGACTCCGTGAAGATATTCCATACCGACGATGCCGCCTATGGCGTCCTGATCTGCTTCGAATCCACCTTCCCGGAGTTCTCCCGCCAACTGGTGCGTACGGGCTCCGAATTCCTCGTCGGTATCACCAACGATACCTGGTTCGGCACGTCGGTCGGCATCCACATGCACTCGCGTATCTTCGTAACCCGCATGGTCGAAAACCGCTCCTGGGGTGTCCGCGTAGCCAACACCGGCCTCTCGTATGTCGTTGATGAGTATGGCCGCCAGCGCGAGGCCCTCGATGTCTGCGCCGCCCAGGCTATCGTCGCCAAAGTGGGCAGACTCGACAGCTATTCCGTCTTTACACAATACGGCGACCTCGCCGGTCGTCTGTCGTTCTTGATCACTCTGAGTATCGCCGGTATATTGGTAACACTATGGCTCGCACACAAAATCCGCTCTCGCTTCGCAGGACCACGATCCTCGTAACCCTCCTGCTGATTGCGATCACCGCCTCAGCACAGGATCCGTCCTGGACCACCATCACGTCCTCCGCACACCCGGGCGAGATGCTCTCCCACGGCGATTACCTCTACCTCGCCACCTCCGGCGGACTGCTCATTACCGAGGGTCCCGATGATCCCGGACTCGGCTACGTCAACACCGACGGCCTCGGCACCTCCGAACTCACCGATGTCATCGTCGCCGAGGACGGCCAGGTCTGGCTCACCGGAAAAGGCTACATCATTCGCTTCGACCCCCAAAACCCGCTGTCGTATCCCGTCTTCGACAACGAGGGCAAGCTCGTCGAACTCACCTGCCTCGTCGACGACGGTGACTACCTCTGGGTCGGCAGCGATCGCGGACTGATTCTCTTCGACAAACACACCGATGGCGGCCAGATACACGACAGCTACGGCTTCTTCGGATCTCTCAACCCCAACCCCCGCGTCAACGATATCCTCCTCACCCCGGACTCCATCTGGGTAGCCACCTCTGTGGGTCTGGCCACCGCCCGCCGGACCAATCCAACCGCCCTCAAAGCTCCCGCCGCCTGGACCAGCTTCGGACCACCCGAACCACAGTACCCCCGGTTCCTTCGCATTACTCGCTTCGAAGACAAGACCTACGCCGGCACCGAAAACGGCCTCTTCGAATTGCGCCGGCCCCCGGCATACCCCGATACCACCTTTGTCGAACTGCCCGTGCCGCAGTGGGCAGCTTATGTCGACCTTGAGATTAGCAACGATACCCTCTGGTTCTTCTACTCCGAACCTCGTGCCCTCTACGGTGGTTACGGTATGCTCCACGACGGCCAGACAACCCTCCTTGACATCACCGGCCTGCCCCACCCACCGGCCGCCGGCACCATCCACAACGGCCTCCGCTGGATATCGCCCCTCCGCGGACGCATATACTACTCCTGGCCCGGTGGATTCCGTCTCTGGCCACACTATGGCCCCCCCGGAAACACCATCTCCGATCTGGTCGTCGACAACAACAGCGTCGTCTACGCCGGCTTCGATCGCCTCAATGTCGTCGGCCGGTCAGGCGTCACATGGAATCGCCTCGATGTCTTCGGCGCCTGGACTACCGTCGGTATGCTCGATTCTCTCCAGCGCGCCTGGATCGGCACCTACGGTGGCGGCGCTTATCTGTTCGACGCCGATAGCGTCATCCGGTTCGACACCACCAATTCATCTCTCACCGGCAATGATCAGGGGCTTAACTATGTCGTCATCAACGGTATGACCACCGACGGACAATACCTGTACTTCGCCTGCTACCGCGCGTACACCGACAACCCCATAGCGTATGTCCCGGCTGACCGCGTTCTCGATCCCGACGCCTGGGATTCGTTCGGCATCGCCGAGGGCATCACCTCCGACCGGCCGACCGGTATCGCCGTCTATGGCCCGCTGGTCGCCATGGGCACCGAGTCCAACGGCGTCTTTCTCTGCAATGTCGGCCCCGACCCCTTCGACAAATCCGATATCGAATGCCTGCACCTCACCCGCGAAAACTCATTACTCATCTCCAATACAACGACCGACATCGCTTTCTCTCCCGATGGCGTCCTGTGGGTCGGCACCAATCGAGGCCTCTCCTGGTATGACAACGGCATCGATCGCTTCATCGAGATACCCCTGCCCGAGGGCACCGGTCCCGAAGTGCGCGATTTGGCCTTCGACAATCGCGGCAACCTCTGGATCGCCACACCCGGCGGCGTCCTCCGACACGACCACAGCACCGGCGACTTCACCGTCTTGACCACCTTCAACAGCGGACTGGTCTCCAACGATGTCAACAGTGTCTTCTACCACACCCCCACCGGTGATGTCTGGTTCGCCACCGCCGCCGGCATCTCCGTTCGCTCCTCCGAAATCGGCCCGCCCGCACAACAACTCGAACAGGTTACAGCGTTTCCGAACCCCTATGTCATCAATGCCGGCGATCAACCCCTGCAGTTCAACTACGCCTTCCCGGCCACCGTACGCATCTTCACCCCGGCCGGGGAGAAGGTCGATGAATTCCCCGTCAACCGCCCCTGGTATGGTCGCAACCAGCGCGGGGAAGAGCTTGCCTCCGGTGTCTACATCTTCATCCTGAGCGATCAGCAGGGCGAGGTCGGACGCGGCAAATTCGTCCTGGTGCGAAACTGATCGCGGAGCATGATCAGCCATGATCACATACCAACGCCACCTCCCGTCACCTCAACTCCGCCAGCGCCTGGCCCCAGTAACCAAAGCCTCACTGCTGGGCGATACAACCTTCCTTGACCTGTTCAACCACCTCAGCGGCCAGCCCGTCTGGTGGCTTGCCGAGGATGACAACGACATCCTCGCCGCCATCGCCGGCGTTGAATTCGGCCACCGCTGGCTCCGACGCTTCCAAAGCCTGCCCGATGGCCTCTACAGCCGCCTCTGCCTGCACAGGGATGCACGCAACCGAGCCGATCAACTGGCCCATGACCTGCTTGACTCCATCGCCGCCGCCGGCTACATCAAAAGCTGCATCTATGACTATCACTTCGAACTGCCTGCAACACCACGCTGGCGCCACCAAAACCTGCACACACAGCTTGTCGAGATACCGTCTTCGGACTGGATGCCGCCCAACCGGCAACTGCGCACCGAAATCAACAGGGCCGAGCGCGAAGGACTGGCTGTCCAAGCCTTCGACCCCGCCCGTCACATGGACGGCTTCATGACACTGGTCAGCACAACGGCCCGCCGTAACCGCACCACCCCGCGCTACCCCCGACGCTTCTTCGAGGCCCTTGCGGCACTCAGCCAACAGGACAACCGTATCCTCTGGCGCTGGTGTGAACACGACACTACCCCGGTCGCCTCTCACATCTACCTGATTGAACCACCCATGGCCCTCGCATGGCAGATCTTCTTCGATAAGCAGTTCGCGCCCCTCAAGGCCAATCAGTTCATCCTCCACAGCACTGCCCTGATGCTCTTTGAGCGAGACATCAACGTCCTCAATCTCGGCGGCAGCCCCGCCAACGTCCAATCCGTCGCCGGCTTCAAGCAGAAGTGGGGAGCCGAGCCGTATCGCTACCCGATGTACTACCGCCGCACCGGACTCGGGAGGCTGTTGTGAGCGACCGCCGCTTCCGCATTCTCGTTCTCGGCGACAGCCGATCCTTCCACATCGAGCGCTACCTCGCCCAGTTGAAGGCGCTCGGCTGCCACCCCCTGCTGGCATCGCTCGAGCACGGCTCCACGCATCACTTCCATCTCCGGCGGTGGGGCCCGATACCGGCGCTCCATTACTCCCTGACCATAGGCGAGATCCGCGGCCTCATCGAACGCTTCCGCCCCCACATCGTCAACCCCCACTTCGCCTCCGGCTATGGCGCCGTGGCCGCCATTTCTGTCCGGCGCGACCGCGTGCCCATCGCCCTGCACCTGTGGGGCTCCGACATCCTCATCGTCCCGCGCAAAAGCCCCCTCCACCGACACAAAACCCGCCTGGCCCTCCGCGCTGCCGCCCACGTCTTCGCCGACAGCCACTACCTTTTGCAAAAGGCGGCCACCCTCACACCCCTGCGCAATGGCAGCGTATTCCCCTGGGGCATCGAACGCCACCTGCTCAGGTATCATCGAGAGAACTACACCCTCGGCCGACCCCTCCGCATCCTCGTCCCCCGTATCCACGAGCCGGTCTACAACAACATGTTCATCGTCCGCGCCCTCGCCGACCTCGTCCGCAATAATCACATCCGCCTCACCTTCCCGCGTTTCGGCAGCCTGACCGCCCGCTTCCGACAAGAAAGCGCCGCCCTTGTCGGTGATCGCCTGCACTTCTACGATCTCCTCCCGCGCGAGGACTTCATCCGCTTCATGGCCCGGCACGATGTCTGCCTCTCAGCCGCTCGCTCCGACTCCTCACCCGTCTCCATCATCGAGGCTATGGCTCTCGGACTCATCCCGATCGCCGCCGACATCCCCGGTGTGCGCGAGTGGCTCACCGACCAAAGCGGCTTTCGCTATCCCGAAGACAACGCCCCCGCCCTGCGACATATCGTCGAGTCCCTCACCGCCGGCACCGATGACTACCGCTCCATGCGCGCCCGCAACTGCGAACGCGTCAAGGCTAACGCCATCTTCGAGGAAAACGTCTCCCGCCAGCTCGATATCATGAAACAACTGGCCCACCATTGGAGACAGCCATGAAGCGCCTCCTGCTCATCTGCTACTACTTCCCGCCCCTCGGCGGCGCCGGCATCAATCGACCGCTGGCCCTGTACAAACACTTGCCCGCGTACGGCTGGCAGGTTGACGTCCTCACGGTCAAGCCCGTCACCTACCGCATGTATGAGCCCCACCTGCTCGATACCATCGACACCACCCACATCTACCGCGCCGGCTCGCGTGATCCCCAGCGACTCATGTGGCTGCTGGGCATGCGCCGCGTCAAACCCGCCGCCATCGAACGCGCCCGCCCCGCCGCCCATCGCTTCTTCCCCGACAGCAAGATCGGCTGGCTGCGACCCGCCGCCAGACTCGGGCGCACCCTCGTAGCCAACCAGCGCTATGACGCCATCGTCTCCACCTCGCCCCCCATCACCTGCCACCTCGTCGCCCGCCAACTCGCCCGCGAAACACGCCTTCCCTGGCTGGCCGACTTCCGCGACTTCTGGACCGGCCGCAAACCCGCTGACTGGTTCGACAACCGCAACATGGTTATCCGTGCCGAAAAACTCCTCGCCGAAATCAACCAGCAGGCAACAGCCCGCGTGACCGTCAATCAAATCGTCGCCCGCTTCCTTGATACCCCTCACATCATCCCCAACGCTGTCGACACCGACTTTGCCCGCCACTGGCAGAAGCCGGACCCCAACCACTTTGTCATCGGACTGCTGGGCACCTTCAACGATATGTTCCCCATCGCACCCCTTCTTGACGCTCTGCACCACCTGCGCCGCAACCAACCCGACCTGTTCCAACACGTCCGGCTGCTCCATGCCGGTGATATCGACTCCAACTGGATGCGACCGCAACTGGAGCGGGCCGCCCTGGCCGACCGCATGACATCCCTCGGCTTTGTCCCCCGCCCCGAGACCTTCACCAAACTGTCGGCCGCCTGTGTACTCTATGTCGCCCTGGCCCATCAAATGGATCTCGGCATCACCACCGCTCGCGCCTATGACATGATCGCCTCCGGCCGCCCCATACTGGCCTGCCTGCCCGGCGAGGGAGAGCTGTCCCGCCTGCTTGACACCATTCCCCGTGCCTTCATCTGCACCCCCGAGCAGCCGTCCCGCGCCGCCGCCTGGCTCACCGAACAGATCCAGCGCCACCAACGCGCCGAACTGACAACACACCTCGACCCCGCCGAAATCGCTCCCTATGCCTCGCCTACCCTCGCCGAACGGTTTGCCCGTCTGCTCGATGAGCTCACCGGCAGGGGAGAGGCTACTTGACCAGCACCATCTTGCGTGAGATTACCCGCGCCCCGCTTTCCAGACAATATACATACACCCCGCTGCCCACCGCTCGTCCATCATCCGCCCGACCGTCCCACTCGACCGCGTGCCGGCCAGCCGGAAGTTCCCCCTGAACAAGCGTCGCCACCCGCTGACCCAGCAGGTTGTACACCGACACCTGCGCCAGCCCGCGCCGCTCCAGGTCGAACGCTATCGTCGTCGTCGGATTGAAGGGATTGGGGTAGTTCTGGTGCAGCGCAAACCGCTCCGGTCGCACTGACGCCTCCTCGACAACGTCCGTCACCAGACCCGGAACGAAACTGAACACCGCCGCGGTCGTACCCGCCCCCCGCATCGCCAGGTGATACGTCTGCCCCAGCGCCAGATCCTCCGGCAACGTAATCCATCCTTCGCCATCCGTCACAAACTCCTGCAGCCGCCCGCTCGAATCACTCAAAAGTGCCACCATTCCCGCCGCGGGTGTCCCCTCACGGTCAGTGAACCGGGCCTTGAAGGCACCCCCGGCAATAGTCACCCCCCCGATCAGGTGCACCGGCGGCTCCGTATACACCCGCAGGGCCGGATCCCCAAGATACAACTGCCCCAGAACGAGGTCACGGCAATATGGATACGCCCGGTGCGAGGCATACATGGCGTCGATTGCCGGACGCTCCGGATGCGCAAACAACGAATCAAAGAAGTACTTCTGCAAATAGTGCGAGGTCGCCACCCACCCCCACCGACTGTAGCCCACCATGCCCACCGCCCCCCCGTCCGAAATGCTCAACAGATCCTGAGCCACATTGCGGTTCGGCAGGCTAAACGGCGGCTGGTCCTTGTCGAACGCCGCGTTATCGCACGCCAGCGAATACACAAACCCCGCGTTGCCGCAACCCGCCAGTTCACCCAGCACACCATGACTCGGCCCCTCCGGCTCACTCATCAGGTACGACTTCGGCCAGTTGTTGTACCCGCTCGTTCTCACCGCGAAGGCATCGCTCCGCCCGTGTGCCAGGACATTGACAATCCCCCAACCCTCGCGCAACAGCCCCATCAACGCCGGCGCCGTGCTGTTCGTGGGATTGGCGTCATTCCCGCTGGCCAGTTCCACCCCATTGGCCGTATCGATACCAAAGTGATCCGGAAAAGCCGCCGCAATCCGACCATGCTGCCCGCCGCCGGAATAGTCCCGAAGCTGATCCGAACTGAAAAAGAAACTGCGCGTCAGATACTCACTGGCACCATGCCCCGGATTCGTCTCGTACACGATGACCTTCTCAACATAATTCACCGCCTCCGCAAGGCTGTTGATCGGCAACCGCCCCACCCGTAGCTCCGGCTCGAGGTCCGCTGCATCATGCAACCGCTCACCGTAAATCCCGTCCCCGTCTGCATCCCAGTCACCATCAAGATCCGCAAAATACAGATCACAAATCTGAAAGTAATCAGCCTCCGGGACCTCATTGACATCGTACGGAAACGCATACCGCACCGGCAGCACGGTCTCATCACCCGCCAGCAGCACGTACACACCACCACCCTCGTAGAAATCCCGACAGAACGCCCGAAGCTTCGCCGCGTCATCCTCACCCGCACAAGCACCCAGCACGCTGTCGATCCTCACTACCGCCGCCGTCAGCCCCAGCGCCCGACGGTGCTCCACCAGCCCCGCAAACGCCCCCGCCAGCGCCTCCGAGGTCACCACTACCCAGCCACCCTGCTCAAGACCACCGGATACCAACGGCGCCCTGGCCGGCTTCTTCTCAAGCCGGAACTCCGCCGCCGATCGCACCTCCTCACGGGCCACAGACCGCTCTCCGATCCCCAAACTCACCTGCCGCACCGGCCTGAGATAGTCATCGACGCCCAGCACCTCGGCATAGACCATCAACTCCAGCCACGACTGCCCATTGAACTGCTTCACCCCCAACGGCTCCACCGCCTCCTTCCCGGAGCGGGGGAGACGCTCAGCCATCACGGCACCAACCCCCGGCCAGTATTCTCCCGTCGGCACCCGCTGTACACCGGCCACCAGTGTCGACTCCGCCCCATACTCCGCCTGCCACCTCAAATCCAGTGCCGATTCCCCCTCCTTCAACAACACCGCCACTGGATACCCCACCAGCACCACCTCCGGTACCACCGCCACCGTATCCGGCGTCAGATCAGCTCTCATCGCAGCGAGCCTCAGCGTGACGTCGCCCTCACCAGCCACTGCACCCGCGGCACCCGCCACCACCAACACCACCACCAACACCGACCACAACACCCCACTCATCATTTTCAGCCCGTATCTCACCAGTTGCAGCTCCGTTTCAGGTTGAATCCAATCCCCATTGCGCAACTGCCAGGCCGCCCCCTGCCAGTACTCCCTGTCTATGCGTAAGCCGCTATCTGGCATAAACTTGTGTCTATTCCTCAGGCCCCCGCCGAACCTGACTGCCCCCCAAGACTCCCCCCGAACTATGCCGACACCTCAATACCTGTTGGCCGCTGCCATACCAACCCTGCAGTTACCCCAGCCCAGAAAAAACCCGAAACGTGATACACAATCCCTGTCAATCACTTACCGATCAACTCACTAAACCCACCACGTTAGTCACTGCCCGACAAAACATTGCACGGATACTCTTTTTTCCTCCCCCCTCACAAAAAGGCTTGACTGCCGGGGGATAAAATGTGATAATAGAGCACCTCTTGGTAAATAGTGGGAGAAAATGGAGGACGCCTTGGCCGGGTTTTACGGGCAATACCAAACGACAATGGACGACAAAGGGAGATTCTCCCTGCCCGCGAAACTGCGCAATGTCAAGGGACCGGATAATAAGCCGTTGCTTGACGGCGACCTGATCCTGACCAAGGGACTCGAGGGATGCCTCTCGCTCTACGATGAAAACGAGTGGTCCGAGGTCCAGTCCCGACTCTCCTCGCTCAATTTCACCAGAAGGGATTTTCGCTTTTTCAGTCGCCGATTCTATTCCTCGGCCGCCACCGTCTCGCCCGATCGAAGCGGCCGAATACTCGTACCACAACCGCTGATTGTCGAGGCCGGTCTGAAAAAAGACCTGCTCGTCATCGGAGTGAACAAATGGATCGAAATCTGGAATCCCGACCGGTACGAGTACTACCTGCAGCAGTATGCGGGAAGCTATGAGGAGGTAGCCGAAAGGTTGTTTTCCGGCGATGGCACCGAATCAGAGTGAGACGTGGCATGAGCCGGTCCTGGCCGATCAGGTCGTCCGGCTGCTGATCACCAATCCCGACGGTGCCTACCTTGATCTGACTGCAGGCGACGGAGGCCATCTGATCTCGATGGCTCAGGCGACTACAAACGCCGCCCGGCTGTACGGGGTAGACGTCGATGCTCAGGCGGTGCTCAGGGCGAAGCGAAGACTGGACAAGGAACCGAGAGTGCGGGACGTAGTTCACGCCTCGTATGCTCTTATCGATCAAATTACCTCCCGGTGGCCCGATAAACGGTTCTCCGGGGTGCTGCTGGATTTAGGGCTGTCCAGCCTGCAACTGGACCGCGCCGAGCGAGGCTTCTCACACCGGCTCGACGGTCCGTTGGACATGCGGTTCTCACTGGACGCCCCCGGTCCCACTGCGGCCGATTTGATCAATACCTTGGATGAGAGAAAACTCGCCGAGATTCTCCGGGAGTTCGGCGAGGAAAAGCAGGCGGCCAGGCTGGCCAGAGCGATCGTCAGGGAAAGACAAGGCGGCATGATCCTCACAACCCGTCATCTTGCGGATATCGTCACCGGCACCATACCCCCGCCACACCAAACCAAGTCCCTCTCCCGTGTCTTCCAGGCACTGCGCATCGCCGTCAATCACGAACTGGACCACATCGACACCGTCCTGCCCAAAACCCTCGACCTGCTCTCTCCCGGCGGACGACTCGCCGTTATATCCTATCACTCGCTCGAGGACCGGCGCATCAAACGCTTCTTCCAGCAACAGCAGAAGGGCTGCATCTGTCCCCCCCGACAACCCGTCTGCACCTGCCACAGAAAACCGACTCTGTCCATCATAACCCGCAAACCCCTGGAGCCGACACCAGGGGAAATCGCCGCCAACAGCCGGGCACGGTCCGCCCGCCTGAGAGTCGCCGAAAGGAGGACCGCGTGAAAAACCCGGTCCGACTCCTGCTCGAAACAAGCGCCATCCGCGCCTCCTTGCTGCACCGCATTCGCACCCACCGCTTCTTCCCCCTGACAGCGCTCATTGCGGCTCTGTTCCTCGTCGCCTGCATCCACGTCTGGCAACGCGTCAAGGTCGTCGAACTGGTCAAAATCAACGGACGCCTCCGCCTGGAAAACGCCGAACTGATCGATGAAACCCGAAAAGCCTACAGCCAGATCGCCCGCCTCAGCCTCGCCAGCCGCATCGAAAGCTACGCCCTCGACTCCCTCGGCATGAAACCCGTCGATGCCGACCGCATCTTCACTCTCGTCCCAACCGACAAACCCGCCGCCCCGCAGGATGAACTCGGCGGCGTCATCAACGCTGTCAGACGATTGGCTGCCTGCGTTCCCGTCGTCTCACAAACCCAGGCCGCCGCCGGTGAGGTCAGTGTCATCAATATCGATACCCTCATGCTCCATCAGGAGGACTTCCGATGAAACGCTGCCGCCAGGAACGCGTTCGCATCGGCGTCTTCTGGGCCGTCATCTGCCTGACCATGTGCGTCTTCGCTGCCCGGTTGATCCACCTCCACGTGTTCTGCGGACCAACCTACCGCGAAATCGTCAACCGCCAGTCCAGCCGCACCATCGACATCCCCGCCACCCGCGGCGTCATCTGCGACCGTAACGGACTGATCGTGGCCAACAATATCGTCAAACCAACCCTCTACGCCTGGCCCGCCAACAATCGCGAGGTCAACAGCGTAGCCGACTATATCGACAAGCTCTATGGCCACTCGCCCGGAACCGCCAAAAAACGCTTCAACCTGCGCCCACGAAGCTTCAGTTTCATCGACCGCCACATGAGCGATGCCCTCGCTCACCGCGTCGAACAGGAGGCTCCTCGCGGACTGTACCTGCGCGAGGAAGCCCACCGCACCTACCCCTATGGCCTCGTAGGACGACAAATTCTCGGCTTCACCGACATCGACAACCACGGCCAGAGCGGCCTGGAGCTGTCCTTCGATTCACTTCTGGCCGGCCGCAACGGCATCGCCGACGTCTATCGCGATGGCCTCCAGAACGTCTTCCGCGTGCGCGAACAGGCCATGCTCCCGCCACAACCCGGGCAGTCCCTCGTGCTCGCCTGCGACTGGCGCCTGCAGGAAATCATCGAGCAGGAGCTCAAAAGAGCCGTCAGCGAGCACAACGCCGAGTCCGGCATGGCCGCCTTCGTCGACTGCCACTCCGGCGAAGTCCTCGCACTGGCCCACCACGACCCCAACGAATCACTCCCCGAAAAGCCCTTCAAACTGCGCGCCATTGCTGACCAGTTCGAGCCGGGATCGGTCTTCAAACCCATTACCGCCGCCGGTATACTCGACGCAGGGTTGGTCGACTTCGACGACTCCATCTATTGTGAGAGCGGGAGATGGACGGTCGGTCGACGAACCCTGCGCGACGACAAAAAGCACGACAGCCTCATCTTCCGCCAGATCATGGAACTGTCCAGCAACATCGGCCTGGCCAAACTTGCTATCGAGCTTGGCGGTGAACAACTCTATCAAACCACCAGCAAATTCGGCCTCGGACGACAAACCGGAATCGAACTGCCCGGCGAGTCAGCCGGGTCCATCGGCAGACCCAACCGCTGGTCGGAATACACAACCGCCGCCCTCTCCATGGGCCACGCCGTCGCCGTCAATTCACTCCATCTGGCTATGGCCTTCGCCGCTGTCGCCAACGGCGGCGAACTGCTCAAACCACGACTCGTCATCGGCGGCCTGGATCACAATCGCAAGCTTGTCCAGGAACGCGAGCGCCACGTGATCGAACGCATCATGAAACCGGCCACCGCCGACACCCTGCGCGCCATCCTGCGAGGCGTTGTCGAACACGGCACCGCCGTGCCCGTCAACTCGAAGATTGTCGATATCGCCGGCAAAACCGGAACCGCCCAGATGATCGACTTCGAGCGCAAACGCTACTTCCAGCACAAGTTCACCGCCAGTTTCGCCGGCTTCTTCCCGGCCGAGCAGCCCCAGATCGCTGGCGTGGTCGTCCTCTCCAATCCCCAGCCCGTCCACTACGGCGGCCACACCGCCGGCCCGGCCTTCCGACGCATCGCTGAGCGCTACGCCCTGCTCAACCCCGGCAGATTCATCGCCACCCACCGCGTCCTCGCCGGGGCCGACCACGACACACCAAAGCCATTACAGGTGCCTGACTTCGTCGGACGTCCCGCCGACTGGGCAAGGACCGAGGCCACTGCCAACGGCCTCAACCTCCGAACTACCTGCGACAGCGGCTTCGTCCTCTGGCAGTTCCCACCGGCGGGTGGTGTCATGTTCCCCGGTGACCGTATAGTTCTCGCAACCTCCAACAGCAACCACCACGGCCTCCCCATGATCGACCTCACCGGCCTCTCACTCAGGCAGGCTGCGGCCTTCCTCAGTTTTGCCGGCATCACTTTCCACGCGCGCGGCACCGGTCACGTTGTCAAACAATCGCTGCAGCCCGGTATGCAAATAGACAGTCGCAGCTTCTGTCAACTCGAACTCCGTAAGATGTGACAGGGAGGGTAGTATCAAACTTCACGAACTTACAGCCACTATCGACCACGCCGTCATCTCCGGCGACCCCGACACCGAAATAGAACAGGTTGAGTACGACTCGCGCCTCATCAAAGACCGCGCCCTGTTCGTCGCCATCAAGGGCTTCAAACACGATGGCTACGACTTCGTCCCCAAAGCCATCGCCAATGGCGCCGTTGCCGTCCTCGGCGAACGCGATCACTGCCAGGGTGTCGACATCCATGTCACCGTCCCCAACGCCCGCGCCGCCCTCGCCAAAGTGGCCGCCGCCTTCTATGGCTACCCCGGACGCAAAATCAAGTCCTGCGGCGTGACCGGTACCAACGGCAAGACTACCACCTGCCACCTGATCCGCAACATCCTCCAGGCCCGCAACAAAACCACCGGTCTGATCAGTTCGCAGATCTATGACACCGGCCGCGAACGCTTCGCCGCTGTACGCACCACCCCCGAGTCACTCGACATCCAGCGCCTGCTGTTCCTTATGAAGAAGAACTGGTGCGTCAACGCCGTCATCGAGGTCTCCTCCCATGCCCTCACACTGCACCGGGTCGATGAAATCAACTTCCGCGTCGCCGTCTATACCAACATCACCCGCGACCACCTCGACTTCCACGACTCTATGGAGGACTACCTCGAGGCCAAGGCCAAATTGCTCGACTACCTCGATGGCCCCCTGTCTTACGCCGTCATCAACCTCGATGTCCCCGAATTCCGGCCCCTGCTGGGACGCCTGAAATCCTCACACATCGGCTACTCCCTCGAGGATACCACCGCCGATGTCTATTGCGCCAATTACGAGCTGAAGCCCAATCAGACCAACTTCGATCTCGTCACCCCTATGGGAACACGAACCGTCACCCTGCAGCTTCCCGGACGCTTCAACCTTATCAACGCCATCGCCGCGGCCTCCGGCGGGCTTGCCTCCGGGGTCGATATCGACAACGTGGTCAACGGCCTTGAACGATCCCAGCCGATCCCCGGACGCTTCAACTACATCGACAGCGGACAGCCCTTCGCCGTCTACGTCGACTACGCCCACACCCCCGATGCCATCGAGCGACTGTGCGAATCCGCACGCGAACTCTCCGAGAGCGGCCGCCTTCACATCCTCTTCGGCTGCGGCGGCGACCGCGACCGCGGCAAGCGCCCCATGATGGGCAAAGCCGCCACCACCAGTGCCGACTTCGCCGTCCTCACCTCCGACAACCCCCGCTCCGAGGACCCCCAGGCCATCATCGACGAGGTCACCGCCGGCATCGACAAAAGCAACTACGAGGTCGTCCCCGATCGGGCACAAGCCATTCGCACCATTCTGACCCGCGCCAAAGCCGGCGATATCGTCCTGCTCGCCGGCAAAGGTGCAGAGCCATACCAGGAAATCAACGGCGAACGCCTGCCATTCTCCGACATCGACACCGCCCGCCAGGCTCTCGCCGAACTCGGATACAGCCCGCAAACGAGCGCAGAGGAGAAGTGATACACTTGCGTTTCGACCAACTCGCAGCCATGACCGGCGGCACCCTCTACAACAGCGGTGTCGCGGCCCGTTCCTTCACCGGGGTGTCCATCGACAGCCGCACCATCGCGACCGGACAACTCTTCGTCGCTATCCCCGGCGAGCGCTTCGACGGCCACGACTTCATCCCCGCCGCCATCCAACGCGGCGCCGCCGGACTGCTCGTCGAAACCAATTACCCACAGCTCTACCAAATCCGCGGCGATATCCCCGTCGTCGCCGTCCCCGACAGCCATCAGGCCATGATCAGCCTCGCTTACCAGTATCGCCGACAATCCGCCACAAAGGTCATCGGCATCACCGGTTCCAACGGCAAAACAACCACCAAGGAATTCACTTTCGCCCTCGCTCAGGCAGTCGAACAGCACGTCTATCGCTCCCCCGGAAACTTCAATAACCTCTTCGGCATGCCCCTGGCCCTGTTTGCCATGCCACCGCAGGTCAACCTCGCCATCATGGAAATGGGCATCTCCACTCCCGGCGAAATGACCCGCCTCACCCGGCTCGTCAGACCCGATATCGTCGCCATCACCAATGTCGGCGCGTCACATCTGCAGTTCCTCAATTCGGTCGAAAATGTCGCCCGCGCCAAACTCGAGATCGTCACCGCCTCCGAACCAGGCGTGCCCGTCGTTATCAATGCCGACGATCGCATCCTCTATGATCAGGCTCGCAAGGTGCGGGAGGACATGATCACCTTCGCCATCGATGCCCCCGCGCGTTACCAGCCCGAGTGGATCGACCACAACGCCAATGGCACCACCCTTGTCAACATCGACGGCAAGGCCTTCATGATCCGACTCCCCGGACGCCACCAGGTGTATAATCTCTTAGCGGCCTGGGCACTTCTGAGAACGCTGGGGTATGATTTCCAGAATGTGGACACGCCGTCGATCGAGCTGTCAACCGCACCCATGCGCGGACAGACCATCGAAATCGACGGCATGCGCATCGTAGCCGATTGCTACAATGCCAACCCGGAATCGGTCAAAGCTGGTCTGGAAGCGTTCTTCTCGCTGCGACCCGGCATGCGCCAGGTACTCATCCTCGGCGATATGCGTGAACTCGGCGATCAGGCCGTGCCCCTGCACGAACAAGTCGGCCGCGCTCTCGCCGCCTATGACTTCCACCGCGCGCTCATGGTCGGACCCAATATGCGCCATGCCATCAGCGCCGCCGTCAGCGAAGGCGTCTCCCCGACCCGCTTCGAACACTACGATACCGCCGAGCAGTGCGCCGCCGACATCCGCAACATCATCAAAGACGGCGACCACATCTTTATCAAGGCCTCGCGCGGTACCGGGCTGGACAAGGTACTGAAAACCATCGCCCCCGAGGAGAACCGCTGATGCTCTACTTCCTGCTGCTGCCCCTCAAAGATGTGATCCCGGGACTCAACCTGATCCGCTATATCACCTTCCGCTCGGCCGCAGCGGCCATTACCGCCCTGATCATCGCCCTGATACTCGGCCCGCTGTTCATCAAACTGCTCAAAAAGTACCAGATCAAAGAAAAGATCCGTCAGGACGGACCCGCCAGCCACCAGAGCAAGGCCGGAACTCCCACTATGGGCGGACTGATTATCCTCGCCGCCATCGTCATCCCCACCCTGCTCTGGGCTGACCTGAGCAACTATCATGTCCTCATGGTCCTCCTGGTCACCCTCTGGCTCGGACTCATCGGGTACATCGACGACTACCTCAAGGCCGTCAAACACAACCCCAAAGGTATGGTCGCCCGGACCAAGTTCGCCGGACAAATCGTCCTCGGCCTCGTCTTCGGACTCCTCCTGCTGTATGTCGCCCCCGAGGGACATTACGATGGCTCTACCTCCATTCCGTTCGTCAAAAACTACGTCCTCGTCCTCGGTGCCCTGTATATCCCCTTCATCGTGCTGGTCATCACCGGGGCCTCCAACGCCGTCAATCTCACCGATGGCCTCGATGGCCTCGCCATCGGCCTGTGCATGTTCTGCTTCGTTGCCTTCGCCGGCCTGGCCTACGTCACCGGACGCACCGACTTCAGCTCCTACCTGCAGATCAACTACCTGCCCGGAACCGGCGAAATGACCGTCTTCTGCGCCGCCGCCATCGGAGCTGCCCTCGGGTTCCTGTGGTTCAACGCCAACCCCGCCCAGGTCTTCATGGGCGACACCGGCGCTCTCGCCCTCGGCGGCGCACTCGGCGCCATCGCCATCCTGCTCAAAAAAGAACTCCTGCTGGTGATCGTCGGCGGTGTCTTCGTTATCGAGGCCCTCTCCGTCATTCTCCAGGTAGGCTCATACAAACTGCGCGGAAAACGCATCTTCCGCATGGCGCCTATCCACCACCACTTCGAACTGGCAGGATGGGCTGAACAAAAAGTGGTTATCCGGTTCTGGATCATCGGCGCCATGTGTGCGCTGCTAACCCTGTCAACCCTGAAGATACGATGACACTAAGCGACAAAATACACGGCCGCAACATCGGCATCATCGGCATGGCCCGCTCCGGTATCGCCGCCGCCTTCCTCGTCAAGACCAACGGCGGTCGCCCATTCGTCTCCGACTCCGCCCCGACCGACAAACTGGCCGAACCGATCAGACAACTCAAACTCGCCGCCATCCCGTACGAAACCGGCGCCCACTCCGAAAAACTGCTCGCCTGCGATTTCCTCGTCCTCTCACCGGGAGTGCCCCTCTCCATCGATATCCTCAGGCGCGCCCGCGAAAAGGGAATCCCCTGCTTCAGCGAAATCGAACTGGCCGCATGGGTCTGCCAAGGCGGTATCGTCGCCATTACCGGCTCCAACGGCAAAACCACCACCACCACCCTCACCGGCGAAATCCTCCGCGCCGGCGGTCTCGAGGCAACCGCCTGCGGTAACATCGGTCTGCCCTTCTCCGAGATCGCCCCCGACATCCCCCATGATGGTCTCGCTGTCGTCGAAGTATCCACCTTCCAGCTCGAGTCCATCGAAACCTTCCACCCCGAAACTGCCGCCATCCTCAATCTCAGCCTCGATCACCTGGACCGTCACGGCAGTTTCGAGGCCTACGTCAATCTCAAATATCGCGTCGCCGAGAACCTCACCCGCGAGGACTACCTCGTCCTCAACCAGGATGATCCCATCCTCGCAACCGCCACCATCAACCAAAAAGCCACCGCCGTCTGGTTCTCCACCACGCAGGCCGTTCCTCTGGGCGCTTTCGTGCGCGAGGGATTCCTCTGGGGCATTTTCGACCGCGAGCCGCAACGCATTATTGCCACCGGCGACATTCGTATCCCCGGACCCCACAACCTGCAAAACGCCGCCGCTGCCGTCGCCATCGGCATGCGCTACGAGGTGCCCCCGAACGCCATGGCCGAGGTCCTAAGCACCTTCACCGGCGTCGAACACCGCCTCGAACTGGTCGGCAAGGTCGCCGGTGTGACCTTCATCAATGACTCCAAGGCCACCAATGTCGACAGCGTCTGCTATGCCCTCCGCTCCGTCGACACCCCGCTGTACCTCATCGCCGGCGGTCGCGACAAGGGCGCCGGCTATGAACCCCTGATCAAACACGGCGCCGGCCGCATCAAGGGCATCATCGCCATCGGCGAAGCCAAAGAAAAAATCTTCCACCAGCTCGGCAAGGAGTTCCCGGTCGAGATGGTCGACACCCTGGAACAGGCCGTGCATCGGGCCTTCGCACTCGCCCACCCCGGCGAGACCGTGCTACTCTCACCCGCCTGTGCCAGCTTTGACATGTTTGAGAACTTCGAACAACGAGGCCGCGTCTTCAAAGAGATCGTGGCAGGATTGAAAAATGGTAAGACGAACCACACTGCGCTCCTCTTCTAAAAAAGAGCGCGTCGACGAGAGACTGCTGCTGGTCTTCCTCTTCCTGCTGGTTGGCGGGCTGATCATGGTCTATTCCAACTCGTCCATCCTCGCCGAAAGCCGACACGGCTCGCAGTGGTTCTTCATGAAAAGCCAGTTCCTCTGGACCATCCTGTCCCTCGCAGCCGTCTACCTCATCACGCGTCTGGACATCCGCAAACTGGCCGTCTATTCTGTGCCCGCCCTGATCATCATCCTGGTCATGCTCGGCATGGTCTTCCTCATGCCCGCCCGCAATGCCTCCCATCGCTGGATCCTCCTGGCCGGGCTGTCCATACAACCATCCGAGTTCTTCAAACTCATGATGGTCATCTTTTTGGCCTTCTCTCTGTCCAACGCACGCCGCGACATCACCCGATGGAAACAACTCATCTTCCCGTACGCCGTGCTCATCAGCCTCGGTATGATACTTATCATCCTCCAACCGGACCTCGGCACCGCCATGGTCATCGGCGCCACTGCTCTGGGCATGTTCTTCCTTGCCGGGGCACGCATCACTCACCTGGCCACGCTCGTGCTCCCCATGATCGCCGGCGGCTGCGCCCTCGTGTTCGGACTCGGATACAAGAAAGCTCGCGTCACCACCTGGCTCGACTCGGTCCTCGATCCCCTCCAGGGAAGCTATCAGGTCAAACAGGCCGCGCTCACCCTCGGCTCCGGAGGCATCCTCGGCACCGGCCTCGGCGAAGGACGCCAAAAACTGTTCTTTTTGCCCTACCCGCACACCGACTTCGCCTTCGCCGCCGTCGGCGAAGAACTCGGCCTCGTGGGTCTCTTCGCATTGCTCGGTGCCTACTTCTACCTGCTAAAACGCGGCCTCGCCATCGCTATGGACCAGCCCGACCGCTTCGGCTTCCTGCTTGCCTCCGGACTGACTCTGCTGCTGTTCGTCAACATCGCCCTGAATATAGCCGTCGTCACCGCCATCATGCCGGTCACTGGCCTGCCCCTGCCATTCATCTCCTACGGCGGCTCCTCGCTGCTGATCTCCAGCGCCGCCGTCGGCCTGCTGCTGAACCTGTCTCGACGGGAGGTCCCGAACCATGCCTGAGCAGGTCGCCAGACTCATCTTTGCCGGCGGCGGCACCGGCGGACACCTCTATCCCGCCATCGCCATCGCCAACCGCGTTCAGGAACTGCTCATGGAGCGCATGCGCGTCGACATCCGCTTCGTCGGCACAAGACGCGGGATCGAATACGCCCGCCGCGACAGCATCGGCTTCCCCCTGGAACTGATCAACATTCGCGGACTCGCGCGCTCGCTCACACCCGCCAACCTGCTCGTCCCGTTCCTGATGATCGGCTCGCTGATAAAGTGCTGGCTCATGATCAAACGCCTCCGCCCCCACGTTGTCGTCGGCACCGGCGGCTACGTTGCCTGGCCCGTGCTTCGTGCTGCCGCCTGGCGCGGTATCCCCGCCGTCCTCCAGGAGCAAAACTCCTTCCCGGGCATGACCACCCGCAGGCTGGCGCCGCACGTCCAACGCATCTATCTCGGATTCGAACAGGCCCGGCAGTACCTGAAAACAGAGGCCCACATCATGGCCACCGGCAACCCCGTCCGCCACGAAATCACGCGCGGCGATCGTCACCGCGCCATCACCAGTCTCGGGTTGTCACACGACCGAAAAACAATTCTCATCCTGGGAGGATCCCAGGGAGCACACGCCGTCAATCAGGCCATCCTCAGAAGCCTCACCACCGGTGGCCTTCCCGATGACGTGCAACTGATATGGCAAACGGGGGAAAGGGACTACAAGGATGTAGCCGCGCAGGTGGAGGACCAGGGCTTCGGTCTGTCCCTTTTCCCCTTTGCCAATGATATGGCCGGTATCTATGCCGCCGCCGATTTCGCTGTCGCCCGTGCCGGCGCCCTCACTCTGGCCGAACTGGAAGCATGCGGACTGCCCGCCCTGCTGATTCCCTACCGCTTTGCCGCCGGCGACCACCAGCGAAAAAATGCTCAGGCCTTCGTCAAGGCCAACGCGGCCATCGTCGTCAACGAAGAGGAATTCAACACCCGCGATATCCTCGCCGAGGCCGCAAACATCGTCCGCTCCGATCGCCTCCTGCAGATGCAGCAGGCTGTCCGCGCCATGAGCGCAGGACGACGTCCCGCCGTCGACGTCATCGCCGAGGATATCATCAACCTGATCGAAACGACACGAAAGGACACCACGCATCCGTGAAAACGCCAACAGCGACGCAGACCATTGAACGGTTTAGTACAGGACGAATCATGTTTGGGAAAGTCAAACGACTCTACTTCGTCGGCATCGGCGGCGCCGGTATGTCCGGCATCGCGGAAATCTTGTCCAACCTCGGCTACCAGATCAAGGGCTCCGATCACACCCCCTCCGAGGTCACCGATTACCTGCAGTCCCTCGGCATCACCGTTCACACCACCCACCAGGCCGCCAATCTCACCGATGTCGATGTCGTCGTGATCTCCTCCGCCGTCGGCGAATCCAACCCCGAGGTGGTCGAGGCCCGGCGCCAGGGGATCCCCGTCATCAAACGGGCCGAAATGCTCGGCGAACTCATGCGCCTCAAGTTCTCCGTCGGCGTCGCCGGCACCCACGGCAAAACCACCACCACCTCGATGATCGGACGCATCATGCGCATCGGCAACTACCGCCCCACTATCATTGTCGGTGGCGTCGTCACCGAAATGGGCACCGGCGCCGCCCTCGGTGAGGGAGACCACCTCATCTGCGAAGCCGATGAGTACGACCGCTCCTTCCTCTCCATGTTTCCCACCATGGCCGTCGTCACCAACATCGAACCCGATCATCTCGACTGCTACGACGGTATGGACGATCTGCTCAACTCCTTCCTCACCTACATGAACCGCGTCCCGTTCTACGGTGAGGTCATCATCAGCGCCGATGACGACAACCTGGGCCGCCTCAAACACAAGCTAACCAGGACCTATGTCACCTTCGGCTTCAACACCGATGCTGACTTCCGCGCCCTCAACGTCAACCTCGAACCCGGACGCAGCTCCTTCGCCGTCTACAACCGCGGCGATCTGCTCGGTGAGGTCATCCTGCATGTCCCGGGCAAACACAACATCGCCAATGCTCTGGCCGCCATCGCCACCTGCACCGAGCTTGAGGTGCCCTTCGAAACCATCGTCGACGGCCTGTTGCATTTCACCGGCGTCGGACGACGTTTCGAACTGATCGGCGAAGCCAACGACATCATGGTCGTCGACGACTACGCCCACCACCCCACCGAGGTCAAAGCCACCCTCGAAATGGCCCGCGAGGTCTACAAGCGTCGTGTCGTCGTCCTCTACCAGCCCCACCTGTTCAGCCGCACCCGCGATTTCATGGACGACTTCATCGATGTCCTCTCGACCGCCGATGTCCCCCTGCTGGTCGACATCTACCCGGCCCGCGAAGAACCCCTCCCCGGAGTCACCTCCGAGGCCCTCGTCAGCAACGCCCACAGTCGGGGATTCACAAAATTCGTCTATGCCGGACCACGCCAGCAGTGCGTCGCCGAAGCCATGAAGCATATCCGCAGGGGTGACCTGGTCATCACCATGGGAGCCGGGTCCATAACCCTTCACAAACACGAACTACTGGAGGCAATCAAGTCGCTGTGAAGGCTTTCAGCCGAAAAACCCGCATTCTCCTGGCGCTCAGCCTCGTCGCCGGGCTGTCAGTGATCGCCCTGATCGAGTTCTCCTCCGTCTGCACCCTGCAGGCTGTCACCCTCGATGACCGGCCTATCACCGACATCAAGGCCGAACTCGGCCTCAAACCCCACAAGCCGCTGGTGCGCCAGCCCGTCGAGCGCCTCGCCGCAAAACTGCTCGACAAAAAGGGCGTCTTCCGCGTGGACATCAGCTTCCAGATCCCTCACGGCATCGCGCTGACCACCAACGCCTTCACTCCGGTATGCTTCGCCCTTGATGACGCCTCCGGCAAAATGTACGGCCTCAACCACAAAGCCCGTGTCACTGAACTGTCACGCCCCGTCCCCGACTGGGAACGCCCCGTCATCACCGGCGCCAAAACCCGCGGGCTGTATCGATACATGGACGACATCCGTACCATCGTCGTCGTCGAACAACTCGAACAACTCCGCAACACCAACCCCTCCCTCTACCGCCTCATCGAGCAAATCGACCTGTCCCAACAACGGGAGGTGCGTGTCAACATTGCGGGCTTGCCATACACTGTCCGCCTTCGCGCCGAAATGCTGGCCTGCGACCTCGATCGCTTCGTCGCGTTTATCACGCACTACGCGCCCCCCCTCGACAGTGTCCGCACCATTGACCTGCGATTTGATAACCTGATCATCACGGCACAAAAGGGCTGATCATGGCAACCGAAAACATACAGGCAGCACTCGATATCGGAACCACCAAGATTACCGTTCTCGTCGGTGAAGTCGATGATCAGGGACGCATCTACGTCCTCGGCCACGGTGAATCCCCCGCCGAGGGGCTCAGGCGCGGCGTCGTCGTCGATATGGAAAAAACCGTCCGCTCCATCCGCAAGGCCGTCGATGACGCCCAACTGGTCTCCGGGACAGAAATCGATCGCATCACCATCGGCATTGCCGGAGAGCACATCCGCTCCATCAACAGCCATGGCGTTATCGCCGTCGGCGGCACCGACAAAGAAATCACCGTCAGCGATGTCAATAAGGCCATCGATGCTGCCAAGGCCGTCGCCATCCCCGTTGACCGCGAAATCATCCACGTCATCCCCCAGACATACTCCGTCGATGATCAGGCCGGCATCAAAGACCCCGTCGGCATGACCGGCGTCCGCCTCGAGGTCCAGGCGCACATCGTCACCGCATCCGTCACCACCGCCAAAAATATCTTTCGCGCCCTCGAACGATGCCGCCTCGATGCCGACCACATCGTCCTTGAAGCCCTCGCGCAATCCTGCTCACTGCTCAGTGACGAGGAAATCGAAACCGGCGTCGTCGTCACCGACATCGGCGGCGATATCACCAATGTTGCCATCTACTACGACAACGCCATCCGCCATACCGCCGTCGTCCCCCTCGGCGGCAAAAACGTCACCAACGATATCGCCATCGGCCTGCGCACTCCCGTCGACCGCGCCGAATCACTCAAACTCAACCAGGGCGCTGCCCTCGCCTCGATGGTCGACCCCGAGGACATGGTGACCGTCCACGGCGCCGCCGGACGCCCCGCCAAAGAAGTCTCGCGCCATGTGCTGGCCTCCATCATCGAACCACGCATGGAGGAAATCTTCTCCCTGGTCGCCCGCGAAATCAAACGCGCCGGCGTTTCCGAGGCCCCCGCCAACGGCATGGTGCTTACCGGCGGAGGCGCCCTGCTCGATGGTACCATCGAACTCGCCGAGCAGATCTTCGATCTGCCCGTCCGCGAGGGCACCATCACCAATATCGAAACAACACCGGATGAACTGAACAACAACCGCTACGCTACCGCCCACGGCCTGCTCGTCTACGCCTTCTCCAACGAACCGGTCACCCGACGACGCAAGGGAGGGATGGGCCGACTGCTCAAGCGGTTTGAAAACTGGATATCGAGACAATTCTGAGGACAATGGGATATAGGAGGAACCAATGGTAGCTGACAAGCACAAGTTCACGTTCGCCGATGACTTCAGTGGCCCGGCCAACATCAAGGTCATCGGCGTCGGTGGCGGCGGGGGTAACGCCGTCGACCGCATGATCGAGGCCGGGCTCAAAGGCGTCGAGTTCCTGGCCATCAACACCGATGCCCAGGTGTTGCGCAAGTCTCTGGCCGAAACCAAAGTACAAATCGGCCGCGAAATCACCAACGGCCTCGGCGCCGGAGCCAATCCCGAGGTCGGCCGACGTGCCGTCGAGGAAAGCCGAAAACACGTCGCTGAAGCCCTCGGCAACCCCAATATGGTCTTCATCACCGCCGGCATGGGCGGCGGCACCGGCACCGGAGCCGCACCTGTTGTAGCCGACATCGCCAAGGCCGCCGGCGCCCTGACCGTCGCCATTGTCACCCGCCCCTTCCGCTTTGAAGGCGGCAAACGTACCGAACGCGCCGAAACCGGACTCGCCGAACTCAAAAGCAAGGTCGATACCCTCATCACCATCCCCAATGAGCGACTCCTCCAACTCGTCGACAAACGCACCTCGCTCAAAGATGCCTTCAAAGTCGCCGACGAAATCCTCCATCAGGCCACCAAAGGCATCTCGGAACTGATCACCATCCCCGGCCTGATCAACTGCGACTTCGCCGACGTCCGCACCGTCATGCTCGAAAAGGGCGATGCCCTCATGGGCACCGGCTATGGCACCGGCGAGGAACGAGCTGTCGACGCCGCCAGCCAGGCTATCTCCTCGCCTCTCCTGGAGGATATCTCCATCAGCGGCGCCCGCGGCGTCCTCATCAACGTCACCGGCGGCGAGGATATGAGCCTCCTTGATGTCAACACTGCCACCTCGCTCATCTATGAAGCCGCCGGTTCTGAGGCCAATATCATCTTCGGCGCCGTCATCGATCCCGCCATGGAAGACCAGATGCGCGTAACCGTCATCGCTACCGGAATCGGCGAACTTGAGGACCGACCAGCCGACAGAGACCACAAACACCAGACCGCCGCCCGCCCCGCGACACCCATTTCGCTCTTTCCGGAGCCGGCACCCCGCCAGACACCAGTCGATCAGCCGCACCAGTCCGCGCCCACACACCCGACGACACCACCTCCACGGCCGGTGCCCGCCGACGTACCCCCGCCGAGGACCGCGCGGCCCGAGCAACCGGTCCAGCGCCCATCCGAAAGCGGCGAATCGCGACGCTATTTCACCGCCTCTGAACTGAGAATGGGCAGTGTCTCCGATCCGGTGCCGCTCGAAGAAGATTTTGTGCCTGAGCCGTCCGTCCACCAGCGGCCCCCTGAACCACCCCACCATCACCACACCGATAGCGGCAATGGTGAACAGAAAAGAGGTGGCTTCCGCATCCCCCTCTTTTCCGAGGATGATCGGGAAATCCCTGCCTACATAAGGAGACTGACCGATAACTGATACAAGAACTAACTGACTCTTACACAAACATATAGCTGATTCAATCGACGTTCCATTGTCGGTTCCTCCAGGATGCCGCCGGTCCTACCCTGCCGGCGGCATCGTCATCTTCCGTTTCAAAGCTGAACATCCGCCCCACAGTGTCGACATCATCCAACAGTTTCCCCGCCCAAATGCCGCCCCCAAATCAGGACGACAGCATAACCCCCCACCCCTCAGTCACTTATTTACACCAACCCGATTGGCACGCCGTCTGCAACCACTGCGATCAGGCAGGCTGGATCGCATCCAGTCGGCCTGATTCCGAAGGAAGGGAGGGTTAGCAATCATGTCGCTGAGTATCAACCGCAATCTCGGCCTCTCAGCTCTCGCCCTGAGCCTTGGCTCTGCCATGTCGCTCTGGCAAAAACAGGCCGAAAAACTGTCCTCCGGCCTCAAAATCAACAGGGCCAAAGATGGCCCCGCTGCACTTGTCATTTCCGAACAACTGCGCTCGCAAATCGGTTCGCTCGAGCAGGAAATCGAGAACACCCGTAATCTCATCACCAAGTACGAAACTGCCGACTCAACCCTGCAGGAAGCCCGGCGCCAGCTCAACGAAATCCGCTCCCTCGCCGTTGCCGCCTCCAACGAGGGCTTCTACGATGATGACGCCCTCGCCGCGCTCGATTCCAGCGCCCAATACCTCCAGGAATCCTACAATCGCACCATCGATACCGCCGACTTCAACAACCGCAACCTCTTCGATGGTCATGAAGGCTCCGTCGCCGAGGTCGCTGCCCTCGAAGGTGTCGACCTCTCCAGTGCCGAGGCCGCCCAGCAGACAATTGCCACCATCGACGAGCGCCTCGCCGAGCTTGACTCCGTCCAGGCAGAAATCGGAGCCAAAGTCAAAAATGAGCTCCAGTCAACCCACAACTCGCTTCAGGTCACCCGCGAGAACCTCGTTGCCGCCGAATCACAGCTCCGCGATGCTGATATGGCCATCGAGCTGTCCAAATCCATCCAGTTCATGATTCAGGCTCGCTTCGCCTCCTCGATAATGGCTCACTCTACGAGCAATTCCGGCACCGTCCTCAGTCTCCTCAACGCTATGGGACCATCCAGATAAACGACCAGACTACTCTCCCTCCCCCTGCACATCGGATGAATTCGGCTATCGGATAGCCACCGCCTGACGGCCGCCGGGTCCGGCTCCCCCCGGCGGCCTTTCTATATCCATTCACAGACTACACCAACAATCATCAGCCCCCGACAACCACTAACATTACTACCCTTCGTGACGATACCTTCAGTGAACGAAGCAACAGAAACAATCCCAGACCGCGCTTGACAAATCCGCCAAATTGCTGTACAATAGGCGGCTACGATGACAGACGCCTTGCCGTAACCGACATTTCGCTTAAGGCGCCCCAAAGCCGGGCCGGCCGCACATGCCCTCTTTGCCGACCTCGCTTCTCCCGATTCTGCTGGCACGGAAGGGAAGGGGCACCGAGCAGACAACACGGCCGAGGGTCTGTTGACTATATATGTACTGAAAGTATGATGCTGTGTGTCTATCTGCCGACATACGCCGGCAGCAAAGAATGGAGAATATGTAGATGTCTAAAGTGACTATGGGCCACAAGTCACGGTTCAAAATCCAGCGCCGGCTCGGTGTGGAACTACCCGGACTCGGAAAACCCGGCGCGCTGGATCGTCGCGATTACGGTCCCGGCCAGCACGGTCAGGGCATGCGCCGAAAGCTCTCCGACTTCGCCATCCGTCTGCGCGAAAAACAGAAAATCCTCTACAACTACGGCCTCCGCGAACGGCAGCTTCGACTAATCGTCAAGCGCTCCAAACGTGACCGCACCAAAGAGTGGATCGAGGTTATGGCCGGTATGCTCGAACTGCGCCTCGACAGCGTTGTCTTCCGCCTCGGCTTTGCCCCCAGTATGGCCGCCGCCCGCCAGTTGGTCGTGCATCGCAATGTGCTCGTCAATGGCCAGAAACGGACAATCCCATCGATGGTCCTCAGAGTCGGTGACCGTGTCTCCCTGACACCCACCGGATACAAGAGCGCTCCCTTCCTGCAGGCGCGATCCAACCCGCGTATGGAGATGCCCAACCACCTCGGCAAAATCGTCGAATCCGGCAACCCCGTCGGCATCGTCAACGAAATCCCAGGGTCCGAGGCTATCCCGTTCCCGTTCGAAAAACGCTACTTCATCGAGCACTTCGGACGTATTTCGCTCTGATACGACGACGCCTCGGCTTGCTCTGACCGAAGCCAACTCGAATACAAGACCCCTTCGGGACCCTTCGCCCCGAAGGGGTTCGCTTTGACATCCTGCTTAACGGTTGCCATATTGCTTCCAGCGCTGTAACTTCACGCCAGAATACACCAGAACAGCCAATACGAGAAAGAACATGCTCGACATTCGTCTCATCAGGGAGAACCCGGACCTCGTCAAGACCGGTATTGCCAAAAAGAAAGACACCACCGACATAGACCACCTGCTCGCCCTCGACGAACAACGGCGCGAAATCATCCGGCAGGTCGAATCCCTCAAATCCGAACGCAACACCGTCTCCGCTGAAATCGCCCGTAAGAAAAAGGCCAAAGAGCCGGCCGAGCACGCTATCGCCGCCATGAAAGAAGTAGGGGAGAGGATCGCCCAACTCGACAACGACCTGCGCGAAATCGACCGGAAACTCAACGACCTGATGATCTGGATTCCCAATATCCCCCACGACTCCGTCCCCGTCGGCGACGAATCCAACAACCAACTCGTCCGCGAATGGGGGAGCATCCCCACCTTCGACTTCACCGTCAAACCCCACTGGGAAATCGGTCAGCAGCTCGCCATCTTCGATCAGGAGGCAGCCACCCGACTCTCCGGCTCCGGCTTCTACGTCCTGCGCGGCCTCGGGGCCGCCATGGAACGCGCCCTGATCAACTTCATGCTCGACACTCACACCGCCGATGGCTTCCAGGAAACAAGCATACCGTTCCTCGTCAACTGGGACACCATGTTCGGCACCGGCCAGCTACCCAAGATGGACGAGGACATGTACCACACCGACCCCGACAACATGTACCTCATCCCCACCGCCGAGGTCTCGCTGACCAATCTCTGCCGCGATTCCATTCTCAGCTATCAGGACCTCCCCGTAAGCCTCGTGGCTGTCTCCCCGTGCTTCCGCCGGGAGGCCGGAGCCGCCGGCAAGGATACCCGCGGCATGCTGCGCGTCCACCAGTTCCTCAAAGTCGAACTCGTCAAGATCGTTCGCCCCGAGCAGTCGTATAATGAACTGGAGGCCCTTGTGCGCCAGGCCGCGAAAATCCTCGAGCTGCTCAAACTACCCTATCGCGTCCTGACTCTCGCCACCGGCGACCTGTCATTCGCCTCCGCCAAGACCTACGACCTCGAGGTCTGGTCTGCCGGCGTGAAAAACTGGCTGGAAATATCGTCCATCTCAAACTTCGAGGACTTCCAGGCAAGGCGCATGAAATGCCGCTTCCGCGATGAAGACAAAAGAAACCTGTTCGTGCACACCCTCAACGGCTCCGGACTGGCGCTCGCCCGCCTGATCCCGGCCATCCTTGAGAACTATCAGAACGCCGACGGTACCATCACCGTCCCCGAGGTACTCAGACCCTACATGAACGGAATCGAGCGTATCGGCTGATGTCACGACTCACCCGCATAACCGAGAACACCACCGGCCTCCACCTCGGCCTCTCCTCACTGTTCAAGCTCTTCCTGCTCGGCGGTGTCGCCATCATTGCCGCCGTCTTCATTTGGTACACCTTCTCCGTTATCGAAAAACTCAAACAGGACACCCGAAGCCAGGTCGACAAGTACGTCAAAATGTGGCAGATGGCCGCCAACTCACCCACCTCCGGCAGCGAACTCCAGTTCATCTTCGAGGAAATCATCGTCAAGGCCAACTTCCCCATTATCGTCCTCGATGCCGACGGTGAACCGCTCCACTGGCGCAATATCGAAAATATCCCCCCCGAGGACACCACCGCATCATCCCGACAGAAACTACGTCAGATTGCCGCCGATATGATCGCCCAGAACGGCCAGTTCCCACTGGTCTACTCCGATCGCATCGTCAACTACTTCTGCTACGGCGACTCCGAGGCCATCAACCAGCTCAAAATGATGCCCTTTGTCGAACTCGGCCTGGTCCTCGCCTTCTTCATGGTAGCCATCATCGGCTTTCAGAACCTGCGACGCTCCGAGGAGCGCCACATATGGGTAGGCATGGCCAAGGAAACCGCCCACCAACTCGGCACACCCATCTCCTCGCTCATGGGATGGCTGGAAGTCCTCGGAACTGATTACCCCACCGATCACAAGACCGATGACGAGCGCATCAGCATTCCCGATACCGTCGACAATATGAAAGTCGATGTCGCCCGGCTCCAGCGCGTCGCCAACCGCTTCGGGCTGATCGGCTCCGTGCCCGAACTGACCACACACGACCTCAACGACCTCATGCACGAGACTGTCGAATACTTCCGCCGCCGCCTCCCCTTCGAGGGCAACGGTATCACCATCGAATTCACCGCCGGATCAATCCCGCCGGTGGCGCTCAACGCCGAGCTTTTCACCTGGGCACTCGAGAACCTTATCAAGAACGCCCTACAGGCAGTTGATTCCCGAACCGGACGGCTGCAGATCAGTACGGAGGAACTTAACCGCACCGGGTTAGTCAGAATCAATATAGAAGACAACGGTAAGGGCATCCCTCCCGGCGCCGCCCGCAAAATCTTCCGCCCCGGTTTCACCACCAAGAAACGCGGATGGGGCCTCGGACTGACCCTCGTCAAGAGGATCATCACGGAGTACCACCGCGGACAGATCCATCTGGTGAAATCAAAACCCGGCGAAACCCTCTTTGAGATCATTCTCCCCGTCTCGCCCGAAAACAGGAACGCCCGATGACACAAAAGCAGGACGCACGAAAAATACTCTGGGTCGACGATGAAATCGACTCCCTCAAAGCACACTTCATTTTCCTCGAAAAGCGAGGCTTCATCGTCCAGGGAGCCATGTCCGGCGATGACGCCCTGGAACGCATCGACCAGCAAAACTACGACCTCGTCCTTCTCGATGAAATGATGCCCGGCAAGGACGGCCTGACCACCCTCGAGGAAATCAAGGAGAAACGACCCCACCTCCCCGTCGTCATGGTCACCAAGAGCGAGGAGGAGTCGCTCATGGATCAGGCCATCGGCCAGAAGATCGATGACTACCTCGTCAAACCCGTCAACCCCTCTCAGGTCCTTCTCGTTATCAAGCGTCTGCTCGAATCACGCAAGATCATCAGCGGCAGCTCCGTCCAGCGCTACATCTCCGAAACCAACCGCTTCAACCAGCGCCTCTATGGCCCCCTTGAGCCCGAAGACTGGCACGAGGCCGCCCGCATTCTGGCCACCTGGGGACTCGAGCTTGACGAAAACGAGGATGTCGGCCTGCAGGAGATGCTCGACGGCACCCGCAGGGAGTGGAATGTCGAATTCACCAAGTACATCGAATCCAGTTACCAGAGATGGCTCTTCGATGACCGCCGCCCCATGCTCTCACCCGATGTACTGCGCACCCACGTCTTCCCCCGCCTGAAACAGAAAGACAAGGTGCTGCTGATCGTCGTAGACTGCATGCGGCTCGACCAGTGGCTACTCGTCGAGCCTATGCTGGCCGATTTCTACACCATCGACCGCTCCTACTACTACTCCCTGCTGCCCAGCGCCACCCCGTTTGCCCGCAACGCCCTGTTCTCAGGACTGTTCCCCGACCAGATCCACCAGACCTACCCGGATACCTACAACGCCGACGAGGGCTCCCTGAATCGCAACGAAGGCAGGTTCCTCGAGGACAACCTCGCCCGCAACGGCGTCCGTCTGCCCAACAAGCCCCGCTATCAGAAGATCAACACCAACGGCGACGGCGAGGCCCTCGCCAGGCGCATTGCCGATTTCTACGACAGCAACCTTGTTACCTTCGTCTTCAACTTCCTCGATATCCTCGCCCACGGACGCTCCAACAACGTTATCCTGCGCGAAATCGCCGGCACCGAGGCCGCCTTCCACTCCCTCATGAGAAGCTGGTTCACTCACAGCCCCCTGTTCACCATCCTCAGGGCCTTCGCCGAACGCGACTTCACTGTCGTCGTCACCTCCGATCATGGCTCCGTCCTCTGCCAACGAGGCACCATGGCCCACGGTAAGCGCAGCACCTCCACAAACCTGCGCTACAAGTACGGTGACAACCTCAATTCCGACCCCAAAGAATCCATCCTCATAAAAAAGCCCGACCAGTGGCGATTGCCCATGCTCACCCTGGCGACCACCTTCATCATTGCCAAGGAAGACTTCTACTTCGTCTATCCTAACAACTATAACGAAATGGTCCGCCAGTTCCAGAACTCCTTCCAGCACGGTGGCATCTCTCTGGAGGAAATGATCGTCCCCCTGGCCATCATGACTCCGAGGTAACTGTGGGCCTCGCACTTCAGGTCACATCTCATGGCGAGTTGGAAACCGAAGGACTCGCCGCCAAACTCGCCGCCACATTCCGGCCCGGTGATGTTCTCATCCTCGTCGGCCAGCTCGGCTCCGGCAAGACCGCCTTCACCCGCGGACTGGCCAAAGCCCTCGGCATCGCCGAGGACAAGGTCACCTCGCCCTCTTTCACACTCGTCAACGAATACCCCGCCGAGCCCCCCCTGTACCACTTCGACCTGTACCGACTATCCGACACAACCGAACTGCAGGAGATCGGCTGGGAGGAGTACCTCTCCCGCAATGGCATCGTCGCCGTCGAATGGGGAGAACGGCTCGAACACCTGCTCGAAAACCAGTACTACCGCATCACCTTCACCATCACCGGCCAGACCGACCGCCACATCGAAATAGAGGTCATCAATCCCCAATGAGCAGCTCAACCCCCAACATGCTGGCCATCGACACCTCCACCGCCAACCTCATCCTCGGTATCCAGTTCGCCGGTGACCGCCTCGTCAAATCCAGCGAACGCATCGAGCGCTCCCACGGCCAGTTCATCATCAAAAAGATCGACGAACTCCTCGGTTCCGCGTCGCTCACCCCGGCCGACATTCAGGCCATCACTGTCTGCACCGGCCCCGGATCGTTCACCGGTCTGCGCATCGGTCTGGCCGCCGCCAAGGGTATCGCTGCCGTCAATCATATCCCCGTCATCGGAGTCCACCTCTTCGAACTGGCCGCGTACCTGCTCGGCCCCGATTGCCCCGACCTCTGGCTGCTTACACCCGCCCGCAAAGACGAGTACTTCGCACTCCGTCTTAATCACAACCGGTTCGACCTGTCTCAGGCTGTCCCCGTCATGAATCGCGACCTGCCCACCCTCATCGGAACACTCCCTGCCGCCGGATTCGGCGACACTATCACCCAGGATCTCCAATCCGCCGGCATCCCCGATATGTCCTCACAACTCACCTACGATGCCGCCCAGTTGCTCGCTCTTGGCCTGCAACACTTCCACGAGGACCGCATTCCGGACCTTAACACCCTCGAACCTCTCTACATACGCCGATCACAGGCCGAACTGCGATGGGCCCAAAGACATGGAACAGACACCAAAAACTGAGCTCGACATCAGTATCAGACCTGCCCTCAGCTCCGATATACCCCGCATTCTCCGGCTCGAACACGCCATTTTCGCCGACCCCTGGCCGGAGTCTGCCTTCCTGGAACAACTCGACGACGACAACTGGGGCACCATCGTCGCCGAAACCAACAACACCATAATCGGTTACGCGTGCTGGATGATCGCCGATGTCGAAGCCCACCTCACCAACATCGCCGTCGCCCCGGAATACCGCCGGAAATCTGTTGCCCGGATACTGCTGGACCGTATCTTAATGGTTGCCTCGCGGGCCGGGTGTGAATATCTTCTGCTGGAAGTGCGCCCGAGCAATCGCGGCGCCATTGTGTTTTATGAGAAACACGGTTTTTCGGTCCTGTACCAAAGGCCAAACTACTATCGCCGTCCGCCCGAAGATGCTCTCGTGATGGTGCGTTACTTGGCGATTAAACAAACTGGCGACTGAACATGGAATGGTTTCGCAAGGCCAAACGAGGCCTGGCCACAACTGAAAAGAAAAACATCCCCGAGGGACTCTGGACCAAGTGCCCCTCCTGCGGCGAAATCGTCTACTCCAGGAAATTGGAACAACTGCTCTGGGTCTGTCCCAACTGCAGCTACCACTTCCGCATCTCCAGCCAGAAGTATATCCAGCTCCTGCTCGATGGCGGCCGACTCGAGGAATACGACCAGAACCTCGCCTCCCGCGATCCCCTTAAGTTCAAGGACTCCAAGCGCTACCCCGACCGTATCCGCGCCGCCCAGCAAAAAACCGGCAAGAAGGATGGCGTCATCTGCGGCTATGGCGAAATCGATGGCATCAAGGTCTCCTTCGCCATCATGGACTTCGCCTTCATCGGCGGCTCTATGGGCAGTGTGGTGGGGGAGAAGATCGCCCGCACTATCGAGCGCGCCATGCAGGCCGAATGCCCCCTGATCATCGTCTCCTGCTCCGGCGGCGCCCGCATGCAGGAAGGTATCCTCTCGCTTATGCAGATGGCAAAAACCTCAGGCCTGCTGGCCAGACTCGCCGAAAAGCGCCTGCCGTACATCTCCATCCTCATCAACCCGACTACCGCCGGCGTCATGGCTTCCTACGCCTCCCTCGGCGATGTCATCATCGCCGAACCCGGAGCCTTGCTCGGCTTCGCCGGACCGCGCGTCATCAAACAGACCATCGGTCAGGATCTCCCCGAGGGCTTCCAGTCCTCCCAGTTCTTCCTCGACAAAGGCTTCCTTGATCGTGTCGTCAACCGGGCTGATCTGCGAGATACCGTCTCCAAACTGCTGAAGTTCATGTGGAGAAAGTAAATGCAGCGGCATGACTATGCCTCCGCAGAGCGCTTCCTTCTGTCTCGTGAATTCTTCGGACTCAAACTCGGCCTGGAGAATATCACCGAGTTCCTGCACTCCATAGGCGCTCCCCAGCAACGCTACCCCACCATCCATATCGCCGGAACCAACGGCAAAGGCTCCGTTGCCGCCATGCTCGCTTACGTCATGCGCACCCAGGGCCACAAAACCGGCCTGTTCACCTCACCCCATCTGGTCTCCTTCCGCGAACGCGTTCAGGTCGACGGCCGCCCCATCCCAGGGCGCTCCCTCGTCTCCTTCGTCGACCGCCACCGCCCTGAACTGGTCAGACGCAAGCTCTCCTTCTTCGAGGTCGTCACCGCCATGGCCTTCGAACACTTCGCCCGGGTCGGAGCCGATATTGCCATCATCGAAACCGGACTCGGCGGGCGTTTCGATGCCACCAATGTCCTTACACCGCTCGTGACCATCACCACCGACATCAGCCGCGATCACATGGAAATCCTCGGCAACACCCTGCCCAAAATCGCTTTCGAAAAAGCCGGCATCATCAAAACCGGCGTACCCCATGTCTCCGGCTTCTTGCCCGAATCGGCCGAAAAAGTCATCCGGCGCGCCTGCCGTGAACGCGGCGCACCCTACCATCGCCTGCTCAGCAAGGAGTTTCAACCGTTTGTCCATGAGATGAAGCTCGGCTTCGCTTCCAACGGCTTCTCAATCGCACCGTTCCAACCCGGCCTCTACGGCGAGCACCAGCTCCGCAACTGCGCCGTCGCCCTCAAGGCTCTCAGCGTCCTCCGTCAGAACGGTTGGCCCGTCTCCATGCGAGCCATTCGCAACGGCCTGGCCAACACCCGCTGGCCCGGCCGCTTCCAGATCATACGGCGCCCAAACCAGCCGGACCTGCTGTTCGACGTCGGCCACAACGCCGGAGGCATTGCCGCCTTTGTCAAAGCCTTCCAAAACCACTACCCCGGCCGCAAGGCCCACGTCATCACCGGCTTTGTCAAACGCAAAGAACACCAGAAAATGTTCGACGCCCTCCGTCACATCACCCGCGAGTATCACCTCGTCCCCCTGAAGACCCACCGCTCCACCGATGTCGACCAGCTCATCTCGCAGATCAACTGGCGCGCCGTCCCAATCCGGCGATGTGCCGGCCTCAGGTCCGCCTATAACAAACTGGCCAAGGCCTGCTCCCATGACGATATTATAGCTGTAGTGGGATCACATTATCTGGTAGGCGAATTCTTCCAGGCGTACGGTATCCGATGACTAAACGCAAACACACAGCAGGAAACTCAGGGCCGCCCCAGACACCCGATACCAACCGTGCCTCGAAACGACCCACGACCACAAGCGGCGATACCCACAAGCTGCTGACCAATGAGCTGCATCAGAAGGTCACCATCCTTACCGAAACCAACCGCCAGCTCAAACGCAAAATCTTCGACCTGTACACGATCTTCGAAATCAGCCGCAACTTCAACTCCGTCCTGAATTACCAGCAACTACTCGACACCTTCATCCTCACTTCGCTCGCCCAGGTCGGCTCCTCCAAGGCCGCCATTTTTCTCCGCCGCGACCGCACTTCCAACCTCCTCCATCTGGCCAAACAGCGCGGCGCCGGACCATTCCCCGACAAGGACTGCTGCTTCAAAATAGATTCCGATCTCGGCAAACATCTCGCCGGGCTCAACCGACCCGTCCGCACCGGCGATCTGTCAAAGGACATCGCCGACGAAGATGAAACCCGCATCGTCCGCATCTTCCATCCCGGACTTATTGTGCCGCTGATCTACCAGTCCGGTCTGCGTGGCGTCTTCTGCATCACCGACAAAATGGCCGGCCGCGAGTTCGCCGTCGATGATGTCGAGTTCCTCTCCATCCTTGGCAACCAGATCTCCGTCGCCATCGAAAACGCCCGCCTCTATGAATCCGAAACAGCCGCCGCCCAGCAGCTTCGCAGCGCCCAGGAACAACTGGTCCAGGCCGAACGACTCGCCGCCCTCGGAGAAATGTCCGCCAAGGTCGCCCACGAGGTCAACAATCCCCTCGGGATCGTCAAAAACTACCTCCTGCTCGCCCTTCGAACCGTCTCCGGCAACAAGGATACCGGCAACTACCTCAAAATCGCCGGTGAGGAAATCGACCGCATCGCCGCCATCGTACGCGAACTGCTCGACTTCCACCGTCCCCAGCCACCAAAACTGATCCCCTTGCCCGTCACTCAGGTCCTCGATGATGTCCTGCGACTGATGGACCGCAAGCTGGAAAACGCCGGCATCGAGCTTAACCGTGACTACCCGAACGACTGCCCCCTTGTCAAAGCTTCCCCGGAAAACCTCAAACAGGTCTTCCTCAATCTCATTATCAACGGCGTCGACGCCATGCAGCCCGATGGTGGCACCCTGAGCGTCGCCTGCCACTCAGACGACGGTCACGTCGTCCTGTCCTTCGCCGATACCGGGCCCGGCATCGACCCCTCACACATCCCGCACATCTTCGAACCGTTCTTCACCACCAAAGAACCCGGCAAGGGCACCGGACTGGGACTCTCTGTCTGCTATGGCATAATAAAACGGCACGGCGGGTCGATAACCTACAGAAACACAAACAACGGGGGGCTGTTCGAGATCCGCCTGCCGCAGGTCGAACAGCAGCCATAGACCCCCACGATTCAACGCAGGTTGTCTCGTTCATATAGCGTGAAACACACACAGGATACACTGGAAACCAAGCCATGACCAAGCAAACCACACCAGCTACCATAGTCGTCATCGATGACGAAAAGCGCATGTGTGATTCACTCACCGCCCTGCTCTCCGGCGACGGCTATCGCGTCATGGCCTTCCAGGTCTCTACCAGGGCCGTCGAGGCCATCCGCCAGCAACGGATCGACCTCGTCATCACCGACATCGTCATGCCCGATATGGACGGCCTCCAGGTCCTCAAGGCCGTCAAGGCCGTCGATGACGACATCCCCGTTGTCCTGATGACCGGCAACGCCTCGCTGGACTCCGCCGTGCAGGCTATCGGTCAGGGCGCCTACGACTACCTGCTCAAGCCGGTCGAGTTCACCCATCTTGAACTCACCGTCAAACGCGCCCTCGAAAAACGCCGCTCCGACCTGGAACGCCTCCAGCTTCTGGAGGAACTCAAACTCGCCAATATGCTCCAGCAACGGCGCATAAGCGAACTCAACGCCCTCTACGAGGCCGGCAAATCCATCGGATCCGCGGCCAACCTCCCGGAACTGCTCCGCCAGATTGTCACCCTCGCCTCAACCGTCTCCGATGCCGAAATCGGCTCTATCATGCTGCTCGACGAAAAAGGCGAAACCCTCACCATTGCCGCCGCCATCGGTCTGGACACATCCATCGTTCGTGCCACCCGCCTCGTGGTCGGCGACTCCATTTCCGGCTATGTCGCCAAAACCGGCGAACCCCTCATCATCGAGGATGTCGAAACCCACCCCCAGTTCCAGCGGCGCAACAAAGAAAAGTACCGCTCCAGTTCTCTGCTGTGCGCCCCCATGAAAATCAAAAACAAAGTCATCGGCGTCATCAACATGGCCCGAAAGGTCGGCGGCGGAAGCTTCAACAAGGCCGACCTCCGACTGCTCACCACCTTCGCTTCACAGGCCGCTGTCGCCGTCGATGATGCTCACCAGTTCGAACGCAACCGACGACGCCTCATCGAATTCGAAATCCTCCATGAGGTCACCCGCGAACTGACCAACATGCGCTCAATCAACGACTTCCGAAAACTGCTGATCGAAAAACTCGCCCTCGTCTTTCCCATCGACTACTCCCTCTGGCTCGACTGGAATCCCGCCCAGTGTCGACTGACCGCCGCCGGCGTCTCCGGCGACGCCAATCTCCCGCTCACCGACAGCGGCGGCATCGATCTCAACAAAGTCAGCCGCGAGGCCATCAGCCTGCCCGACCTCGAATTCGAACACTTCGATCTGCACGATATCCCCGCCGTGTCAGAATACCTCGCCGAACAGATCCATGCCAACCCCAACCTACCCGATCCCGGTACCGCCCGCATGGCCATACCCGTCATCCGCCAGGGCGAGCTTGCCTACGTCCTCTATCTGTCCGCAAGCAGCATCAACGCCTACTCCGATGACGATCGCTCCCTGGCCCGACTGGTCGTCTCCCAGGCCGCCGTCCTGTTCGAGCGCGAGCGCTCGCTGCTCAACGCTACCCGCCTTCTCACTATGGGTAACATGATCTCCGAGATATCACACGACCTGCGCAAACCCCTGACCTCCATCAAAGGAGGCCTTCAGATCATGCGCCAAAAAATGGCCGAAATCGAACACCTCGAGGCCTTCAAACTGGCCAACGAGGAAGTCCATCGCATGAACGAACTCGTTCGCGAACTCGTCGACTTCTCCAACCCCAATAAGTACCAGACCGAAAAAGTCGACCTGCGCCACCTCGTCGAACGCGCCGCCGATCTCGTCGGACCCGACCTGCGTCGCAAAAACATCAACTTCTCAGCCGAGTACGACGACCTCGACTGGGAGTGCATCGTGAACAAAAACCAGATCCTCGAGGCCTTCCTGAACCTGTTTCTCAATGCCGCCGATGCTACCGACGACAACGGCTCACTGACCGTCAAGGGCCTGATCGAACAACCGGCACACAAAAAAGAGAAGTACCTCGCCCTCAGGATAAGCGATACCGGCAAAGGCATCAGCAAAGACAACCTCAGCCGCATCTTCGAACGCTACTACACTACCAAAGACACCGGCACCGGCCTCGGCCTGTCGGTCGTCGAACGCATTGTCTCGGCCCACTCCGGCACCATCTCCGTCGAATCCGAGCCGGGACACGGAACCTGCTTCACCCTCTATTTCCCTCTGCCCCGGTAACCAACCTCACAGTCACTCACCGGCACCCGCCTCTGCACACGTGCGAAATCAATATCACGTATGCAGAAACTTGCCGTAATTAAGCAAAAAGGGCCAAGTTCCCGCTTGATTTTGTCGCCCAACTGCCGATAATTACGTCAACAGGAACCAGATCATGCCCAAAACGAAGACCAAAATACTCGTTATCGATGACGACCCCAAAGTCGCCTGGATTCTCAGCGAAGGACTATCCAACAAGTTCGAGTTCGTCACCGCCCGCGATGGCATGACCGGACTGCAGATGGTCTCCACCGAGAAACCCGACCTCATCCTGCTCGACATCAAAATGCCCGGCATGAATGGCCTCGAAGTCCTCGAAAAACTCAACAAGGCCGGCGAACGCCCCGACGTCATCATGGTCTCCGGCCACGGCGACACCAACTACGTCGTCGAATCCATCAAACTCGGAGCCGCCGAATTCGTCAACAAGCCCTTCGATGTGCAGGAGATCGAAATCCACATCAACGGCGTCCTCGAACGAAGCCGACTCAAACGCGAAGTCCACGAACTCAAGGGCGAACTCGAAAGCCGAAGCGTCTACGCTGACTTCATCGGCGACTCCGACGCCATGCGCAAGGTCAAGGAACTCATCGAACAGGTCGCCGACTCCGAACTCACTGTCCTGATCAGAGGCGAGTCCGGCACCGGCAAAGAGATCGTCGCCCGCTCACTGCACCAGCTCTCCAGCCGCAAGAAAAACCCCTTCATCAAGGTCAACTGCGCCGCCATCCCGCGCGACCTGCTCGAGGCCGAACTGTTCGGCTACGAAAAAGGCGCCTTCACCGGCGCCCACAAAACCAAGCAGGGCCGATTCGAACTCGCCCACAAGGGTACTATGTTCCTCGATGAAATTGGCGACATGCCCCTCGAACTGCAATCAAAACTGCTCCAGGTGCTCGAACAGCAGGAATTCGTTCGCGTCGGCGGAATCCACACCATCAACGTCGACACCAGAATCATCTGCGCCACCAATCGCAATCTCGAGGACGCCATCGCCCAACAGGGATTCCGCGATGACCTGTTCTATCGCCTCAACGAGATCACCCTCGGCCTGCCACCCCTGCGGCAACGGCCTGAAGATATCCCCCTGCTGATCAACTTCTTCATAGACAAGTACAATAAGCTCTACGAAAAACAGTTCGGCCAGATATCCGCTGACACCATCGAGCGCCTCGCCGACTTCGCCTGGCCCGGCAATGTTCGCCAGCTCGAGAACATGATCAAACAGGTCGTCGTGCGTAACGATGACACCATCGTCACCGAACTGCTCTCCGCCGCCGGAACGCGCCCCCTGCCCGGCGTCCCACAGCAACGCGGTCCCTCCGGCAGCCCCGACGATGTCGAAGACCCCCTGCCGGCCGACAACTACTCCCTCAAAGACCGCATCGGCCGCATCGTCGCCCGCGAAGAAAAACGCCTCATAGCCGAGGTACTCGGAAAAACCAACTGGAACCGACGCAAAGCTGCCGACATGCTCGAGATAAGCTACCGATCACTCCTCTACAAGATCAAAGACTACAATCTCAACGCCACCAAGTAGCCGCCCTCCCAACCCCCATCACGCACTTATCCACAATCAATACCGCTCATGTTGATAACCACTCCCGCTAGCACCAGCTCACCCACAAACCTCAGTAAAACAGTTTTATATCTGTGCATCAATTGAACATTTTTAGGCAATGCAGATCACATTCCGTATGACCCGTAGCTAATTCGCTCATCCTGTATCGATCAACGGCTCTGTTGCATTACAATAACTTAACAAAAACAAATCGACTCCAGCCGCTCTGAACAGGGAAAAGGTTACCCAATAATCGCCGTTTCTCCTGCAAGGAACGAATATTGCTGCTCAATAATTGGTCAGACCTTAACGTGCTGGGACATTGCTATGCGAGGATCAATTCAGGTGCAGGACAAACCGACCAGTGGCTTTGCCTTCACCCACGCGGTACTGCAGGAGCTCAAACGCGCCGAGCGTTACAGCACCTTCCTTTCGTGTGGAATCCTCGAGTTGGGGACGATCGCCGAGAATCACAAGATCAACCCCGGGGAGCTCATCGATGCTGTCCGCGAACACGTCCGGCGTAACATCCGAGAAGTCGATTCCGTGACCGCTCTGGACGACCGCCGACTGGCCTTCCTGTTACCAGAGACCTCCCGGCAGGGCGCCGAGGTCGCCATCAACCGCATGACCGAGGTTGTCAGGCGACGCCTCGCCGATATCACCCGGCAGTCCGTCGATGATTTCATCCCCCTGACTATGGCCTCATTCCCTGACAGCTCCGGCACGGGTACCATCAAGGAATTCCTCAAAAAGATCGGAACGCTATCGTCTTAGCATTCCCGTTTTATCTTTACCTCCCATTCTCAAAGAAGGTTGTCTGACCCCTCCGGACGGCCTTCTTCCTTTTTATTGCTCGCCCCCTGCTTCCCATCACCCTGTACTCCTGCCGTGTCCATGCCTGTGCCAGATACCCCACAACTGTGGGTGGTGTTGCCTGCACGCGGTGCCCCATCCCGCCTCAGGCGGGGTGGGTTCCTCCGTGCGCGGCAGGCGTCCCCCCTGCCCCGTCATTGCGAGAACCGCCACACAGAAACTAAGCAACCTCAACGAACACAATATCAAAACCACACTCAACTCGGGCACAAAGAATGGGGTGCCCCGACGCTTGGGGCTTGTTGCGAAACCCTGTTCAGTCAGGTCTTGCGGTCGTCAGAGACGAGCGTGTGACCTGACTGCTTGCACTTAAGTAGTTGCAAGACCGTCGGGTCACAATCCGCCGTTGGCGCATCAAGACCCCACGGAACAGTACGGGTGGCTTTTTCAACAAGCCCCTTGCGTCGGGGAACTCTTGGCCCCGGTGCCCCACAGCCCGCAATGCCCCATCCCGCCTCCGGCGGGGCGGGTTCCTCCAATGTTCCGACATCCCCTCTACCCCCCGCAACGCCAAAAGGCAGCCCCCGATAGCACGAGAACTGCCTTATGAATACGATACTTTGCTCAATTGCCGATTGGGAAGGTTGCGCCTACCGAAAGCTGCAGCATGAATCCCGAAGGATCAGTAAACAGCGCATGCAGACGCGGCATGCCGAACAGCGTGATGCTCTCAGACACTGCCGTCTGGTAGATGATGCCGGCATGAAGGCCAAGGTCACCATCATACAGACCCAGACCGGCGATTCCAAAAAGCGCCTTCTCGCTGGTGTGATTGAAAGCATAAAGGACATTGCCCAGAACATTGGTGTTCATGTCCGATTCCGAGGCAGACCCTCCGAAATCAGACTTCACCTCCGATTTGATACTCTGGAAATACAATTCGCCACCCACCATGAGGTTCTCTTTGACACCGTATGAAAACTGACCGCCGAAGTTGATCGTCGGCCCTACCGAAACCTCGGTGCCGAAGCCCTCATAATCCTCAAACGCGTCACCGAACCCCAGTGCGTAACCCACATAGCCACTAACCGTCATGCGACCCGTCAGATCATCTGCGGACACGCCCGCAACCCCCAGCAAAAGGACACAGGTGATCAAAATTGCCTTCTTCACTCTTTCCTCCTTAGCATTGTTGTACGTGGGCAGTTCTTTCAAACCCTGTTTCACATCTAACGAAGCAAATCAACCAGCCATTGGAAACAAAAATATCAGCCTTTCCGCGTCAGTTCCGTCCATATCACGCCGGCTTTTCCCGCCCGCTCTCGCACTTTCCCATAGCCACAACACGCCGTTTGTCGTATCTTACACACAACACCGCCCCACTGCGGGCCAACAGGAACCCCGACCGGAGTCATCAGGTGAGATTCTTCTCCACCATCTGAAGCAAGCCACTGCTCTTCCTGCGAAGAAGCGCTCGAACATCGCCGCGAATTGCACTCAATGCAAATCGCCCGGCAAGACCATTGCTCTGTGGAGAAACGTATGTCATCTGTTCCCTTACTTACCGTCAAGAACCTGTCTGTCGAAATCGCCGGTCACCGTCTGTTCTCACATCTGTCATTCAGCCTGGCCCCCGGCGAAATCCTCGCACTGGCCGGCGCCAACGGCTGCGGCAAGTCCACCCTCCTTGGGCTCATTGCCGGCATGCCGCTATCCACGGCGGACTACACCCTCGAGGGCACCCTGCAACTCGCTCCCGATACCGCCCCGGCCCTCCTGCCGCAACTGCTCACATCCCCCGATTACGCCACCGAATCAGCGACTGCCGGCGATCCCAGGCATCTCGGCCGCACCCGACGGCTCCTTGTTGATCTGGGTATCGAGCGCGAGAAGACCGAAGCAGCAACGCTGCTGTCCGATGGCCAGCGCCAGAAACGTGCCCTGGCCCACATCCTCACTGGCGAAGCCAACCTGCTGCTCCTTGATGAGCCCACCAACTACCTCGATATCGACGGCCTGCTGGCGTTCGAACAACACCTCCAGCGACTCAGGCACCAGGGCTGCGGCGTCATCCTCGTCACCCACGACCGCGCCCTCTCCGACGCTCTGGCTGACCACACTATCCTCATCACCCCCCATGATATCTACACCACCCCCGGCGGCTACTCCGCCGCCTGGTCCGTTCGCTGCGACGACATGCGAAGCCGCCGCGAGCGCTCAACAGCCATCCGCCGCCAGATCAGCAAACTCGAAGAGGACGCTCGCCGCCGCATGAACTGGGCCGCACAGAAAGAACGCACCAAGTCCGGCGCCAAACTGGGCAAGGGCTTCATCAGCCACCGCGCCGCCAAAATGGCCAGACGATCCCAAGCCGTCCAGCAACGCGTCCTGCGCGAAAAGGAACGCCTTGAGCATACCAAACCCTTCGTCCCCAAACATATCACCCTGACCGCGCCCGACTATCAAATCCCCCACCGCGAGGCCTTCACCCTCCATGACGTCACCTTCGCCTACCCCGATCAGGACCCGCCCTGCCTGCAGGAGGCCTCCCTCGTCGCTTCCACCCGCGACAAACTCTGCCTCATGGGCCGCAACGGCTCCGGCAAGACCACCCTCCTGCGCCTGATCATGGGCGAACTGCTGCCCCAAAGCGGTTCATGCCGACGCCATCCCGAGGTCCGCTTCTCATACCTCCAGCAGGGACTGCGCGGATTCTTCCATCCCGGCACCCTCCTTGACAACTTCGCCGACTGTCCTGCCGATGAAACCACCGTCCGCATATGGCTCGGCCAGGCGCTGATTCGAAAGGACAAACCGCAGCAACAGGTGGCCACTCTCTCCTATGGCGAGCTTATGCGCTCCGCCGTCGTCAAGTGCCTGTTGATGCGCTCGGAGTTCCTGTTGCTCGATGAACCCACCTCGCACCTCGATGTCGAATCGATCGAGGTCATCGAGCACATCCTCTCAGAGTTCCCCGGCGGCTGCCTCATAGTCAGCCATGACCGACGCTTCGTCGAGAAGGTAGGCGAGAGGCTCTACCTCCTTGACTCCGCCCGCCTGAACCTGGCATAGCCACTGGCGGCCCGGCAGGCAGGTTCGGCGGAAAGCCGCCTCATGGCCGGCAGGCCCTTTGCGGCAAGCCCCTTGCGTGCAAGGGGTTTACTTGAGACATTACGATGTTTGCGGTAAGGCAACGGATATTGGTTATCCGCTGAGGTACTCTCTTTGTGTAGTGGTCCTGGCGTGGGTTGTGCAGAAGCTGGACAGAATGAGCTGCTGGCGGCCCTGCCGGGTGCTCCAATCCAATTCCCCGATTGACTATTCGTGATAAGTGACTATATTTTAGTGCATCTATCAGTGCATTTTAGTGCTACGGTGGTGTCGTTTGACGCGTAAATCAATGAGTACAGGGGAGTTTGTACCCTTTACGGTCGCGCCGCTCGGCTTTCCGGCTCCGCCAAAATCTTATGTCTGAGGTCAAGTATGCCCCGTCATTATCGATTCTTAGTGACCGCCCGAAGTGAAGACAGTGTAGGGCTTCCGCGGATACTCACTCATCTGTGGCCGTTCGTCATGGTTGCGTTCCTTCTCTTTCTGGTGGCAACGCCGGGGCTGGCCGCCTCTGTGATCGAGGATCCTCTGGCAACCTCCGGACCGGCGGACCGGACCAGCAAGCCGAGTGAGTTCCCGGCCCTAAAGGCTGACGCCAACGATCTGGATACAGTCTGGTACGACTTCTCCACCGGCACCCAGGGCTGGTCATTTTTGAATCCCGCCAATGTCGTCCAGATATACTACCCGGACGTGGATTGCCAGGAAGTCTATCGAGTCGATACGACAGTCTATTCCAGCGGCCTGAGCGCGGCCATGTTTGGCGGCCAGAGCACGCTTCAGTACTACGCCAACTTCAACGGCTACTACGAACACTCCTGTGATTACGAATGGTGGATCAAGTCCTGCGTATCTCCGAATTCCGGTGACTGGAACGGTGTGTTCCGGATCGAGGCGCGGATATACATTACGGACACAACGTTGCAGTATGTGATGATCGGTGCGAAGACCGCCGGCTCCAGCATGTTTACGTATTACGGCTGGGGCGCACCGCTTTCATCGGGTCAATGGCACACGATCGTATTGAATGAGCCATCTCCGGGCGCTTTTGACAATCTTGAGGCTGTTTCGATTCTTGCCGGGGCGTATGATACACAGGAATCTGTGTATGTCGACTATGTCCGAGGGATCAAGGACGCCGCCACGGCCCCCACCCTGGTATCGCCGCTGAGCGGCACGGTTACGGAGAACAACCTGCCGACTTTCGTCTGGACCGGTAATGGTGTCTTCTACTCCCTGCAGATTGCTACTGATCCGCTGTTTCGGAATATCATCGTGGACACCACCTCGCTTGTCGGTGGCAGTTGCACGATTACGACACCTCTGCCGTTTTCGGACTATACCTTCAATCCCGGTGGCGGATCGCATGACCCGAATTACTACTGGCGTGTTCGGGCGCACTATTCTGCCGGTGAACCGGGCCCGTGGTCGGATGTCTGGACCCTGATCACGACCGGTCCTCACGAGGTCCCGACCGAGTTCCCGACCATACAGGCCGCCCGGGCTGCCTTCCCGTTGTATATCGGGGGCACGGTACTCGTCCGTCCCGGTACGTACACCGGCCCGGACAATTGCGACATCAGCATGGGGGGGGAAAAGCCGGTGGATATCATTGCGTCCTCGAGCAATCCGTCCCAGACCATCATTGATTGTGAGTACAAGTACCCGGGTTTCTACTACGACTGGTACACGGTGGGCAACCCGAAGATCAAGGGGTTCACGATCCGCAATGCGGCTGATGGCGGCGATGTTCCGGCTGCGGCGGTTACTATCTGGTCGGCCACAGGGACTGTCGAGGACTGCATCATTGAGAATTCCGGAGGAAACGGCATCTATGTTACCGGTGAGGGTCATGGCACGATCACCAATACGATAATACGAGGCAGCGCCTATTTGGGCATCCGTGCCTCCGGCGGGTCGGTTACCGTCAACGGTGCCACCATTGAGAACAACCGGGGGGGTGGGGTCGTGTTGGAAGACGGCGGCAGCAATATCTTCACCGACTGCATCTTTCAGGGTAACGCCGGTACCGCTCTTGATGTCGAGTATGCCGCGGCGAAGGTCACCGGATGCACCTTCTACAACAATACTTCCGGTAACACGGCCGGAGGCATACTCGTTGTGAGCTGGGACGAGGTCCTCGTTGATTCCTGCCTGTTCGATTACAACTCCGGCAAGGAAACCGGCGCGATATCCATCCGCGAGGGCAACAACATAACTATCAGCCGTTCCACATTCGCCTACAACAGCGGGGGGATTCATATTGTCGGGGGGTATGAATACGCACGAGTGACGATTGATCAGTGTATTTTTGCCCATTCAACCAGCGGTCCGGGGATAGAGTGGTATGATGAATATTACGACATCAGTGTCAGTTGTACCGATTCCTATGGCAATGCCGGCGGCAACTGGATGGGCCGGGCCGTCTCCGCTCTGGGCGGCCATTCGGGCAATATTGAGCTGGACCCGCTATTCTGTGCCCCGGGGGCACGGGACTATTCACTGTCGATGGCATCGCCATGTCTTGCCGAGAACAACTCGTGCGGGCTGATGGGGCGATATGATCTGGGGTGCACTCCTTCGCTTGCCTGCGCGGCCTTCACAGAGACGGAGCGAGAAGGTCCGGCGCCGCTGTGGGTGTCTTTCCAGTCCAATGTCTCGGGGGGGGTGCCGCCGCTGAGTTACGAGTGGGATTTCGGTGACGGCGATACCGCGTATGTGGCCAACCCTTCGCACCTGTTTGAAGAGGAGGGCGAGTACACTGTCAGGTTCACGGTATCCGACCGTATAGACCAAACGTGTACGCGCACCATCGACATTACCGTGACCGCCGGGCTGTCATGTTCGCTGGCGGTCAGCACGACAGCCGGTCCGGCGCCGCTGGAGGTGACGTTCACCGGTATTGCCATGGGGGGCCAGCCGCCGTATTACTATGAATGGACGTTTTCGGACCTTTATGACTGGTTCGGATCCGAGGATTCGACATACACGAAGGTATTCGACACGGCCGGAGTCTACACCGCCAATCTCACTATCTGGGACGCCCGGGAGCAGCAATGCCAGACATCAGTCGAGATCACAGTTTCTCCCGAGTTCTTCTGTGAGGTTGTCGCTGAGCCGGACTCGGGAGCTGCACCGCTGGCGGTCGCCTTTGCTGCCGAGGTTTCCGGTGGTACGGAGCCGTACTCATACCTGTGGACCTTTGGCGATGACAGCACGTCGACAGAAGCTAATCCGGCGCATGTGTACGCCGCCGGCGGGGAGTATACGGCCACGTTGACGGTTACCGATGCTACCGACGCAGAGTGCCTGTCGATGGTTGAGATCATGGTGGGACCGGAGTTGAATTGCCTGGTGTGGGCCGCGCCCGACAGCGGCACCGCGCCGCTGGAGATCGCCTTTGCCGCCGAGGCCTCCGGGGGCGAGCCACCGTACCGGTTCTACTGGGACTTCGGAGACGGGTCGGTGGACAGCTCTCAGACCATCTCGCCGATCCACACCTACGAGGGTCGCGGGTTGTATACGGCGACTCTCCATGTGGTCGATGCCCGCGATACCGCCTGTGCATCCGTCATTGAGATAGCGGTCGAGGATCCGCCGATGCTTTCGGTTTCTCCCCAGTCACTCGATTTCGGCACCGAGTTTGATACGCTGGTTGTTCTGATTCAAAACGCGGGCGATGGTACGCTCTTGTGGCGTGTTACCGATGCTCCTCACTGGCTAACAGCGTCGCCCGCCTCCGGGAGTGTGACCGACAATGCCCAGACGGTGCTGGTTATTGCCGATCGGGGATCGCTTGAACCGGGGCCACAAACCGGCTGGCTGACTATCGCCTCCGAGACTGACACCGTCTGGGTGGCAGTCGATATCGAGCCGCGCCATACGGTGATCACGATTACGCCGTCGCTGCTGGATTACGGCAATGCCGATGCCTCGCTGAAGTTCAACCTGTGCAATATTTCGGGAGCGTCGGTAAGCTGGGAGGCGATCGATCTGCCGGCCTGGGTGGCGGTCAGCCCGTCCTCGGGAACGCTCAGCGCCGGGCAGTGCCGGGATGTGACAGTTGATGTCGACCGTTCCAGTCTGCATACGGGAGCCTACCCGGATCGTCTGCGAGTGCGGGCCAACGGTGAGCATGTGCTTAATGTGCGTCTGGCAATGTCGGTGCCGCTTTGGAATCTTACCACCGGCCGTCAGGGTGTGCAGGTCTATGATCCGCTTTGTGTCATGTTCAATGGCGTGCTCAATGAAGAGACTCTTCCGAGCGGACTGGTGATTTCGGGCGCGACGCAGGAATTGTACTGGGAGCACTCGTTCGATATGCTCGATGGGGACTCGGTTTCGGTCATCTGCCTGTATCCGGCCGATGAGTCACCGTTCCCGCCGCTTCAGGAGATTGTGGTTGGGGGCAGCGGCACGCTTGCAGATGTCAACGGCACACCGTACCTGACGCCTCCGGGACCGCAACTGGTTTTCGTGACGGGGGCGGTTGTCTGGCCGGGGGATGGCAACGCTGACGGGGTTGTCGACGAGCGCGACATTCTGCCGATCGGGCTGTTCTTCGGGGCGAGCGGTCCGGCGCGGCAATCGACCGGCATGGAATGGGGGCCGCACTACGGACTGGCTCATGGCACCACCAGTCACTGGCAGCCATACCGGGCGGTGTATGCCGACGCCGACGGTTCCGGGGTGGTTGATGCTGACGATGTCTGCGCTATCACGGATAACTGGGGAGCGCAATCGGTGGGTGCCCCGCAGCGCGGGAATGAACCGCTGGTGACAGCCGAGAGCGTTTTCGGCGGGTTCAGTCACACGGTACTGGAGGCTTTGCACGAAGCGGTCTGCAACTGTCCGGAGAGTCCGGGACGGGAGGACCTTCGTGCGATGCTGGCGGCGCAGATCGAGCACGCCGCCGGTGAGTTGCCGAGATCGCCGCAATTGCACCAGAACTACCCGAACCCGTTCAATCCGACCACGACGATCGGGTTCTATCTGCCGCAGTCGGCCCAGGTGTCGCTGAGAGTATACAACCTGCTTGGTCAGGATGTGGCCACGCTGTATGAGGGCTACTGCCCTCAGGGTTCGCAGTCGGTCGAGTGGGATGCTACCGATCGTAGCGGGAAGAGCGTTTCGAGCGGTATGTATTTCTATGTGCTGGAGGTTGACGGCGGTGTCCGTCTGTCGGCTCGCATGATGCTGCTGAAGTAGGCCTGCCCCGTAGCCGCATATAAGATGAAGTGCATGTGCGCGGCAGGGCTCCCGCCTGCCCGGTGCCCCAAAGGTAGGTCGCAACCCCCGCCCCGCATGACGTAGGTCGAAACCCCTGCCCCGAAGGGGTCGCGAAGCGAGGTTTCGACATCCCCCTATCTGAGGCTGTCGCCTACCCCATCGCCCTGGTACCAGTCGTCAAACCATCCGTCGGTGTGAAACTCAATCAGGCAGTCGTCGGTGAAGATATCCATCATCGATATCTGAGAGCTGTCGGTGTAGGTTCCATCGGTGACCTGCAGCCAGATCGAAGCCGTATCTATCAGACTCCACGAGAGGTTCCGATCAGGTCGGCAGTATAACCGGGCCAGTCCCGCGCTGCCGGCGCTGTTGACCAGGGGAACGCCGGGCTGGGTGGAGCTGATGCCGATGGCCCAGGCGCCGAAGCCGCTGGTTGGTGAGTCTTCCTGTTCGGCGACGAAGATGGTGCCGGAGCCGGCGATTGACTGCACGCTGTCGATGTGAAGCATGGTGGTCTCGTAGTTCACCCGGAAAGCCAGCCCGTAGAGCGACTGCACGCTGTCAACCCGCACGTCCAGGGGAAAGGTCTCTGCTGTCGTTCGCGAGATGAAGCGTGGCCGCACCCGGAGCATCGGCACTGCCGGGCGGAGAGTCATGGTCACGTTGTTCATCCGGTCCGGCAGGAGTCTGATGATTCTTCGGTCCTGATACAGCGGGACCCCCATTTCGATATCGTAGGCGGTCAATACAAACAGCAGGGGGTCGCTGGCCGGGAGACTGTCGATGACAGCCGTGACCACGCCGCCGGTCTCGGTTAGTATCAGGTAGACCTCAGGCTCCTCGGTGATGGTTGAACCGCGGTAGACGGCCAGGTCGATCCGTCCGATTGACTGCTGGAGCAGCAGCGTGGGGCGTTGCAGATCGACCGAGACCGTGACCGATTGTGTCGAGTAGCTCTGCGTGGAGTAGTTGGAGCAACCGAGCACCAGTGCTGTCAGTGCGATCGTTATCAGTATGATCGCGGTGCGTATGTCTTTGAAGGGCGTCTGTTTCATATCACAACTCCGCCTTGAATTCGAGCATTAGTTGCAGACCGCTGAGGGATATGTTGCCGCCGTCGGCGCTTCCCCTCATATACCGCGCCTCGGCGTGGAGCCGGTGTTTCTCGGTCAGTGACTTGCCCACCAGAGCGCCGATGCGCACCGTGTGGCTGTTGTCGAAGCCCATGTCATTGCCGCCGATCAGTCGGACCGAAAGAGTCGGCCCGGCATACCAGTCGGGGGCGACATCGAAGACAACTCGCGACAGCAACTGGAGTTCGTTGCCGTACAGCTTGAGTGTTTGCGAAGAGGCATCATCGACAAACAGCTTGTTGTCGCCACGGAGCGTGTACCGAATCAGGTTTGACATATACATTGAGTTCCGGCGGTAGTCCGCGCCGACATAGGTCTGGAGATAGGGGCTTTGGCGGAAGGTTTTGTCGCCGTCGACCTGATCGGCGGCGTAGTGGGTGTAGCTCAGACCTCCTGACCAGGACAGGGCATCGCCGGGTTTCTGTGCCCGTGCCACCAGGCGTAGAAGGTCGCCGGGGTTGTAGTCGCCGGAGCCCTCGTACGGCGTATAGGCGCCGCTGTACCACCAGGCGGCGCTGGCGGCGAGGTTCCATCCCTGCCAGTGCTGTGCCCCGCCCACGAGGAGGTTCAGCCCGAATCCTTCGCCCCAGCGGCGTGAGGGGACATCAAGGAAGCTTTCGGCCAGAAGCTGGAGCAGTTCGCTTTCGGCACCGAGGTCAAGCTCGGTCTTGCCGGTCGGCAGGCTCATGCCCAGGCTCAGGAGCACCTGGTCTTCCATGACGGACCTGCTGACTTGCAGCCTGAGGTCGCCAAGGCCGGTGACGCGGGCATCGGCGATATCGGTATCAATGCTGCTGCTGGTGGTGGAGAAGAACACCTGGGCCTCGAGGTTTTCCTGAATGGGCAGGAAGACGCTCATCGGCAGCCATGTCTGGGACAGGGTGGCATCGCCGGCATCGGTGCTGATTTTCCAGTACGTGTAAGTGATTCCGGCACGTCCGGAGGTTGGCTGGTCGGTGACAATCTGTCCGTTGGTCGACAGCGGCACGGCCACGATGAGCATGAGCAACGTGAGTCCCGCTGTCAGCATCCGTACTATCGGTTTACTGGCCATCGAACCCTCCTGTCACTGTTGCCGAGCCATACCCCGAGACGACGGGTTTGTTGTCGGCGTTGCTGTTGCCGTTGTCGGGGTCGGTCTGCGGTTGTGGTACGACGCCGCTGGTATTGGCGAGGTTTGACAAGCCGGCCTCAAGGCCGGCGGCAGTCCCGGCACCGAGGAGTTCGGTTGCGGCTGCGGTCAAAGCCCGGGGGCTGACGTCCGGGAGGGTGGCGCCGACAATCAGGTCCTGGGTTGTTTGGAGTTCCTGACGTGCCTGCAGGAAGCCGCCGTCGAGTTCGGCTGCCTGCTGAAACTCAGCTTCGGCGGATTTGAAGAAGCCCTGCTGTCGATACTCAAGTCCCCGGCAGTAGGCAAGGAAGGCGGCATAGGAGGTTGTGGGGTATGTCCCGATGGCGTCTCGTTCGGCTTTGGTCAGTTCAATGCCCAGGCTGTCGATCACGCTGAAGACGAATTCCTTCTGGAGGCGGAACAACTCCTGCAGCTCGCGCTCGGCGGGTACCGATCGGCTTCCCTGTTCGGAGACAAGGTCGATCAGTGAGCCGCTGACCAGCAGTTGGTCGCCCGCACTGGACATGCTGCCGCCGACGAGTTTACCGGCGCCAAGGAGCTTTCCCATGCGCGGGGCGCTGGCGGCGTCGACCAGTCCCGATTGGGCCAGTTCCTGTTCGCGAAGGAGAGTCTGGATACGGAGTCGGTCAACGGTGACCAGTGCGTTGACGTGGGTCAGATCGGTGGCCACCAGTTCGGCGAACCCGCGGGCCACGGGCCGCAGATCGTCGCTGAGGTGGCGGGCATCGAAAGTCACCACGGCGACGGCGTTGGACGGCACGATGGCAGCCTCCAGTTCGCTTTCTTCACGGGCCAGTCGCTCCTCGCGCATGGTAGCCTCGGCGAGCAGCAGGCTGTCAAGGCGGCGACGGACCATCGCGCGTGTCTTGCCCTGGGGCATGTGCGAGATTGTGGCAAGGTAGTTGTCGATCGCCTCGGTAGTGCGAGAGAGGCCCTCCAGCGTCAGGCCGCGGTACATGAGGGCGTAGGCGTCCTCATCGCTCGCGTTCTGGAGGGCGACCAGTGCGCGTTCGTATTCACCTTCCTTGTAGAAGGTGGCGCCAAGCTCGCGCCATGCCTCGGTGCTCTTCGGGCGTGCCTCCAGTTCCTGGTACAGGACCTTCCTTGCCTGGTCATACTGACCGGCATCGGCCAGTTTTCGGCCCTGACCGACTCGTCCTGCTGAACATCCTGCGATCAGCAGGGCCATGAAGGCAACAAGGGCCAGGGCGGGAGATATCCTTAACCGGATCACCATACTGCGTTTCTCTTTGCTAACGGGTTGCCGTAGTCAACTTCTGTTACACCTAACCGACCAGCGGTTTGTAGACATCGAGCTTCGTCCGGGCCTCGCCGAAGTCGGGGTCGGCCTCAACCGCTGCCTGGAAGTGTTTGTAGGCTTTGGTGTACTCGTGCTGTCTTTCGTAACGAAGGCCCGCAGCGTATTCTTCCATGGCGCTGCCGGACTTGGTGCCGGCCTCCTTGATCAGGTCGCGGGCATCACCGGACAGCGCGATATCCAGGCGCTTGCACAGCTCCTCCGTCGCTTTCTGGATCAGATCGTAATACTGGCCCTTCTTTCCGTCGATCTGGAAGCCCATCAGGTTACGGCTGGTCTCCACCTCCGTTACGCGGAAGGCCAGCTTGATGTCTTTGGATCCGTCAAGTTCGATGATGCTGCCGAAGACCATCAGGTGTGCCGAGAGCATCTTGCCGGCCTTGAGGGCGGTCTGCTGATCGACCAGTTCGCCCTGGGCCAGTTGGTGTTCCCTGATCAGGTAGTCGAGTTTCTGGCGCTCGACGACTTCGAGTCCGCCGATGTTCATGAATCCAATCTCGAGTATCTGGGCCAGGCCGGCGCCGAGGTCTCCGAGCCGCTCCTGCGATTTCTGCTGCGCGGTGGCATCGAGCGGCCAGAAGGCAATGGTCTGGACCCTGGTGTCAGCGCCGCGGTTGCAGGTGAGTACGCCCATCGTATCGGCTATCTTGTACCAGTAGTCGGCCATGGGGGCGGGCCAGTACTTGCGGGGCAGTTTGATCAGGCAGGGATCGATCTTTGAGATGCGCTCCAGACACTGCACCGACTTATTGTGATAGTCATTGCCCCAACTGAAGTAGATCAGTCCCTGATGCTCCAGGATGGCGATGCTGTCGGCGGTGGTCACATCGGGCCGTCGCAGCAGCTCATTGGTCAGTGACAGCGCCTTCTCGAAGTCGGCGTCGAAGTACAGGTCGCGGACCTCGGCCAGACGGTCAGAGACATCGAGTTCCTCTGTGGCCGCCGGGCCCGGCCACATGATGATGGCGGCGACCAGCAGCATCGCGGCGGTCGACACGTTTTTCGATCTGAACAAAAGCATAAGCGCTCCTTATTCTGAATGACTGATTTCCCAAGATAGAGTGCGTCTGAGTGTGCTGCCGGGAATATAGCAATCACGGCAGCCCTGAAAAAGCACTTTTCTCAGTTGCTGTGTGTCACGATCTCACTCGCGACGCACGACCGAATCGCCTTCGATAAAGAATTTGTATGTTGATGGTGAGCGCAGGTCGATCCGTTGTTCTGTCGCCTCGCCATCTTTGACAACCTTAATGACATGGCTGCCGACCGGCAGTTCAAACTGGTGGGGGGTCTGGACACCCTCACGAAGCCGGCCGTCGATATAGATCTCAGCGAAGGCCGGTTCCGATGTAACGCGCAGGGTGGTCGAGTCGGTACGCGGAGTGAATCGGAAGTCCACGTTGGTTGATTCGCCTTCGCCAATTGTCACGGTCTGATTTCTCTGCCGTTCGGCGGTGTTTCGGTTGACGGCCGCAATGCGATGACGTCCGGTCGGCAGCACCGTATCGAGTTGAGTGGCTGCGCGGCGCACGAGGTCATCGTTGACCGAGATGTCTGCGGCCATGTTGCTGGTCACCAGTAGTCTTCCGGTGGTAAGCTCAGGTGCCGTCGGGCCGGCCACCACAAATGAGGCGACCTCGGAGTAGGGCCCGATGATTCCCCGTGAGATGGCGCGGACGCGCCAGAAATACGAGCCCGGGGGGAGCGTTGTGTCCATCGGATGAGTTGTGTCCGCCAGATTGGAGACTCCCACCGGCGAGATGAATTCGGGGTTGTTGTCATACTGGAGGAAGTACCTGACATCGGTTCCAGTGGCTGTGCCCCAGGCAAAGCCGGCCCGGGAGAGGTCTTCGATTTCGCTGCCGTTACCGGGAGCGAGGGTGGACGGTGCGACAGGTGGGCCGGCTGTTTCCTCGGAGCGGGTTGCCAGCCAGATGACGATTGCGGCCACGACGATGACGACTGCGCCCGCAACGAGAGTCTTGGCGGTGAAGGGGCGGCGCTTTGTGTCTGTTGTCTTGTCTATTGCGGGGGTGCGCGTCCCCGAGGTGACCGGCTCGGGGGTTTCGCCGGTTGTTTTGCCGGTTGAAAGTGTCTGTGACACGTCGGATACGCCGGCGGCATCGAGCAGTGCCTGTTTCATCTCCGGTGCCGACTGATAACGGGATTCCGGATCGCGCGCAATGGCTTTGAGGATAACGGCCTCAATCTCGGCCGGAATAGCGGAATTGTGCTTTCGCGGCGGGATCGGGGTTTCATTGAGTTTGGCATCGCGAATGGCGAATTCGTTGTCCCCCTTGAAGGGCAATTCGCCGGTCAGCAGGTTGTAGAGTGTGACGCCGACAGCGTAGACATCGACCAGGGAGTAGTTGGTGCTTTCGGTCGGCACAAACTGCTCGGGGGCCATATACAGGGGTGTGCCGCAGCATGACCCGGCTGCCGTGAGGGCGGGGTCGGAGTCGGCCTTGGCGATGCCGAAATCGATTACTTTGACGGCCTTGGTCAGGCCGTGTTCCAGCATGATGTTGCTGGGTTTGATGTCCCGGTGCCAGATGTTTCGGGCGTGTGCTTTGGCCAGGACATCGAGGACGATGGCGATAATGTCGACGGCCTCACGTACGGGCAGTGTACCGGCCTCGGCGACGCGCTGTTCGAGGGTGGGGCCTTCGATATGCTCCATCGCGATGACAGTCTCATCGCCGTGCTTGAAGAAGTGTTTGAGCTGACAGACATGACGATCACGGTCCAGAAGGGCCAATTTGTCGGCCTCCTGACTGAAGCGATCGGCCATGCGGGGGTCGCGGAGAATTTTGAGCACGACACGGAGGTTGGGCACATCCTTGTGTACGCCGAGAAACACGCGTGCCATGCCGCCGCCGCCCAGATCGCGGATCACTTTGTAGTCGCCGATTGATTGCTCGCTCATGCCTTTGTCCACATTGTCACGGTCCCTGTTCGCCGCAAGTTATACGACCGGGCGGGCAACCGCAACGCTTTGTTTCAATCAAAAAAAGGACTGGTTTAACCGATCGGTGTGCCGTATAATCCTCAAGCATGGGATGAGAGCGCGGGCTGTCCGGCCTTCGGCGAGCAGATTGCGGCGCGGTTTTGGTCGGGGCAGATCGCGGTCGTTCTCAGGACTATCGGTACCGATCGGTGCAAGGAGATATATCAATGGGCAAACCGGCGGCTCGCATGGGTGATACTACTGTTCATGGTGGTGTTATTGTCAAGGGAGAACCTACGGTTCTGATTGGCGGTATGCCGGCGGCTCGTGTTGGGGATATGCATACCTGTCCGATGGCGAATCCCACGGTGCCTCCGACTCCGCATGTGGGGGGGCCTATTATGCCGCCCGGCTGTCCGACGGTTCTTATTGGTAATCTGCCCGCAGCCTGTGTTGGGGACATGCTTACCTGCTCGGGTCCGCCGGACACGATTCTTCCGCCCGGCTGCCCGACTGTGCTGATCGGTTCCGGCGGTGGTGGTGGCGGCGCGGGTGGTGGTGCCGGCGGTGGCGGGGGTAGTGGGAATGCCGCGGCGCCGAGTATCGCGGACAAGGACGCGGAGGCCGACGAGGGGCATTTTCTGAATGTGAAGGTTGTCGACAAGGGCGGTAAGCCGATTGTCGGTGTGAAATACGAGATGAAGGCGCCGGACGGCAGTCAATCACAGGGGGCATTGTCCGGCAAGGTGGAGAAAACGGGCGTCAAGCAGGGGAATTACGAACTGGCGCTGTTCGTTATCACCAATGCCAGGTGGTCGGAGAAGCAGGCGCGGGTTGGCGACACGGTAACGTTGTCAGCCGATGTATCGGGGTTTGAGTCGGGTACGGAGGCTGAGTTTCGCATTTTCGAGCGGGATATCTCCTCGGCTGACGATCTGATTGATACCATTAAGGTTACGGTGTCCGGTGGCAAGATCGAGGCTGACTGGGAATACCGGTACACTGAGGATACGGATGATGTCCAGACGGCGCAGGAGCTACAGCGCGGCTATTCCATGCCGGAGTACTATTTCATGGCGACGGTTGGGCAGGCTCAGGCGCGTTCGGGTTTGTTGGAGTACCGCGATTATGTCGAGATCAGTTTGAAGGACGGTGAGGGGAACGTGGTTCCGAACGCCGCCTATCGGTTGATCTTCGACAACGGCCAGATACTGGAAGGCACGCTGGATTCCAACGGATACAAGAAGGTGGAGAACGTGCCACCCGGTCAGTGGTCGGTCGAATTTCCGACCTCGGGCGCAACTACCCGGGCGGATGCGTGATGCTATGCAGGCGATGAAACAGGTCACATTGAGCGTTTTCGGTCAGGGCGGATAGCATGGGAAGCGGCGACTCAGGTTCGGGGGGGCGCCGCGCGCGGCACAGTGCGGGTACGGCCCGCCGTGTCGATGCGGTTGCGGTCGATGGCGAGGCAACGCTTGAGGCCCCGGAGTACTTCGCGCCCGGGGCCGAGAATTGCCCTATTACGTATGAGTTTCGACGGGGGGCATCGTTACAGGGGGCGCAGGTCAGCCTGACAATCAAGGACCGCGACAACCGGACAGTGCATAACAGTGGTGTTCTGGGACTCGGCGCTGACCGTCGCAGTACCTTTAACTGGAACGGCCGTGATGAGGCCGGAGGGCTGGTGACGCCTCAGAAGTCGCCTTACACGGTGACGTTGCGGGTTGGTACGGCGATCACGCGCACGCGCCAGGTGCGGGTGGAGGTACAGTCTCTGTATATCTGGACCCGGACAACCAACCGGCGCATTGACATGAGCAACGCCGGGCAGGCGCTTGATACGGCCGTGACCGTGACTATCCGACGGAGCAACGGTGAGGAAGCGCGCGCCGAGTGCGCTATGGAGGTGACGTTTTCTTTCGAGGCGGGAGGCAGTAACGCGTCCTCGACGAGTTCTTACCTGTATAACAGCGGTTCCAGTCTTCGTCTTGGAAAGGGCGGGGATGCGAATGCGGTTTATTGGGACGCAGACAGCCGTTGTACAGCGGCCAGCGACAACAGCTTTCGGCAGTCCTGCCGGGTGCAGATGCTGACCTCGGGGTCTGATCGGGGTAAGGCCTTTGTGAAGTTCAAGCCGTCGGGCGTGGGTGGGGATACGTATCGTATTCTTGCCACCGTGTATTGGGCGGACGGCACGACGGTCATGCGTCGGGAGCGCGGTCCGGAGTTGACCGTGTGGCGCAAAATCCACTTCAGCGGCATTTATACGATGAGCGGCGAGACCTACCTTGACAACGCCACCACTGAGGCCCAGATCGATCCGGCTTACGAGACCGATGCCTTCGTCATGTATTCGCGCGGGAGTGTGACGACGCTGGCCGCCTCGTTGACTGTCCGGTATATTGGGCTGTACACCAGCGGAGGGGGGTCGAAGTCGTGGCCCAATGATCTTTCACCGGAACGGCTGGAAACTTCAGCTTTCCAGATGCGCCCGACGGCGGACCAGTTGTCGGCCTACGCGTACACCGGCACCGATGCCACCCTGGTGACGAAAAAGAACAATGCCAAGACGGCAATTGAGAACAAGGCTCGTCTCTGGTTTGAGGCAATTGTAAGGGAGTATGGCACAGCGTGCGATGCCTGGTTTGCGGATGCCGGGATACCGTCGGGGCGTAATGTGCTTCTGGGTGTTCAGTATTATCACCCGAAGCTGTCGGGCCAGGCCGACGGCGTCACGAATTTCTGGCCGGCGGGGATTCGGATCAACCTTGCCAATCCCGGTTCGGGGCTGACCTCGATGGGCGATCCTGATGGTCGTTGGAGGAATGTGCAGGGGTTTAACCGCGGGCAGATTTCGGTGATATTCAAGAACTACGGCACGGCGGCGCGGCTTCAGATTGTCTGTCGGCACGAGATTGGCCATGGGACCAAATCGGCTTTCGAGCGGGCGCGTTTCGGTACCGGGGATCACTCCTCCAGCGGCCTGATGACGCCGTATGCTGCGTCGAACACATTCAGCAACGCCGATGTGAGGAAGCTGCGCGGGTTCAGCACCTGATCGGTATGAGGATGCGGCAGGCAGTTACGGCACTGTTGATTTGGACACTTAGTTGTTTCCTGGTGTCAGGATGCAATGGAGGAACAATGGAAGTGAGCATTACTTTGGCGGTGGTAGATCCGCCGGTTCCGGTTCGCATGTATGATCATATTCCGGTGTACGCGATGGGGCAGGACCTTGAACTGGCCGTTACGTTTGCAAACGATGGCGGGCGGGCGGTTTCGATGGATGATCCGCAGGTTTCGCAGGCGCTGCATTTGATGCTGGCGCGGGATGGGTCAGAGGATGCCCTGTACATGGTTCACCCCAGCACGATGGATGCGACGGGCGAGTTGACCGGGCCGGTCCCGGCGACGCTGGATCTGCCGGCCGGCGGCAGTGTTGCTGTGTCCTTTCGTTTGCATCAGATAGTGCCCGATCGGTGTTTCTCGCCCGGGACACACAGTATCTATATCGAGTTCCACGAGGTCAGGTCGGCGGTGTTGGAGTTTGGCGTGGAGTTCCGAGCGGAATCTGTCCCGATTCTGGCCGGGATTGCGACTGATGAGACAGCCGATCCGTGGCTGCGTCGCGAGGCGGTTGACTGGCTTGGCAAATTGCCGGAGCCGCCCCGGATACGTCTGCCGGAGCCGGCGGAAAGCGACGCGGAGCGTCGGCAGCGAATAGATGAGAACACGGCAAATGTTAACCGTTTCCTCGGAGACTGGCAGTTGGCGCGTAACCGTAGTGAGACGCGGGCTGTTTTCGAGCGGCTGCGTTTGCGGGAAACCGAGTAACCGAGAGGAGCTGCACAGGTAATGGGTAAATCGCAGATACCGCCTTTCGTGGTCGAGCTGCCCAAAGGCTGGGATAATCGCACTGTGTATGTGTTCATGGGACCTGATGACAGCGGCGTACAGCACATGATACAACTGGTGGTTGATCCTGATACGGCGGGGGCCGATCTGGCAGACTTCGCCCGTATGCGTATTGACGCGGCGCTGGAGCAGCTTCAGGGAACGGAGGTTCTCAAGGACGAGGCGATCACGCTTGGCAACGGCACTGCGGCGCATGAGTGTATATACAAGTGGATTCCGGTTGACAACACGGTCATATACAAGCGGAACCTGTACATGATTCTTGACGGCACCGGCTACACGTTTTCGGGCAATTTTTCGAAGAAGACGCTGCAGACGCGGGGGGTGGAGATGGATCGCATAATTGAGTCTTTCCGTCCTGTTGATGGGTAAGGTGGGGTGTGCACTGCAAAGAGATGGCCGGCAGCGGGCGGGGGTTTCTCCGGTCATGCCGGTTATCGGCAGATTCTTGCGGGAGAAGTGCCAGAAAACCAAAAAAGAGGTCCAAACGATCGTATATAAGCAGACAGTGTGAACGTAGTGCTGCGCCATGGGTTGGGTCGGTAGACAATTAGCTTGACACCCCTGTGGGCGCAGAGTATGTTTTCTTACTTAACCGGGTTGTACATAGGGTCATATTTCGCATTCGGCTTGTCTTGGTGCAATCCTTCAAATGTAACTCAGGTTCCAAAGCGCGGGATTTCATGGATATTGCCAGTTTTTCGTCTGATTCGCGAGCCGTAATCAAGTTGGCTCGGGAGATCGCCACTGAATTCAGGCACCGGGAGATCGAGGTCGAGCATCTGTTGCTCGCGGCTGTTCGACACGAGGGTACGGAGGTGGAGTCCATCCTCAACCAGTTGGACAAGTCACCGTCGATGGTGGCCTCGATCACGGAGCTGTACCTTAAGGATCAGCGTAAGGCGCCGCATGCGGTTGACAATGTGGCCAGTTCTCCGTCGGTTCAGTCGGTACTGAGCCGTGCCCAGCAGGAGAAGGGCAAGCTGTATGACACGCTGGTGGAGCCGGAGCATATATTCCTGGCCATTTTCGATCCGCAGACACCGCTGGCGGACTATGTGAGCGCCAAGCTGCAGCTTGCCAAGGAAGACATTTATCGGGCCATTGCTGAGAGCAAGTCGGTCGAACAGATCACTTCCGGCCCGGCGCAGTCCGAACAGGACGGTGGCGAGACGAAGTCCTCGCGGCGAGTGAGTGGGGCCCTTCGCTACTGCATTGACATGACCAACCTTGCCACGGCCGGCGAGTATGATCCCATGATCGGGCGGGAGTCGGAGCTTCGTCAGTCCATACAGATTCTGCTTCGCCGTCGGAAGAACTCACCGGTGCTGGTTGGTGGTGCCGGGGTGGGCAAGTCGGCGATTGTGGAGGGTCTGGCGCAGGCGATTGTCAGCGATCAGGTTCCTGCCGCGTTGCGGGGAGCACGGCTGATGGAGCTCGATCTGGGTGCGATGGTAGCGGGCGCCAAGTACAAGGGCGAGTTTGAAGAGCGGCTGAAGGCGCTGATCGGAGAGATCGTCAAGTCGTCCGGGCAGATCATCCTGTTTATTGACGAGATCCACACGATTGCTCCCGGTGCGGGTGGGGGTGGAATCGATGCGGGCAATCTGCTGAAGCCGGCGCTTGCTCGCGGGCAGCTTCGTCTGATCGGGGCGACGACCGAGGAGGAGTTCACCAAGCATCTGGAGAGGGACAAGGCGCTGTTGCGACGGTTCGAGAAGATCAAGGTAGAGGCCCCTCCGGTCGAGGAGGCGATTGCGATCATCGCGGGCGTGGCGAGCCGTTATGAGGATCATCACAAGATCAAGGTATTGCCTGAGGCCATCCGAGCCGCTGCCCGCTACTCCAAGCGCTATTTGAGCGACCGTAATCTGCCGGATATCGCGCTTGATGTCATGGACGAGGCCGCCAGTGAGTTTTCGGTGAAGAAGGAATATGCCATCCGGCTGTTGCCGCTGGTCGAGAGCCAGATGGCTGAGCTGGACAAGGTGATTGTCGACGGGCATTCGGTGCTGGCCGACACGGATGAGTGTGATGATCCGGTGGTTTTGCAGTACCGTGAATTTGACCGCAACACGCGGCGCCTGATCGAGTACTGGGGGCACAAACTCCAGGGAGAGCTGCAGAGTGTGGAGTTGCCCAGGAGCGGCAGTCTGCGTCCGCGATTCGATTTGCAGCGGAAACTGTGTACGGCGCTCAAGGGCGTAGTGGAGACTCTTGAGCCGCGCATTGATGCTTCTGATATTGCGGCCCTGATCGCGCGCCGTACGGGTATTCCGATTGCGAAGATGATGACGGCGGAGAAGGACCGGCTGCTGAATATGGAGGCGTATCTTTCTTCGAAGATAGTCGGTCAGGACAAGGCTATTGAGGGTGTTGCCAATGCCATTCGCAAGGCGAGGGCGGGATTGAAGCCGGCCAATCGTCCGGTGGGTTCGTTCCTCTTTCTGGGGCCGACGGGGACGGGCAAGACGTATTTGTCGAAGCTGCTGGCGGAGTTTCTGTTTGATGACAAGAATGCGATGGTCCGTCTTGATATGTCGGAGTTCATGGAGAAGCATTCGGTGGCCAAGATGATCGGTGCACCGCCGGGGTATGTGGGTTACGAGGAGGGCGGGGTTTTGACGGAGTCAGTCCGTCGGCGGCCGTTCTCGATTGTGTTGTTCGATGAGGTCGAGAAGGCGCATCCTGATGTATTCAATGTGCTGCTGCAGTTGCTTGATGACGGGCGTCTGACCGACGGGCAGAACCGGACGGTCGATTTCTCCAACTGCATTGTGGCGTTGACCTCGAACTACGCGGCGGACATGATTCTCGATGCCGACCGTGAGGGCCGCGAGGTCGACATGGATCAGGTGCGTAATTTCCTGTTCACGAAGTTCCGGCCGGAGTTTCTCAACCGGCTCAATGATATTATCATTTATCACAGCTTTTCTCAGGAGCAGGCGCAGACGATCGCGCGGCTTGAGTTTGAGCAGCTTTCGGTATTGCTGAAGGATCAGGATATCGAGGCAGAACTCAGTCCGGCTGCGCTGGCGAAGCTTGCACGGGACGGCTATTCATTCGAGCTGGGAGCGCGGCCAATACAGAGGATAATCGAGCGGGATATCATAAACAGGCTGTCTGTTGACATCATCACCGGCACCCTTGCCCCCGGGGACCGGGTGAACGTCGATGTCAGGGATGACGCCTACATAATTGGCAAGCAAGAGACAACAGGCGCATAATCATATCACACAATCGGAGGGCGACAGATGTCCAACAAGTTCTTTCTGGGAGCCCGGGAGCGGAAGGTCAAAGATGATTCCATTCCCGTTGAGCTTCTTCCATCCAACCGATCCTTGTACGTCGCCAGGCTGAACAACGACGAGGATGCCGAAGCCGTACCCGTTGAGTGCAACAATCTCAAGGACGTTTTCGAGAAGTTCCACCCGTCGTTCGAGGCAGAGTTGGAGACGACAACGGGCGAGTCTGCTACGGCTGAGTTCAGGGTCGGGTCGATGAAGGATTTCCAGTCCAAACAGCTCATCGAGCAGAACGACTATTTGCGGCGGACGTACTACCGCAAGGAGATTCTTAACGATCTTGACAAGCAGTTGAAGAAGAACGCGGCGCTGAAGAAGGTGTTGCAGGACGAGAAGGCCAAGGCTGCCCTGCTGAAGGTGGCCCGATACTATGTTGATCTGCTAAGCGAATAAGTGAGGTTTGGATATATGGGTGAAGAAGAGAAACAAGAGTTGCAGCCGCAGCAGCAAAGTGCGGCTCAGCCCGCCGCTCAGGCGGTAGAGAAAGTCTCCGAGGAGGAGTTCGCCGGGTTGCTTGGCGATCATTTTGCCGACTTCAAGAAGCTGGCCAGCCTGCTGCCGTCGTTCAAGACAGCAGAGGGTGACCTGGTTCGCGGCGTCGAGTGGCTCGACCCCAAAAAGGAGTTCCAGCGTAAGGAGTTCCTGAGCAAGGCCGAGCACGCCCGTCAGCGGGAGTTGCTGAGCGAACGCCTGAGTGCGTGGATAGAGATGCTTTCCTCGGACAGCAATGTGGACGCCATTCGGAAGACTGTGGCGGAGGAGGCCACCAAGCTGGAGGCTAACCTTCAGAAGAACATGAAATCGGTGCATCGGGCCAGCCGTGAGCTGGAAACGACCTATCGGGCGGTTGACAAGTTTTTTGCCAACGCGCAGGCGGAGCCGGATGACAAGGTGGATGCGTTTTTTGTCAATGCGGGCATCGAGCAACTAATGGACCCGGATGACAAGGAGAAGTTTGAGCAACTGGCCAAGGCGATAGCGGATGAGTTCCGTGAGTGGGGAATCAAGCGCTGTTACTCGATGTGTGTTGTCCCCGGCTATCTTGGCGGGGCTGACAAGATCGACACTTTTGCCCGGCAGATTGGTCTGCCGAACAAGCTCCATGTGATAACGGATATGCCGAATTTCGAGTCATTCGAGGATATCATGGAGCTGCTCGATGATCCAAGCATGGACAGTCTGCAGGGGGTCGATGAATCCAAGCAGTATGTCTCATTGTATGCGAACTGGCTTCTTGCGCGACAGGCCAACGAGTACGAGGATGACAACATGTGGATACCGCCTTCGGCGGCTGTCGCTGGTATGGTGTATCGCGGCGATGAGTCGGTCGGCATGCAGCAGCCCGCGGCCGGGTACAAGTACGGCAAGATCAACGAGGCTAACCATGTCCGTTTCCGGCTCAACCAGCCGGACGCTTCCAAGGTAAATGAAAAGGGTGTCAACCCGGTTGTCAGTTTCGAGGGTCAGCCGGTAGCGATGGGGGCGGCGACATTGTATTCCAAGGAGACGTTCAACGTCTATTCGATCCGTCGTACCTATGACTACGTGTACAAGTCGCTGCGCAATTATCTGAACAAGCAGACGTTCAACGTGATCGACGGCAAGTTCATCGATGCGCTTCGCAAGGACATCGACAAGTTCATGCGGGCAATCAGTGGAGGAGACAACATCCTGCAGGACTACACGGTGGAGATCTTCGCCAGTGAGGAGATGCGCAAGCGTCAGGAGGTAGATATCAAGGTATCGCTGAATCCGAAGTATCCGGCACGGACATTCAATATTGAGTTCATGGCGTGGAATGAGGACAACGCGACCAACGTAAAGGACAAGTAGGCCGTACAAGCAGGCAGTCGGCCCGGTTGTTGCAGCTCTGCCGCACGCGGATTACTGATTGAAAACGAGATAACCGAATAGTCACTAATTTGACGAAGTCCAAACAGAGTTTCTGATCAATAAACAGGACTGAAGCAAAACCCAGGAGGTATTGATTATGGCGCACCGTCCAAAACTCGAGATCGATGGTGTCGAGTACCCGCACGTCTTTGCCGTATCGTATCACATTTACACGAATAAGGATGAGACGGGACGTCCGACCGATCGTGCTCACGCCGGTTTGATCAAGATCAAGGTGGAATCTGACGAGGGTGGCAATGTCGACATTGCTCGCTGGGCTGCTGACACCAGTAAGACGAACTGGAAGTCGGGCCGGGTCACCTTTTTCAACAAGGATGGCGCTGAGATGAAGACTCTGGAGTGGAAGGATGGTTTCATCACCCACTTCGAGGAGGTCATTCCCGACGTGAAGTCAAACCCTGACGAGCAGATCTACCAGTATTTCCATGTATCGTGCAATGCGATCAAGATTGCCGATGCCGAGTTGGAGAACTACTGGGCGCACTAAGCGCGTGTGACAGATGCAGTGGATGACCCGGGGCGGCGTAGTGCACCTGTGTACCGCCGCCCCGCGCTCCTGTGCCCGGGTTTCGAGACGGTGTCGGATGCTAACCCGGGGTATGTTTCCCCGTAACTGCCAGTGAGGATGCGCGGTGGATATTATCAGGAATCAGAACAAAGGCAAAAGCAAGAAGGCATTGGATCAGTCGATTGGTATCAATGTCGCCTGTGCCCTGACGGTTGACGGCCGGGAGATCACGGATGACGTTCTCTCGGTTCGGCTCGAGCAGCCGTGTGACAGCCATCACAGCCTTCGCGTAACCGTGCGGCACAGTGGGGTTGTTGAGCGTGATCAGGAATTTGAGAATGTTGGTACTTACAGTGCTTTGATGGGTAAGTCGATTACGCTGCGTCTGACCCCCAGGGGCGATGTGGTCGATTCCTCCCGGAAACTTGAGTTCATCGGTGTTGTCACAGCGGTTGAGTTGCAGCAGGCCGTCAGCGAGATCAACGTCATCCATATTGTCGCTTACAGTCCGACGATTGCCCTGGATGCGTCGGTTCGAACGCGGGTCTGGGGGTCCGGTGAGGATGCCGCCTCGGTGTTCAATGCGATCCTGAGTGAGTATTCGATTACTCTGGGGAGGATCAGCGGGGGTGCGATTCTGAGTGCCTCGGGAAGCCTGAACACGGAAGTTGACTCGCACGTGCAATACTATGAAACGGATTACCAGTTCATTCAGCGTCTGGCCTCCGAGAAGGGATATTTTGCCTATTATGACGGCAGGGCCTTCACGATTGACAAGGCCGAGTCGAGCCAGATGAACGAGACGTTGAAATGGCGCGAGACGCTTGGCTCATTTACTCTTGGTTTGCAGACGGGTGCACTGAGTTTCCGGAGCCAGGTCTGGGATCCGGTCAACAAGGACCTGGTGGAGGGTGATGCCGATCGTTCGGCCTTGCGGGTGGCGACATCGCAGCTTTCCCGGGCCTCGCTGGATGCGTCGGAGTTGATATTTCCGACCGTGGGCGTTGCCCCGGCGGCCAGGCACGCCAGTCAGGCCGCAGTCGATCAGACGCTGACCCGTCGGGTGGAGACCTCGGTGGGCGGTATGCTGGTCTGTCATGGCAGTTCCAATGTGCCGGCGGTATCGTGCGGCTCGAGAATCAGGCTGGAGGGACTCGGGGATCTTGACGGCGACTACTGGATCAAGTCGGTTGACCATTTCGTGGATGAGGGTGGGCAGTACCATAACAGCTTCACGTGCACGCCGACCGAGCTGGCGCTCCCGCCGCAGCGCCAGGAGAGGCATCCGTTCCGCTACATCCAGTGTGGTGTGGTCACCGACAACAACGACCCGGAGAACCTTGGTCGGGTGAAGGTCAGGCTGTCGTGGCATCGTGCAGACCAGGAAACCGAGTTTCTGCGTTGCATGACCTTTGATGGCGGCCGAACGCGGGGGTGGTTCGCCTTGCCCGAGGTTGACGATGAGGTGGTGGTCGCCTATGAGCGGGGTAACCCCGATGCTCCCATTGTGCTTGGCTCACTGTACAACAAGAGAGATACGCCGCCGCTGAGTTCCTCTGAGTGCCTGGCCGGCGGTGCGGTTTCCAAGAAGGTGTTTCGTACTCGTCTTGGCAATCAGATCGTGTTCGTGGATGAAGACGGCAAGGAGACAATAGCGATCACGCAAAAGGATGGGACGAACGCGGTGTTGCTGTCGATGGACGGGCCGTGTATTGCGATCGAGTCCTCGGGTGATATCACGCTGAAGGGGGCTAATATCACGCTTGAGTCTGCTTCCGGAGACATTGTGCTGAAGTCGGGTGGCGCTTTGAAGGGGACGGCGCAGTCTGATATTGAGTTGAAGGCCTCGGCCAACTTCAAGAGCGAGGGGGGCATGAACCATGAGTCCAAAGGCGGTGTATCGGCCAAGATGTCCGGTACCCAGGCGGCGGTGGAAGGCTCGGCTATGACCGAAATCAAAGGTGCGATAGTAAAGATCAACTGATGGAACGCTCGGAATACCTTTCACTTCCCCTGACTCTTGAAGAGGGTCATTTCCCACGGTGCAATCTCAGGGACAGCCTGGTGAACTCGGTCAGGCTGATAATCTCGACGCGCGTGGGGCAGTTGCCGTTTCTGCCGGAGTTCGGGTGTATGCTGTGGGAACGTGAGTTTACCGACCTGCACACGGCCAGTAAGGCGGATGTTCGGGCCAGTATCCGTACTGCCATTGGTATTCATGAACCTCGGCTGTATAATGTCGATGTTGTTTTTTCGGAGGGTGATGTGGGGAAGCATCGGCAAATCGGTCTGATCGTGAAGGTAACGGCCACGTACCGTGAGGGTGGCGTTGAGAAGATGCTTGATGTCAGTTGCATTGTTGAGTAGAATCAGAGGAACCTGCGGGTAAAGACTATGGCACGTGCGGCAAAGCGAACCCAGGAACAGATCTTCACGGAGTTGTATGCTACCTTGCGCCGATTCCGAACCGATACGCCTGGTTCTCCTGAGCGGGCGGATCCGGTTCTGCGCATGCTGTTGCAGGCGAGCGCTCATGAGCTTGCGGCGCTTGAGTCTGACCTGGAGCAGACGTGGGAGGTTGCCAGAAGCGCGCTTCTGAAGACGGTCTGTGGTCATGCCGGGCGGTGGCCGACACCGGCCCATTGTGTTCTGCAGTGCAGCACGGTTGATCCGGTGGTGGAGATCGATGCTCACACTCGTTTTTTCTACCGTGAGTCACGCGAGGGTGCCCGGACGTACTTCTTCTCCCCTCTGACCGACTGGCCGGTTCTTGATGCGACGTGCCGGTATATGGTGCTTCGCAATGGCGATTTCGTGTTGCCGATAAGTCCGGGCGTTGCGGTGGATCGTGAGATGAGGGCTGCTATCGAGAGCCGGCCGGCCAATGGCGATCGTTGGGAGCTGTTTGTCGGTATCGCATTTGCCGGGCCGCCGTCGGCTCTGAACAATGCTGTTGTGTTTCTCGATTGTCCCGCCGAGCTTCGGTCTCAGTTTCAATGGGGGTACTGGCACCCGCTGGGTCAATCCTCCGGGGCGGTTGGTGACGGTTTTGGTTTCTGTCCGGGGAAGTCCTCATGGATCGATCGGGTTATTACTCCGGCCGGTGCTGATGACTGGGGGGGGCTGCGGACCAGCGGTGACTTGTTCAGCGATCTGCTGGATGCGTTTGTGGTTTTTCCGGGCGATATCTCCAGCCGCTGGGGCGCGGGTGCTCCGCCGACGGCAATGCTGGAGAGGCTGTCGGCTTCGTCTTTGGGGCAGCCTGCTCTGAGTGGTGCCGACAGCTGTTACTGGTTGCGCATTGATTTGCCGGAGCGCGGCAACCGCGAGCTGTTGAGCGGAGCGGTGAATTTCGTTTTCAATGCTATAGTTGTTGCGAACCGGTATACGCTTACGCTGTTTCGTCACACGGGCGGGGCGCCGTTGATTGATGTGGTGATACCGGAGGATGCGGACAGTGTGCTCACGATCGAGCGGGTCACCGATTCCGACGGCAGGCAGTACCTGCCGGCTGACAGTACCGAGAGCGCCGATTCGGAGCCGAGATACACCTTTACGGAGCGCGACGGTCATGTCGTGCTGTGGTTTGATTTCATGCACGCCGCCGAGGGTGTGCCCAATTCGCTCAGTATCGAGTATAGTGTGACTGATGGTGTTACGGCCAACGGGATTGAGCCGGGCCGGATCACTCGCATGTATGAAGGTCATCCGGGTTTGTCGGAGGTGCGGAACCTGACATCGACGGCGGGAGCCATTCCTGCTCGGACGCGTCAGCAGCTCATGCAGGAGGTCACCGTTCGGTTGCGACAGCGCGATCGCGCTTTGACTTTTGGCGATGTTGCCATGTGGTCGCGGGCGTTCGACCCGCGCATTCTGGCGGCGGAGTGTCGCAGCGGGACTCGCAGGATCAACGGTGGCGTGCAGCGGTGTATCGTGGTGCACCTGACGATCAATCCTGAGGACTTTGGAAGTGCGGAGGAAGTCAATCTGCTGAGGTCACGGCTGGAGCGGTTTCTGAAGCAGCGCTCGGTCGTGAATACGCAGTTTGTGATTGAGGTTAGTGAGCGATGAGTGAGCGTACTGCCAGGGTCATGCCGCGGCTGGTTGATTGGCGATGTCGCCCGAGTTTCGTCGCGGCGATCAATCAGCTTGTCAGGCTGGGGGTAGCCCCGGAGCGGATTTTTGTCAGGTTGGTTGGCGCGTATGAGGACTATGACGGGCAGATTCGCAGTCAGGATCCTGAGGCGGGCACGCTCTTGTCGGACGAGACGGAGGTGGTGCTCGATGTGGGCATCAGCGGCATTGTCGACGTGATGCCCTGGCAGTTTTTCACCTCTTCCGGGCATTCGTCATCGGTCAGTTCACACTGGGAATCCGGGGCGCGCGGCATGATGGCGCCAATCGACGGTCATGCGGTCAAGAAGTCGGCGCTGATGGCGTTTGAACGCATGCGCTATGAGGAGGCGGTGACGGAGCCGAGTCACTATGCGCGGATCATTGATCTTTTCGGTCCGGCTCATCGCCGCGCCTGTACGGCCGATTCTCGGCTGGGGTTATTGACAGCCCTGATGCGGAGCTTCCATGAATGGTCGGGCAATCCCCAGGGAATGGCGTGGGTACTCGGTTTGCTGTTGGACTGCCGGATGGAGGTCCACGAAAATCTGCCGTCTGAGCACCCAATTGACGGGAGTATTCAGTCGCGTCTGAACTCGTCGTTCAGCCGGCTCGGCGATGACTGGGTGCTTGGTGATCGTTTCACCGACCTTGATTCGTACTATGAGCTTGAGCTGTGTGAGATAGGTGACGCCCACATAGAGGAGTGGCTGCCCGGGGGGGCGCGGCGCAGCTTGCTTGAACAGATAATGGCTTTGTGCAACCCGGGGCACCTGCAATGGCGTCTGCGATTCAGGTTACCGGTATGCGGTCGCTCGATCGGCACGCAGGAGCGAGCGGCGTATCTGGGGACATCGTGGTGTCTGACCGGGGGCGCAGTAAAAGTGCGGACGGACAGTGCCGGCAGCAAGCCGGTGGCTGCGGCTAACGGATAAAGATGGAGCAAGAAGAGACGAAACATGAGTGAATTCAGACTCCGCTCAGTGAACTGGCAGGACGGGATGCTGGTATCCCGGAATCACCTTGCCGACCAGGAGCGATATTTCGAGGAGCTGTCCCGGTGGTATGGCCGGCCGGTGGGTGACAACTACGGGCTGATCCCGAGCAGTGACGGTGGTGCGCTTGAGTATCATGCCAGTCTGCGGGGCAGTGCGGTCCGTGTTGAGGTAACACGTTGTCATGCCGTCACCGAGGATGGCAGCCTGATTGAGATCGCTCCCGGCGAGGGGGGGGTGGTGATCGGGGAGGCCGAGGGGGTGACAGAAGCTATCGGGGTCTGGGTGGTGATTGCCGCTGAGGCGAAAAAGCAGGTGGGGCAGGCGGATCCGAACGAGCCGGTACCCCGTCTGCCGTACTGTGTGCCGGCCTACGAGGTTCATGTGGGGCAGCAGCCGTCCGTGTCGCAGGCGCGGTGTGTGCAGATCGCGCAACTGGAGGTAAGTGGTGACAGCCTGGTGGAGTCGCCTTTTTACTTCCCGCCGTGCGTTTCGGTGGCGGCACATGAGCGTTTGTATGGCAAGGTTCGGGAGCTTCGTGACCGGCTTGACAGTCTCATGACAGCCATTACGCGCGTGGCGAGCGGTTTGACGCCCGCCGGGGCCGGGGCTGATCTGGTCTCGAATCTGAGGCATCTGGTCAGTCAGCTTGGACTACATGCGGCGGCGAGGTTCGATACGGTTTCACTGGGGCGCAACGCTCCGCATCCGTTGACGATAGTGAATCAGTACAAGAGTTTGTTCCGGGTGCTGACGACGCTGCTGGCGTACATGCCGGGTGTCAAGGACTTCCTGACCGACCGTTTCTTCCAGAAGCAGTTGCGCACCGAGTATCGCACCTTCGCGCGAACCATCGACAGTTTTCTATTAGCTGAATACACACATCTCGATCTCGGCAGGCACTTCGAGCAAATCGACAAGCTGCTCACTACTTTGCAGCAGCTCGTGGCGTTTCTTGCGCAGGGGGACATTGCGCCGGAGCCGGTGGCCAGCGATACGATCAGCTACAAGGGGTTGACCTTCGCCGCTGTCAGCCACAAGGAGTGCGTGCGCGAGGACTGGAACGATTTTGCCATTGTGTCGTTGAACCTGACCTCACCGGTCAGCGTGAGCGATTGTGTTATTCTGATGGAGAAGGACCTGATGGATCAGGGCCAGTGGAATGCGATCAATGTTCGTATCGGATTTGGCGAGGTCAGTCTTGGGGAGACGAATCCCATGGTGATTGATACCACGACTTTCGGGAGCAAGGTGGCGCTGCGGGGACAGGACATGATTCGGGTGGATTCGGCCGGGAGGGCCGGTCTGTGGTTCCGGGGTCTTAAGGATGCGAAGCAGCTAAACAACTTGTCAGAGGCCGATATCAAGCTTTACATTGTTGATTAAGGACAGAGATTGGCAGAGAAACTGGCAGAGAGATTGGCAGTATGAAAGTAAGACAGTACATAGATGACCTCTTCAGGTATATCGGTACCTACGAAACGAACTTCTCGGCGTTTGATTTCGGGGCTTTCCAGCAGACGTACAACGGTATCCGCGCCCTGTTCGGCGCCCTGCAGGAATACCGCGACCAGGCGGTTGAGACCGACTACATTCTTCTGGATTTTATCCACAAGGCTCCGCTCAAGGCGTCGGATCTGCGGGAGCTGACGGTGCAGACGCTGGTGACGTGGTTTGAGATGGAAGTCGATGTGGATAACCGTTCCAACCAGGCCTATAGTTACGTCCGGGGTTTGCGAGAGGTCAGGCAGGACGTGCCGTATATTGAGGAGCAGTTGTTGCCGAAGCTGTTTCGGGCGGGGGCGCTTAACAACAGCTTTCAGCTTCACAGTTTCTTTCTGATTGAGCTGTCGAACTTCATGAACGCCTATGGTCGGCCGCTGGCGGTTGACCTGACGCCGGAGCAGTTCGAGGCGAAGGGCGATGCGCATCGCATCATGGAGTTGTGTCGCCGGCGTCTGCAGCTTGGTGACAGCCTCCTTTCGGATCGCTCGACCCTGGAGTTTCACCTGCAGCGCGTGGGTTTTTTCGAACGGTGGTCTCGTACGAACAAGCTGGTGGAGATGTATCTTGAGACGTGGGACTATCGCACGAAGCCGGGCACGTTTCTGCAGCGGGTGCAGAAGGCACTTGTTGACGCACTGGGTAAGTTCAAGGGGTTGTTCCGCAGCTACCGGTATACGGCGCTGATGTTCGGGCAGCGGCGTCCGGCGTATGTGGCGACGGTTCTGTTGATTGTCGTCTGGATCGCTGTTGGATTTCTGGTGCCCGCGTTGTGGTCTGGTTACAGCGATTCGAAGCTTCAGGACCTTAACCAGAGGCTGACAACCGTGCGGGGTCGCTGATGACAGGAGTGGTGGTGGCATCATGGACAGAGTAAACTCAACTGTGGGAACAGGACTCGCGTGAATATAGCAAAGCTACTCAAATTCGGGAAGAAGGGTGCGAAAGCGGCCTCCGGGAGCAAGCAGGACAAAAGCGACAGTGCTTACCAGTGGCCGGATGGTATTCGGGTTGGTCTTGTCGGCCACAGCAACAGCGGCAAGACGGTGTATCTGTCGGTGCTGCATGATGACTGCAAGACGGCTCGTGATCTGCAGTTGTCGGTCAGCGACAGTGTCACGGCCGGCGAGTTGCTGGCCAACCATCGGAAGATGTGGGGTTTGACCCCGGCGGCGGGTCAGGGGACGATGGTCGATGTACGGCAGGACCCGCAGTTCCCGCCACTCACGCGGCAGGACACGGTCATGAAGATGGTGGCCAATCTTGACCGCTCCAAAAAGCTTCCCGTGGTTACCTATGACTACGCCGGTGATGCGATCGCGATTGGCGCCGCTGACAATTCGGCGGAGAAGGTCATGGACTTTCTTCTGGGGTGCGACGGTTTGCTGTTCTTCTTCGATCCGAAGACGCTTGGTTCGCCGACGCAGTGGCAGTCGCACGCGGCGGCGTTTGAGAGTATCATCCAGCAGCTCGGGCCGCTCGATCAGCGGCTGCCGATTCCGGTCGGCCTCGTTGTTACCAAGGCCGATGTGCTTCCGGGTTTCAAGGGTGATCAGCATGTGTCGTTGATTCATCCCAGTGAGGAGCCGGTACTTGCTGAGGACTATGACGAGTTCGTTGAGCAGATACTGGCCAACCCGCGCATTCAATCTGACCCGGAGTGGGCCGGCAGTGTGCGCGAGGTGCTGATCAAACTCAAGGCGTTCTTGAAGATAACGGTGGGGCGCACGCTGGACTTCCAGGTTTTTTTCGTCTCCAGCGTGGGAACTGAGCCGGAGAAGATTGGTGCCGAACTTGGGCGAAGTATCTACAAGCCGCCGGACCCTATTCGTCCGATCGGGGTGAGGCGCCCGGTGTATTGGCTGCTCAAGTCGATGGTTCGCAACCGCCAGCTCGAGGGTTTTCGGAAGGTGCGCCGGGTAGTGCGCAATCTTGTTCTCGTGTGGCTTGTGTTCTGCTCCGGCGTCTTCATGTGGCACTTGTGGTGGCAGCTTGGTCGAACGACCAGTCTTGAGGATGATATCCTCTCCAAGTATAACCACGAGGCGGCCGCAACGACGCCATCGGACCGGCGAGCTATCGCCGATGCGTATTCGCACTACTCGGGGAGGTGGCTTGTGCGGAAGGTGTTCCGTGAGTTCATGCCGCCGGCGCGGGATCTTTCGGCCACGTATCGCGATCTGCAGGCGGAGAGCCTGACGGACAAGCTGGCGCGTCTGCAAAAGCAGATGGAGGAAGTTGTACGTCAGCAGGATCAATGGCCGCGGATGGATCCCTCGACGCGGCAACTGAGTGAGTCTGACAGCTATCGGCAGCTCACCTATGATCTGGAATCACTCACGGAGGATTCTTCCACGAGTGTGTTTGGCAGTGCCGCGCGCACTGCCCGTGTGTGGGCGCAGTTTTCGCAGTGTGCCGGGGAGCGTACCAATACCGCCTGCTGGCAGAAGCTGGATACGCTGATTTCGTTCAATATGGAGGTCAATGCTGCCAGCCTTGAGCCGGGTGAAAGGGCCCTGTACCGGGCCATGTCCGGTGTGATCGGAGGGGTCAGGACGCAGGAGGTGCTGGCTGTCGATGCAACCGAGGCGGCCGAGACGCTCAAGCAGCTCGCTCGCAAGATCAACAGCAACCCTGATCCGGCGTACCGGCTTGATGGCGCGGTGCGGGAGTTGCAGGGTATTCTGGGGCAGTTGTCGGGCAACCGCTATGCCCGCGAGCGAGAGGCTGTCAACCGTTACATCAGTGCTGCCAGTGCGATGAACCGGGAACAGACCTACCAGGTCCGGGTCGATGTGGTCCCTGACAACGGCCATCTGCATATTGAGGTTGTTCCTGACCGTGGCACGCCAAAGTGGGAGACGATGGGGCAGTTCGTGGGTGGCGATGTCAAGACGATTTCCTGGCGCCCGGGCCATGACATCTATATCGCGTTTGACCTGCCGCATATCGATACCGATGAGACCTGGGGCAAGGATCCGACGGCGCTGCTGCCGCTGAAGGACAAGTACTGCCTGTATAAGCTCAATGGAGAGGTCACGTTCCCGAACAGCGGCACTGTTGTCTCATTTACGTTGCTAAACAATCCGGCAGAGAAGTTGCCGGAACTCGAGCTTGGAGGAAACTGAGTATGATGCCCTCGCGCACTATCCGGAATACCCTTGCGGTCACGATGCTGCTCGTGCTTGCCTGGGCGGCTGTCTCGATGGCGGCCGGTATCCAGTTGCCGAAAGGCAGCAAGGCCAAAGTACAATTTGATCCCAACTCCACTGTCAGTTCGGCGAAGTTTGAGGTCGGTGACAAGGTGCCGGTGTACCTGGTCGATCCCATAGTGATGGGTGGTGTGACGCTGGTTGAAGCGGGCGCGATGGGCACCGCCGTGGTGACTGTCGGCAAGCGGGCCGGCAAGGGCGGCAAGCCGGGTGCTTTGAAGCTCAGCTTTGAGAGCATCAATCCCAGGGGGCCGTTTGTCCCCCAGGAGCTGAACACCATACCTGTTGCCGGTGACACCCCAGAGTACAGGGGCAAGGGAAAGAAGCTGGTGTCCTATCTGTTCATTTTCGGGTTGTTCATCAAGGGGAGCCAGGCGGAGGTTCCGGCGGAGGCCACGTTTGAGGTGACGGTGGCGGAGAACGTGCGGTTCATCAAGAAGGAGTAGGCGAGTTCCCCGAAGCGAGGGGCGTGGTGGGTCAGGGCTTTCTCGCCGTGATATTGAGGCTTGTGACGTAGTCGCTCGGCTTGGTATCAGGCGGAAGCATGCGGGCTATCTCGCGATAGAGCGGGTCCGACCACTCACTCATGCTGTCGATATACTCAGAGCTGGTTTTGCATAGCAGATCAGCCAATCCGGCCGCCTCGATCATCCGCCTGGTGTCTTCGACGAGCGCAGCGCCCGCTATACAACCAACCAGAGCCGTAATCGACTTGCGGATTTCTTCGGGAAGCGGTTTCAGAAGCGCCAGATCCGACACGGCAACACGTCCGCCCGGTCTTAGCACCCGCGCTATCTCTCTGTAGACCTGTGGCTTGTCGGGCGACAGATTGATGACGCAGTTGGATATGATGACGTCGATGGTTGCATCAGCCACCGGGAGATGTTCGATTTCCCCGAGACGGAACTCCACATTGTCAAGGCCGGTGGACTCGAAAAAGGCACGTGCGTTGGCGCGTGCTTTGCCGACCATCTCCGGAGTCATATCCACGCCGATGACGCGCCCCGAATGACCCACCTTGCGTGCCGCGATGAAGACATCGAAGCCTGCCCCGCTTCCGAGGTCCAGAACGACTTCGCCTTCTCTGAGCGACGCGAGTGCTGTTGGATTACCACAGGAAAGCCCGAGGTTGGCACCATTGGGCAACTTTTTCAAATCCTCGTTGCTATACCCGATGGATGTTGCTATGTCGTTTGCGTCGGGGCCGCCACAACAACCGGAGGAACCACAGCAGGATCCGCCCTCTTTGGCAACCTTCGCGTATCCCTTTCTGACGAGATTGGTGATTTCGTGTGGCGGCTTTTTTGACTCCGATGTCATTGGGTACTCCTCTCAACTGCAGGCCGATTTGGCACTTTCCAGCGGCAGGTGCTTACCGGAACCGATGGACACCCGGACCCACCAGAGGCTCAAGTCTTCCCGCTCCTGTATTCTTTCTCAGAGCACGCGATGCTGCTTTGTCGGCGGATACAGGGGGCCAATGGCCCCTACCAGCCGGTGAGTTGCTCGAGGTTCTTGTTTATCTTCTCAATGCGTTCTTTGAAATCCTCGCGCTTGGCCTTCTCTTTTTCGACAACATCGGCGGGGGCATTCTTCAGAAAATCAGCATTGCCCAACTTCTTGGATTTCTTCTCGAGCTGATCTTTCAGGTTGGTCAGTTCCTTTTCGAGGCGCTGTCGCTCGACCTCAACATCGATCAACCCTTCCAGCGGCACGAATATCTCGGCGCCGGAAATGACGGCAGAGGCAGACAGGGGTGGTTTCTTGACGTTTGTACCGGCGTGGAGGTTCTCCACCCGCGCCAGCGAGCGGAAGTAGCCGATGTGTTTCTCAAGGAGCGTGCCGAACTGGGTGTCCTTGACCCGCACGTACAGATCCGAGCGTTTGCCCGGCGGGACATTGAGTTCTGAACGCACCGAGCGCACACCGTTGACGACGGCCTGAATCTGTTCGAGGCTGGCCTCGAGGTCGTCATCTTTGAAGTGCCCGTCGGTGGTGGGCCATGGGGCGAAGCAGACGGTGTCCTCGGATTCCCAGTCCTGATCCATCAGATCGAAGTGTATCTGCTCAGTCACGAACGGAATAAACGGGTGGAGCAGGCGGATAATGTTGCTGAGCACGTAGCAGGCGACATTGAGCGAACCCTCGCGAATCTGCTGATCGGGGGAATCGGGCTTGATCAGCTCGATATACCATGAACAGTAGTCATCCCAGACGAAGCTGTAGAGGGTCTTGGCAGCCGCGAACAGGCGAAACTCGCGGAAGGATCTGTCTACTGATTCGATGGTTCGATCCAGCCGCGAGAGAATCCAGCGGTCGAAGATGACCAGATCGGACTCGTCGACCCTGGTCACTTCCGGGATGCGGTCGCCCATGCGGAGTTTCACGAAGCGGGCGACCTGATAAAGCTTGTTGACGAAATTGCGGCCGATTTCGAAGGTGTTCTTGCCGATGCACGGGTCCTGACCATCGGGGGTAGTCAGAACGAGCGACATGCGGAGGGCGTCGGCGCCGTACTTGTCGACGATTTCGAGCGGATCGATGCCGTTGCCGAGCGATTTGGACATCTTGATGCCGTTGGCATCGCGGACAGTGCCGTGAATGTAGACATCGGAAAAGGGAGCGTCGCCCATGAATTCATAGCCAGCCATGACCATTCGCGCCACCCACAAGAAGATGATCTCGCTGGCGGTGCTCAGGACCTTGGTTGGGTAGAAGCGTTTCAGGTCATCGGTCTGTTCGGGCCATCCCATAGTCGAGAACGGCCAGAGCCACGAACTGAACCAGGTATCGAGCACATCTTCTTCGGGGAGCAGCGACGCGGGATCGTGGGGAGCGCACTGGTCGGCGGTGGGCCGTTCCTGGGAGACGAATACCGTGCCGTCCTCGGCATACCAGGCCGGAATGCGATGCCCCCACCACAACTGGCGCGAGATACACCAGTCGCGAATGTTCTCCATCCAGTGCAGATATGTCTTGGACCAGTACTCGGGGTGGAAGCGTATCTTGCCGCTCTTCACGGCTTCTGTCGCCGGCCGGGCCATTTCCGACATTTTGACGAACCACTGTTCCGAAAGGTAGGGTTCGATGATGGCCTTGGTCCGATAGCAGGTGCCGACCGAGTGAGTGTAGTCTTCGACTTTCTCGAGCAGACCTTTCCGTTCGAGTTCGGCCACGACTTGTTTGCGGGCCTCGAAACGGTCCAGTCCCTTGAATTTCCCGGCGTTCTCGTTCAGGGTGCCGTCGATATTGAGGATGTTGATCTCTTCAAGATCGTGGCGTTTGCCGATCTCGAAGTCGTTGGGGTCGTGGGCGGGCGTGACTTTTACGCAGCCGGTGCCGAACTCGGGATCGACAAAACTGTCCGCGACAACGTGAATCTCGCGTTCGAGGATAGGCAGGATAAGTATCTTTCCGACGAACTTCTTATAGCGGCTGTCCCTCGGGTTGACGGCCACGGCCGTGTCGCCGAGCATGGTTTCGGGGCGGGTGGTGGCGACGGTAAGGTAGTCATCGGAGCCCTTGACCTTATATCTGATATACCACAGGTGGCCCTGCAGCTCCTTGTGCTCGACCTCATCGTCGGAGAGCGAGGTTTGGCTGACGGGGTCCCAGTTGATAATGCGGTGTCCCCGGTAGATCAAACCCTTCTTGTACAGGTGCTCGAACACCTCGGCGACGGCCCTGGACAGGCCCTCGTCAAGGGTGAAGCGGGTACGGTCCCAATCACAACTGCAGCCGATCTTCTTGAGCTGGTTGAGGATCTTCTCCTTGTTCATCTGCGCCCAGCTTTGTGTCCGCTCCAGGAACTTCTCGCGGCCGACTTCCCGGCGAGTAGTCCCCTCTTTGGTCAGTTGTTTCTCGACGATGACCTGAGTGGCGATGCCGGCATGATCGGCTCCGGGAATCCAGACGGCCTCGTAGCCCTGCATTCGGTGTTTCCGAATGAGGATATCCTGAATGGTGTTATTCAGGGCGTGCCCGAGATGGAGAACATCGGTAACGTTCGGGGGCGGGATGACGATTGTGTACGGGGGTTTCTCCGACTGGGGGTTACCGTGAAAGTACTTCTTGCGGAGCCATCGCTCGTATATTTTGTCTTCAACCTGTGCGGGGTTGTAGGCTGCCGATGCCTTGACCTTATCGCCGTTTTGCTTGATCATCAAGAGTCAATTCCTTATATAACGCCGGTCGCGAGCAGAGCCTTGTAGAGGTGCTGCCCGATTGAGAAGGCTAAGTATAGTCCTGCCTGTTGGTGATGTCAAGATTCTACCCTGTTCGGGGAAATTCAGGCAGGAGACAGAAACTTATACGTATATCGGCAGGCATGGACGATCTTAAAGCCAGACTTGATGACCCCGCCCTGACGCCCTTTGAGCGACTGGTGTTGGTCTTGCGGATCCTTCGCTCTGAACAGGGGTGCGCCTGGGACCGTAAGCAGACACATAAGTCACTGCAGCCCTATCTGATTGAGGAGGCTTACGAGGTTATCGAGGCGATTGAGAATGAGGATTTCGAGGACCTTAAGGAAGAGTTGGGGGATCTGCTGTGCCAGATAGCGTTCCATGGGCAACTTGCCTCTGAGAAGGGCCATTTTGCGACCGAGGATGCTGTAAACCACATTGTGGCGAAGCTCATCAGGCGTCATCCCCATGTTTTTGGTGAACGGCAGGACCTCGACCCGGACCAGGTGCGCGACCAGTGGGAGCAGATCAAGATTGGGTCGGGTGAGAAGAAGTCGGTGCTGGGCGGTCTGCCGGGATCGATGCCGGCCCTGATGATGGCCTTCCGTGTCGGTGAGAAGGCGGCGGGTGTGGGTTTTGACTGGCACCACGCCCCGGAAGTGCTTGAGAAGGTGTCCGAGGAAATCTCGGAGATCAGGGCGGAGATGGGCCGAGGGGACAAAGGCGCGCTGGAAGATGAGATCGGGGATTTGCTGTTCGCGACGGCGTCGCTGGCCCGGAAGCTGGATATTGATCCTGAGCGGGCGCTCAAGCGGGCGCTGGAGAAGTTCCGGGCGCGTTTTGCGTTGCTTGAAGATGAAGTTCGTCGGTCGCAGCGCCCCTTTGGGGCCTATACGCTCGACGAACTCGAGACCATTTGGCAGCGTGTTAAGTAGTTGTTGCGTAGTATCATCGCAATGTCAGCGTGTTGCCTGACGATCAACAGACAACTTCCCGGATCACATTTCGTACTATCAGCAAGTGTTTTTATTTGATAAGGCAAGGTCACACCGATTTCTTTGGCCCTACCTGAGCTGCCATGCCAGGCTTGGGTGAGCAAAACAAGGAGTTCTGAAATGAAGTTCCGTATTTTCATCAGTGCCGCTGTGGTTCTGCTATTGGCAGCATCGGTCACAGCCACCGAAACCCGAGTAACGACGCTGGGAAACACGAATACCGTTCTGCTCGATGAGGAGAACATCTGGCTCTTCCCTTCCCGTGTGTTTGACTATCCGAGGCTGGCTGTTGGTGAGGTTGGTCAGGACGCGGCCAGCAACGATTTCACGCGCTTTGGTATCCACTGGGAGTTCAGCAAGCGCAAGCCGTTTGTGCTCGGAACGTATTTTTCTAACCTGCCGGCAGTGGTACCTGATGATCTCAATGGCGGTGCGTTGGTCGATTTCGATTCGACGCTCATGGATAACCGTCGCATTGATCTTTTCTATGCCCGCCAGTTGGGCACGTATACAGGCGGTATGCGTTTTTCTTATCTGCACAGCGCGAACGAGGTAGACAATACTGACGATCGGAGCAAGGAGTGTTTCAGCTTCTATGACTTCGATTTCGGTGTAACGCCAAAGACGGGCAAATGGGATCTGGCGTTGAATCTTGGCCTGGGGACGTTTGCTGACGAGGATGCCGATGGCAACGATGAGACGGCGGCCGACGGGTACTGGGAGTTCTCGCTGATGGGTCGGTACTTCCATTCGATGGGACAGAACTACGTGTTCATACCGCATTTTGCCTTCATGACGGCCAAACGCGGGGCGAAATACTATGCGCTGGATGGGGATGTCGGGGACCTCGATCTGGTGGAGGAGAACAAGCGGACGACGCTGGTGCTCGGCTGTGGATTGAACTGGGAGCCCTCGGCCAATGTGCTGGCGGTGGGTGATGTGGGGTTCCGTTACAGCAAGTACAGCCAGGAGCAAAATTTCGGCAATGCTACGGTCGAGACCGATATCTCCGACCACTGGTTCCCCTACTTCCGGTTGGGGCTCGATGCGCAGGTTTTCAGTTGGGTGGATGTGCGCCTTGGCACCTCCTCGTACTGGACCTCGAATACCCGGGAGGTGGACAACGGCAACACGACGACCAAGCTTGGCAAGAGCTACGCAGACAATGATACGTACCTTGGGCTTGGGTTCCACTTCGGGCGGTTCCATATCGATACCTACACTGATCCGGACATCCTGTTGCGCGGTTTTGAGTTCATCAACGGCGATGACACCAACACGCGCGATATGAATTTTCAGGTGGGACTGGTCTACGAGATGTAAGGACGCAAAAGACTCTCACAAAATAGGTTTTGCGACCTATTTTTCCCTGTGGAGAAGGGCCTGGCTGCACTCGGCGGCCGGGCCCTTTTCAATTGTCTGTCACTATGTGATATCTGTGTGGTATCTGTGGTATCCGGCTAATCACCGAGCAGCTCCCTGACGAATTGCGGCAGGGCGAACGCCGCACGATGGGTTTCAGCGTTGTAGTAACGGGTTTTCGGTTTCTGGTTATCCCATCGGCGCTGGTCGAAGTCCTTGAGCGGGTCATACTGCTTGCTGGCAAAGGTGAATGACCAGTATCCCGACGGATAGATGGGCATGAAGCAGGTATACAGCCGGGCGATGGGAAAGATAGCCTTGAGGTTCTTGTACAGCGCGGCGACAGTCTGCTGGTTGAAGAAGGGCGATTCTGTCTGCGGGACGAAGATGCCGTCATCGTTCAGCCGCTCGAAGATGGTCTGGTGGAACGGCTTCTGGAACAGGTCGGCGGCCGGTCCGACGGGGTCGGAGAGATCGGCTACGATAACATCAAAGCGCTCGTCGGTTTCCTCGATGAACTTCTTGCCGTCCTGGAAGAGGACCTCGGCTCGCTGGTCGTCGAGTCCGGCAGTCAGGGCGGGAAAGTGGCGTTTGGAGACCTCGACGACTTTCTCGTCGATTTCGCACATGGTCACTTTCTCGACCTCCGGGTGTTTGAGCATTTCGGTCAGGCAGCCGCAGTCGCCACCCCCGATGATGAGCACCCGTTTGGGTGACGGGTGGACGAACAACGGCACATGCGCCAGCATCTCGTTGTAGGCGTTGTTGTCGTTGTCGGCTACCATGAGGGAGCCGTACAGCACCAGCAACTTCCCGAAGTCCTTGTTGGTGATGACCTCAATGCGCTGGAAGTCTGATTTGGTCGATTCGAGCACCCGGCTGACCTTGAGGGTCAGCCCGGAGACGCCCTGGTGCAGTTCGCTGTACCAGACGTTCCAGAGGTCCTCCATTCCTTCTTCCGTTATGTACTGGTCTGCCACGTCTTTTACTGTCTCCATCACTCCCTAATCAATAACCTGGTACACCGGGCGTCGCAGCTCGTTGAAGCCGGAACCGGATACGGAGCAGTACGCGCCGGTGTTGGTGAACATGATACGATCTCCTGTGTGATGTTCCGGCATCATAAGTCCATCATACATAACATCGAAGGAATCGCAAGTAGGACCGGCCAGAACCGACAGGATTTCTTCACCGGTGCGATCATTGACCACCGGGTACTGGCAGTGATCGAAGACGATACCGGAGAAGGTAGAGTACAGGCCATCATCGAGGTAGTACCACATCTTGCCATCGCGGTACGACTTGCCGATGACAGTGCACAGCAAGGTAACGGCCGAACCGGCGATAAACCGTCCCGGCTCGCTGATGACGCGGATGTTCGCCGGGATGCAGGTATCGAGGGCGGCATTGATGGGCTGTGCGAATTCGGCAATGTTGGGCACGGGTTCGACATACTCGATGGGGAACCCACCGCCAATGTCCAGAAGGCGCACGACAATGCCGTTGTCGACCAGTTGGCGAATCAGGTCGGCGGCGGCCTTTATGGCAGTCACGTAGTTCTCGGTGTAGATGCACTGCGATCCGATATGGAAACACAGCCCATAGACATCGTGTCCGCTCTGGACCACCTTCTGAGCCAGCGGCAGCACTTCATCGGTAGTACAGCCGAACTTGTACTGCAGGTTGACCACCGCCTGGGTATTCAGGTGGACGCGGTAGCGGATGAGAATCTTCAGGCGTTTGTCAGTGTAACGAGTCAGTTTCTCAACTTCTGCCGGGTTGTCGACCACAAACATTTCCACGCCGGCGGCAACTGCCTGGTCGAACTCCCTTATGGACTTGATGGGATGGGAGTGAATCAGGCTTGCCGGTTCGACTCCTGTTTTGAGGACGAGATTGATTTCTCCGGCCGAACAGACATCGAAATTTCCGCCGCGGTTGCGTACTTCATGAAGAATCACGCTGTGATTATTCGGCTTGACTGCATAGTGGATGTCCACACGCGGCATGGCCGATTTGAGGGCATCGTAGTTGCGCCCAATCTGCGAACGCGACAGCAACAGCAACGGGCTGTCCTGCAGTGGCTGGTGAAACAGATCACGGTAGTATCCGGACTGCAGGCCAAAGCTGCGCTCGCGTCCCTCAAGGACTGAGAGACTTACAGCATGAGTCATGGCCGCTCCCCTTCACGCTTGAGCGTTAAGTGAACTAACGAACGCCGGGACCGGCTTGTGGCGAAGGACTTCGTCGGTTTCTGACGGGATCCCGCGCTTGATTTCCGATACCTGGGCATTCCGTGCCCGAAGCTGAAGCTTCATGTGTTCGAAGGCGAGGTACGGGTCGACGCTGTCGCCACAGGTGAAGAAATCGACAGCAGCGTAGCCGTACTCGGGCCAGGTGTGAATGGACATGTGCGATTCAGCAATAACGACAACTCCTGACAGACCCTGAGGGTTATAGCGGTGGAAAACCGAGCGTACAATGGTCGCCCCGGATTTTCGCGCAGCATCCTTCATGTCGGTTTCGAGTCTGTCAAGATTGTCCAGAATATCCCGGTCGCAATCCGAGTATTCAACGATCAGGTGTCGTCCGAGAATCTGCATCCGCCATCCCTCCTTTCAACGAGTTATTGTGTTTCCGCCCTCACATCTGAGGCGGTGAGGTCACCATCAGCATACTGGCAGTGGTGTTCCCCAGGTTAGAAATCTGGTGCTCCTTGACTGCCTTGAAATAGAAGCAGTATCGCCGGGGCACCTTGTGTTTCTTCTTGCCGTGCAGAAGGGTTACTGTCCCCTTGAGCACATAACCGAATACCTCGCCCGCAAACGGGCCCTGTTTTTCCAGCTGGTCGCCCGGTTCCAGCTCCACGAGGGTGGGGTCCATAAGGTTGTTTGTGGACCCTGGCACCAGCAGATCGAACCGGGTGACGCCTTTGCCGTCGATGTGGATCCGCTGTTCCGGGGTGAAGACGACCGGGACATTGGCTGTTTCGGCGAAGAATTCGGCCATGCTCACGCCGAGGACATCGAGGATATCCTTGAGCGAATCCACTGATATGGAGGTCTGTTCATTTTCCAGCTGGGAGATGAATCCCTTGGTCAGATCGGCGCGGTCGGCCAGTTCCGACTGGGTCAAATCTGACCCCAGGCGCAACTCGCGGATCTTCGATCCGATCTTCATGTCAGCGGCCACAGCACCTCCGTGGTTTAATAAACAGTACCTTTTTGTTTAATAAACGCTCACAAAGATAATATGCAGTCAGTATATGTCAAGACTAATTGTTTTGTTCCAGAAAAAAAACGCTATCCGCGACCCGGTGTCACTGATCGGTGAGTAAGCCGATGTGCGGCAAGAGCATTGTCAACGCTGCCAGCGGCTGATCGAGGACAATATCCGCCGGGTTTTTCTGGCGGGACCCCTTGCCAAGCGTCGTAAAACGCATAGATTATGCTTCATTGGTCAAACGGTGGTTTCAGCAAAGGAGTGAGCGCTATCAAGCAGTATGATATAGTCATCATTGGCAGCGGGCCGGGCGGCTACACTGGCGGCATCCGGGCTGCAATCAAGGGCGCCAGGGTCGCGGTTGTCGAACTCGATAAGCTTGGCGGAGTCTGTCTGAACCGGGGCTGTATCCCGTCGAAGGCGTTGATCGCATCGGCCGCGGAGTACCAGCGCATGAAGCAGGCGGAGAGCTTTGGTTTGAAGCTTGCCGCGCCGCCGGTCTATGACTGGCTGGCAATGCGGGCGCGCAAGGATAAGATTGTTGGTATGCTTACCGGCGGTATTGGCCAGTTGTTCAAGTCTCACGGTGTGGATCACTACGTGGGTTTTGGGCAGATTTCCGGCAGTGACTATGTTACGGTGATTGCCGAGGACGGTACCCAGACGCGGTTGAAGGCGAAGAGCATCATAGTCGCGACCGGTTCCCGGGCTGCGAGCATACCGGGTGTGGCGGTTGACGGCCACCGGATCGTTACCAGCGATCATCTGCTGGAGCTGGAGAACCTGCCGGCCTCGATGCTGATCATTGGGGCGGGGGTTATAGGCTGTGAATGGGCGTTTATGCTGTCGATGCTGGATGTCAGGGTGACGATGGTTGAGATGCTGGCGCACGCCCTGCCAATGGAGGATGTCAGCACCTCGCAGCAGATCGAGCGGGAGTTGAAGAAGCTCAAGGTTGATCTGCACACCGGGACGAAGATTAACAAGGTGACGCCCGGACCGCAGGGGGTCACGGCGGAGTTGGCCGGCGGCAAGACGGTTGAGGCGAACCAGGTTCTGGTGGCGGTGGGGCGCCGATTCAATGTCGAGGAGCTGGGGCTTGAGGAGGTCGGGGTCAAGCTGAACGAGAACGGCTCCATCGCCACCGATGAGCACATGAAAACGAGTGTTGACAATATTTATGCCATTGGAGATGTCCGGGGAGAGATATTGCTGGCCTACACGGCTGTTCATGACGGTGCTGTGGCGGTCGACAACGCTCTGGGCGAGACGTCGAAGAAGAACTACCTTGGGGTGCCTTCGGTGATCTTCACTCACCCGGAGGTAGCCTCGGTTGGCATGAGAGAAGCCGAGGCGGCCAGGGAGTATGAGATCGCGATTGGCAAATTCCCCTTGCGGACGCTGGGCAAAGCGCACGCTGAGAACGAGATAGCCGGCGAGGTGAAACTGATCGGGGATAAGAAGACGGACCGGCTGCTGGGTGCTCATATAGTGGGAGTGCACGCCACGGAGATCATTCATACGGCGGCTCTTGCGATCCATCAGGGGTTGACGGTTCGGCAGCTTGGGTCACTGATCTTCGGGCATCCGGTGATTTCTGAATCGATTATGGAGGCGGCGCACGATCTGCACGGGATGTCGGTCCATCTGGCGAAGAAGCGTAAGTGAGATCGGGCGCAGAATGTGTGGCCTGAGTTAAAAAAGCCCGGAATCAGTCCTAAGCCGCTCGCAACTTCTGCGAGCGGCTTTTCTGTTGAACCAGAGCAGGTTAGAGCGATCATCGGGGATGCTGTCGGGGAGAGACTTGCGCAGGATGTGCGACAGGCTCGGTATGCGGGTGATACTTCATACGGGATTGGTGATGATAAGTTATTCGGCAATAACATGTTATGGCGGTATTTGCGGGCTTGCGAGGTTTTGGCACGGATTGTGTTATTAGTAAGGCTGAAGTTGGTTACTCTTAAATATTGCAGTATGGCGGTGAAGGGTATTTAAGAGAGGAGAGGACGGGAGCGACCTTTGTGAGGGAGGTTGCTTCCACTCAGACATAAGCCGCCGGACCGAGAGGCCCGGCGGCTTTTGTTGTGTTGTGGTGGCTTGAGAGAGTGCGCGGTGCGATCGCAATCGCAGGTGCGGTCACTGCTCCGGTTGCGGGATTCTGATCTTCCCTGTACAGTTCGGGCTGCAAGCGTCGGGTTGCTGGCGCGACTGCTTGATGATTCCTCGCAACTGCTCGATGATCTCAGTATTCCGGAATGGTTTGGTTATGTAACCGTCGGCTCCGACGGATTTAGCGATATCGCAGGTGAACTGGTTCGATAATCCGGTGATGACCAGCACGGAGACATTGCCGTAGGTCTTCTTGATCTTTTCGGTGAACGTCATGCCCGTCATTCCGGGCAGGCCGATATCGGCGATGACGATGTCCACCCGGTTCTCCTCCATCAGGCGCAAGCCTTCCTCGGCGGTTGCGCAGGTGAAGGTGTTGAAGCCCTCGAGTTCGATGATGTAAGCCAGGCGGTCTCGGATCAGCTTTTCGTCTTCGATTACGAGAATCCCTGGTTTGCCCTGGCAGAGGGCTTTTTCGATTTTGGCGGCGAGTATTTCGGCCTTGAAGGGTTTGACGATGAAATCACGGGCGCCGGATCCCATGCCTTCCATGAGCGTTTCCTTGTCTCCGCGAGAGCTGCACAGGATGACGGGTATATCCTTGAGCCGCGCCGTTTTGGACATATGGCGAAGCAGGTCGAAGCCGGTCGCCTTGGGCATGACAATATCGGCAACGACGACGTCGATACTGGTGTCGGTCTCAAGGTGCTTGATGGCTTCCTTGACAGAACTTGCGCCGATGGTGTCGTAATCTCGTTTCTGAAGCATACTTCTGATGATCCGCAGGGTGACGGGATCATCATCGACAAGCAGAATCCTGGCCATTAGTGCCCCTAAGGTATTTCGGAAGCTGTTGTTTTCTCCTTGTTTATGTATCGACCGGTCGGGCCGATCGATTTACCCCTTATTCGGCCCGGAGCAGGCCTTTGCACAGCGGTGCCGTGCAGACGCGAACAGAGCAGATAAAGCTTGCCGCCACCTGCGAATCGCAGCTTCATGGAGCATCGGATCAGAAAACAGAACGCCAGTTACATTGTCAGGGAGAACTTCAGTCATGAGATTGCATGCAGTGCTCGGGTTGCTGTTGGTGCTGGGGGTCTGGACGTCGGCAGGCGCTATCGGGCCGTTCGGGGTCGCGGGGGATGACAACACAACGTTGAAGCTTCAGCTGGCTGGTCAGTTCCAGACGGTCTGGGAGAGCCGTGACGGTGGGAGCGGGGATGATCGGGAGTCGAGTTTGTACATGCAGGTGCGCCGGGTGCGGCCGGTACTGGTGTTGGACCTGCCGGATTATCGGACTTCGTTTCGGTTGCACGTCAACCTGTCTCCGGGGGCGGCGGAGTTGATGGATTTCCAGTTCGATGCAGTGCTCAGAAGGCACCTGCAGGTCCGAGTGGGCCAGTACAAGATTCCCTTCACGCGCTACCGTATTCAGTCATTCCAGCGGCTGACGTTCGTGGACTGGTCGGTCGTTACGCGGTATTTCGGGGCCGAGCGCCAGTTCGGGTTGACGGTTCACAATGACTATGAGAAGCCGCCACGCCTAACGTATGCTCTGGGCGTATTCAACGGTATCAATTCGCGCGCCTCGCACGCAATTGGGCTGGCCTCGGTTTACGGCGAAAGGGTCAGCAATGCCTCAGACCTGTCGGGCGGCGGGAGACGAGCTGAGTTCCATCCGGAACTGGTCGGGCATGTGGCGTATTGCCGGGGAGGGATTGAGGTGGCCTCGGATTCAGATCCTAAGGGCGGGGGGCTGCGGTATATGCTGGCCTCGAGTGTGGCCTGGGATCTCGACCCGAACGAATATGAGGACCTTGCGCTGAGGCTTGCTCAGGAGTTTCTGGTCAAGTACCGAGGCGTTTCGTTCATGGGGGTGGGGTATGTTGGACTGGCGACCGTCGATGGGTCTTTGCGCACCCGGATGGCTATGGCCGGGGTGCTGGGGCAGTCGGCGTGGCGCGTGAGCCGTCGGTGTGAGGTGTCGGTGCGGTATGCCGTGGTGGATATCGACGATGCTGTTGCTGATGCGGCCGTGTCGCGGGCGCAGGGGATCATAGGCGGGACCGACAACGAGGGTGTCATGGCGCAGTATGGCGATGCGGGGATGGTGTGTGCCGTTCATGAGGGGACGCTGGGATTCAACGTGTATGTTGAGGAGCACGGTTTCAAGATCCAGAACGATGTCGGGTTCACGAGGCAGGAGCGTCGCGACGCCGACCGGGTGGATTACGTGATCCGGTCGCAGATACAGGTGGCGTTCTGAGTATTGTGATGTTGAGGCCTCGGTTAGCGATGCGCACCACCCACAGCCCGGTGCCCCACCACTATGCGTGGCGTTTCATGCGCGCCCTGCCCGACCGCCCCACCGCTGCTATGCGTGGCGTTTCATGCCTGCCCTGCCCCACCGCCCCACGGCTCTGCTATGGGTGGCGTTTCGTGCGCGGCAGGCCTCCCGGCCTGCCCGGTACCCCAGAAAGTAGGTCGAAACCCCTGCCCCGAACAATGTAGGTCGAAACCCCTGCCCCGAAGGGGTCGCAAAGCGAGGTTTCGACATCCCTCCACGGGATCCACCTACGGACTGGCGGCCTGTGAATCGTCTGACTCTGTCTCTGACTGGGTCTCTGTGCCTAAGTCTGAGCTTGGGTTCGAGCCTGACTCAGTGCCAGAGTCATAGTCCGAGTCATAGTCTGAGTCTGACTCAGAGTCCGAGTTCGAGTCCGGGTCAGAGTCAGAGTCGTCGCCCCCCCGATCGGCCACTGCCGGCAGGCTCACCACCACCGGGCCCGGCGGAGCATCGTCAATATGCAACCGCCCCTGCGAATCAAGTTTCCCCTCCCGCTGGGTTCCATCGGGCAGCGTAATAGCATAATCCTCGTCAGCCAGCGGCGAACCATCAGGATCGGCAAACTCCATATTGATCACGTCCCGGAACTCCAGCAGCCCGGACTCCTGCTCCCGGCCGAAGTCCTGTCCGTCGGCTCGAATCACAAAGAAGTAACGAGGTGGGCTGTACGACCCGCCATAGGGTTCAAGCTCTGCCTGGGTCGGTATGTCGTTTGTGTTGCTGTGGTATTCGAACTCCCATTGGGCCTCGACCCGGTCGTTGGACACGTTCGCCGGGATCACCGCCACCCGTTCGTGGGCACCGCGTGAGCTGTGCTCGAGAAGCACGAACTCGATCTCGGAGCCGTTCGGAAGCCCGGTAATGTCGGCCGACATGGTGACGATGTCGCCACGCCGCACTTGATCAGATGACCACCTCATGCCCGCCACGCGAATGGGGGGTACGACACTGATACGGCCGGATTCCGCCTCGAGACCGTTGTCGGGCAGGCTCACCGTGAAGTACACTTTGTCGCCAAGCCGGGCATCATCGGGCACCGAAAACTCGCCCGAGAAGCGATTGCAGTAGACCTTGCCGGAGACCTGGCCGAGCCTTGCACCGTTCTCGCTGGTGCCGGTCACTTTGATTTTGGCCCCCTCACCAACAAGGGCGGTAAGCACCTCAAAGCACACTGCCCGACCGGCCGGCGCGGTTGCCGACAGCCAGACAGCGGCCACCAACTGCGATTCGAGCTTGATCACATGCTCAGAATCGGTGGAGCAATCGTACTGCAGATCGGACATGTGCGAAATCCTCGATCAGAGTGATCCAACATCCACGTGGCGCGGCTGTCGATTCAGCCAGAGCGCAGGCTCATAATGCCTCAAAGCGGCGTTGCAGTCAAGCTTGATAGCGAAACGACCGCCGCGCAGCCACGAAGGTCTCTCAAGTACTGTCCTCCCCCCATACTGCCCTGCTCCCCCTAAAACTCAAACTCCACCCCCACGATCGGCACGATCCCCAGCACCAGGTCGTCGCTGTCCACGAACTCGCTGTATCCAGACAGCTTATTGGCGTGGTTGAACACATTCCACACCGACACATATACGATCAGGTTGGAACCGCTGAACTGAAACCGCCGGTCCACCCGTACATCGAGCGAGTGATACGGAGGATTGCGGGACTCGTTCACCCGCGAACGGTCCCACTGCCACCATTGCATAGGCGGGAACTGGTAAGGTGGTGTGGTTGCCAAACGCATTGGCGTATATGGCGTGCCACCGGCGTACACGAACCGCAGCCCCACCTCCCAGTGGGCGCCGGGGCGCACCCCCAGTTGCGCTGTCAGCATCAGGCGGCTGTCGGTCACCCGGTCCCGCCAGAGACCGTCCAGCCCCCGATACTCCGCACGCGACCAGCCCATCCCGACAAAACCGTGCACCTGCGAAACCAGCTTGCTCTGGCAGACCAGTTCCACTCCATACGAGCGCGCCTCTCCCGAATCGGTCAGCAACTGATACCAGCTATATCCGTAGCGGTACACGACCTCATCGGCTATGAACAGCTCCGGTGTCGAGCGATCCATCGGGAAATCGTCATACGCCTTGTAGTAGGCCTCCAGCGTCAGCCGCGTGTTGGATGCCGGGCGGTGCTCCAGCCCGACCACGGCGTGCTTTGCCTGCAGGCTCGGAAGCTCCCGGTACTTCTCGCGCTGCATCAGCATCAGCATCGGCAACTGCTGGTAATACACACCATAGGCCGCTTTCAGCCGGGTGGACTCGGTCAGCGCCAGCCCCGCACTCAGGCGTGGCCCCACATGACCGACCCGCGTGTACTCGAAACGGTCGAAGCGCGCACCGAGCGAAAGATCGAGCCACTGGTTCGGGCGCAGCGTATACGTCGCAAAAAGAGCCGAGCGGTTGTCCGACACGGTGTCGGCGATCACGACGTTTATCGGCGGGTATCCGAACGGGTGCATGTCTTCATAGTCAAACAGATCGACCTCGTGCCGGGTCCACTTGTACTCACCGCCCAGCTCCAGCTGGTGCATTCGTCCCGGACGCCATCGGTTGACACTGCGAACCTGTGTGCTTCGGCGATGCTGACGGTTGAGAATCTGCTGCCGTTTGTTGTCGTCGCTTCGGTAGTCCAGTTCGAAATCGGTTGCCTTCTGAGACAGCGACAACTCCGACAGGCCGTGTTGTCCCCACAGCCAGCGCCAGTTGACGCCCAGCGTGTATTCGCAGGCTTCGGTCGTGCCGTAGACAGAAACATCGTGCTGTCGGTCAATCGTCACGTCATCCACCCCCAGAACTCCCAGCACACTCACCCGGTGCGAGCGTGAGACATCCCAGACAACTTTTCCCTGGTAGTCTGAAAAACGCGGCAGGATGCCGACGCCGAGCGCCTCGGTCAGGACATCAAGGTAACTGCGACGGGCGGCCAGCATCCAGCTTCCGCGGCCACGACCCAGCGGTCCCTCGCCGATCGCGCCCAGCCCGGACAGCCCCATGTCGGTCTGGAAGACGGTCTGCTCGCGACTGCCTTCCCGAAACCGGAGCGCCATAACGGATGACAAACGGCCGCCATACGAGGCGGGAAACCCGCCCGCATAGAAGGTCGCCTCTTCTATGAAATCAGGATTCAGCAGACTGATGGCGCCGCCGGTGGTTCCGAAGACGGGGAAATGATTGATGTTGGGAACTTCGATATTGTCCAGATAGAACCCGTTTTCGGTGGGGGAACCGCCGCGTACGATCAGGTGATTGATCGCCAGGCCGTTCTTGAATACCCCCGGATGGTTCTGCATCACCCGGCTCACATCGCCGGCCGATCCCGGCGAGCGGCGGATTTCCTCCGTGTTATAGGACACGGTCCCCGGGTGCTCCAGGGCAGGCTGACTGAAACATCCGCCGCTGACCACCGCGCCCTCAACCCTCGTCACCGACTGCGCCAGGCCCATCACGATGCGCGTGGTTCGGCCCGACCGGGCAATCACATCCGAACGCTGCGCTGTTTTGTACCCGACACTGGAGACGCGAAGCTGATAACTGCCGGCGGGCACCACAGCGAAAAGGAAGTGCCCGCTGCTGTCGGTCCCGGTCACGCGCGGGCTTCCCTCGAGCCGTACCGTGGCTCCCGGCAGCGGCCGCGCCGTTGAGACATCGATCACCTGCCCGGCGATCGCCCCCGAGGGCACGAAGTGGCCGGAGAGTGCCTCGGCGCTGAGCACCGTAGTCGCGAGCAACGAGACAAGCAAAACTACCAGGGAGGCGACCGGCCGCACTACACTCCCGGCGAAACCCGCCCGGCGATGACGCTTGCAGCAATCAGACACAGACATGCCCCTCATTTCTCCCGTTGTGAACAGGACACTGATTACGTCTCAATATATGTACTATACTACGCTGCAGCCACCGCAAACGTCCAACAGCACATCAATTCCTAACCAAATGCCCGGTCCTGACCGCTAAACCGCCGCAGATAGCCCAGTTGTCCGACATGGTAGGACTCGTGGAACACCAGAAACGCCAGCACCCCCGCGATCGTTTTCGGCATCGGCGCTACCTCGTACGGTCCTTCGGTGGCCAGCTCCTCGTCAGTGATCGTGGCAAGCCGCTGCGCAAGCTTCGCGCCGACATCGTCCAGCACCTCATGCAGTTTCGCCAGCGGCGGATAGGCCGCCCGGTTCTCGTCCTTCGCGCCCCAGGCAAACGTCTTGCCAAGGTCGTAAGATACGTCGATAGTCAGGTGCTTCGCCATTTCGAGGCGGTACGTGGCGATATGCCCCAGCACGAAATGCGCCGAGTTGCAGTCCGGGTGCGGACTTGTCCCCGCCTCTTCGCTGGTGATTCCGTCGAGTGTCCGTTTGGCGGCATCGTTGTTCAACTTCAGCAGGTTCGCCAAAAGCTCTTGTGAGGTCATGTGGTGTTCTCCATTGCTTCGCATGATCGGCTGGCAATGACGCGCAGCGAAATTGTCAGTCCGGGTCGATGCGGTTGTTGGAAGGTCATCTCGTTACGAGCTTCTTTCCCAAACGAATTGCCCTTGTCGTCAGGGATGAAGCAATCTCTCGTGACTTTTTGGTCCCTGGCTTCGTTATGGTACCGACAATCTTGTGACCGCCGTAGCGCAGAACCTCCTTGACGGCTCGGATGGCTCCCCTGCTCTCGGGAAGAATGAAGTTGAAGGGCCACGGTGTCGTGCATGCAGTCACGATCACCGCACGCTTCCCTTTCTGCCTTGGAACGGGCATACCGCCGGAGCTTTCCCCCATGAATGCCGGAACATTGCGGTCGAAAAGAAGCTTCAGCGGTGCGCACATGTTCCCCCAGTGTGTCGGTGTACCAACGACCAGGGCGTCGGCCTGCCCTATCTTCCGGCCCACCATCTGAGCATCATCTTCAGGCAGTACACATGTTTCCTTCTCTCGGCAGACCATGCACGCTGTGCAGTATCTCATATTGAGTTTGCACACATCAATCCACTCGACGTCATGCTCGGCCGATAGAGGTTCGGTTATGGCTTTGAGCAGAGAAAAGACTGTTCCGTTCTTTCGAGGGCTTCCGTTGAGCACCAATACTCTCATCGTCCGGCCTTCCTTCCATCAATGGGATTCTGACAGCGTGTGATTCCTTGAGTCGCTGCCTCAAGAAACACCCGGCACGAACGGCCGTCAATAGTCGCTTCGCACATGTGGCACATGTGATTGTACGAACGCCCGATCCCCAAAAAGGAACAGCCGATCAGAAACGATGCCTGACCGGCTGCGCGCGGCCTCCACTGCCAAGAGCCGCGCTTTCCGATTGCGAGATTGACTTTTCTTATCGCTGCCTGATGAAGCTGCACCTTCCGCTAACGGCGCACCAGGCTGAAGAACTCCGCCCGGGTCGCCGGATCATCGTGCATCTCTCCCAGCACGCACGAGGTAGTCATGCTCGAATTCTGCTTTTGCACTCCTCGCATCATCATGCACATGTGCCGGGCCTCGATCACCACGCCAACCCCTTTGGCGTCGGTGTACTTCTGGATACACCTGGCAATCTGGTTGGTGAGCTGCTCCTGAATCTGCAGCCGACGGGCGAAAACATCCACGACCCGCGCCAGTTTCGACAGCCCCAGCACCTTGCCATTGGGGATATAGGCAATGTGCGCCTTGCCGACAAAGGGCAGCAGATGGTGCTCACACAGCGAGTACAGCTCGATATCACGGACCACAACCATGTCGGTCGCATCGGAGCTGAACAGGGCGCCGTTGATGACCGCCTCGACATCCTGTTGGTAGCCCTGACACAGAAACCGCATCGCCCTGGCGGCCCGCGCGGGCGTCTTCAGCAGTCCCTCGCGCCCGGGGTCCTCGCCCAACTGCACTATCATGTCCCGGAAGAGCTGTTCTATCGGGTCCGTTCTCTTCACCAGCTCGTCCACGGTATGGACTGAGAACTCCTGATCGGTCGATTCAGTTCTGGTCAGTTCGATTGCCTTTTCCATTGCCTTCATGTTGTCCTCTTGGCGGCTGCCGGAGCGCGATTGCGTTTGTCCTGATTCACCATTCAGCCGTTATGTTTGCAGGTTGTCTATTGATATTCGCTATCATATCGCATTTGTCTAACTATTGTTGATAACGTATCTTGGTTGGCGTTGGTTCCCTCCCACCAGTGTTTTTTCCTGCGGGCGTCTGTGCTGTCGGCGCAAGACGGTCTTGTGGGCGGTCATGCAGGTTTGCAGCGGGCGAGTGTATCATCGTGGCGAGTGCTCCGGTGGCCCGAATGGCCCATCGCCGACACATGTGAACTAATGCCCCGCCAATGTGTTATGGCCAGTACAGTATGGATCGCGGCACTCGTTCGTTCGTGGCGCGGCAGTGACGTGGCACAGGATGAGTATCCCCGGGACGGCCCATGCGGATTGGCTGTTCTGCGCTCTTGCATCTGTGGTATATTCTCCTTTATTTGCCATACGAGGCGCCAAAGCTGCTGTGGTTCGGACGGCCAGAGCGCCGCGTGCTTACGCAACAACTGCAAACAGGGATGTGACCAATGGAACTTGGTTTCTTTTCGGAATTCTTCAGGGGTCTGGATTACCCCATGCTTCTGGGTATGGCCATCCGCATTCTCATCATAGTCGTTGTGGCCCTGATCACTCAGAAGGTCCTGAAACTGCTGATTACGCGCCTGTTCAGTACGCTTTTGGAGCGCGAGAAGTTCGATGGTGAGATGAAAAAGCGCGCGGCCACGCTCAGTTCACTGGTCAACTACGTGGTCGTCGTGGGGTTGTGGGCTATCGTGTTCATGATCATCCTTGGTCAATTCGGTGTCAATATCGGGCCGATTCTGGCCGCGGCCGGCATTATCGGTGTGGCGGTCGGTTTCGGTGCTCAGCATCTGGTCTCCGATGTGATCAGCGGGTTTTTCATCCTGATCGAGGACCAGATCCGGGTCGGCGACGTTGTCCAGATCAGCGGCCGCGGCGGCATTGTCGAGCGCGTCACGTTGCGCAACACTGTTTTGCGGGACCTCGCCGGCAATGTCCATTATGTGCGCAATGGTATGATCGACACCGTGACCAACATGACCAAGGAGTTTTCGTTCTATCCGCTGGAAGTGGGTGTGGCATATCGCGAGAACACCGATGAAGTGATTGCGGTGATGCGCGAAGTTGACGAGAGCCTTCGGAACGACGAGAAGTATGCTGATTTCATTCTTGAGCCGATAGAGGTGCTCGGGGTTGACAAGTTTGCCGATTCGGCCGTGATCATCAAGGCGCGCATCAAGACCCAACCGATCCGCCAGTGGTTCGTGGGGCGTGAGTTCAACCGTCGCCTGAAGATCGCCTTCGATCAGAAGGGTATCGAGATCCCGTTCCCGCATCGCACGGTGTACATGGGGCAGGGCAAGGATGGTAGCGCGCCGCCGCTGCGCGTCCACAGAAATGCCGGTAATGGAGAATAGACAACGGTGCCTGTCGGCAAACTGAAAGCAGCCTGGGAAACCACCAGGTACTATGTCGGCGGTGTGTACAATCGCGCCGACCGGCACCACGTGTTCCTTGCTTCCGGCGGCCTGGCGTTTTCGCTGCTGATCTGCATGGTGCCACTGGTGCTAATCGTCTTTGCGGTTATCGGTCTTCTGCTGACGCGGGAGTCGATCACCGATGATATTGTGGGCTTCATCGACAACGCCATCCCGTACCCGGAATACGCGGACTTCATTAAGGAGATAGTTCTCAAGAGGATCCGCGAATTCACGATGTACAAGCGGCTGGCCGGCGCCCTGGGTTTTTTCGGGTTGCTGTTCGCATCATCGGGCCTGTTTGGAGCCATGCGCACGATTCTTAACCAGGTTTACAAGATCAACGACTCGGAATCCATCCTTGTCTCCAAGCTGCGCGATTTCGGGCTGATCCTGATGGTGCTGGCGTACTTCCTGTTGTCGACTACGGTGTTTCCCCTGCTGAGCGTTGTCACGCGGCTAACCGAAGAGATCGCCGTTCTGGCGCCCTTCGATACCGGACTGGTGGTCGGCGTGGTCATCTGGGCGGGTCAGTTTGTCCTGATTACGCTGGCCTTTCTGTTCATCTTCTATATGGTGCCGACAAGGCGCCCCCCCAAACGCGCCGCGCTGGCCAGTGCGCTGGCCACCGCCATTCTCTGGGTGATTGCCAAGGAGTTGTTTGGCTTCTACCTCGCCAATGCCGTCAACCTGCAGCGGATCTATGGCGCCTATCTGGTGGGTATCGCGGTTGTCTTCTGGATATACTACAGCTCGATCGTGTTCATTCTTGGCGCGGAATTCGGGCAGCTTGTGCACGAACGCCATCAGCAGATCAAACCTCCCAAACGCGGCCGACACCGTTTCTTCCCCTGGGACCTCGATGACTGAAAAGTTGCAGCCCTGAAGGGCGGTTAGTGATCGCTGTTTTGGCGACGCATCGACAGGGCAATGCGCCGGCGCTCAAGATCAACCTCGAGTACATGGACGGTTACGCGCTGCTGCACTTTCACGATGTCGTTGGGGTCAGTGACGTACTTATCCGCCAGTTCACTGATGTGCACCAGTCCGTCCTGGTGGACGCCGATATCGACGAAGGCTCCGAAAGCGGTAACGTTGGTGACGATTCCCGGCAGGGTCATGCCCGGCTGTACGTCCTCGAGGGTGCTGACCGCCTGAGAGAATGCGAATGGTTCGAAAGCGTCGCGGGGGTCGCGTCCCGGTCGCGCCAGTTCGTTCATGATATCCTGCAGGGTGGGCAGGCCGATTCGTTCTGAGACATAGCGATTAACATCGATGCGCTGCCTGAGGTTTTCGTTTTCGATCAGCGATGCGATGTCACATTGAAGGTCCCGGGCCATGCGCTGCACCACCGGGTAGCTTTCGGGGTGGACGGCGCTGCGGTCGAGCGGATTGGCCGCCTCGGCGATGCGCAGGAATCCGGCCGCCTGTTCGAAGGCCCTGGGGCCGAGGCGGGGCACATTCAGCAGGTCATCGCGACTGGCGAAAGCACCGTGCTGTTCGCGCCAGGCCACTATCTGCCGCGCCAGATGCGGACCCAGCCCGGAGACGTAGGCGAGCAACTGCTGACTGGCCGAGTTCAGTTCGACGCCGACATTGTTGACGCAACTGAGCACGGTATCATCGAGTGCCGACCGCAGAGCTTTCTGGTCGACATCGTGCTGGTACTGGCCCACCCCGATGGCTTTGGGGTCGATCTTGACCAGTTCGGCCAGTGGGTCCATGAGCCGTCGACCGATACTGACCGCCCCGCGCACGGTGACGTCCTTGTCGGGGAACTCCTCGCGAGCGGCATTGCTGGCGGAATACACCGATGCTCCCGCCTCGTTGACCATGACGACCCCGATCTCAGGGCTCAGGTCAAGCGACCGGATGAACTGCTCGGTCTCGCGCCCGGCAGTACCATTGCCGATTGCGATGATCTCGATGCGGAAGCGCTCGATTAGTTCCCGGATGGTTTCGGCGGCGCGCCGGCCGCGCTCATTCTTCTCGTGAGGGAAGATGGTGTCATGGTGTTCCAGGCTGCCGTGATGATTAAGGCAGACAACCTTGCACCCGGTGCGAAAGCCGGGGTCGATGGCGAGGATGCGCTTGCGTCCCAGCGGCGGGGCCAGCAGCAGCTCCCGGACATTCGCGCAGAAGATGCGGATGGCTTCCTCGTCGGCGCGCTGTTTGAGCAGTCCGCGCCACTCGGTCTCCATAGCCGGTCGCAACAGACGGTCATAGCTGTCGGTGACGGCCTCGCGTACCTGCTCTGACGCGGCGGTGGCTCCAATGACGAATATTCCCCACAACAGATCGAGCGCTCGTTCTCTTTCGGGGGCGATATGCAGTCTGAGTACGCCCTCGCGTTCCCCGCGGAACATGGCCAGCAGGCGGTGCGAGGGCGCCTGAGCGGCCAGTTCGTGCCATTCGAAGTAGTCCCGATACTTGGCGCCGGTTTGTTCCTGAGTGCGGTTGACCTTTGAGGTGATAAGGGCTTCCCGTTCGAACATGCGCCGCAGACGGCCGCGGGCGTCGGCGTCCTCGTTGACCCACTCGGCAATAATGTCTCGCGCGCCGGTCAGGGCCTGTTCGGTGTCGGCCACCTGTTTGTCCGGGTCGACGTACGTGCGGGCGGCCTTGTCGATATCGAAGCTGTCCTGTCCGAACAGCAGTTCCGCCAGCGGCTCCAGGCCTTTCTCGCGGGCGATGGTTGCGCGTGTCCGTCGCTTCGGACGGAAAGGCAGGTAGGCGTCCTCGAGCTGCGCCATAGTCTCGCAGGCGTTGAGTTTGTGTTGCAGTTCATCGGTCAGCAGTTCGCGCTCGGTCAGGGAGCGGGTGATGGCGTCGCGGCGTTCGTCGAGGGCACGAAGCTGCGCGAGGCGATCGCGGATGGTCGTGATGGCGACCTCGTCCAGGCCGCCGGTTGCCTCTTTGCGGTAGCGGGCGATGAAGGGAACCGTGGCCTGGTCATCGAGCAGCCGGATGGTGCCCTCGACCTGGCTGGGTGAGACACTGAGTTCCTGCGCTATTCTGGTCGTGTAGTTTGTCATCGAAACAGTCTCTTTCGTTGTGGAGTACATTCCCATTATACGCAGCGAATCGCAGTTGGCAAGCGGTGACTGCAGGCGGGGGCCATTCGGATGCGCGGCAGTCAATTTGGTGCTGTACAACGGCGGGTCAAAGGCTTACTTTGGTGCTGATGTGGGCCGCAGGGCCTGCGGGGTTATCACAGACAGACAGGAAGATATGAGAAGAGCGAAGAGAGAAATCAAGAAAGACGAGCCGACCCAGGCTGAGAAGACCGCGCGCGAGGAACATGTGGTTGAGCCGGAGGACGCCCTCCCGGAAGTGACCTTGTCGCAGATGCCGGAGGCGATCAGGCAGGCTGCCGGGCGAGCCGGCTGGAATGAATTGATGCCGGTGCAGGCCAAGACGTTGCCGTACATACTTGCGGGGCGCGACATGATGGTGCAGTCGCGCACCGGCAGTGGCAAGACCGGGGCCTTTGTCATGCCGATTCTGCACCGCATGGACCCGAACCGAAACGAGACGCAGGCGATGATCCTGGTGCCGACTCGCGAGCTGGCGCTGCAGGTGTTCAACGAGTGCAAGATGCTGGCCGGGGACAGCGGGGTGCGTTCGATTGCCGTGTACGGTGGTGTCGGTTACGGTGCCCAGATGGAGGCGTTCAAGAAGGGGGCACATATTGTGGTTGGCACTCCCGGCCGCATCCTGGATCACCTGCTGCGCGGCACGCTGCGGCTGGGAGGGCTGGAGATACTCGTTTTCGACGAGGCTGACCGGATGCTTTCCATGGGGTTCTACCCGGACATGAAGGAGATCAAGCGGTACCTTCCGCGCCGGTTGAGCAATGCGTACATGTTTTCGGCCACATTCCCGCCGCACGTGATGGCGCTGGCCGGGGAGTTTCTGACGCATCCGCAGATGCTCAGCCTGTCTCGCGATGTGGTCCATGTACCGCAGACCGAGCAGGCGTTTTACAATGTTGCCCCGATGGAGAAAGATCGCGCTTTGGTGCGGTTGATCGAGGTGGAGAATCCTGCCTCGGCACTGATTTTCTGCAACACGAAGCAGATGGTGCACTACGTGTCGGTCGTGCTCCAGCGGTTTGGTTACGATGCTGATGAACTGAGCGCGGATTTGCCGCAGAAGAAGCGAGAGAAGCTATTGGAGCGGTTGAAGCAGGCCCGGCTGAAATTTTTGGTGGCGACGGACCTTGCGGCACGCGGCCTCGATATTCCGGCGTTGTCGCACGTGATTCAGTACGAGCCACCTGAGGATCCGGAGGCGTATATTCATCGGGCGGGGCGTACGGGAAGAGCCGGAGCCAGCGGCGTGAATATCTCTTTGGTGTCGGGTGAGCAACTGACGCAACTGCGGCGTATCGCGGCCCGTTTCGAGATCGACCTGCTGGAAAGAACGCCGCCGAGCGAGGCCGATGTGCAGCGCGTGGTTTCCGAGCGGCTGCTGGTGGCGCTGGAGGCGCGGCTGCGTAACCGCGACCGGGTACAGGTCGAGCGCATGCAGCGTTTCGCACCGCTGGCGGAGGCGATTGCCGAGGGGGATAATCATTCAATAATGGCGATGCTGCTGGATGACTACTACCAGGAGACGCTGCAGTCGCAGCAGCAGGCTCCGGAGCCGGTCGACTACAGTGCCCCGAGCGCGACGAAATCGGTCAGGCGCTCGCGTCCTCCCCGCAGGCGGCCCGGTGGTGATCGCGGTGGGTCCGGCAGTTAGCTGACGGCTGCACCGGCGGCGTTGGGCGGTCATGCTGTATTTGCTTTTGGCGATCGGATGCAGCGCCTCGATTGCGCTCATTTTCCGGATCAGCGAAACCCGTGACATGAACCGCTATGCCGTGACGACAGCCAATTATGTTACGGCCTGTATCACGGCGGTGGCAACACTGGTTGTCGACGGGCGATCGCTGCCGTCGATCGGGGGGATAATCGACAGTTTGCCGCAGTTGGCCGGGGCGGTGGCCGGGCGGGCGGACCTTCTGACCGGCAGCGCCAGTCAGGCGTGGGCGGTGTGTGTCGGGCTGGTGGCGGGGGTGTTTTTCTTTCTGGCATTCATCTATTATCAGATTTCGGTCCGCAATCATGGTGTCAGTCTGCCCGGGGCCTTTGCCAAGCTGGGGATACTGGTGCCGATGTCGCTCTCGCTGGTGTTGTGGCAGGAGATGCCGCGTACGATCCAGTGGCTGGGGATTGCGCTGGCGGTGGGGTCGATCGTGCTGGTCAACCGTCCGGCGGACCGTCTGAGGCGGGGGTTGAAGGCCTCGCTGTTGCTGCTGTTTGCTTTCGGCGGGCTGGCCGAGTTCAGCAACAAGGTGTTTCAGCGGCACGGCCTGCTGGAGGACAAGGCGATATTCCTGCTGGTGACGTTCTTCGTTGCCTTTGTGCTGAGTCTTGTGGTGACGGTTCGCAGGGGGCTTCCGGTTCGCAGGCGGGATATCCTGACCGGTGTGGCGGTGGGGTTGCCGAACCTGTTCTCTTCGTCCTTCCTGATCGAGGCGCTGGATCGCATTCCGGCGGCGGCCGTGTTTCCTGCTTACGGTGCGGGGACGATTCTTGTCATCACGCTGTTCGGTGCGGCGTTCATGGGGGAGCGACTCACCGGACGTGACCGGGCGGTGGTGGCCCTGGCGGTGCTTTCGATCGTGTTGATTAACCTGCGGGTGTGACTGGGATACCTCTGAGAATGGATCAGACCAGCCGGGTGGTGCCGTCGGTGTCGTTCTTGCGCACGCGCCAGAAGGAGTCGATGAACCAGCGGTTGGAGTCGTAAATGTGTTCGATGACCTCGAAGCCGGTTTCAGCAGCGAGGGTTTCAATATCCGATTCGAGGTACTTGTATGAGTACTCGACATGAATTGGTTCCCAGGGGCGGAAGGAGAACGAGCGGCCGATGGCATGAATGAAGACCTCCTGTGCCTTGAGGCTGACGAGGTAGCTTTCCATGGCGCCGGAGAAGACATCGTAGGTGCCGATATGCCGGAAGCTTTCGATATCGAATTCGCCGCCGAGTTCGCGGTTGATGCGGCGGAGTATGTTGTAGTTGAATTCGGCCGTGACGCCTTTCGGGTCGTTGTAGGCCTTGAGGAGCAGCTCGATGTCTTTCTTGAGGTCGAAGCCGATGATCAGGTTATCGCCGTTGTTGAGACCGTTCCACATGGAGCGCAGAAAGATGCGCGCCTCGGCATGGCTGAAATTGCCGATGCTGCTGCCGAGGAAGATGGCGATGTTTCTGCGGCGGTAGCGGTTGTTGAGCCACTTGATGCCGGTGGAGTAGTCGCTGATCAGGGCCATGAGGTCCAGATCGGGGAAGCGGCCGATCATGTCCTCGGCCAGTTGTTCGAGTGCGGATTGGGAGATGTCGATGGGCACGTACTGGAAGTCGAGCTGGTGTTTGCGGAAGGCCTCGATCAGGCAGGATGCTTTCAGGGCGCTGCCGGCGCCGAATTCGATGAGGTTGAAGGGCTGATTGTCGGCCAATTGGGTGAAGCGGTCGGCGTGACGCCGGAGGATGTCGAGTTCGCAACGGGTGGGGTAGTACTCCTCGAGTTGCGTGATCTGCTCGAAGAGCTGACTGCCTTCGGCGTCGTACATATACTGTGAGGGGAGGCGTTTCCGAGTTTCAGACAGGCCGACGAGGACATCGAGGGCGAAGGCCTCGCGGGCGCCGAAGTTGCGTGCGAAATCGGCGGCGCTGACTATCTTGATTGTTTGTTGTGGCATCCTGTTTTTGGTATCGGTTGGTCAGTCGGTGTTCTTTACCGGGGGTCATCGGCCAGTCGGATCCCGGTGAACTGCCATCGTTTATCGCTCTGGAAGAAGTTGCGATAGGTCGGCCGGATATGGCTGCGCCCGGTGGCGCATGAGCCGCCCCGGAGCACGATCTGATTGTTCATGAACTTGCCGTTGTACTCCCCGAGCGCATCCTTCGCCTGCCGATACCCCGGGTATGGCTGGTAGGCGCTGGCGGTCCACTCCCACAGGTTGCCGAACATCAGGTGGAAGCCGTCGCCCCCGGAGAGCGGTGCGGCGACCGGGTGAAAGATACGGTCCTCGGCGAAGGCGCCACGATTGTCATCGATGGCCTGCTTCAGGGAGGCGATTTCCCACTCGGTTTCGGTGGGCAGGCGCTTGTCGGCCCAGCGGGCGTAGGCGTGGGCTTCGTGATGGCTGACGTGGCAGACGGGCTCGGCAGGATCGACCGGGCGGAAGCCGTGCAGAGTCATGACCATCCATGTACCTTCGACCAGCTCCCAGTAGAGGGGGGCCTGCCAGCCCTCGGACTGCACGATATCCCAGCCATCGGCGAACCACCAGCGGTGATCCTCGTAGCCGTCGTCCTTCATGAACTCCATGTACTCGGCATTGGTGACCGGGCGGGTGGCCAGTTTGAAGTCGTTGATATAGCTGGTGTGTCGCGGGCTTTCGTTGTCGTAGGCGAAGCCGTTGCCGCCATAGCCGATCTCGATCTGTCCCGAGGGTATCTCGACCCAGCCCATCTGGTCCGGTATCTCGGCGCGCTGGTGCTCCCGCCGGATGTAGGCGGGGCGAAGGGGGTTGCTGGCGAGGATGTGTTTGATGTCGGTGAGAAAGAGCTCCTGGTGCTGTTGTTCGTGGTTGATACCCAACTCCAGCAATGAGAGGACCCGGGGCCAGTCCTGCTCGCTTGCCTGCTCGATCAGGCGGGCCGTCCGGGCGGTGATGGTATCCCGGTAGTCCAGCACCTGCCTGACAGTTGGTCGGGAGAGGGTGCCGCGGAGGTTGCGCTGGAATCGCTCGCCGAAGCTGTGATAGTAGGAGTTGAAGATGTAGTAGTAGTCCCGGTGGTATTTTCTGAAATCGGCCTCGAACTGCTCGAGGATGACTTGCTCGAAGAACCAACTGGTATGGCCGAGGTGCCATTTGGGGGGGCTGACGTCATCGATAGTCTGCACCACGAAGTCTTCGGTTTCCAAAGGCTGACACAGTTCTTCTGAGAACTTGCGGACAGCGAGGAATCTTTCGGCTAATTGCTTTCGATCCATGAGATTATCCCGCATCATTTATGGTATCGATGAATTGCGTTATAGCTACAACACGGGGGGGCGACGGCAGGTTCCGTCGGTCTGGCACAGGGCCTTCGGCTCGGATGCAGGCGACGAATCGGTTTGGCGGGCGACGCCGGTGATGTGAAGCAGCATTGCCATGCCGGCCATCGACGTTCGCTGTGGGCCGATGACCGGCGGTGGTTCTGATTGGGGTCACAGTCGTCAGTGGGCAATCGGTTTGTCGGTGAACAGGTAATCCCGGAGTTCCTTGTCGAATGTTTCGTCCTTGCGCCGAATCCACTCGAGCACCATAGCTGCGTGTTCCTTTTCCTCATCGCGATTGTGCTCGAGGATGTGGCGCAGCTCGTCATCGTCGCAGGCATCGACGCGCTGATTGTACCAGTCTACCGCCTCGAGTTCCTCGATCAGGGAGACGATAGCGCGATGCATATCGATGGTTGCAGCCGAGAGCAGCTCGGGTTTTTCGTGGAGGCCTTCGCTTGCCATACTGTAGATCTCCTTCGTCTGATAACTCCGTCAGCGGAGTTTGGTTCCTGACGTCCATGGTAGTCAAAACAGTCGTCGGTGGCAAGCCGTGATAAAGTTGATTGACAAACGGAGTCACGGCGCACCACTATGGGAAATACCGACGCAATCCATTTCCAAAAGGACGTTTGTTATGTCAAGAACGCATGTGTTGCTGATGTGTGCCCTGTTTCTGTTGGGGACGCCCTCGGGGGAGGCTTGCACGAACCTGCTCGTGACCAGGGGGGCCTCGGTCGACGGCTCGGTGATGATTACGTACACGTGTGACGGGTGCTTCCATCCGCACCTGAGCCGGACGCCGGCGGCTGAGTATCCGCCCGGCGATTCGCTGGCGATTACTCGCTGGGGAGGTGAGGTGAAAGGATGGATCGACCAGGTGGAGCACACGTATGCGGTCGTGAACCTGATCAACGAACACCAACTGGCGATCAGCGAGACAACTTTCGACGGGCGCCCGGAGCTTCGGAACCCCGACGGAATGCTGCATTATTGGGACCTGATGCAACTGGCGCTGCAGCGGGCGAAGACGGCCCGTGAGGCGATTGACGTCATGACGGGCCTGGTGGCCCGGTATGGGTATGGGTCGACGGGGGAGTCGATTTCTATCGCTGACACCAAGGAGGCGTGGATTCTGGAGATCATCGGCCCGGGGCCGGATTCAGTCAATCAGGGGCGGGTAACTGACGGGGCGCTGTGGGTGGCGGTGCGGGTGCCGGACGGTTACATCAGCGCTCATGCCAACAAGGCGCGGATAGGGACGATTCCACTGGATGACTCGGACAACTGCCGTTACAGTCGGCACGTGATCGAGTTTGCGATCGAGCGGGGGTATTATGATCCCGACAGCGGGGAACCATTCCGGTTTAACGAGGCGTATTGTCCGTCGAACGCGCGCAATCAGCGCTACGCCTCGGCGCGCGTGTGGAGCATTTTCAGGCGCGCGGCGCCGTCGCTGGAGTTGTCGCCGGACTACCACCGGGCTGTTGAGGGGGCGGAGCCGTATCCGTTGTGGATCAAGCCGGATGGGAAGCTGAGCCTTCAGGACGTATTCGACCTGATGCGCGATCACTACGAGGGGACGGCGTATGACATGACGCAGGGGGTGGACGCGGGACCGTACGGGTGCCCGAATCGCTGGCGGCCGATGACGTGGGAGGTGGACAGTGTTGCTTATGCGTGGGAGCGGCCGATCTCGACCCAGCAGACGGGGTTTTCGTTTGTGTCGCAGTCGCGGGGCTGGTTGCCCGATGAGGTCGGCGGGGTGATCTGGTACGGGGTTGATGACACGTACACGACGTGTTATGTGCCGCTGTATTGTTCGATTGAGGGGCTTCCGGAGGCGTATACGGTGGGTAACTATCGGGCGTTCAGCTGGGAGTCGGCTTTCTGGGTATTCAATGTGGTGGCGAATTTTGCGTGCCTGAAGTTTCAGTACATGTATCCGGAGATCAAGGCGGTACAGGAGGCGCTGGAGGGGCAGTTCATCCGGCTGCAACCGGCGGTGGACCGGACGGCGGTGGCGTTGTTGAAGTCCGACCCGGAGTTGATGCGTGCCTATGTGACCGATTACTCGCTGAGCGCCGGGGAGAAAGTGGTTCGTCGGTGGCGCGAGCTGGCTGAATACCTGTTCGCGAAGTACAATGACGGTTACGTGGCCGAAGAGCCGGGGCGGCCGAAGGATGTGGGCTATCCGGAGCAGTGGCTGCGGACGGTGTTGCAGACGCGGGCGGCTGATTTGCGGTTGCCGACGGTTGATTCCCCGGCAGATGCCGGGCGACTGGTCGACTGAGGCGAGCCGGGTGAAGGCGCGGAGGAGTCCGGCGGAGGGCATTCGGGAGTGAATCTCCGTGCTTGACTAACCTGACTTTGTGGATTTGATTGATAGACATATTAGCAGTCAGACAGGTTTGAACAACATGTGGAGGATGCAGATGAAGTCGCATCGAATGACGGGTTGGGCAGTAGTGGTGCTGCTGTTGGCGGTGGCCGTGGGGGTACCGGCGGCTGAGTACACGATGGAGGCATATCAGGCGAAGGTTGGCGAGGCCTCGGGCGAGGCGGAACTGGTGGTCTTGATGAAGGACTTCATGGCCAACGCGGGTGATATTGATGTGCTTCGGACGGTGCAGTCGTCGTGGGAGCAGATGGATCCCGAGGGGGTGCTGGCGTTTGCGCGTCAGCAGGCACAGGCGCATCCGGAGTCGGCGGTTCACCTGTATTTGCTGGGGCGGGTGGTGCCATCGTCGGTGGAGCGGATCGAGATCGGACGCCGGGTAGTTGCGATGGATCCTGAGTGGGCGTATGGGTATCGGTTGATCACGGCGACGTATGCGAAGGAGCTGTTCGAGGGCGCCGAGAAGACCGACGAGACGGCGGCGCTGGAGGCGATGGTGGCGGCAGACGGGCCGCATTTTGTGACGTTTGCCGAGATTGAGCCGATGGATCCGCTGTCGTGGCGCTTTTTGAAGGGCTATCACGTGCACGTCGGTGACTGGAGCGCTCTGGAGGGGACGCTTGACAAGGTGAAGGCGATCAATCCGTCGTGGGCGACTCCCGTTGATTACGCGACGTGTTATGCGGGGGCGGGTGATGTGGCTCGGGCGAAGCAGACGGTGCAGGAGTTTGTCGAGCAGATGGTGGCATCGGGGGGTGTGCCGGTCGACGAGCAGGAGACGTACATGAATCATTTCTATCGGACGGTGCTGGTGGATGCCCGGCGGTTCGAGGCTGCGATTGAGTTTGTGATGTCGCAGGAGGACTTTGAACAGGATAAGGGGGGGGTGTATGACGTGGCCTGTTTGTATGCATTGAAGGGGGACGCGGAGGCGGCGTTTGCGTATCTGGAGAAGGCGGCGGCGGCCGGGTGGGATGACGCCTGGCACATGGGTCAGGACCCTGACATGGCGCCGCTTCGCGACGATGCGCGTTATGATGCTATCGTGGCCACAGTTCAGGCCAACTGGGACAACGGTGCCGAGGAGCGTCGGGCGAAGGCGCTGGCGGGCAAGATCAGCCGACCGGCCCCGGACTGGACGCTTGCGGATGCTGAGGGGAACATGGTGAGCCTGGCGGACCTTCGCGGGACGGTGGTGGTGCTGGATTTCTGGGCGACGTGGTGTGGTCCGTGCCGCATGGCGATGCCGATGCTGGATGAGTTTGTGGAGAAGCATGCGCAGGACCGGGTGCGGGTGTTCAGTGTGAATGTGTGGGAGCCACAGAGTGTCAAGCAGAAGACGTACATGCAGGAGAACGGGTACGATATGACGCTGTTGTACGGCAATGACGATATGGCTCGCGCCTATGGGGTGCAGGGTATACCGCATCTGTGCGTGATCGATGCGGAGGGGAACATTCGGTATGAGGCCGGCGGGGTGCATTCGGGTCTTCTGGAGAATCTTATCTGGTGGACAGGGGATTTGCTGTAAGTTGTCGATGGCAGACTGTGAATTGCGGTAGCTTCGCGTGAAGCTAAAGCAGCAGGCGCCGGGGTTTGTTCTGAAGCTCCGGCGTTTTCTGTTGTGGGCGGGGTGCGCGGCGTCCTGACAGGTGGTCAGGCAGTGGTGAGCGAGTCTCAGACGGGGTTGAGGCGGCGCAGCCAGCCATGGAGGAAGGCGCGTTGGGTGAGGTCCTGTTCGGCGCGGGTGAGATAGTGGGCGCCCTGGCGGACAGACAGCGCGATGGCGAGGATGTCGGCGCGGCCGGAGTGGTTCAGGCTGGTGATGGCGGCTTGGGTGCGCGGGCCGATGAGGCAGTCGACACGCAGCGGCGGGGTGTCCGGCGGCAGCAGGAGGTTGAGGGTTTGCTGCAGGATACGGGCTGCCCGCCTGAGTCCCAGGTGGGCAGCCATATCCAGCAGGCGGTTGGCAACGCGTTGCGAGGCGATGTGCTCGCCGCCGATGTGGTCCCAGTAGTGGCCACGATACCAGGAAGTGACCTCTCGCCGGAGGCACGCCAGATCGGCCAGGTTGTCGGGGAAGGTCGGATGCGCCCGGCAGGCGTCGATGAGTCGCCAGCCCGGCCAGTCGGGGTGGAAGCGTCGCGAGATGCCGGCATAGGTCTCGCGGCCGTTGTCATGGGGGTGATTGCTCAAGCCGCCCTCGCGCTGCAGAAGACCGGTCAGAGCGGTTTGGTAATCGGCCATGAGGTTCTCCTTCCCGAAGCAGTTTGTCCGTGTTTCGCCCGGTTGTGTTGCGAGCGTATCGCTTTCATCTATGGGGGCGGCGGGGGGAGTTGGTGTGAAGTTGTCGGGAAACTGGGGGGGGAACCTGTTGACAAACAGGTCGGAGTTTGCGTTCTTGTTGGTGACGCAAGCGATGGTCTACGGAATGCTGTTAAGTGGCAGTTTCTGTTTAGACGTCTGACGCGTTTCTCTAACGCACGCCGATCAGGAAAGTAATCAAGTGCCATGTCGCGTTGTTGTGCCCACTGCGGTGGTCGGGTACAGCAGGAGGGCTGTAATAGATGTTCGTTGGGCTGGCCTCTGCCGACCGCCGGCGCAGGCCCAACCCAAGGGGCTCAGACTCAAGAGGAGGCGTGTATGCAATTTGCTGTGAAAAGGAGCAGCCTGGTCTTGCTCTCCGGGATGCTCATTCTGCTGATGGGTGAGCCACGGGCTGTTGGGATCAGCCTGCACGAGGTAGCTGAGACGTCGGAAATGAAGATGCAACTGGCGTTGATGTGCCTGTGTGACTACGCGAATGAGCCAAGTCGCTTCAATCGGGATCACATTGAGCGAATTCTGCAGGCAGAGGTTGCGGAATCAGTGTTGACTGCGTTTGATGCAGCTGCACTCGCATGGAACCAAGCACTCAGGACACAGCCCAGCAAGCCGTAGTTCAGTATCGGCAAGATTGGCGGAATACAGTCGATGGAGAGCGGCTGGCGTATTACCGCAGTTTTGCGGCTGACAGGCGAAGTCTTCGCGGCAGAACGAGATATCGCCCTGGAGTTTGTGTCAGGACAAACGGCACCTACACTCCGGGATCCTGCTGCCTCAATCGACTGCTTCGGTCAACTGGCGGATGTCTGGCTTGACAGGTACGACGGAATGGCTCCATCGACCGGCACGGGGGAAGCACGAGTGTCACGTGATGTAAGTTCTTACCAAAGCACACTGACAATGAATCCCACAGAGATTGTGCCGGGATACACGAGATTGACCAGTTCATTCTACTACGAAGTAGACATTTCGCCTTTCGAGCAGCTGGTATTCGAGGGTAAGCAGATGTTTGACGGTACGGACGCCATCCTTGCCCTGTCCTTCGACGAGGAGGGCACATCGTGGGATCAGTCTTTTGTGTTTGTCGCGGACTGGGCAAGGTGTCGCATCATTGCGACATCTCGCCACGATTATGTTCCTGACGCGAACTGGTGTCATGCACGCGGGGGGCCGGGTACAGGACCTCTGCAGTTTTATCACCCGGCCGGGTTGGCATATGTTGGGCAGCACTGGTTTGTAGCCGATTTTTTCAATAGCCGTGTCCAGGTGTACAATGTCTACTGGGCCGACGATACGTGGACTCACAGGATGACGGTGGCGGACGATTTCGATGGTGTGGGCGACGTAGATGCAGTACGTATCCCTTCGGCCTCCGGGCCGAGCAGTGATGTGTTCGAGATGGCTGTGATAGACTATGGCAACGGTGAGGTTGAGATCTACGATTTGGATCTGGTTGGATCGCCGACAGCGACCCACCGTCGTACGCTGTTCGGCCGGGGTGAGGGGTTCGGTCAGTTGACGTCGCCTCAGTCAGTGTGCTACTATCGCAACAAGATCGACCACTACCCAATGTCCTATATCTGTGTATCCGATGCCGGCAACAACAAGCTGATTATGGCGAACACAAAGTACTATCAGAGTCCCACTGAAACGCCGCCGGGCATGTTTCCCGCTAATGCATTCCTGACAGATCTGACAATTGACTATTACGGGAACGTGTACGTGGTTGATACGGATAATGACTGTATCTACGTTGTGAGTCCGAATCTTCAGGAACTGGTGGCGGTCTTTGGCGAAAAGGGCACGGGTGATCGTCAGCTCTTTCATCCGAAGTACATCACCAAAATGGACTGCTGGCGATACAACGGTACCGAGCGGTATGAACCGGTGGTTGTGGGTGAGATGTTGACGACCGAGTTCTTCACTGAGGATACCGGCATCAGAAGCTGGGTACTGGGTTCGGAAGTGCTGTGGAGCCAGTGCAGGTACACGCCACAGCCCGTGCCCGGGTATTGGGACGTGGTTCGCTGTGACTGGCACCAGACCAACACAACCAACACCACTCGCTGGGTGTACCTGAACGATTCTCTGGTGTATCAGGCGGGACCGGCAATGAATCTTCCCGGCGGTCATTATGAGTTGTACTACCTGGAACCCGAGGATCCTGATACCTTCTGGATGAAGTTCGTGGTGCGCACCGAGTCGGTCTATGGGACGACTGATACCACGTTTGTCGATTCCATCCTGGTTGAACGGCGTGTACAATGCTGCGAGGGGATCCGAGGGAATGTCAACGGTGATCCTGCGGATGTCATCAACGGCTCTGACGTCACCTACCTGATCTCCTACCTGTATTCCGGCGGGGCGGCTCCGCCATGCCGGGAGGAGGGCAACGTCGATGGTGACCCTGATGAGCGGATTGACATCGTCGATTTGGTCTTCCTGCTGGCCTATATGTTCAGCGGCGGGATGGCGCCACCGGCGTGTCCATACTGATCGGGGGCAGAAGTGGAAGCGAACACAGAAACAAGTTCGGGGGTAGAAATGATAAAGCAAGTATGTATCGGTTTGGGAGCCGTGGTGCTCATGTTGTGCGGCAGTGGGTGTAGTGGTAGTGGTGGCGGGGGTGGAGGACATCCCAGCCACATGGGAATCAGAATCATAGGTGTCGATTCCACTACCTATCAGTGTTGGACGGATTGCGCGGAGACCTACTGGGTGAGGTTTCGTGATCTCGACGCCTATGGGCACCAAACGTATCAACCGTTTCTGAGAAGAGGTAGTCACTATGTATGGGGCCGATGGATTAACATGAACAACACCGGGGACGATACGGTGGGATGTGTGACGGCCGCGTATTTCAACACGGTGCCCGGTCTGGACTATGAGCTGGGGGTGCGACGCTGGAGGTCGGATACGTGGCAGGAGGATCAGGCGATCTGGCAGCATGGAACGTTCACAGCTCCGGTGTGGCCGTATTATTCGTATTGCGAGGACTGCTGCACACAGGCGGTGAGCAGGTACTATGCCGGTGCCTTCCAGAAACTGACCAATGACTATGCGCGGGGCTTGAAATTCGATCTTGAAACGAGCTGGGGGAAGCTCTGTGCCAGGCACGCGACACAGCCAGCTTGCTTCAGTTGTACGTGGGGAGGAGTGAGTGCGCGGGTTGAAGATACCGTGCGACATTGGACTCAGGTTGGATTCCAAAACGGCCATATAACGGTTGCAGACACGACGGTGCGCTATGATACGGCAGTTTATGTGGAGATTCTGCCGCATCTATCCTTGGGCGGCAATCTTGTCCAGAGGTGGCGGTTCACAGCCGATCAGATATTTGATTGGCTGAGTGTGGATATCCGACAGGAAGGCGAGTCGCTAAACTTCGAGTTATACTACCCGGGAACTGGGGATCTCGAGTTCTGGGTGAACAATCAGAGGTTCCTTGGTCTGGGAAACAGATTTGTCAACCCCTATCATTTTCAGGTTGTTCAATTCGCTGGCGAGATCACGCATTGGGAGAACGATATGGCGGGGAGCGCCTCAGACAGCTGCTGGTTTCGCAACTGCATGTACATGAACAGCGCCGGCACCTGGGTGCCGGCAGTGCTGGATACACTCGATAGTTTCGCCACAGATGCTGCGCAGTGGGGCGCGGCAGTGTTTGACGGTGGGTACTCCGGGGATTCTTTAGCAATCTGGGATTTGATAAGACTGCCGTCCAAGAAGTGAGGAGGATGACGCATGAGTTTCAGAATAGCAATGCTGTGGACACTTGTTCTGCTTCCTGTTTTCGCTGCGGCGAATGACGAAAGCGGTATTGTGACACGCGTCGATGATATTGCACACTACCGCGATTCCGTTGCAGTGCGGTTCGTGGTGCCGCCCCTCCAGGCCCCCCAGTGGGGTGATTCGGTGGAGACGATCATGCTGACGGTCGCCGATCTCGACACCATGGGCTGGCGGGGGTTGCTGCCGAGGGAGCTTGATGATACGTGTGTGATACGCAGGACGTCGTTTGTGGATATGAATGCGTTTGCTACGTACAGGATAACGAGAATGAACGGTCCTGGGGATTGGGACGGTGTGCCGGAGACGGCCACGGTGCGCGCATTCATTCATGACGAGACCGACCGCCCGTTGTTTGCCCTGACGTATCCGGAGTATGCAAGAGCGCGGAAGGCAGCACCGGTGAGTTACGAAGCGACCTGTTCTCTGCTTACCGGACAGACACCTGTGGAGGTGCTGGGTGGAGCCTGTCCTGATTCGCTGAAGCCAAGGGGAGGGGTAGTGACGGCGATTGCGGGTATAACACATCGGACGCCTCTTATCTTCGTTGACCTCGCCGTTTTTCATTTGGTCGAGACTGTGATCGCAGGGGAGCCGACATGCGTCTGGCTGATCGCCAGTTACGGCAGAAAGAGCGTGGAAGAACGCGCGCACTTAGAGGAATATGATACGAGGTTGGAAGTTGCTCACGCCGGCCAGACGTTCCGCTATGATGATTACACACTGGTTCGCTGGGATGGTTTTCCGGAGCACCCGGAGAATGTGGTGGTAATGGAGAATCTTGAGCAGTGGTTGCGGGAGTATCGGGATTATCGTCGTGAGTGGGAGCCGCCAGGTCCGCGGCCGGAGCGGCCTCGGCGGTAGGGGGAGGGCAGAGAGTTGGTGGCAGGACGGGCAGGACGGGAGGCCTGCCGCGCACAGAATAGCAGCGGTGGGGCACCGGGCCAGTCGCGCACAGGTTCGAGGGATGTCGAAACCTCGCTTCGCGACCCCTTCGGGGCAGGGGTTTCGACCTACATTCTGGACTGGGTTCACGCTCATTACGGCGTTGACATAGGTCAAGATAATGCAAAGCTCGGCTTTGATTTTGAGTTCATGAGCAGTGACACTGTGACATTAAACCTGAATGGAGTTCGCGTGAAGGAGTGGCAAAACAGTTTTGTCGACCCTGCTAAGCTGAAGATCGTCCAGTTCTGTGGAGAGATAACACATTGGGAGAACGACATGGCAGGCAGCGAAACGGACAGTTGCTGGTTCCGAAACAGCAGGTACCTTAGCAGCAACTGGGCTTGGGAGCCGGCAATCCTTGACACACTGGCGTCCGACGCTACTGATTCATCCCAATGGGGTACCAGGGTGTGCGATGGTGGATATGCGGGTGATTCTGTTGCTATTTGGGATAAGCACAGGCTACCGAACTGATAATCCCTTCAGGAGAAGAACCAATGTTACGAAGTATGCTATTCTCAATTATGATTGTGTTGGCGATAATGTGGATGAGCCTCACGGTGGATGCACAGACCATCTTTGACGAGCCACAAACTATTGAAGGCGTTGCTCGCGACTTCGTCAGTCCGTCGCGGGACTGTCGCCGAATAGTATGTGACAGCCTGTCGGTCGCCGGTCTCGATAGTATGGGGTGGTCCGGACTCATACCGGGCCACCTGGACGATACCTGTCTCATCATGCGCGTCTCTTTGATTGGTATTGAGGGTGAGTTGAGTTATCCGGTCGCGGGTGCACAGGCGGAGGCGACGCCGGACATACCTGTGAGTCCCTCAATTCACGCATTCATTCGGGTATCGGACCTGCGCCCGTTGTTTGCAGTGACCGGTCGCCACTGGGAAGTGTCACGTGTCGTCATTCCAATGAGTCTGGATGGTGTCGTCAATGCCATTAGGTCAGGTGCCTCAGTGGAGCTGAGGATTCCGACGGCCGGACCTGTGACCATTCCCCGGGGAGGTGTGTACGACAACGCCCTGCATTGTCGCAGCGATGTGACCTACACCGACCTGGCGGTGATTCACCTCATCGAGATGGATGTGGATGGCGTACCTGTGCCGGTGTGGCTGGTAGCGAGCTACGGCAGAAAGAACACTCCCGGTCGCAAGGGCATCGAGGAATATGATACGAGATTGGAGCTTGCGCTGGGTGTGTCGGACGGCGACTTGCGAGGAAATACCATTCTGCGCTGGGATGGTTTTCCGGAGCATCGGGAGAACATCTGGGTCGTGGAAGAGTGTAAGGAGCGGTTGCGGGAATATCGTCGTGAGTGGGAGCCGCCAGGTCCGCGGCCGGAGTGACCTCGGCGGTAGGGGGAGGGCAGAGAGTTGGTGGCAGGACGGGCAGGCCGGGAGGCCTGCCGCGCACGAGAGTAAC